>CAZCGU010000004.1:0-199553 GCA_964498525.1 uncultured Pelotomaculum sp.
GTGAAATTATAAGATTTATGAAGATATTAAAAGATAATTGAAGTATATTAAGGGAAGGTCAAACCTTCTCCTGTCTGGACATCTGTAACCCTGTGGGTTACTATAACATTTTTATCAGCCCGAAAAGCGATTATATCTCCTTCGGCAATATGTTCCGGCTCTGTTACCCTGGTAATAATGAGGTCCCCCGCATGAATCGCCGGTTCCATGGAGCCGGAGAGGACGATAAAGGGTTTGTAGCCCAGGAAATCGGGGACCCTGTCGGGATGGATATAGGACTTTACGATAATTGTTACGTTAACAACTAAAACCAGGACCAGTAACACAGAGACAAAAATACCGGCATACTTTATGGCTTTTTTCAAAACTGTTTTCCGCACCTCTTCTCATTCGTACTGCAACATTCCCTTAAAAAGGTGACAACGGTCAGATTCCGGGTTGCCAAAAGAATTTTCTTAACTAAAAACGGCCGCGCTGCTATTTTTGTTGTAGCAACCCGGCCGCCTTTGCTTTCGCGCTTTAGGCCCGTGGCTTTGCGACCCCGCCTTTCGGCGGGTTAGCCCTGGCGATATGTTATTCCATTACTGTAGCTTAAGATTAGCTTACCATAAGTTTCCCAGGTGATCAATACTGAAGATTGTTGCATAATGTTAAATTTTTATTAAAAAGTTACATTGCATTTAATAACTTACTATTACTTTAACAAGCTAATGCACTGCAGTATTTGCTTGAATTCTTAGATCGAACCACAATTTGCGTTAATTCGATCATATGCACGTATGCCCGTATTTGTGCACTTGCGCCCACTTAACAGGTAAACCCAAAAGAATGTATGGGGGGATCCATAGCCGATGCAGTGAACTATCAGAAAAAACCCGCTGGCTTTTCAATCCCAGGTGGGGCTTTCTAGGATACTTCCTTCTCCCGGATTTCCTTTAAAAGCTGCTCCTCAAACCCGGCCAGCGGCACGGCGCCCAGGTCTCCCCTGGACCGGTGGCGCACGGCTACGGCCTCCTGCTCCACTTCCTTGTCCCCGACCACTAGCATGTAGGGGATTTTCTGGGCCTGGGCCTCGCGAATCTTGTAACTGACCTTCTCATTCCGGGCGTCCAGCTCCGCCCTGATTCCTTTTTCGTCCAGGCGGTCAAGAACTTTTTGGGCGTAACCGGCCTGGCGGTCCGTAATGGGCAGCACCCGGACCTGCACGGGGGCCAGCCAGACCGGGAAAGCGCCAGCGAAGTGCTCGGTGAGGATGCCGATGAAGCGTTCGATACTGCCGAAAACCACCCGGTGGATGGTCACGGGCCGGTGTTTCTGGCCGTCTTCGCCGATGTAGCTTAAATCAAATAGTCCTGGCATTTGAAAATCAAGCTGAATCGTGCCGCACTGCCAGGTGCGTCCCAGGGAATCCTCCAGGTGGAAGTCGATTTTCGGCCCGTAAAAGGCGCCGTCGCCTTCGTTAATTTTGTAGTCAAGTCCCCTGGCCTCCAGGGCATCTTTTAACTCTTTGGTGGCCAACTCCCAGGTTTCAGGGGAGCCCATGGCCTTTTCCGGCCGGGTGGAAAGCTCCACGTGGTAGGAAAAGCCGAACACCTTATAAAAATCGCTCACCAGATCGATAACCCCGGTAATTTCATCTTTAACCTGGGAAGGCAGCATGAAGATATGGGCGTCATCCTGGGTAAAGCAGCGCACCCTCATAAGCCCGTGCAGGACGCCGGAAAGCTCGTGCCTGTGGACCAGGCCCAGTTCGGCCAGGCGGATGGGCAGTTCCCGGTAACTGTGGGGCCTGCTCTTGTAAATAAGCATGCCGCCGGGGCAGTTCATGGGCTTGACTGCAAAATCGGCCTCGTCAATGGTTGTAAAATACATGTTCTCCCGGTAGTGGTCCCAGTGACCCGACTGTTCCCAGAGATGCCGGCTAAGGATAATAGGCGTGCGGATCTCCTGGTAGCCCCTTTTTCTGTGCTCCTCCCGCCAGAAGTTTTCCAGTTCGTTGCGTAAGACCATCCCCTTGGGATGGAAAAAGGGAAACCCCGGCCCCTCTTCCCTGATGCTGAAGAGGTCCAGCTCCGCCCCCAGTTTGCGGTGGTCCCGGCGCCTGGCCTCCTCAATCCGGAAGACATGCTCATCCAGCAGGGATTTTTTGGGGAAGGAGGTCCCGTAAATCCGCTGCAGCATCTTGTTTTTCTCGCTGCCCCGCCAGTAGGCGCCCGCCAGGTTCATCAGCTTAAACGACTTCAGCCGGCCGGTGCTGGGCACGTGGGGACCCAGGCACAGGTCCGTGAAATCACCCTGACGGTAGCAGGAAAGGGGTGCGTCCGGCGGCAGGTCTTCAATGAGCTCGACCTTGTAATTCTGGCTGGCGTCCCCGAAAAAGGCCAGGGCTTCCGGCCGGGCAAGTTCAAAGCGCTCAAAGGGCAGGTCGGCCTTGATGATTGCTTCCATTTCTTTTTCTATTTTAGCCAGATCCGCCGGGGTGAAAGATTCTTTCGGGTCGAAATCGTAATAAAATCCATCGGCAATGGCCGGCCCTATGGCCAGTCCGGTGCCCGGAAAAAGCCTCTGCACCGCCTGGGCCATCACGTGGGCCGTGCTGTGGCGGTAGACCTGCCGGCCTTCTTCGTCATCAAAGGTAAGAAATTGCACCGCCGCGTCCCTGCTCAGGGGCGCCCCCAGGTCCTCCGGCCTGCCGTCGACTTTGGCCGCCAGGGCTTCCCGGGCCAAACGGGAGCTGATGCTTTTGGCTATCTCCAGCAGCGAAATACCGGGCGGGTACTCCCTGGCCGAACCATCGGGCAGGGTCACCTTAATCGCGTTGTTTTCCGTCATAATCGACACATCCTTTCATCGTTGAACAGCATAAAGTATCAGTAAACTCTGAACAGGAGAACCGGTTAACATGGGAATTGGCAAATCGGCAAAGACAGGCATATCTGCAAACCGGCAAATCAGCGCAAAATCCCCGAATAAGCATGACAGCGAACCGGCGAATAAACGCATCGTGACTCGAGCAACGGAAAAGCATTGCAGCGAGTCAGCTAAATAAGCGCACTGGCAAGTCAGCGAACTGAGCAGAAGCAAAACACAAACCCGCGGCTCCCCACACCATGATTTAAACAAGACCGGCCTTTAAAAAACTAAATCGCCCCTGACATCTGGTCAGAGACGAAGTTTTCCGCGGTTCCACTCTGGTTAGGGAGGTATAAACATCCCCCCTCACTCAAAAAGCAGTTAACGGCTGCCCCCGGCGCGGCCTACTCTCTTTTCGGCCGGCGGCTCCAAGGTGGTTTTCGGATCCCCCTGGTCCCGGGGCGCTTACAGCCGGGGCGCCCTTCTCTGAGAAGACCGGTATGGACCTACTTTTCCTTTTCCTTGCCTGTTTAACACTATTACTAAAGTATTATATTGACTAAAAACTTATTTGTCAACAAAAGTAAAAATGGCCCCGTTTAAAAGGCCAGACCCCCCAAAAGAAATAAAATTGCCCATCGGTTACGGAAAAGCCCTTTGGGAGCAAGGAAATATCCCTTGTTATTTAACCGGGGGGGATCCGGTTTTCCCAGGGCAGATCCCGTCTTGCCAAAAGATCCGGTCAAACCAGAGGGATCCCGTGCTTACAGGATGATCCAATCGTGCCGGGCGGGACCCTGCTCACCCGTAAAGATCCGGTTTACCCAAAAAGAACCGGTTCATCCGGGAACAGTTTAACCTTGCGAGCCCGGCTTGCGCCTATTTCAAGCCCCCGGGCTCTTGGCAGAGGCTGCAGCCCCTGCACTCGCTGACCCTGCCCTCGAACACGCTTCTGATTGTGTCCAGGGTCGTCGAGTGCCTCTCCTGGCTTTTATAATGCAACGTTACCTGTTTGGGAGCGATGGTAATTAAGGCGCTAATCAAAAGGTCTTCGTAATTTATTTCGCTGTCCACCATGTTGACGATAAAACCTTCCAGGTATTCGCTTTTAACCGGCTGGAGCCGGTCGTCAAGAAGTTTAAAATGGCTTCCGGCAACAACCACATGCACGACATCCATGCGGGGTTCCTGTACTTCCACGAAATATTTTAAAAGCTGGATGAATTCCCGGTACTCCCGCTCCATCAGGTACTCGTCAACAGCCCTGTCGGCGGCATCGCGCAGTTCCCCGATGTATTCCTTGAGCCGGAAGCGGATAAAGCCGTCAATATTAATCCGGTTATTAACATCCAGATAATCCATGATCTTTTGAATAATCCTGTTTTTGCGCCCCAGCCAGTAAATAGTGTCCTGATAATCCCTCTCCTCCCGGTTAATGTGGCGCAGGGCGTACTGATAGATAGTGTTTTTCTCTTCTTCCCCAAAATAAAAATAATTTTCCCGGATGATTTCTTTGATGAGAGGATCCTCCCAATGCTTGAGGATAATATCTGAAATGACATCGGCCAGGTAGTGTTTAAACAGGCTTTGGACATCCTGCGGGGCACGTTTGCACTCATGGCAATCGGAGATACGGCAGGATAAAAAGGTAAATTTCCCTGCCGGACTTTCTTCCAGGTAAATCTTTAATCCGTCCTCTTCACACAGCTTCAGCTGACAGCCCAGTTTGGCCTTAAAAAGGTCCATATGCTGGGTGGAACCGATAGATATGGTCTGGGCCACCGGCGTTCCCTCCAAGCGTTCGTTTTGCCTGTCCTTCTTCAAATTACCTCCAGCCGCCCTGCCGGGCGCTCTGTTTTATCCTGGCAACAATGCCGCGGCAACGTTACAACAATGTTGAAAACCTCTTTCAAGTATAGACAAAAATAATTGCGCCTATGCCATGCAAATTATTTAAGCCGAACCAAAATTCCGTTATTTAAACACGGCATAAATTACTCATCATGCTGAAAGATCGCCGAAAAAACTTTGGGATCGAGGATAATAAACTTTACAGACAGGCCATCGGACATTTTGCGCCAGGCGTGCAGGTAATCCAGTGTGCTGTCAGCGCAACCGCCCGCAAGGGAAAACCCATTGACATCTAAAATTGCGTTAATATATAATGAAGGCGCCGGGATGATGTATTCCAACGTCACTTCCGTTAGGGTTAGTCTATCCTTATACTGAAATAATTGCGAGCACCACTGGACTATTTAACCTGGCAACCGACACTATAATCGGTAATTACCAGCACCTCACCCTGCATAGTCCTATTAAACCAACCTTTTATCCCAATCTTAACTGTCCAAACTGATCAAGCCTAAATTATCAAACAAATCCCCAGAAATAACCCTTGTTTTCGTTCCGAAACCAAAATTATATGATTTTAACTTCTGAAAAGGCTGTACAGCTACTTTCGTTTTTATAATTATCATTTGAAACACCCCGGGGTGAGGCCAGCCTAATTTGGGGCATATTTTTCAAATTTATACATGAGGAGTCAAAGGGAGCCTAAAGTTTTTAATAAACATTAAAGGGGTGTTTTGTCGTGGAATTTTATGGATTCCCCAGGCCTGACGGACAATATGGAGCAAGAAATTTTGTCGCACTTATGCCCATAGTGGGATGTGTTAATGCTGTTGCGCTGCATATCGAAAAACTTATCAGGGGAACAAGGTCAATAACACACCATCAGGGATGCCTGCACCCACCCCTGGACACGGAACAGGTTACGAGAACCCTGGTAAATTTGGGGAAAAACCCAAATTGTGCGGCGGTGTTACTAATAGGGCTTGGGTGTGAGATGGTGAAGCTCGAGGAAGTGCTGGAAGGAATCAGGGAATCCAAAAAGCCAGTGGAAGCAGTAATGGTACATGAATTGGGCGGGATGCTGGAAACGGTCAGCAAAGGGGCTCAAATGGCTGCAGATATGGTTTTAGAGGCCAGTAAAATAAGGCGGGAGAAAACAGGTCTGAATAATCTGGTGTTTTGCACAAAATGCGGCTCATCGGACACAACTTCCGGATTGTCCTCAAACCTGGTTGTCGGTGAAGTATGCAGGATGTTAACAGAAATTGGCGGGACCTTTATTCAGGGTGAAGTGTGTGACATTATGGGTGGAGAATACGCCCTGAAAGAGCTGTGCGTTAACCCGGAAGAGGGTGATAAAATTGTCGGCTTTGTTAAGGATTTGTATGAAAGAGGATTGGCAGTTGGGGCAGACACGCGGGGTTGTCAGATGACAGCCGGTAATGTTGCCGGCGGTTTGACTACGCTGGTGGAAAAAGCGTTGGGTGCTAACGCCAAAGGGCAGATGGTTCCGATTCAAAGCGCGCTGCTTTACGGCGAAAGACCCGGCGGACCGGGCAGGCATATTATGGCCACACCGGGACATGGTTTTGAAAACCTTACCGGCGGGGCAGCAGGAGGGGCGCAACTGATCCTGTTCACAACGGGACGGGGCGCCCCCAACGGACATCCGGTAATTCCGGCAGTAAAGGTCTGCGGTAACGCTAAAACAAATCTGACTATGGGAAGCCACATAGATATTGATGTTTCCTCTGTAATAGAGGAAGCTGAAAGCATCCAGCAAGCGGGGCAGAGGCTGTTTGAGCTGGCAGTGGACGTTGCATCCGGGAGGTTGACCAAGGCAGAAATACTTAATTTTGATTCTCAGATGGAAATACTTATTAAAGGCCCGGTTATGTAATAAGGGAGGTGCTGATATCAATGAAAAAAAAGTACGCCAAACTTATTGTGCCCAACGACAATGTTGTAACAAGTGTTGCGGATATAGATGAAAATGATGTTTTTAATGTAATAATCGGTGACAGAGAAAAAACATTTGCATCAAATCATAATGTTCCCTTCGGTCACAAAATAGCTATACAGGAAATAAAAAAAGGCGGAGAAATAGTTAAGTATGGTCACGTGATTGGGATAGCTTCAATTGATATCAAAGTGGGGGATTGGGTACATATCCATAATGTAATGGATAACTACGAAGTACGGTAGGAAAATAATCCCCCGCATGTCGCACCTTGTATGAATATTTTAATACTGCCGTTTCCGGTGAAGGGCAGGAAATATGACCCTGCTGTCCGGGGGGATTTCGTACATGCCATGGATAAAGGAGAGGTGGAAGTTGTTTTTAACAAAACGCGAAGAAGATATGGCTGCCGGTGTTTACGGCAAAGGTATAGAAAAGGCAATGAAAATACTGGTTAAGTTCGGAAACGCCTTTGGCGCCGAAAAATTGGTTAAAATAACTTCCGCCCATACCATGCCGGTGGAACCACTGGAGCTGTTAAAAGAATTTGCCGAAGATGTCGAGGAAGTTGCCGTTTTTACAACCTTGCACCCATTAATGTCAGCCTTTAGTCCGGACAAATATGAATCAATGGGAATAGACAGGGATTTTGCCGGGGAAGAACTGCCAGTATCCGAAAAAAGGGCGGAAATACACAAAAGGCTTGGCTTTAACCGTACCTACAGTTGTCTGCCCCAGTTAGCCGGGAACCTGCCCCGAAGGGGTGAGTCAATTTCCTGGATTGGCACGGGCGCCCAAATTATGGCCAACTCCTTGCTTGGAGCACGAACCAATAGGGATGGAACCGTAATAAATCTATGCTCCGCCCTAACGGGCAGGACCCCCCTTTGGGGCATGCACCTGGATGAAAACCGCAAAGCCCAGGTGCTGGTAAAATTTATTGGGATCAACTTTGACACTATAACGGACTGCCAAATTGGCGCCATAGGATACCATATTGGAGCCATCGCCAGGAATCGCAACGTTGTTTTTGAAGGTATACCCCGTAATTATGGTCTTGATCTGCTTAAATATTTAATGGCGCCCCTATCCACCAGCGGATCGGTGAGCATCTGTCATTTAACGGGAATAACACCGGAGGCGCCGGACTCCCAAACAGCGCTGGGCGGCAAAAAACCAGATGAAGTAGTTACAGTCGGGGAAAAGGAAGTTCTAGCCACATGGCAAAAATTCCGGGAAGCATCAAGGGACGAAGTGGACCTGGTAATTATCGGATGCCCCCACTGTACCATCGGGGAAATAAAGTCCATTGCTGGATTGCTGGACGGGAAAAAAATAGGGAATAATCAGCGGCTTTGGCTGGGTACCGCGGAACAGAACTACCGACTGGCCCAACTGATGGGCTACGCCGGAATAATTGAGACCGCGGGCGGTGTAATATCCAGCACCTGCATGGCAACAGTACCCTGTTCCCCTCTACCGGGGGACGTAAAAGTAGTAAAAACCAATTCCTTTAAAGCAGCTCATTACATTACCTCCTTCCAGAGGGGAAAAGTCAGTGTAGTTGTTGATGACATTGTGGGCTGTATTAAGTCGGCAATCAGCGGTTGCGCGGAGGTGAGGTAAATGAAAATCCGCGGCAGGGCAATTAACAAGGGAATGGCTGCGGGCACGGCGGTGGTTCTGGAAACCCCCTTCTCCTTTATTGGTGATATGAACCCTAAAACTGGTGAATTGACGATGGCAGGACACCCTTTGGCGGGTCTGCCACTTGCCGGCAAGGTCATTGTCTTTCCCACTGGAAAAGGGGGAACCATCGCCCCTTTCATTACTTACCTGGCCCGAAAAAACGGAAAGGCCCCCCGGGCCATTTTATGCGAACAGGTTGATCCTATAACTGCCGAGTGTGCAATGGTCATGGATATCCCCCTGATGGACAGCTTTCCTTCTGTTGAATTAACAAAAATAATAAAAACCGGTGACACGGTAAAAATTGATGCTGATGCAGGCCAAATAAGCATTAATTATCCGGAATAACTCCGTCCAAGCCGTTTACGATTTCTATGCCGTAAACTAATCCTTCTTTGCTCTTCTTTTTGTTCAATTTACATTCCAAAACAAAAAACCCGCCCAATAGCGGCGAGCTGTTTAAAATATCCTTCTTGCATTTTTTTCTTTTCCTATTTCTAGTACAGTGTTAACTCTTGAATTATGAATAAGCCTCTTATTAGCAGGCTCTGTCGTGAATATGACCTGAAGCGATAATACGGATTAGTGTTTACGCTATACTAGACTCTCATTTTCTTCAAACGCTCTACCCTGTCCGAAATAGGGGGATGGGTGCTGAACAGCCGGGCCAGGGACTGACCGGACAGGGGATTAACAATAAAGAGATGGGAAGCCGCGGGATTCACCTGCATGGGAATCCGGCGCGCGCTGCTTTCCAGTTTAAGCAGGGCGTTGGCCAGGCCGCCCGTGTTCCCCGCAAAGCGGGCGCCGCTTTCATCGGCGCCGTATTCCCGGGAGCGGGAGATCGCCATCTGAATAATCATAGCCGCTATGGGTGCGATGACGGCCAGCAGGATGGCGCCGAGAAAACCCGCGCCCCCTTCTTCATCGTCGCGCCCCATGCCGAAGATGGCGCCCCACTGGATAATGTTCGCCAGCATGGCTATAGCCCCGGCAAAGGTGGCGGCAACAGTGCCCACCAGGACGTCCCTGTTTTTGATGTGCGCCAGTTCGTGGGCCAGCACCCCTTCCAGTTCGGTACGGTTCAAAAGATGCAGCAGCCCCTCAGTGACGGCCACAGCTGAATTGGCCGGGTTTCTTCCGGTGGCAAAAGCATTGGGCTGGGGCGAGGGAGTTACGTAAAGCCGGGGCATCGGAAGACCGGCCCGCTGGGTCAGTCCGCGGACAATGTTGTAAAGCTCCGGCGCTTCCTTTTCGGATACCGGCTGGGAACGGGTCATGGAAATGGCGACTTTGTCGCTGAAATAATAACTGAAGAAATTCATTCCGAGGGAAATCAAGAAGAACAGCATCGCCCCGGACCGGCCTCCTACAGCGCCGCCAATCAGGACCAGAATTACCGAGAGCAGGCCCATTAAAAGAAAAACCTTAAAATTATTCAATCATCATACCTCCTATATTAAAGTCTTAACTGTTCTGTATTATTTTAGTCCATCCGCCTTGTGTTTGCAGCCTGTCACCCCCCTTCCTAAATATAATGTTTAAATGATGGTGGTAATAACCAAAAACAAGAATATACCATAGATGGCCACTGGGTACATCATAACCAGGGGTTTCAGCACCCTTTGCTTCTTCACGAAGAAATAAACAATAAGACTTGACAGCATGGCCAGGCCGGCGCTGAGGGCTGCCAGGGGGGACAGCTGCCAGGGGGTGAAAAGAATACCGATCATGGGTAGAATCGAACTTTGAAAAACCATTGCCCCGGTAATATTGCCCATAGCCAGGGTGTCCTTGCCCCCCTTGACCCAGATAACGCTGTTAAATTTCTCCGGCAGCTCGGTGGCAACCGGCGTTATAATCAGGGAAAGAAGCAGGGCCGGAACCATGATGCTGGCAGCCAGCTCACTCAGGGCGCCTACGAAGAAGTTCGCCCCGCCGGCAATCAAGGCCAGGCTGAAGCCGATTTGGACCAGGATTACGGCCAGGGGCGGCTCAAGATCCTTCCTCCAGAAAGTGAGGGGCGGTAAATCTGCCTCCGATAGATCGTCCCCATCCCTAAGGGTTTTCTTCACGTAGTAGATGTACCCTGCCACCAGGGCCAGGGCCACCGGCACTTTTAGCGTGTGGGAAGGAATAAAAGCGGCTGCTACGGCGGCAGCGTAAAACAAAAGGAAAAACCTCAAATCCCTCATCAGGATGGAATGTTTGCAGTTAATGGAACGATCTTCCCCGGAGCGGCAGTACACCATCTTGGAGACGCCCACGACCCCAAAGGCCAGTGTGCTCAGCATAAAGGGCGCGCCCAGGATAGCCCCGATGCCCACCTCGTGGGCATTTCCGCCGGGCCCGAACAAAATTGCGATCAAGGGCACCATTGTTTCCGGCATAGCCGTCCCCACCGCTGCCAGGACGCTGCCCACAGCGCCTTCGGAGAGGTTCAGCCTCTTCCCCAGCCATTCTATGCCGTTGGTGAAGATATTGGCGCCGGCCAGGATTACGAGCAAACCTGCCGCCAGGATAAGTAGATCCAGGTACAATTTTTTTACCTCCTCAATAAAGGGATGCCTGGCTAAAACACCATACTGGAAGGAAAAGGCGAAGGGCAGAAATATAAAAGACCTTCGTATTTTCCGTCCTTGAAAACACGAAGGTCTTGCCACACCATTTCAAGGTTGCAGGGACCGGGTATTACTACCGTACTGTCGGCCCTGCTCCGGTTAAACCGGCGGCTACTCCCCTTGGTCATGTTATTAAGCTTGTCCTAATAGTATTATTGCGATTAATCCGGCATAAGTCAAGGGTTATTTCCAGGGTTTAACCATATTTAAACAATCCGGGGCCGATCATACTTCAATATACCCTTCTTTATACCCTTCTTTCCGCACTGCTTCCGGGCGGCGCTGCTTCCTGGTAGTACTGAATCCGCTCAATCCGTCAGGTTAAACTAAACTTGCGAGCGGGAAAGACAGAAAAGGCCGCCGCTTCAGGCGGCTTTGACCCCGTTTAAATACGGGTAGTTGAAGGAAAACCCCGTAATCGGAAGAGATAGCACTGCACTTCGGTAGCGTCGAACCCGTTCAAATACGCAAGGCTAAAGTGACACTTGCGAGCGGGAAAGACAGCTACCGCTCCCGGGCGGCGCTTACCCCGCTCAAATAACCGGTGGAAAAAGCAATTTGCAGGTTGTAGCCCCCGGTGAGGGCGTCTGTATCCAGAATTTCACCGGCAAAGTACAACCCCGCCATGATTTTAGACTCCAGTGTAGAGGGGTTGATTTCCCGGACATCGATTCCGCCGCCGGTTACAATAGCCTCGTTGAGCGGACGGGTCCCCAAAACAGTTAAAGCCAGATTTTTCATAACTCGGGCCAGCAGCCCGCGCTCTTTCCGGTTAACCTGATCCACCTGCTTGCCTCCCCCGGTCCCCGACAGCTCCAGCAGGACGGGAACCATCCTTTGGGGCGCCAGGCGGCTTGCGCCCAGGGCATTTTTAAGGGATTTGCCCGGGTTTTCCGCAAAAAGCCGCTGCAGCCGTTCCTCCACCTGCGGGCCGGTTAAACCATGCAGCAAGTCCACCTTTAAATTCAGCGGGAAATGTGGCTGTCTGGTCAAAAAACTGCTGAGATCCAGGATAACGGGGCCGGAAACACCAAAATGGGTGAACAGCAGGTCGCCGCGCCCCTCCGCCACAATCCTTTTCCCATCCTCCACCCGGGCCATAACGTCTTGCAGGGACAGCCCCTGCAGGCCTCCGACCCAGGGTTCGCAGGTAACCAGGGGGATAAGGGCGGGAACGGGACCTGCAACCCTATGCCCCAATTCCCGGGCCATCCGGTGGCCGTCACCGGTTGAGCCCGTATACCTGTATGACGCGCCCCCCGTGGCGATTAAAACGTTCCTGCCGGATACTCCGACGTTATCCCCAAGCAGTACGCCCCGCACACGTCCGTCCCCGGCCAGGACGCGAACCACTTCGGAACAAAACCGTACCTCCACCCGGTTCTGCTCCAGGTGTTTTTGCAGCGCCTTGATGACGTCCCCGGCGCTGTTTGAGGCGGGGAACACCCTGCCCCTGTCCTCCACCCTGATTCTCACCCCCAGCTCCCGGAGCAATCCGGTGAGGCGGCGGTTGTCAAAGGCGCGGAGGGCACTGTACAGAAATTTCCTATTGGTTACGATGTGGCTTTGATAATCTTCGAAATCACCGTAATTGGTAACATTACACCTTCCATTGCCGGTGAGGGAAAGCTTTTTACCCAGCCTGTCATTCTTTTCCAGGAGAACAACCCTGAGTCCCTTTGCCCCCGCCGCTGCCGCCCCCAGCATACCCGCCGGGCCGCCCCCCACGACGATCAAGTCGAAATCCATTGTCACGCCCCCGTTCAAAGTCCCCAGTTTATCCTCTGATAAATTGAAACTGGGATGCAAAATTTCCTGTTTTATATTCTGATTTATATTGGGATTCGGGAATCCCCTGGCTTATCCCTTGCTTAATCCGGGAATCCGGGATTCAGGATTCTGAATCCCGGATTTATCCTTCAGTTGACGCAGGGCCTATTGTTCTTTTTGGCCTATTTTGTTATAATATTCTTAATATTAATACTATGGAGGGGGAGGATATGTACACGCTCCATGAGATGCGGGAAACTGAAGGCTATTATGGAGACAAGCGGGCGACAATTTACAGATTCAGCAGGGGCGTCAGGATTATCGGCTTCAAAACGAACAACAACTTTTTTGAAATCCGGGTTCTGACCATAGGGATGAACCCCCGGCAACAAGGCATGGGCAAGCAGGCTTTAAAAATGCTGCGGCCGAAGTATGAAAAAATCCACGTAAGTGAAATCTACGAGTACGCCCTTCCGTTCTGGGTCAAAATGAAAGAGCGCGGCTTAATCAACAATTTGGGGATCGTCAAAGCCACGGACCGTGAATATGCAGGACCGTAAATATGCGGACTAAGGCGCTTTATGACGGTTAAGATGCAACCTGGTAATTGTGAACAGGCGGGCGGCTGATACAATCGAACCGTACCCGTGATCGGGATCCGTAATCCACCCGAACAACCCCGCTCTCACAGTACCGTAAACATACGTTGCAGAACCGTCCACGTTATCGCCTCATAAAAACCTGTTTTAAAATGGATGGGCCCCGGTACAACCAGGGTTCTTTTGCTTTTGGGGGTAAACGCGCTAAGACCGGCGATAGGCCAGTCCTTCCGCCAGGGCAACCAGCTCGCCCTTTTCGTCCCTGACCTCCAGCCGGTACAGGCCGGTTTTTCTGGTAAGGCTTTCTTCCCGGGCAACGGCGGTAAGCACGGCGCCCGCCCTGGTGGCTTTTAAAAAGCTGATGTTAACATTCAGAGCCAGGGCCAGGGTACCGTGTGAATTACTGGCGGCGGCGAACACCAAATCAGCCAGACCGAAGATAGTACCGCCGTGGGTAAGACCCTCCCCGTTCAATAAATCCGGAGTTACCTTCAATGTCGCACAGGCATAGCCGGGTTTTATCTCAGTTAATTCGATGCCCAGCAGCCTGGCAAAGGCATCCTTTTCCAGACGCTTTTTCCCTTCTTCGAGTCGTTTGTCCGTCATGCTCCCAACCCTTTACCAATACTTAAAAAACTCGCTGCAGCGGCAACTGGAATTTAGCCGGAAACCGGATCTTCCGGCAGCGCTGTCAGTCCTGTGAGGAACGTTTTTTGGCCCGGTAGTAGAAAAAAAGGAAAAGACCGTAGAGCGGAATAGCCAGCAGGTACTTGTGGTTCACAGAAATGGGAAGCGCAAAGATTATTACGCCCAGAATGACAACTGTCCAGATCTCCCAGGTAAGTCTTATCGCCGTTTTTTTGTCTTTTTTATCCGCATTCTTTTTCATCTAAGCAATCACCCTTTAAATACTTCTATATCCTTGCAGAAATTCCTCCCAGGCACGCTCGTTCGGGAAACGGCAATCCTTACTTTAGACTACACCCGAACCGGAAAAGCTATACAAGTAAAACAACCGGCGAACAATCCGCCGGAGGTGTCAATAAACGTCCCCGTTTTTACCCCGAAAAAAAGTCCGGGCGCCGCCTGCCCGGCTCGTCCCTTACAACCATGGTCACCCCGGAACAGGGCCGGCAAGCCTGGTTCCGTGATTAATACATATTCTGGGCAACTGTTAATAAGTCCAGGAGATCAACCCTGCCATCAAAGTTTACATCAGTTTCCTCATAATTGCACCCGTCATTAATTAGTTGGCTCAAATAAAGGAGATCCAGGATATTTGTGTCGCCATCCTCATTCAAATCATAAGGGTTATATTCACCCGCCCATAACCTGGACGGACTGACATCGCTTGCGCCGCTTGCTTTCACTATCACGACACCCGGCCTGGCAAAAACCTTGTAGGCCGCATTGATTGTGACTTTGAATTCAATACTTGTAACGCTTTCAGATACTCCACCTACGTCCATGATCAGTTCATTTTCATTGGTTCTGATTGTAATAAAGCTATCTACGTAATCTTTGTCACCCTTGATTGTCGTAATGCTTTGCATGTTAGACCAGGTAAAACCACTGGGCAGCTCCAGTTTCACGGATTCATTTTTTGCGATTAAACCACTGTGGGCTGCCTCAGTTATACGAAGGGTAATTTCTTCTTTATCTCTAAAAGTATCAACGCCGGTGACATTTACACTAACTGTCCCCCCAATGACATTGACATGGGCAATTGTTATCGTACCATCCGGGAAGCCGGAGTTGAGGGGGGCATCAGCAACAAGATTCACTTGACCGTAATAGCCCTCTCCCACCCACACATACTTGGGATGAATATACATAAAGGCATCATCTTGGGGTGAGGGTTCGCCAATTATCTGCACTCTGATTTCCCTTTCGCTGAGCATGGTTACTTCCAGTTCAACATCATACAAGGCATTATCGTCACCGCCGAGCATTTGGGGAACTAAAATATGGTTGCCGGGGTTTTCCAGGGCGCCCCTTTGACCATAATAGTTACCGGCTAAATCGCTTCCGTCCTTTACCCAATCAGAATTAGTCATCGGGGTGTCATTCTCACCCTGTCTTGACCAGACCAGACCATAGGGCAGGCGGAAAACCACACTATCCCCATTATTCAGGCAGCCCGGACTCATCACGCATAATACGGCGCCCAAGGCGCCTGCTTCATTGTCGGAAAGCATAGGTGCTGAAAGTGCCCTATACTCATTATACGCTTGGACTGGTGCGGCGGGGTTTAGGATTAATACTGCAACAAAAGACACAGTCAAAAGCAGTAACAATAGATTTATCCTTGACTTCATTTCATTAACTCCCTTGCGGACAAAGTAATCCTGCAAACCCTTATAACGTTGTGGGCATGTTACCGGTAATCCCTTTGTTAAAAGATATTCTGGGCAACTGTTAACAAATCAAGGATATCGATCCTGCCGTCGTAATTCACATCGGCTTTTTCGTTTTCTCCCACCGGTGTTTTATTTATTAGCTGGTTGACCAGAATAAGATCAAGAATATTGGTGGCCTTATCCCCATTTTGATCATAAGGATTATATTCACCCACCCACAACTTGGAGGGGGTGGTATTGCTCGCGCCGCTAACTCTCACTATCACGACGCCAGGCCTGGCAAAAACTCTGTCGGCTACATTGATGGTGACCTTAAATTCAAAGGAGGTAGCCCATACGGATTCACTGGTTACGTCCATGCTCAGCTTGTCCTCGTCAACTTTAATCGTAATACCGTTTTCGACAAAATCTTTATCGCCGTAGACAGTCTTAACTTTACACAGGTCGGACCAGGTAAAACCACTGGGCAGTTTGAGGACAAGGGAATCGTTTTTTAGGTTCAGGCAACCAGCGTATTCTTCGGTTACACGAAAGGCAACCTCGTCATTTTTCCAGAAAGTATCGACGCTAAAGAGATTAACACTAACCGTACCCCAGTTGTAGCTGACATCAGCAATTGGTATAATGCCGCCGGGGAAACCGGAGGTGTCAGGCGCCCGGGCTTCCAGATTGACTCTGCCAAAAAAACCTTCTTTCACCCACACACACTTGGGATAGATTAAAAGGCAGGCGTAATTCCCGGAGGAAGGTTCGCCAATAACCTGTACCTTTATTTCCCTTTCGCTGAGCATGGTTACTTCCAGTTCAACATCATACAAGGCATTATCTTCACCGCTGAACGTTTGGGGAACTAAAATATAATTGCCCAACTGTTGGCCGTAGGCATTATCGTTTAAACTGCTGAATTGGGTCCAGTCGGAGTCGGTCATCGGGATATCCTCCTCCAGCCTGCTGCCGGACCAAATCAGACCGTCTGGCAGGCGAAAAAACACCATATCGCCATCTTTTAATTGCCCCTCTGCCACGCTAAGTTTAACGGTGCCCATAGCGCCCGCTTCATTATCGGAAACCACGGGTATAGACGATATTTCGTACCCGGGGGTGGGAGGAATTGACCCGGATCCGCCGGGCAAGCCCCTGGCCCCGGAGACAGATACAGCGATGTTTTCACTGGAGGCGCCACTGGAGGCAAAAGTGGGGACGGCAAAAATCAGGATTAACGCTGCCAGGAAGGACATGGACAGCAACAGCGACAATAAATTTCCCTTAAATTTCATCTAGTTTAACCCCTTTGCGGTAACCTGAATTTGCCGCCGTCAACGCGGCGACCTCTATCCAGTAAATCATGATTATCTCCATTTAGACCCGGCGATGCTACTTCACCAATTTTGCGGCCTTTTAAGCGCTTCTGGATAACATTCGGGTTTTGGACCCCGTAAAACAGCCTTTTCCCCGCCCAAAACCGGCTACCGTTGTAATCCGCCACTCCCCGGACGCCCCTTACGGTTTTTTTCCGCCAGAAATTAATTCACCCCCAAGCATAAAGCACCCCAAAGATTTTAGGCCGGGATTCCGGCAAGCAAAACATGGTATGTCTGGGCTAAATAGTTATATTAACCACCTCTAAAAGGTTGTCCTGCCTGCAGGGGCTTTAAATTTTCCGACAATCTCCGCGTTCATTTGATTATATCTGTCCTGGGCTCCCGGACATGAATGGAAATAGCCGGCGAAAGTATATTGAAAGAGCGACCAAATCATAGATCAGGCCGCCAATAGTAAGGTTATTCACCAGGTACTAAATATCAAATTACCTCCGGACTGACGCGTAATTTTGCGCGCCAGCCAAAAAATGCTGCTTCACTGTATGGGCGGAACACGGGGGCAGTCTCCTTATCCCAGCCCTGGGCCAAGCCCCGAAGTTTACTCCCCGGCGGGGGCCTTTAATCTTCTGGCAATTTCCGCGTTCATCTCATTATAGCTGTCCCAGGCATCGGGTCTTGATTGGAAATAGCTGGCACAGGTGTATTTAAAGAGCCCTTTCATCCAGTCTAACAGCTTTTTGCTGGAAATACCGGCCGCTTGTCCGAACTGTTCTTCCTTAATAGCTGTAATACTGTGCGCCGCCCTGTTTCTAATCTTATCTTCCACGCAGCGCATAACCTTTGCCTTTTTTAAAATATCCGGATTGGGATGCCGCCCATCCGCCCCGCAATCAAATTCAACCATCGGCAGAAGTGAAGCGCATGACAAATCCCCGTCCTTAAATGGGGTCGGAAAACTTCTGTCGTAAAAGGCAAGCAGCGCGGGATCATTTTTCTCCAGCCTGAACCGCACAATTTTCCAACGGTTGGGATCCCCAAAAACACACCTGCAGTAGTCCCTCCTTACCCGCCTCCGGCATTTTTTCTCTAAAAACAATTCAAACAGCCTGCTCAACGCGGGTGAAATTCCCCGGGTAAAATCCATAAGCTGTCCTGTTTTCTGCTGCAGATCCAGTAACAGCAGGTATTCAAAGATCTCTTTTTCCTCAGCGCTGCCGAATTTAATCGGGGACAGCACATAGGAAACCAGCTTGCTTACCCTTTCCGCTTCGTTAAGTTCCATGTTCTTGCGGTGCCTGGCTGCCCGTAATAAGTACATGACGTTATCCGGGACAAATTCCCTCACCCCGTTTAAAATATTTAAAGCCGCAGTATAGTTGTAAGCTTCGACATTGCTCAGGGCAGCCTCCCGCAAAAACTGGAAGCGCAGATTCTCCACCTCTACCTGGTGGGCCCTGGTCTTCGGTTCTAAATCGGGATGGTTGTCCAAGTTGTTTTCCCAGCTTTTTTCTAAATCGTAATCCGGCGAGCCGTAGTTTTCCTTCTCGTTAGGAGTGGTAACTTGAATAGGCATCACCGGAAATGGCGTGGTCAAGGAGATTAAATGGCAGGTGGATTTCATCTGCGGGGTTCCGGAGGATAAGTTAAGCAAAATCCGGCAACCGGGGTTGTCGTTATAAATATCAACCAAATCCTTTTCAAAAATCGGGTAAAACAAGTCAAATTGCTGGGGGTTCTCTATTTCTTCGTGACGAAGCTCTATGATTTCACAGCTAAATCCCTCTTTTGCGCACAGTTTGGCTGCCTGCAAGCGATACCGGTCATCTAAATCCGCCAGTTCGCAGACCCTTTTAGTCATGAATAAATAGGCCTTGCGCGGTTTATAGCGCCTTAAAATATGTAAGAAAGGCCCGTCGTGATCATTTTTTATGGGGTCGGTCATCCCCAATGTACTGAATAAAACCTTCGGCATCGACGCCACGCCTCCTATAGAAAACTTGAATTCACCGCCGATTTTAAAAATTGCTGCAATTCATTTGAAATTATCGTTAAAGCAAACAATGATAACTTTTGACTACCAGTCCGGCGAAAAGAACCCTGAACCCCTCCGATGCCTACCTGCGGCCATTACCACACAGCGACCAGCCCGGTCCTTAACCCCCATCTGCTCACCTGACCAACCACCCCGCACCTACCGCATTACCGCGCAGCGGCTATATTATTACAACCTCTTCCTCTTCCACCAGATCCACGTCCCCCCAGGCTCTGATATCGGCGTTGCTGGTTAACTTATAAACCCTTATTTTATCTTCCTTCTCGATGAATCCGGGTATTCCCCTAATCAGCTTTTCATATTTGGCGTTCGGCAAAATGCATTCAAAGGCGGATTTCTGGACCCGAAGGCCGAAGCCCAGCAGGTATTTAGAAAAAGCAGCCCGGCGGCGATTGTCAACAATATCGTAAATGACCACGATCAAATATTTTCGCCTCTCTTCCGCAATGAACTCATCGCAAATAAAAATACGCTTCGTGTACTGTAACTGTGTCATCTAATAAGCACCGGCTGGTATATGTCCGGATCCCCTTCTTCTACGGCTTTAGCCAAACACTGGCATTGCATTTCTAATGCCCGTCGAAAACTAACCGAGTAATCAGCGTAATTAAGATAATTGGATTTACTGCGAACTTTTTTCTCGTATTCTGCAATATAAGCCTTAGATGCATCGGCATTCAAGTACACCCCGCCATCCTGACCGGGTTTCTCAAAATGACCAGGCTTAATTATACCTTTGCTTGTAACATATAAAGCCAGCGAATCAGCTAAAACGCCGCGCTATTCTTCCATTAGATCCGAGCACAAAGCCGGATGGCCTTTTCTAATGCTGTGCAAAAAGCTGGCATAGGGGTTCAACCCCCGGTTCACTGCGGCAGTATACACATCATACATCAGCAGTGTATAGGCAAAGCTCAAAAGGGAATTAAAGGGATCCCGGGGTGGCCGCCGGTTGCGTCCTTTGAAAGTGAATGCGGGCTCCACCAAGGAAGCCAGGCCCTGATAGTAGTTCCTGGCAGCTATCCCCTCGTGTCCCATTAACTCCTCTTTGCTGCCGGCCCGTTCTATTAAGGGCAGGATCTTGCCCATAGTGTCAACAATACCGGTTACTGATGTTATGAGCCGACTCCTTTGATAGCGGCGCAGGATTGTAATTTGGTTTTTTACCTTGGCATTGACAATTTTCTTTGCCAGGACAAGGCAAAACACATCATCCTCACCGCAGGAAAATTGACGTCTTTGCCTGTGAATATTAACATTGCGCGTGGACTCCAGACGGCCATAAAACTTCCCCCTGCTGGAAAGCCAGGTTAAATTAATGTCCCTTTCCATTAATTGTTTTACACAGCTGGAACTTAGGGATGCCTCCCCGAAAATTATTACGTTCTCAACTCCCTCAATAGGTAGGGTCCGTTTTAAATTTTCTTTTTCGCTCTCTACCACGATACAATTGTTCCTAACCCCGATTTTGGCTGCCCTCTCATAAATGTAAAGAAAACTCACAACTTCACCTCCTCAAATTATTTCCGTCCCCTTAAAGGGGTCCTTTATTTTGAATTTGCTAGATGATGTCATTGAGGGGGCGAAGCGAGCAGTTTCCGTCCCCTTAAAGGGGTCCTTTATTTTGAATCCGGCAAAAAAACCAGGCGCGGCGCTCATCCCTCACGTTTCCGTCCCCTTAAAGGGGTCCTTTATTTTGAATAGCAGTTGGCTGAAACCATTGGGATATCTGAAAGTGTTTCCGTCCCCTTAAAGGGGTCCTTTATTTTGAATTGTAACGCAGAGGGACTTTTACGGTTCACTTTCGATGACGTTTCCGTCCCCTTAAAGGGGTCCTTTATTTTGAATTGCGTGCGCTCACTGCATTTACATCAAGCGGGTAATTGTTTCCGTCCCCTTAAAGGGGTCCTTTATTTTGAATCTGGTAGACAAGGCCGCAGTGGTAAAGCACTTCCGCGTTTCCGTCCCCTTAAAGGGGTCCTTTATTTTGAATGTACCTGCCGGCAGGTACGGTGCCGCTTGCCGGCAGGTTTCCGTCCCCTTAAAGGGGTCCTTTATTTTGAATAAACGGAGGTTTTAAGCATGGCTATTATTTGTTTCCGTCCCCTTAAAGGGGTCCTTTATTTTGAATTCCAAAGCACAATAGCTCTTTCGATAACGTCTAACTGGTTTCCGTCCCCTTAAAGGGGTCCTTTATTTTGAATAATGATCGGTGGAGCGGAACCGATTCCTGCATCAGTTTCCGTCCCCTTAAAGGGGTCCTTTATTTTGAATGATTTACCTCCCGTGCTGTTCAGCTTCACGACAGACCCGTTTCCGTCCCCTTAAAGGGGTCCTTTATTTTGAATTGGATTGTCTGAATGGTAGCCCAACGGACCCCCGGTTTCCGTCCCCTTAAAGGGGTCCTTTATTTTGAATTTATTGTTGGGAGTGGTTTGAAGCAAAAAGAATTGTTTCCGTCCCCTTAAAGGGGTCCTTTATTTTGAATTGTAAAAATGTATAAATTCATCAAGTTTTTCCAAAGTTTCCGTCCCCTTAAAGGGGTCCTTTATTTTGAATGTGGGCGAACCCCATATACACCGGTATTGTGATTGTTTCCGTCCCCTTAAAGGGGTCCTTTATTTTGAATGAGCGCGGCCTTCCCTGCGGCCAGCAAAACTGCTGGTTTGGTTTCCGTCCCCTTAAAGGGGTCCTTTATTTTGAATATGTCGTCGGAGAGGCGTACAAGATCATTGACGGGTTTCCGTCCCCTTAAAGGGGTCCTTTATTTTGAATGTTAAAAACGGGCTCCCTCAAAAGCTCATATATCACCCGTTTCCGTCCCCTTAAAGGGGTCCTTTATTTTGAATCGGTGAACCGCTCCTGGTTTGCGCGGCTGAGATTTAGAGTTTCCGTCCCCTTAAAGGGGTCCTTTATTTTGAATAAAGTGGATGTTGGACGCATACAACACCGGGTCAGCCCTGTTTCCGTCCCCTTAAAGGGGTCCTTTATTTTGAATTGACTTCCCGGCCTGGGTAACGGGCTGGCGATATGGGTTTCCGTCCCCTTAAAGGGGTCCTTTATTTTGAATAGCGCGTCCGGAATCATCGACAAGCTCGCAGCGAGTTTCCGTCCCCTTAAAGGGGTCCTTTATTTTGAATCCGGTAGGGTGGTAGCAAGGGGCAGCCTGTACTAGTTTCCGTCCCCTTAAAGGGGTCCTTTATTTTGAATAGGGCCAGCGGGACACGGATGAGCTTACCAAGGCCCGTTTCCGTCCCCTTAAAGGGGTCCTTTATTTTGAATGCATTGATGCGTTGCTGGAGGGTGAACAGTCAATCGTTTCCGTCCCCTTAAAGGGGTCCTTTATTTTGAATGGGTAACGCTAGCCGTGGCCGGGGCCACGGCAAAGTTTCCGTCCCCTTAAAGGGGTCCTTTATTTTGAATCGGCAACGGCCGGAGAACGCGGGGCGCGAAACCTCGTTTCCGTCCCCTTAAAGGGGTCCTTTATTTTGAATCGGCACGCTGGGACTAATGCCCGATCTGTGTGTTTAGTTTCCGTCCCCTTAAAGGGGTCCTTTATTTTGAATTGCAGGGAGCCGCACTATATCGCCGGGTAACCGGCGCCCACGTTTCCGTCCCCTTAAAGGGGTCCTTTATTTTGAATGGGACGTTGCCCTTGAGCGCCGCGCCCCCGGAAGTTTCCGTCCCCTTAAAGGGGTCCTTTATTTTGAATCCAGGCTGGCTTAAGCCGGTAGTACCCGGCGGGGGACCCGTTTCCGTCCCCTTAAAGGGGTCCTTTATTTTGAATAGGGCCAGCAGGACGGGGAAGAACTTACCCAAGCCCTGGTTTCCGTCCCCTTAAAGGGGTCCTTTATTTTGAATACCAGAGGAGCGGACAAGCGGCAGCAGTACAAGTTTCCGTCCCCTTAAAGGGGTCCTTTATTTTGAATGATGAAAAAGGCCTCCGGTAAGATAGTAGCAGGGGGTGTTTCCGTCCCCTTAAAGGGGTCCTTTATTTTGAATCGGAAACCTTCCCGATGGATGAGGTCCTGGAGGCGTTTCCGTCCCCTTAAAGGGGTCCTTTATTTTGAATGTAGGTTATTCCGACCGCGTCTGGTCGGATAATGACGTTTCCGTCCCCTTAAAGGGGTCCTTTATTTTGAATAAATGAAAAAATGGATGCTCGCGTACAACGCCGGTTTCCGTCCCCTTAAAGGGGTCCTTTATTTTGAATCCACCCCGGGCGGGGGGAAGCTGACAAGGCCCTCATCGTTTCCGTCCCCTTAAAGGGGTCCTTTATTTTGAATACGGCGAACCACTCCTGGTTTGCGCGATCGAGATCTAGTTTCCGTCCCCTTAAAGGGGTCCTTTATTTTGAATGGCCATCTACGGCGGGTATGAGATGTACGATGGTTTGTTTCCGTCCCCTTAAAGGGGTCCTTTATTTTGAATGGGAAAAGCGGGAGCCGTAACCCGCCAAAAACAGCGTTTCCGTCCCCTTAAAGGGGTCCTTTATTTTGAATAAATGGCCAGCAGGTCAACGCAAAAGTTGGCCTGCGTTTCCGTCCCCTTAAAGGGGTCCTTTATTTTGAATCTTGTCTATACTGGAAACATGACGGGGAATAGTACGAGTTTCCGTCCCCTTAAAGGGGTCCTTTATTTTGAATAAAGGAGGAACCGACAATGAAAATAACCATGGTCGTTTCCGTCCCCTTAAAGGGGTCCTTTATTTTGAATGGCTTCGCGGCCCTCCTGGACGAAGGCGACAACACGTTTCCGTCCCCTTAAAGGGGTCCTTTATTTTGAATACCGCCCTGGGGCGGACGGGGCCTGGGCGGGCTGCTGTTTCCGTCCCCTTAAAGGGGTCCTTTATTTTGAATGAACTATGATCGTCATACAGGAAGGAGTTGACGTGTTTCCGTCCCCTTAAAGGGGTCCTTTATTTTGAATTACCGGCTCAGCCCGCATTATCGCGGGCGCGGACGGCCGTTTCCGTCCCCTTAAAGGGGTCCTTTATTTTGAATTCGGCGCGGGGCCTGATCAACCCCGGCGGCCATCACCCGTTTCCGTCCCCTTAAAGGGGTCCTTTATTTTGAATTACTACCAAAACCAGGAAAAGCGGAAGCATGTATGGTTTCCGTCCCCTTAAAGGGGTCCTTTATTTTGAATCCTGTCCACGCCAACCCTTGCCCCGCCTGCGTTTAAAATGCAGTTTGCGGAACAAAAAGCAAATTTACCATTATTGCCCACATGTCCTCAACTCCAGTATATCCAGCTTACTTCTTTTCCCGGTTTCTCGTTCTTACTCCACCATGCTTACCGCGGCGCTCAATTTAGCATCGGGCAACCTGATATAAACCCCACGATGGGCAAACCGACTAACTTTAAAGACCGGACAAAACCCTTAGTTCGTTCAAGTCTCCCCAGTGTAAATCTTACCCTTGCGGCGGTGGTTAACTACCACCGCAAGAGCAAACGCCTAATTTAGCTTCAAACCACCGGCGAAAATATTTTTAAAGCGAGCATATTTCAACTTTAGCTTCCTGTTCCCTGGTGAAAATTCCTGCCGCAGACACTAATTTATTTGCTTGATTCTTACGGCTCCCATTCCTAACGCTGTTTTTACCCCCAGTCCGCAGTATTCTGCAAAGCTGAGCAATGCGCCTGCCAGTCTGGCCAGTTGCTCGGGGCCCTTGATAACGAGGGTAAGGCGCCCCATAAAGCCAGTGATTTTAGTGTTTTCCAGGTAGTAAACACTGGAATGCAAGGTATACCGGACCATACGGATATGCTTTACCATTTCCCTGGCAGCTTCTTCGTCCCGCAGGGATATATCCTGCACACAAGCTCCGTAGCGCTTGATGATACTTTTAATAATCAGCTCCGGGCTGGGAAATAAGGCGTAACCGCCGTTCTGCTTGTGCGTGCACGGCGTTAGGAATTCAATTTCATAGCGCCGGCAAGGGGCGCCCGATGTGAAAAACCGGCTGAAATAGTCCTGCAAACTCTGGGTGTTCCGCTGTAATTCCACGACTTCCAGGGTAATTCCTTTTTGCTGTAATTCAATCCGGTTCATAGGCGTTACTGCCTGAACAATATAATCAGCCAGATCGGCGCCCCACAGACCGATAATCCAGGTTAACTGCCTGCCGTGCCGGGGTATGACATGCTGGGAAAAGGGCCGCAGCCGGCTTTGGTGAAGGGTATCCGCAATTTCCGGGGGCAAGGCATGCAGCAATACACCATGAAAGAGTGAACCCCAGTTGTAGTTGGCCACAATATCTTCTTCGTACTTGCAGCGTACAATAATTTTTTGCAGCATTTTTTCTTCCCTTTAGGCTTCTTTTTTATAGTTTAGTTGACAGCTCTTTTTAAATTTGTGCAAACTCTTTAGGCGGCAGCGGTTAGCCGGTTTTGTCTTCATAAATCCTTATTTGAGGTTTCCTTTCTTTCTGCCCGCATCTTCTTCAAAAAACAATTCGCATTTGCCCATCTGGTAATATTGCCCCTTATACATCGCTGTCTTTAACATGTGGGGCGCTATTTTATACCCTTTCACATCTTTAGCATGGCCGTGCCGTGGTGGAAACTGCTTGACCATTATTTTACCGGCCAGCGCCAGCGCTTGCTCCCGTTGCGGAAAAAGGTTGTAGGTAATGGTTTTGGACACATACCCCGCGCCTCCCCCTAGGATAAGATCCACCCCTTTTTGGGCCGCAACCTGGGCGTCATCGTGTAACACCGCAAAATACTGCTCAAAATTCTCATAATGCTGGTCGGAAAAAGCGTGCAGGGCATCTTCAATACTTCTCACGTTCAAGCCTTCCTTGGCCAACATGGGCAGGTCCAGGGTCATGGTCAGACGGGCCTCGCTGCCAGGCCTCAGGGATTCCCTAAATATGGGAAGGGGATTCACGGCGCCGTCGGGCTTGCGGTCGTACTTGCCGGTCAAAATAAGGTTTTCCGGGCTTAGAGGGACACTGTCACTGAGCCTGATGCCCTGCATCAAATCGTTTACAGCGCTTCTTACGAGCTCACCGTTTCTGTTCCTATATTCCAGGCGGTGGAAGATTCTTTGCTCCAGATTGCCGCTTTCCCGGTTCAGGTATCTACGCGGCCGCTCAGAGTAGTCGGCTCTTTCGATTTCCCGTCTGGATCTTTCCCAGTTGCCTTGTTTTAAAATGCGGGCCGCCAGCGCCGTGCGGATAGCCCCTTTAACGCTGGAACCGGGAATGTAGGGGAACCCTTGGGCATCTTTAATGAAAGTAAGCACTCCGCGGAAACTGGGCGAATGAGCCGCCTCACCGGCTTCTATACTGTAACTGATAAAGGCGGGGTAGTCGGATTCGGTTACTTTGTTTTGTTCTAAAAATATCCGAAAATCATTGTTGCGTGTCTGGAGCTGATACTCCTGGTATTCCCGCAGCAGAGAACGGCTCTTAAGAAAAGCCACCAGGCGCGGAAAATCAGGAAAATAGACTATACCCTTGTGGGGATCGAATATATATTCTTTTTTATTCAGTTGACTGCCTGAACCGATGAATACAGGAGCCAGAGCCCGCAGGGTAATGTTCAGTATTTCCAGATGTCCGTATTTCACTGTTTCACCCCCACAAAGAGACTGTTGCCGCACCGCCACACGGGATGAGCGCCGTTGTCGGACAAGTCAAACATCCCTCCTTTGAACCTGCGGCGCAGGCAGGAACCCGAAGCCAGCATGTAAATCGTGCGTTTTTTAAGCTGCCCCGGGGCATAAGTAGCTGAACGGACAAAACCGCCCCGCCTGACCAGGGAGTACCAACTGTTTTCCAAAGCCCGATCCAACTCTTCGTCCGGCGGCAAAGCGGTACCCAGCAGCATCTGGTAGGGGGCTTCTTCATCTTGGAGCAGTTTTAACAACTCCGGCGGCATGCCGCCCCGGCTGACCTCAAACTTTCCCCAGCCGGAGGATTGCTTGCCCCCGATCCCGGATAAACCCAGTCTGGTAAGTAAAGAAGTCAGGAGCTGCCCCGCAGCTTCCCCCTTCCGGCGGACTATGAGATAAAGCCCGGCGCCGGGGGCAAACCGCCAGGCAGCCAGGTGGTAGGGCATAGGCTGTTCGTTGCCCTTCAGAGCCGCCCGGGTCACAACAACTGATTGGCCAAAACTGACTTTGAGCTTGTCCGGATCAATTTCCGTCCGGGTCAGGCCTTTCAGATATTCCCCGAAGAACGATAGCGGAATATATTCCAGATCCTTTAAGGCCTTCTTTAAACCGGCGTCGCCTTCCCGGCGGCTGTTGCCGGTGTACAAAACCGGCCTGGGCAGAAAAAGCTCCTCTCCCGCGAATGGTAGAGCGTCCGAGATGGTCAGTGTTCCCTCTCTAAAACACTCCACCAGCCTGGCCAGCCTTTCATCCCCGGCCGCTTCGCAGCACAGCGCGGCAAAAAGAGTGTCGGCATGGATGGCCATACGGCTGCTGTCCAGCGAAACCGCGCCTGCGTCCTTCCCGATATGCAGGGCAGTGGAAAAGTTAAGCTTGTAAAGGAAGTATTCCATATTCCTCCACTTCCTTAAGAATATTTAAAAGAACGCCGGTGTCCTGGGGGCACTCCCCTTCTTTGACCGCGATTTCAAAATCCGTAAAAACCACTTTGCCGTATCCCCGGGAACCGTGTCCCCCCAGATAATCCAGCGTCAGGAGTTTCAGGCCTTTAGCGATGTTGGCAAAGTCGTCTATTAATTCCCCTGCTTCCTCCATGTCGTAAATCATGTTGACGGTGAATTCGGCCCCCCGCACCACCCTCTCGATTTGTCGGGGGTTAGCCACAGCAGTAAGCCGGCTAATGGTGTTTTCGAACTTCACCTCGGTCATGCCGCCTCGATTTTTTAGCTCCCCGGCGTTTAACAAGAACGCGTCGGCAAACTGCAGCCGGGACGCCTTGGGGTTAATGTTCCGTTTTCTATTGCCTGCCGAGCCAAAAAGACGGGTTATTTCATCGGGATCACTGTCGCACTCCTGGGTTATGTAATGATTTTTGATTGATTTAGCCAGTAATGTGCGCATTTTGCCTTTAAGGCTGGATCCGGGCAGCATCGGCTCCATGAGACGGTCCCTCATGACCGGGCTGTCCACCGCGCCGATAGCGGAAAAAGCCGAAGAACCCCCGATGTGCATACCCGTTAGAACAGTCATTTTGCATTTTATTATTATTTTACCGTACATATCCTCTCCCCCTTTACTAGTCCTGGCCGCCCAGGAAGCGGTGGTAGGCCACCAGAGCTTCCATGTACCGGGCAAATTTTTTGAAATTCTCCTTGCTGTCCCCGATGTTGTTCAATAAATTAAGAAGGCCCGCCCTCTCCACAAACCGCTTGACCACTCTTTCCCGCCCGCACTCGTAAACCAGGCGGACTTTTAGGTACTCTATCCGGCTCTTCAGCCCCGCACTCAGCGCTTCATCGGGACCGTTAATGACTTCGTTGTAGATTTCACTGACCTGGGCCAGAATGTTCCGGATTTTGCTTGTGGTAAAATACGCGTAATCTCTTCCCAGCGTTTCCATTAGCTGTCGGATCACCTGCTCGGCTTGCAAAGTATAGTCATCCCTCAACGAAAACTTCGCTGAGGGCGCCTGGGGACGCCCGGACCGGGATTTATCCGGCGTCCGTTGGCCCTCATGACCTGCCTTTCTGAACGCCTCCTTCATATTATTCATGACCGCTCCTCCTTTTTTCACGTTTGGAATAGGTGTAAAGCATTATTGCTGTAATCAATTGCCGCCGGTCCTGCGTGTTTTCGTTAAGCGCCCATTGGTAGACGCACCGGGCAAAATTGCTGTAGTTTTTTTTCAAATCCCCGGAGGCTTTTCTGTCCGGCTCCCTTCTGGCCAGCAAATAGGCCAGGCGGGCGATATTAATCCTGTCCTCCTCGGCCTGGCGCAGCAAATCCAAAATATTGTACAAAAAACTGCCGCCGTAGTCCCCACCGCCGGCAAAGATGCTGTCCAAAACCGTGTACTTTTCACCCAGCACCCGGTTTTCAAAGGTATTCCAATCATAGGTATGCCGGGCTACTAGCTCCCTTACGTCCATTTCCAGGCCGAATAAGGAAATGGAATCTTTAAGGCCGCCCTGATGACTGTGCTCCTTGGCGCTCTTTTCCAACCAACCGGTTTCCTCCGCCATCCTGGCAATGGGATAGCCGGGCTCAAACATGGCAAAGCCTGCCGACATGGTAAGGGTGTTGCCGGTGTAGCGGGCAAAGGCCCTGCGGATGTCTACGGCTGCGGAAAGCACCTCATTCCAGGCGCCAACCAGGAACAAATCGTCGCCGCCGGAATACACCACCACTAGATTACGCCGTCCCGGGGGAGCCAGCAGGTGGAATCCGCCTTCGCCGGTTAACAGATTATTGAGATAGTATTTAAAAAAGATAGACAAACTGCGGGATAAGGCTGCGGTGCGGGAAATGGTAAGGTACTTATATTTGTCTGGAATGGCGTTTTCCCTTACAAAGCCGCTGACAAAGGCGGTCCCCATGTTATCCACATCCGCCCGCAGCACCCCAATCCTATCAATGCCCTGGGATGAGTCAGCCAGTTCGGCAAAGGTTTTTAAATCTCCTTCCGGGTTGGTGGCGGCATAGTCCCCCAACCACAATTTTGTAGCCAGGTCCAAGCCGGTCCGGTAGGTGTTTTTGCTGTAAACCCGCACCACCTGCTCCGGGCTTTTTTTAAGAAGCCCCTTTATTTTTTTCTCTTTCGTGGCCTGGAAATACAACTGATCCCCCTGGCTGGAGAATAGTGGCAAAGACGTCTCCTTTAACTCCGTTGTGGTCACCACAAAAACCGCCTCCGGTTTGATCAGGCGCTGGGAAATATCGGTAAAGGCCGCGCAGATCCCGCAGTAGGCGCCCTCCTCCCTTTCCACCAGGCGACTGGATACCCCGCAGACGCTGCACTCGCGTCCGTCCTTGTCCGTGGTTGTATTGTTTAACTGCCGCAGTTCCCCGGGGGAATAGCGCCTAAGTTTGGACTGTGCAATTTGGGCGGCAAGGCTGCGGAAAATATTGCTGTAGTCCTCCGGTTCTGCCGTTTTGCTCATTAACTGAGCGGCCGAACACTCCTGCAAACCGTAAGCAACAAACAAACCGGCCCCAAAGTATTCCATCAGCCTGCGGTTGATGCCGGCAACGGACGCAGCCGCGCTCTCCCTGGCGGAGGGGGTGTTGGGCAGCAGAATATAGGCATGTCCTCCGCCTGAATACAACAAATTGGTGCGGTAAAGCGAACAGGCGCCCAGGATCTCGTCAGCCAGGTTTTCCAGCAGCAATTCCAGATAAAAGGACCTGGAACGAAGCCCTTTTAGAGCGCCCTTGGAAGAAATGGTATAAATAAACTGCTGGATTCCTGAAATATCACAGGAGAACAGGCAGAAGGCCTTTTCCTGGTAGAAATCGTGCCTTTTTGTAAACAGCTCGGTTTTATAATCGTTTCTTTGCCAACAATCCAAATACAGCGCCATACCGGCCGCCAGGGCGGCGGTTATTTTGGAATGGTCATAAAGTGAAATATCGGCGACCTCGCCCCTGTAAGTGGAAGAAGGAACGAAGGACAAGTAGGCCTCGCACAGTTCCATTATAGAATTGATGTACTCCCCCCGAAAGTCGACGCCGGGTAAGTCCTGGCGCAGGCCCGAAATAATCCGGTTATAATCTGCGGCCGGATTATAGTCTTTTACCTCCAGCGGATAATTTATTTTTTCGCCGATGGTGGTTACCTTATAGGCCGCGCTGCCGTTATTGTTGTTCAGCAGATTGTAAACCGGCTCCAGAGGCCTGCCCCTGTCAAAACCGCCGGTTGCCGCGCCCTCAACTTGCCGGCGGTCGACACCCGAGGCAATATTGTCCGCCAGGTATACCAGGTAAGCCGGGCTGGACGCATCCAAAGCCGCTCCCTCGAGGTCCTGGTGGTGGTGGTACCTGATACAATCCAGGATGTCCTTCTCAGAAGTATATTTACTAATCCACTCCCAACCGGAGATGCTATGGGCCCGGCCGTCCATACCGGCTCCGCGGTGCAAAACCTTACCAAGATCGTGAACCAGGCCGCCGATAGTAACTTTATCTACCAACTCATGCAATAGAATCACCCCATTTACGTTAAACAGTTTATCAATTCGCAAATATCAATCTTATTATATTCTACCAAAATGACCACGGATTGTCATAGTTCTTCTGTCAATAATAATTTATGACAGCATCTTACACCACGGAAAACTAACCCCGGACATAATTTGAAAGCAAAAGACGCCAGTGACTTCGACACTTGCCTCAACAGCCGCAATCAGTTTATAATCAGAAACCGGGTTATAGCCCTTCATATCCTGCGGGTAATTAATCTTTTCGCCAATAGCGGTTGTCCTGTGCAACCCTGCCGTTGTTGTCTGCCATTGTTAAAAGCGGGAATTAATTTTCCCCAGGTCCTTCGGGAAGGGCTAAAAAACCCGCCTGGGAATTGATAAGCAGCCGCAAACCGGCTGCTTTTTTTATTTTGATAAAATTTGCACTTCAAGGAAAATATTTGATTTGCTATAATTATAGGTGAATTGTGTTCGCGGTAGTTACCTGCCCGTTAGACAACTGGTGAACGGCTGCAATTACGGTTAAGGTTACGTTATTAAGGAACGGGCCGCTGTTACAGGTAAGTGTCCGGCCAAGCAGGCCGGTATTCTACCTTACAAACTTTTTAACTTAAGCATCAATATAAAAGCATCCCTTTATTCTTTGCAATATATCCATGCCGCCTTGGAAACAACGTTTGGGTCTTCGCCCTTTAACCCCGGGTTCGCGCCTAAGGGTACCGGGTGTATGACAAGCCCTGAAAAAACCCCCGCATAACTGAAGTGCTAGAAGTAGTCCTTTAACACCACTTCACAAAACCCTGGAACCGAAAGGAGAATGACCGTGACCAACGAGGAAAAAATCCTTAAAATTCTTGGTGCAATGCAAATCCAGTTAGAGGAACATAACAGTAAATTCGACATCATCCAAACCCAGCTAAATGAACATAACACTAAATTCGACATCATCCAAACCCAGTTAAAAGAACATGGCGCTATTTTGGGCGCCCTGCAGCATTCTTCCGAGACCCACAAGGCCGGTATGGACAACCTTTCCCATCAGGTAGCCCTCCTTTCCGGCGAAATCAGCGAACTTAAAACAAAGACCGACAGGCTGGAAGCAAGGGCAATAAAATTAGAAAATAAAGTTGACAATATTGCCGAAAAGCTAAACCAACATTCCGAAGTGATAAATGTTTTAGCTGTCCGTTCAATTTACCAGGAGGCTGAAATTAAGGGGATAAAACGGGCAAAATAGATGACTTATTCAGAAAAGAAGTGATTAATGTGGCTTATATTTAGCCGTGGTGTGCCGGGTATACGACAAAGCTGCATTGCCGCCGGGCAAGCTCAAGATACTGGAGGCCGTCCTGAACACCTGGGTTGATTCTGATTAATTCCGAATGGAGAATACATACCTTTAGCACTTATCACCATCCCCAATATTGTACGACCTACAAGTTCGTGTTATTCACATAATACACAACCCCATGGTTCGTACCAAAATATCTGGCAAGAAACGATCGGCGCCGGGCACCAATCGGGCGCCAAAAAGCCCTCCGGCGCCTGAAGGCGATCCCCGGAGGGCTTGATTTTACTGGTGGGCGGGAGAAGAATTGAACTTCCGACCTTCTGCGTGTCAAGCAGACGTTCTCCCACTGAACTACCCGCCCATTAAGCTGCCAGCACTATTTATTATGCCCCAATGCCAGCCAGATGTCAAGCTATTTCAGCAAGGCTGTGTTCATTCGTGACAATATCACCCAGCAATATTTCTGAAAAGATGTCACCCCTCCCCCCGGCGGCGCAATGGAAGATATACTTAACCAGCTTTTATTAAACTGTTTTTACTTAACTACCCTGGCTTAACTGCTTTCAGTTAAATACTTTATCCCACACCTGCCGATGCCACCCAGTCCGCAGCACATCCTTTCCGGCTACCAGGCCAACCCGCCCCAATTCCTGACCGTTCAGGCTGAAGACGGCCTCGCCCAGTTTCTGTCCCTTTTTCAGCGGGGCCGGCAGCGTTTCGGAAACTTCCACCTTTCTCTCCAGGTTGGGCAGGTCGTCCGGATCCAGGCGTACTTCCAGGTCTCTTTCGGCCACAACCTCCACTTCCGGGCAGCAGCCCCCCGTGACGGCGACATCGGCTATTTTTTCCGACGCGCCGGCCGCAATTACCGGCTTTACCACCTTAAAACCAAAGTCAAACATACGGATGCAGTCTTCGTAGCGGTTGCTGCTGTTAAGCGCTGCCGCTATGAGCCGGCGGCCTTCCCGGGTGGCCGAGGCGACCAGGCAGTTGCCTGCTATGGGCGTGGTTCCCGTTTTCACACCGTCAATTCCCTCGTAGCCGTCGAACAGCAGACGGTTGCTGTTGCGCAATTTTTCCTCCCGGTCAGGTGGCTCAACCCAGTACATTGTTGTTTCCCGGGTCTGCACCAATTCGTTGAATCTTGGGTTGCCCAGGGCACATTTAGTAAGCAGGGCCAGATCATAGGCGGTGGTGTAATGATTGGGGTCATGATAGCCGTTGGTGTTTCTGAACCGGGTGCCGAACAGACCCAGGGCAGCCGCCTTGGTATTCATCATCATGATGAACCGTTCGTGGCTGCCCCCCACATGTTCTGCTATGGCGACAGTGGAATCATTGGCGGAGCAGATCAGCGCCGCCTTGAGGAGCTCGTCCAGGGTCACTTTGTCCCCTTTTCTTAAATCAATAATGGAACCCATGGATATGGCCGCCGCCCCGCCCCGCACCGTTACCACATCGCCGGGGTTACCATTTTCCAGGGCCACCAGCGCTGTCATGATTTTGGTCAAACTGGCCGGGTATGCTCTTTGCGTGTGCTTCCTGGCATAGTAAATCTGCCCGCTGTCCACATCCATCAGGACGGCGGCGCCGGCCGTTATCGCAGGCGGCGCTGCCGCCGCAGCGCCGGGGAAACAAAGGAGTAAAACAATAATTGCGGCCAGGGTCCTACTTTTAGATTTTTCCCACTTTGAAATCATCTTGTCAACCTCCCGGTGTTCGCAAAAATAACTTTATAAAAATAACTTAAAGGGTTCTAATCTGCTCCCATTGATCATATCATCTGGTAGATCATACCAATTAATGTGGGTGATCTGATTGGGCGGGGTGCAGCTATGAAAGTTTATTATTTTAATATCTCTAAAATAATCAAGTTTATCCTCACCGTTTCGCTGTTGGGATTAACAGCGTTACTTATGACCGTCGTATTGTTGGAGCCCGCGGGAAAACCGGAAGACGCCGTACCCGGGGTCATCTGCAGGATTAAAACCACTGAAAAAACCGCGGCCCTGACTTTTAATATCGATTGGGGCAACAGGGTCCCCGGTCCGGTTCTGGATACCCTGAAAAGGGAAAACGTGCGGGCCACCTTTTTCATCAACGGCGCCTGGGCCAGGAATCACCCGGAGCTGGCCCGGCGGATTGCCGGGGAAGGACATGAAATAGGGAACAGCGGGGAAGGCCTGTCCGGACCCCGGACCAAAGGGGACACCCCATTTAAGGATTCACTGGCCAAAAGCCGGGATGACATCCGGGAGGTAACAGGTATTTCTCCCGCACTGTTTAGAATAACCGGGGGGGCCTGGGACGCCGGACGCCAGGCCGCAGCGGCAGAACCGGACTGCGTGGTTATCCAATGGAGCCTGGATTCCCTGGATATCCAGACACCGGGGCCGGATAAGATCCTTGAGACCATTATTAAAGGCGTCCAACCCGGCTCAATCATACTATTAAATGCCAGCGATACAGCCTCCCAAACTCCCGAAGCGCTTCCGGCAGTCATCAGGGCACTGCGCGGAGAAGGTTACCAATTGGTTACGATTTCCTCCCTGCTAAAACTTGGCCCCGGCCTGGCCGATTAAGTTAAAAACCGCATTTCAAAAAATGCGGTTTTTTTGCCCGGAGCTATTGTTTTACCTGGCTGTCGGGGATATCCTTTTAACAATTTCCGCCAGTTCTTGATCAAAAGCAGAAACGGGCTCCCCTTCGGCAATACCCTTTGCAATCTGGCGCAATCGCGTGACAGTGTCGGGGTCACTGCTGACGTGTACAGCTGTGAGTCTGGGTTCAGCCGCCTTCACTTCATTACTGACTTCCCGTTTAATTCGTTCAGTTTCTTTCTCCTCCAGGCCGGCCTTCTGGTCAACTCCCACGAAGGCCGTGGTGCCCGCTATAACTACGGTAGCGCCGTTCACCCCGGACACCCGGCCTGCCGCATTGGCCAGTTCCGTGGCCATCCTGTCAACCTCTTTGGAGTCAGTGGGCATTGGCTCCCGGGAAAGTTCCGAAGGCGCCGGCACCTGTGTTTCCGGCGTGTTTTCAGGTACGGGTTTGCGAAGCGCGTTGCAGCCGGTAACCGTTAATAAACCGATAAGCAGGACAATGGCCAGAACAGCCGGTTTTTCAATCCTTTTCAAAAACAACCCTCCTTTCATCTACTGCTATTATCTCTAATGTTTTCGAAGTTATTCCCGCTTTTTCCCGGCGCAGATCGCATAAAGCCCGCACTGGGGCGGGCTTTAGCTATTCGGATCAATAAAGGTGCTTCATCTTTTTTTATATTTTTGGGAATTCGGGGGGCATTTCCCTTCTCCCCCAACTGCCGTATGCTTTTAAAAAATCTTTTTGCGGTTGCGCCAGAGGTAGAGCAAAATAGCGGCAATACCCAGGATCACCACCAGATCCAATCTGTGGAACCAGGGCTTGATAGCCTCCCAGTTCTGCCCCAACTTGAGCCCCACATAAGTAAGCAGCAGGCTCCAGGGCAGCGAACCGAGAAAGGTGTAAACCAGAAATTTTTTAAAATTCATACCGGAAATACCGGCAGGCAGGGAAATAAAGGTGCGCACGATGGGCATCAGCCTGGTAAAAAAAACAGTGGCCTCGCCGTAGCGCTCAAACCACCGGTCAGCCAGCTCAAGGTGTTTCCGGGAAAAACCGAAGTAACGCCCGTACCTGACCAGTAAGGGACGTCCGCCCCAGAGACCCAGGTAATAGGAAAGGGCGGAGCCGGCGGTGCCGCCTGCAGTCCCCGCCAAAACCACCCGGTAAAATTCCAGCTGCCCCGTGGAAACAAGATAGCCCCCGAAAGGCAGGATAATTTCGCTGGGCAGGGGAATGTTGGCGCTCTCAATAGCCATGCCGATACCGACACCCCAGTAGCCCATCGCGGCTATGGCATTTGTTATTGCCCTTAATACCGCTTCAATCAGTTCAGCCAACTAAACCCTCCATGGAAACAAGGATTCCCGGTTAAAACAACCTGCCCGGGCAGGCAGGGCATTATTGGACGCGTCAGATTTCCCTCTTTAATAAAGGACAGTTTTCCTGAAGGCCACCCCGGGGTTTTTTGGTGGAGTAGCGCCTGTCGTAGGCTACCAGTTGAAGGGCCTGGCAAAGCAGCCTGAACCGGGCGGAAATGGTGGAAGGAGACACCCCGTAACGGCCTGCCAGTTCCTGCTGTTTGAGCCCTTTCCCCATTTCCAGGCGGGTAAAGGCGTAAATCACCGCTGCAGTCCACACCGCCGACTTGCGTATGGCGGGATGCTCCTGGGAGCAGTAATCATACCAGAGTTTCAGCGCACCTTTCTGCTGCTTCAGAGTGTATCCCAGCGCTACGAGCCCGTCCGCAACTCCACCTGCCACAATGGCGTAACCGGGCGCAGGCCACACATATCCCTCCCGCTCCCAGCCCGGGCCCTCCAGGGGGATCTCCGGAAAATCAAAGCCGGACTCCCCGGCCCCAATTCCGTTTGGTTCCCCTTTCGGGTCATGACTCGAAGCAACCAGATCATAAAGTTCAGCCAGTATTTTTTTCCCTTCCTGCATTTCCGGGAGCGTGTTGGAGTTCAACACCATAAAGCGCGGAGTTAGAATAAGGAGTCCAATAACCGGACGCAGGTCACAGGTTCTAAAACCGTACGGCTTGCCCAGCAGGGCTGCCGTAGCCTGGCGGAATACACCCGAGGCGTCCTCCAGAATCCGGATTACCCGGAAGGATTCCAGGCGTTTTAAATCTTCCAGGACGCTCTGCCAATCATCAACTGCCAGAATGGTGCTGCGCTCCTCTTTCTCCCGGGCCGTACAACTGGTGCAGGCGCCGGAAAAACCGAGTTCCATGACAAAGGCGTTAACCACATGCGCCCTTTCCCTGAAATAGCTTCCCCAGCTGCGGAGTTTTGCGTTTTTTCGCAAGTAGTACGAACAACGGTCGTCGTTCAGGCGATCCAGCAGCCTTTCGGTGCATTCACCGGGCAGGGCCAGGCCGCTGGTGGAGAATTCATATTCTTCGCCCACCTTGAGGACCCTCATAAAGAGAACACTACCCACATCAATTTCAGTTGCCGCGTTAAGATCATGCACCTGGATTTCCCTGTGGCCCAATAGATCCTTAATTAAAATCCCTTCGCCGGGTACAACTCCCGTAACTTTGTAGAGGGAAATACGGGCCTTGCTCCATTCCCTGGCCAGGGTTAATTCGTAGCTGTCCAGACTTTTACAGTTTTCCTCTTTGAATGTTTCTATGATTGTCTTCCCGCTGCATAGCCTGTAATCAAAAATGAACCACTCAAAACAGCGTTCCATGGTAAAATTATCCTCGCCGTCGCCCATCTGCTGGTCCTGACAGCCCAGGTAGAGATCCTGAGCCTGGGCGGCATCCCAGGCAAAGGAAGGCCGGTCAGCGTACAGGCCCAGGTTGCGGCGCAGGGTTTGGCTGGCTCTCCTCCACCTGGCCTGTTCCAGGCAATGGACCACTTTTCGGTTCCGGCAGCAGGTTTCAAAGGGCTTACCGCTGCCGCATGGACATAATTTCACAGTTCGGGGCATCTGAAATATCCTCCCATATATAGCTATGTCGCCAGGGCTTTTCATTTGACTTAAAACTCAGGATTATTTATATCATAATCAAAATGATTTCTCAATGCTAACATAATTACCGTCAATTTTCAAAATAAAGCCAAAAATTTCGGCGCCGGATGAAGGAAGGTAAGCTGCCCCGTTTTCTTCCAGCAGCTGTACTGTTTCCGGCCTGCTGCGCCCGTTGCAGACAACGCGCCCGTCGTCGGGATAAAAGACCACGTCCAGATTGGGGCCGCCAGCCTTGATGCTTCCGTCGCGGTACTGCCAATCCACACGCCAGCCGCAGGCCTCCAGCACAAAACGCAGAGGCAGGTAAATTTCGCCCTGCCGCTGGATGGCCGGGTGCAATAGCGCAACAGAATACCCGTTAACAAGAGCCTCCGGCTGGTCCAGTTCCAGGCTCAGGGAAACCTTTTCCGGCTGCTCCAAATAGCGCTGGGCCGCTGCGACAGGCAAACCCGGGGTGAGCACCTGGACGTCGGGGGTCAGTCCCCGGCCATCGATAACCCTGTCCTTCGGTGTATGATACCTGGCCTGGGTAATTTTCAAACCGCCGCCGGATTTCAGGGGAATCACCCCCTGAACAGTACCCTTGCCAAAGGTCTGCCCGCCCATCAGGACGGCAGCGCCATGATCCTGGAGGGCTCCTGCCAGTATTTCCGCAGCGCTGGCGCTGTATTCATCCACCAGCGCCACTACCTTCCTGCCCTTGAACAGAGGGGTTTCCTCCGTCCTGTACTCTGTCCGCTCGCCGTTCCTGTCAACGGTACTGACAACCAGCCCGCCCGGCTCGATAAAGTTTCCGGCCACCTGCACCGCCGCCTGGAGGTACCCGCCCGGGTTATTTCTAAGGTCCAGGATTAGTTGCACAGCGCCCTCCTGAACCAATTGGGTTAAAGCGTTTCTAAACTCTCCGGCTGTCCCGGCGCCAAAATTAAAAACACCGAGATAGCCTGTTCCACCTTCAAGCATCTCCTGGTATACGGTGGGGGTATTAATACTGCTCCGGACCAGATCGAAAACCAATTCTCCCCGGCCTTCCCTCCGGATGGTCAGTTTAACGGTTGTGCCCTCCGGGCCGCGCACCCTTTGTACAACCATGTCCAGGGGTTCGTTGTACACGTCCGCCCCATCCACCTTAATCAGCAAATCCCCCGGTTCGATTCCGGCTATTTTGGCCGGGGTATTATCCATGGCCTGCAAAATCCTGGGGTAGCCTTCACCGGGCAGGATTTCGATACCTACACCCACATAGGTACTGTCCAGCTGGTGTGTATATTCTTCAAATACCTCCGGGGGCAGGTATTCCGTGAAAGGATCATCCAGGGTATCAATGAGCCCCTCAATAGCCCCCCGGTACAACATGTCGCTGCCGGGGCTGCTGATATGAATGTTCTCGATATAATTAAACACCTCGGCAAAGTTGTCCTGTCCGATCTCCGCGCTTGCGGCGGAAAGCGGCGATTTGGCATTCCAGAAAACAAACGTATACACCAGGGCCAGTGCTATAACCAGTATTTTGCGCAGCCCGATCACCCCAGTCTTCAAGTATTTTTTATGTACTTCGCCTCCCCTAAAAAAAATTCCTGCATTTTTTTCCCGGGGGGCTTTCTTGTTTTCCGGTGAAGGTATTTTTGTTAATGTGGTGAAATAATAGAAAAGAATAACCCGGGAACCCCCCAGGAAAGGTGCAAATAAGATGCCCCAGGAAATCATGATTATTATTGACGGAAACAGCCTGGTTCACCGGGCTTTTCATGCCATCCCGCCCCTGTCCACCAGCCAGGGTCTGGTTACCAATGCCGTTTACGGCTTTACCAATATGCTCCTGAAAATTATTGCCCAGGAACAACCGGCCCGGATTACAGTTGCCTTCGACAAGAGCCGGGTCACCTTCCGCCACAATCAGTACCAGGACTACAAGGCCACCCGCAGCCCCACGCCGGAGGACCTGCGGCCACAGTTTCCCATCCTGAAGGACGTTTTGAGCGCCCTCAGGATCCAAACTTATGAAGTGGATGGTTATGAGGCCGACGACATCATCGGCGCCCTTTCCGCCAAAGCGGAACTGGCGGGCATTCCCAGTATAATCATAACCGGCGACCGTGACGCCCTTCAGCTGGTTTCCCCGCTGACCAGGGTCCGGCTAACCAAAAAGGGGATTAGCGAGCTGGATGAGTACGACGAGGGGAAGGTTTGGGACAGATACGGGATTACCCCCCGCCAGTATACGGACTTTAAGGGTATGACCGGGGATCCTTCCGACAATATCAAGGGTATACCCGGCATCGGGGAAAAAACTGCGGCACGGCTGCTGAGGGAATACGGAAGTCTGGAAAAGATCCTGGCCGCTGCCGATGAATTAACCGGACGTACCGGCGAGCAGGTAAAAAATAACCGGGAGCAGGCCGAGCTGTCCAAACAGCTCGTAACCATCCAGCGCGAGATCCCGCTGGAAATCGACCTGGCCTGCTGCGTCTGGGAGGGGCCCGACTACAAAGAGCTCCTGGAAATCTTTAAAAAACTTGAATTTAAGACCCTGATTAAATCTATTTACCAGGACAACCGGGGCAGCGGGGTGGAGGGCAAGGGGCAGGACGGGCGGGGCCGGGAGAGGAAAACAGCCAGGAAAACGGCTGCCAGGGCGCTGGCCGGACCGGATCTGGAACCCTATACCGTCGACTTCCAGCGCCTGGATACCCCGGCCAGGTTGAAACAGTTCCTCCGGGCCGTCCGGAAATCCGGTTTCGTTTCCCTTGCCGCCGTTACGGACACCGCCCTGGAAGGAAACCTTGCCGCCGGTTTTGCCCTGGAAGGATCCAGGGCCTATTATCTGGAATCCGGCTTCCTGCAATTGCCGGACGGCAACGATGACTTCCGGAACAAGGCGCATGAGACGCTAAAAGCAATCTGCGAGGATCCCTCAATTAAAAAATACTGCCACAATGGTAAGGAACTGATCTGGCTTTGCCACCTGCTTGGTTTGAAGTTTAAACCCGTTGCCTTTGACACCATGATTGCTTCTTACCTGCTGAATCCGGCCGCACCCAACCAGGCCCTGGAAGATGTTACCCTGGAGCACCTGAACGAGATGCTGCCCAAGGGCCAGGGCGAGCTTCCCGCCAAAGCCTCCTGCATTCTGCAGCTGGCCCGCCTTTTGGGTGAAAAGCTGAAAATCCAGGAGCAGGACCGGCTTTATTACGACATTGAGATACCTCTGGTCCAGATCCTGGCGGAAATGGAAATAGAGGGGGTGGCCGTGGATAAGCTTCAACTGGAAGCTATGTCAGAGGAACTGGGCCTCCTCCTAACCGGACTGGAAAAAGAAATTTACAACCTGGCCGGCCGGGAGTTCAACATTAACTCACCCAAGCAGCTGGGAAAGGTGTTGTTCGAAGATTTAAACCTTCCCGTGCTGAAAAAAACTAAAACCGGCTACTCCACCGATGCCGGGGTGCTGGAAGAACTGGAAGCTTCCCACGAGGTGGTGGCCAAAATTCTGGAGTACCGGCAGTTGATGAAGCTTAAATCAACCTATACCGACGGACTCAAGGACCTGGTCAACCCGGCGACGGGGCGGCTCCACACCACTTTCCACCAGACGGTTACCGCCACCGGCAGGTTGTCCAGCTCCGAGCCCAACCTGCAGAACATCCCCATCCGTCTGGAGCTAGGCCGCCTGATCCGCAAGTTTTTTACCCCTTCCAGGGATGACAACCTGCTGTTGACGGCAGACTACTCGCAAATTGAACTGCGTATTCTTGCCCATATCAGCGGTGACCCGGTTTTAATCAAAGCCTTCCGGGAGGGTGAGGATATTCATACCAGAACGGCTTCGGAGGTTTTTGGGGCGCCTTTGGAGGAGGTAACCCGGGAAATGCGGGACCGGGCCAAGGCGGTCAACTTTGGTATCGTTTACGGCCTGAGCGATTTCGGCCTGGCCAGGGATATCAAGGTGGGCCGGCAGACAGCCAGGCTTTATATCGAGAACTACTTTGCCCGTTATGCGGGGGTCAAGTCCTATATAGACCGTGTCATTCAGGAAGCCCGGGCCAATGGATACGTGACCACGCTTTTAAACAGGCGGCGCTACCTGCCGGATCTCTTTAGTCCCAACCGGGTTATGCGCAATGCGGCTGAACGAACCGCTATGAATACCCCCATTCAGGGCAGCGCGGCGGACATCATCAAGCTGGCCATGGTCAACATCTCAAGGGAGCTGGCCGAGCACGGCCTGAAGGCAAAAATGATTCTACAAGTTCACGACGAGCTGATTTTTGATACACCGGCGATTGAAATCGAACAATTGAAAGAATTGGTCAAACGCTGCATGGAAAACGCATTGACGCTGGATGTACCCCTTGTTGTCGATCTCAAGTCAGGCAAAAACTGGTACGACGTAAAAAAGATTTAAGGGGATGAAAGATATGCCGGAGCTTCCTGAAGTGGAGACCGTAAGACAAACGCTCCAGCCCAAGTTGACCGGATTAAAATTCCGCGGCGCCCAGGTTTACCTGCCCAAGATTATAAAGACCCCGGAACCCGAACAATTTATCAAGGAGATTGAAGGTAAAAAAATTATCAAGCTCAGCCGTCGCGGTAAACACCTGATCCTGGGTTTAAGCGACCGTTACACCCTGGTGGTCCACCTGCGGATGACCGGAAGCCTTGTTTACTGCGAAAACGATGATCCCCCGGCCAGGCACACCCACGTTATCTTCAATTTAAGCAATGGGGCCGAGCTCCGCTTTACAGATGTCCGTCAGTTCGGGCAGCTGTGGCTGGTGCCCAATACATCCCTGGATGGCCTCACCTGCCTTAAAAACCTGGGGGTTGAACCTCTGGAGCCCCAGTTTACCAGGGATTACTTAAAAAAAGAACTGCGCCGCCGCCACGCCCGGATCAAACCCTTGCTTTTAGACCAAACTTTTATAGCCGGCCTTGGTAATATTTACACCGACGAAGCCCTGCACCGGGCTAAAATCAACCCGGAACGTGTGGCCACAACTTTAACCCCCAGGGAAATAGCCTCCCTTTATCACGCCATCAGGGACGTCCTTCAGGAAGGAATTGAAAACAGGGGGACAACCATCAAAGATTATATTGATGGTGAAGGGCAATCGGGCAGCTACCAGGAACAACTGCGGGTTTATAGCCGGGAAGGCCAGCCCTGCGGCAACTGCGGCAAAATCATCGTTAAAAAAAAGGTGAGCGGGCGCAGCTCCTATTACTGTCCTGCCTGCCAGAAAGCCACGTAGCTATTTAAGCCATTGTTTGGCAGTAACATACACTTTACCGCCCCCATAGATTAAACAAAAAGCACCACTTAATCCATGGGAGGCAAAGAGCATTGGAACTGCTTTCGTATTTTCTTTTCGCCCTGGCGCTCAATATTGACTCCTTTGTTGCAGGTATGGCTTACGGCGCCAGGCAAATTAAGGTCCCCCCGCTTTCCCTTTTGATCATCAGCCTGATCTCCGTAGCAGCGATTAGCATATCCATGGCAGGGGGGAAAATGCTTCTGCCCTATATCCCGGAAACCGCGGCCCACCGCTTGGGCGGGATCCTGCTCCTGCTTATCGGCATCTGGGTGCTTTTTCAAACCCGCCGGACTGAACAGGCCGAAAAAGAAAAGAATGGGGAGGGCGGTGTAACCCGGCTGATCCGGATTCACATCCGCCCCCTGGGCCTGGTTATCCAGATCCTTAAAGAACCGGTCCGGGCCGACCAGGACAGCTCCGGCGCTATCTCCCCCCGGGAAGCGATCCTTCTGGGAACGGCCCTGGCCATGGATGCCTTTGCCGCCGGGTTTGCGGTTTCCATGCTCAACTCTTCCATAATCTTCACCGCGCTGGTTGTGGGGCTTGGTCATTTCCTGCTTGCCTACGCGGGGATTGTATTGGGCAGCTCCGTTACAGCCAGGGGATTGGGGCGGCACGTTGGCGCCCTGCCGGGGTGCATCCTGATTCTGCTGGGCCTGTACAAGATTTACTAGCCATAAAATAAAGCCGTATATTTAAAATACAACTTCTTACCCCCGCCGTGCCGGACAACCTTTAAAACGGCCCTGTCGTTCTCAACCAGTTGTCCGGTTGTCGCAATTTTTATTGCTCTTTAAAGGAACAAGACTTTTACAGGCGAATTAACCTTAAAAACATTCTCGGAGGTAGCACAATGCCTGTCATAGGGCTAACAGGAAATATAGGAAGCGGAAAAAGCACCGTGTCCCGCCGGCTGAAAGATTTGGGCGCGGAAGTAATCGATGCCGACCAGGTGGCCAGGGAAGTGGTGCGGCGAGGGAGTCCGGCTTTAGAAGAACTAGTCGCCAACTTCGGCCCGGGCATCCTGGGAGAAGATGGGGAACTGGACCGCAAGGCCACCGGGGAACTTGTTTTTGCCGACCCCCGGGCCAGGGCGCTTCTAAACGAAATCACCCATGCCCGGATCAAGGAGTCTATCCGGTGCAGGGTCAAAGAATTCCAGGATCAAAACAACTCATCACCCGGTCCGGAAGTACTTGTTATCGACGCAGCGCTTTTAATCGAGGTGGGTTTACATAACAACGCGGATGAGATCTGGGTGGTCAAAATTAGCGAGGAAAAGCAGCTGGAGCGGCTAACCCAAAGAGACGGCCTGAGCCCGGATGAGGTTCGCCAGCGCATCGCCGCCCAGCTCCCCCAGGAGGAAAAGCTGAAATACGCCCACCGGGTCATTGACAACAGCGGAGAGCAAGCGGAAACAATCAGGCAGGTGGACATGCACATGTCAAACTTGCTGAAAGGACATTTCCGGGTGAAGCAGGGCATATAAAGGTATTAAACCCAACTTCACAGCGGAGTGATCACATGGCCAAAGTCTATCGCAGAAGGATCAATCCTTATAAAATGATACGCAGAATTCTTTTTATCCTGTTTTTAGCGCTCCTGCTTTTTAACCTCGACACGGTAGGCCGCTTTTTTTACCCGTTCCCCTACCGTGCCATAACTACATACCATGCCGGCCTTAATGAACTGGACCCGGAGCTTCTGGCCGCCATCATGAAAGCTGAAAGCGGATTTGACCGCCGGGCGGTTTCCGCCAGGGGGGCCAGGGGGCTGATGCAGATTATGCCCGATACGGGTCAGTGGATCGCCCGCCAAATGGGCGAGCAAAACTTTCATCCCGACCAGCTGTTTGAGCCTGAAATCAGCATTAAGATGGGCGCCTGGTACCTTGCGGATCTGAAAAAAGAGTTCAACAACGACCCCGTTCTTTTTCTGGCCGCATATAACGGCGGGCGGGGCAACGTCAAACAGTGGCTCTCCGACCCAAGCCTGTCCGCCGGCGGCAAGGGCAGCGATATCGAACGGATCCCCTTTGAGGAAACCCGCCTTTATGTAAAAAAGGTGCTGCAGTATTACCGGATCTACAATATTCTGTACCGCTGAGTTTTAATGCGGGATCAATAATCAAGTTTAAAGGGGAAGGCCCGGGGACGCCGCCAGGGGAACGACAGTTCAAGCCGGGCCGAAATCACAAACAACCCTCCAAGAAAATCAAATAACTTTATTCTCTCTTAAAGCACCATTGACGTAAGACATAAAGGCCTCGGCCTTTTCCTCCGGTGGCGTTGTGAGCAGGCTGACAATGATAAAGAGCGCCGTCGAAATAATCCCGCTCCAGACCCCCGGCCCCCAGCCCAGGGGCTTTACCCCGCCAAACTGGAACCAGAAAGCCGCAATGCCGCCGATAACGATGCTGGTGATGGCCCCCGCCGCCGTACCCCTTTTCCAAAAAAAAGCCCCGACGATGGCGGGTACAATCACCAGCAGGCCCGCCGAGGAGGCCACCGAAAGGACGGCTATCAGTCCCAGCTTCAAAGAGGCGAACAAAAACGTTACGATGGCAAACAGCGGCACAAAGAACCTGCCCAGGGTAAAAAGCCTGCTTTCCTCCATAACCGGATTTATGATTTTCAGGATATCCTGGGATACCATGGAAGACAGGGTGAGGATAATAGAGTTGATGGTGGAAATTGCCGCGGCCGTGATCCCAATTAAAACCAGCAGGGAAATAGAGGTTGGTATAATATTTAAAGCCAGCAGGCTGGGCGTGGCCAAATCACCGCTGGCCAGGTCCGGTAATAACAGCCGGGCTGAAAAACCCCAGATGATGGAAATAAAGGTATAGATAAAACCAAACACTAAAAATCCCATGACCATTGTCCGCATGGCGCCGAGGGAGCGCGGGATAAAAAGCCTCTGGCTGACCTGTGGATTGGAGAGGGAAAAGAAAAACCAGGGCAGGGCGAGGGCCACAAAGGCTGCCTGATTAAAATAACCCGGACCCGGGACGGCCAGCCACTCCGGGTATCTGGTTTCCAGGGAGGCAAAAAGCCCGCCGAAGCCCCCGAAGGACCCGTAAACCACAAATAACACCGAGATGGAGGAAACAATAATCATAATCAGAGCCTGGAGAGAATCCGTCCAGGCCACAGCCCTCATCCCCCCCATGTAGGCCCAGAGTATGGCGATGAAGGTGGCAATTATCAGACCTGCCGTAAAGGGGATGACCCCTCCGGACATCCCGTTCATCAAAGTTCCGATACCAATCAGCTGCACGGCGCTGTAAGGGATCAAAAAAATAATGGAACTTACCGCGGTGACAATTTGCAGGCCTTTACTTTGATACCGGTCACCCAGCATCTCGGAGGGGGTGATGTAATTGTACTTCTTACCGGCCAGCCAGAATCTGGGACCGAAAAAGGCAACCAAAACCAGGCCTGACAGATAAATCAGCTCGAAGCCCCAGGCGCCCACGCCTCCGATATAGGTCAATCCGGCCAGTCCCACCAGCATAAAAGCGCTGTAGGTTGTAGCGCTGTAAGTAAGGGCCGCCACAAAACCGCCGATGGTCCGGTTGGCTATGAAGAAATCAGAAACGCCCCTGACCATGCCCCGTTTGGCATAAAGGGCCACAATTGTTCCAAGCAAAAAGTAAGCAAAAACAGCCAGATAAATATACGAAGCCTTCATTTACCGGTCCCCCATTTACTGGTTATAATTCCAACGCTGATAATGGCGGTTAGCGCAAATACCCCCCAGTAAAGAAATGCCCCGGTTATTCTGGTAATGCCGGACAAAAAGGAAAAGGGAACAACAAAAGCGGACAAAACGATAATCAGAAACCAGATTGTCCACCATGCAAGCTGGTTTTTCATATTTTCACCTCCGTCACCTGTCTACTTAACACTTAAAATGCTCTGACTCCGGTAAAGGCATTCCTTCTTCCTGATTTTAATCCAATTTTTTGACATAGCATACCCCAATACCCGTAAATTTTTAAGAAATATTGTTTACAACCTGCAAAATATAATTACCCCTCCGTAAAAACAAGGGAAGCGCTTTATAAAGCGCTCCCTTTTAGGAAGAGAAAGTCTTTTTAATGGGCGAAGACATGTCCGCCGATCCGGGTAACTATTGGCCGGGACCAGACCCACGGGCTGGTGGCCGTTACCGGATTCCAGAAGTAGAGGGATTCCCCTGTGGGGTCCTGTCCGTTCAGGGCATCAACCGCGGCCTGTAAGGACTCCTCACTCAAGGGTCTTTTGTACTGACCGTTGCTTACCGATTCGAAAGCGTCGGTCTCAAAGATAACCCCCGGGATTGTGTTTGGAAAATCGTCGCTTTCGGTCCGGTTCAGAATAACGGCGCCAACACCCACCTTACCTTCGTAAGGCTCGTCCGCCGCTTCACCCTCAATTACCTGGGCCAGAAGGTAGACGTTTTGACGGTCTGCCCCGCCCCTGGACACGACGGTACTCCCCGGCCTGTTAAGCTTCCGCTCATAATTTATTCCTGTCACCGGGCCTTCCTGAAGGCCCGGGTCTGCTTTAACCTCCTGGTCGCTGTTTACAACCCGCACTTCCTTTTTACCGGGTTTCAAAACCTTCTGAAATATTGCAACCGGGTGGAGCAGCAAGCTCGCCGGCAACAGCAGCAGAAACGCGCCCATACCTATTCTTTTCTTCCAATCGCCAGGTTTGTTCCATATTTTCAGATTGTTCCATATTTCCCTTATTCTCATTAACGTCGCCCCTTTTTTTTATTTCCCGGGGGCTTAACGAGTATAAGTGAAAAATAAACATATGTCAAAAGGAAATACCTGGTGCGTGTTTATTCTGTGATAATGTCACTCCGGAATATTCCCGGGAAACGGTTGTTCAAGTTATATCTTTTCCCCGTCTGGTCTAAAGACAACATACTTACCCATGCCCGCGGGCCGTGGTAAACTTACCGTTTATTAATAAACCGGTTGTTTTAATTCAGGCGCCTTTATTCTTGCATTGCCCAACCCCACGGGTTATTATTAACTGAGATTAATTCCAGATCAAACCTATACAGGCATAGCTTCCTGGAAAAGGAGACAATAAAGGAGATTATGCACAAGTGGCCATTAACCAAAAAGATAACCCGGCGCACAGGTTCGCCCTTACTCTCAGGCTTGCCTGGCCCTATTTATTATTTTCGGCCTTACTGACGCCCGTCCTTTACCTGGTTAACCCATTGCTCACTATACTCCCCGGGGCCCTGTTTCTGTTCATCCTCTACTTTTTCCGCAACCCCAGGCGAGTCATTCCGGTAGGTGACAACCTGATTTTATCCCCGGCGGACGGGGTTATTCTGGATCTCGGGGAATCCTACGAGAAAAAGTATATCAAGGATAAAGTAATCAGGGTAAGTATCTTTTTATCCATCCTTAATGTCCACATCAACCGCTCGCCCCTTAAGGGGGAGGTAAAATACAGACATTACCGGCCGGGCAAGTTTATACCAGCTTTTAAAAGCCATGCCTCCGACTTGAATGAGAAGAACTTCATAGGAATGGAAAGCCGGGATTACAAGCTCATGGTCTGCCAGATCACCGGTTTTATCGCCCGCCGGATAAAGTGTTGGGTTAATGAAGGTAAATGGCTGGAAAGCGGAGAAATTATTGGCATTATCAAGTTCGGTTCGGGCGCCGAGCTTTTCCTGCCCGCCGGCACGGAGATACAAGTGAAAAAAGGAGATAAGGTGAAGGCAGGAGAGACAATCATAGGTATCCTGCCGGGCGCCTTTAGTGATGATAATGGTCAGGATGATCAGGACAATAAAAAACGTTTACGTTAACAGATTGGGCATTCTCCCCAATATCTGCACGGCTGCCAACCTGCTGCTGGGCTTTTCGGCAATTACCTTCATACTTAACGGCAGCTACAAGCAAAGTGTTATTTTAATAGTATTAGCTGCCGTAATGGACCGTTTTGACGGGTTGTTGGCCCGCCGCTGCAAAGCGGTTTCGCCCTTCGGCGGGGAGTTCGACTCCCTGGCCGACCTTGTTTCCTTTGGTGTTGCCCCGGCTACATTACTATACGTCACCGCTTTAAACAACAGCCTCAATGCCCCCGGCCTGATCTGCGCCGGTCTTTTTACCCTGTGCGGCGCCCTTCGCCTGGCCAGATTCAACGTTTCAGAAAGTACCCCCTATTTTACGGGTATCCCCATTACCTTTGCCGGCGCTTTACTGGCCGTACTGGTTATTGTCATCCCCGGCGCAACTGCCGCCCTTACCTTGAGTTTGCTTTTGTCCCTGGGAATGATCAGCACGATCCGCATTCCAAAAATATAATTTCCACGAAATAACACCCCACTTAAAACCCGACCGCGGGGTTCAAGCAAGCTTTCCAATTACTTCCCCTATTACCATTTCGTTTTTAAGGCACTAACACCCCGGGTCTGAAATGAAACAATATTGCCCTTTACCAGGCCGGCAACGGTTTTAAAGAAACCGGGCAGTTCATCGTACACGCTTTCCGCCGCCCGCTCAATTAAAGATGCCACTTTTTTGGTGTCAATTTCAATCCCGTGTTTATTCAGCATTTGAAGCCGGTATTTTTCCGCAAGGGATGACGCCCCCGCTTTCTCCAAATAAATCAATCCGGCAAACCTCTGCACACGCCAGTTGAGATCAAAATCCACGTCCGGCAAAAGTTCACTCAAAATTTCATCTATTTCGGAAACAAGGATGCGGTTGGCAAAGGCGCTCTTGATCCTGCCGCTGTAATCACCCGTAGAGCTTACAAGAAGTTCTATACCCATTTCTATAATGTTGTGGCTCTTCCACCATCCCATTTCCACAGGAATATTGCACGCTTCAATAGTATCTAAAATAAAGGACCTGGCCTTTTCAAAGCAATATCCCTTTTCGTAATCCAGGTATTTTTCGTCCCCGTAATAATCAAGCCCTTTAGGAACGAAGCCGTGGGTTAAAACTGCTTCCCCGAAGTCCAGGCGCGTTTGGCGCCGTTTAAGAAAGCAATAAATTTCCGAACCTTTGCTGTGCGCTTCATAGTGGCTGATTCCCCTGCCGTTGAGCATATCGGGCAGGATGCTGCCCAGGGTAATCCCATCGCTCTGTCCTTTTATAATCATCTCGGCAAAACATACGTGAGTTTGCGGGTACAAGCCCTCTCCCCTCCCCCAATCACAAAGAACCCCCGTCTAATCCGCTGCCCCGTGTTACATCCCAATTGAAAAAACAGCGAAAACACCACCGCCCGTTTAGCTTGCTTGTAGGGAGTATACCCCACAAAGTCGGAACCGGCTCAACTGGCGGTCCGCTTAATGGTCAGGACTGACGCATTGGTCTAGACTAACACTTGCTTTTGAAATACAGGTCTGATATAATAGCCCTTGCGAAGAAGGCAGAAATGGTTATCCCAGCCGTTCCTGCCGGTATTTCAAAATTAAATGTGATGTCGGAGTGGCGGAATAGGCAGACGCGCACGTTTGAGGGGCGTGTGGGTAACCGTGCGGGTTCAAGTCCCGCCTCCGACACCAAAAAAACCCTTTCGTATCAAGGCTTCCGGGATTTTGACCGGAAGCTTTTTTGCTTGCTTTTTGGGACGTATTTTGACCAGGATGTGCGTGCACACACATCTTAATGCGTGGCGGGATGGGGTGTCAACCTCGTACATCAAAAGAAGGGTGGTACCCCGCACATCCTGGCCAAAAGGAGCAAAAACCAAAAACCGCGCGAAGCGCACCATTGCCTGGCACAAGGAAAACATCCACGTTTTTAGGTAAAAACCTAAAACTTGCTAAGACTCCAAACGAAATTGCTGAACAACTTAATCGTTTCAGCGGGTAGGTTTTGCCTAATAGGGATCGTGATGAGTTACTAAAACATCTGGAGCGTTGCGATATTAATATCAAAACAATTGTTTGTTTCAGCATGCTCGCTCCAACACAATATATGGCTACACGGTTCCCAAGTGTCACTTTCATAACTATAGATGAAATATCCGAATATAACAAATTTTTAATTTTCATAAGACCACGTTCTATATTTCTTATAACATTTGGATTTCCCAAGAAGCTTTTTCTCTAAATTGCCCCTCAAGTTAACGCAATGTTTAAGACTTCTTCAACCATGCTTATGGGAGTGAGCTTTACCGCTGCCAGCACATAGGCGGGCAGACGAAGGGCTTCGTCCAGGTTCTCTTCCGGCAGCAGGACCTCCTTGACGCCGGCGTCAAAGGCTGCTCTTACCTTCTGTTGAATCCCCCCCACAGGTAGGACCTTGCCCATAATGGTGATCTCACCGGTCATGGCTAAATCGTTGCGCACCTGTATGCCTTTCAGAGCTGATACAATACCAGTAACAATAGCAACTCCAGCCGAGGGGCCTTCTTTGGACACACCCATGTACGTGGCCAGCACAGCCACGTCATAGTTTTGCCTCCACTCTAACGAGATGCCTAATTTATCGTGATTAGCCTTGATGTACTGCGCCGCCGCTTCGATACTCTCACGCATCACCCTCTGTATGGAGCCCAGCGGCACTATTCGCCCATGCCCGCGGGTGGCCTGCATCTCAAAACGCATTATGCAGCCGTGATCTCCTGAAACAGCCAGGCCGGTTACTTCACCCACACTTGGTTCGGGGGGCAGGGACACGTTCTGGATCCTTTCCGCGTCAGGCAGGTGAGGGACGCTTTGCTTTCCGGAAGGCAGGATCTTTACTCCAAGTTTTATGCGTTCATACTCTCCCTGAGCGATAAGGTGCAGCTGCTCGCGCACCCGCTGGCGCAATTCGCAGGACAAGACCAGGATTTCCTCCAATTCATCATCAGTAACCTGACCATCCGGGTAGATAAGTTTGAGCAGACCCGAGCTCGTTTTCATTATAGCTCTCTGATCGCGGCCGGACACACCCTGGGTGGTATTCCCCAGATCGAGGATCTCAAAGCGGTTACGTACACTGCTGAGTAAATCTATACGTCGCAATTCATGCATAATTTCACAGAAATAATCGGTTATAAAGCCATAATCTTTGGCATAGCTGTCCGGACCCAGTTTGGGTATTTCCCACCCGGGCAGGTAACCATGAATCCGGTCAAGAAAAGCAATTACCTGCATAAAGTCGGGCAGCGGCTCAAAAAGATGATAATACTTTTCGTGAGGCAACTGGCCCTGCACGTCAATATTCCCCACAAAGACCAGACTGGCAAAAGCCAGGATTTCTTTCTTGCCCCGGCTGAACCTGGCGTCCTGCATATAGCCCTGTATAATGCTGACCAGCGCCTTCGGATCCTTGAAATCGGTGTTGGCGATTTCATCAAAAACTACGGCGTCCCTGGTGCCCACTTCGCCGATTTTGCCGTTATTGAGGTTGATAAATAGCTGCGCGGGGGTGGCTTTGCCGCCCGAAAGCACATGGGCGTAGTAGGAAATATTGCGGTAGAGATAGGTTTTCCCCGTTTCCCTGGGGGCCAGCTCGATGAAGTTAACATTATTTTCTACTAGCGGGATGCAACGGCTTAGATACAGGAGCTTCTGCCGCCTGCTCATTTTCTCCGGGGAGAGACCGCAGGAATTGATCAATACGTCAACCCATTCGTCAGTGGAAAATTCCTGCCGCTTGGAAATATACTCGTCCAGGTTGATTACACTTACCTGAAAGGGGGTGAAGCCGGTCACCTTGAACGGCCTTATTTTCTTATTGTGAACCTCTGTTTCGTCATAAGTGAGGTCAATGGTGCCCCACATGCCTCCCGACAGCAGCATGGGGTATTGGTTGACAATCGGCTCCGGTATGTTGACATAGTTCTCGTTGATGGCCGGGATGCCGGCCCAGTATTTGTCTTCTGTTTCCACCAGCCGGGCTTCCAGGTTGGCTATTACCGAATGGCTGCGGTTTTCCCTGATATGATGGCGTATTTTCTCGGCTTCGGCGCCGTGCACAAAGTTCTCCTTGAGCCGGCGGACCACCATTTCAAGATCTTTATGGAAAGTCTCTTCTTCACAATAATTATCAATCAGGTATTCAACCACATAGCGGGGGAATTCATCCACGCCGGTATTGATAGTATGAGCCTTATTGACTACTTTGCCGCGGAATATTTCTTTAAGCTCGATGATCATGCCCCTCCCTTTTTGCGGGTGCGTTTGGCCTGTTTCTGCTTCGTTTGCTCGCGAGAAAGAGACCGGACGCAGACCAGGTAGTCCTCTTCCACATTAACAGCAGCCTCTTCAGAAAGCTTGTCCAGGTTCAGCCCGCCCTGCTCATACAAGTACTTGCCCTGGGCATACATGCCGGAACGCTTGCAGGTTCTGATCCATTCGGCCAGGGTAGCATCGGAGGGCCTCTCCTTATCAGGCACCGGCAGCCCGTTTTCCAGGTAAGACACATAGCACTTGATGCGGCGGTTCTGACCGGAATGGCGGGCTTCCTCCTTGGCGATCCTCTCCTCGTCATTGGCCGGCAAGCGGTAAGTGCCTTCCAGGGTTTTATAGAAATAATCCGGCAACCAATCAATAAGCTGCCGCCTGGGCTTCTCCTCAACGGCATAATAGATGTAGCGCTCAAAGAGGTCTGAATAGTGGACGCCCTCTTTGTGCGGGTTCTCCTCAAGCCATTTCTTCATAAACTGCTCCAGCTTTTTCGCTGCCGCGTCTTCCCGGGCGATTTCTGATTCATCCTCCCACACCGGGTCACCTTCTTTGAGGTACCAGTGGCTGCTTTCGTGGGTGCCAAATAAATCCGGGTCCTCATATTCAAACAGGTTCTTGCGAGCTGGTTTTTTCACCTCATCGGCCACCTGCTTTAACAATTCATCAAAATTGTGAGCTTCCATCTGCCCCCTGCGGACCATGCGGCTGACCACCTCATCATAGATGCGATCCTTGCTGCTGCCTGGGTGAGTTAAAAGGTAATCGCGGATGATGGCGTGTGCTTTTTGGGCAAAGGTAGTGGCGTCCTCGTTTTCATCTATAACTATTAATCGATCCGTTTCACCCGGCTTGGGTTTGCGAAAATTGATCACCAGGTCGCGTTTATTTACTTTATCAGCGGTTTTTTGATTATAGGATTTTTGATTAGTATCAATGTACAGTACAGAATCCAGTTGATCAGAAATAAATCCTACTTCCGCCATGATATCCTGCACCATTTTCCAGGTGCCTTCAGAGGTATCATGGTAGCAAAGAGAAAGCCAGCGCCCTGATTTCAGAACTCGGTAGCACTCGGCCATAGCCTGAGACATCATCTCTCTCCAATCATCAACCGTCTTTTCTCTGACTTCATTAACTATTATCTCTTCATCATGCCAGTGAGTATCTAATCCAAGCCATGCTTCCCAGATAAAGTTTAGTTCGCCATACTGTTCTTTATCCGCATAAGGTGGATCAGTAAAAATATAGTCTATTGAATTGCTGGGCAATTTCATATGGGTGACACTCTCTGTGCTAATTGATAGTTCGGTAGATCTTTCAGATTTATATACATCTTTCCATCCTGACAACATCATAAGGAACTTATTTTCCACCGTACCCCATACGTTAGTGCACCTGCATATCTGAGGAATATAATACGTTCCTTTTAAAAAACCTAGACGGTCACGATTCGTCGTCATGCGGCTCACATTAAGTAGTACTGAATTCCAGCTGAACAAAATTGCATTCTTAATTGTTTTATTATAATTAATAGTTTCAATTCCATATTTTATTGCAGCCAATGACCAAAGATTACGCTTCGTAAAAAGTTCATCCACCGTACGGAAGTTGCTGGTTCCCGCACGCCATTTTACCCCCCAGCATTCCTGGTCTTCCGGTGCATGCATCATTCTGTCTGTTGGGTACCAGTGAGGTATGGCTTTACCTTCAATCTCCCCGATTTTAGCTAGGTCATACCGCTCAAAGTATTCCCTTTTCACCGGATCGGGGTCGTTGTGCCGCCGTCTATCCCGCTTTGGTTTACAACCGCTTTCACATTGGTAGCTGACCAGCACGGGTATGGCGCCAAACTTATCCCCCGTTGTCTTAATCTCCTCTTTTTGTCCCTTTTCATAGCAATGGGGACAAGTCTTTATTTTCTTCACCTTGCCTGCCTGCGTCCGCCCTTCTGCCTCAATGCAATCAAATAAAGGTACCTTCTGTAGGCAACGCGGGCACTGGAACACCTGTGAGTAGACAGTGTAGCTGGTGGTCGCCTTGCCCTCACAGCGGTCGCACCTGGTCTCATAAAGCCAATCTATTTCCGGTTTTACCTTCGCCTTCAATTCTTCAAAAGCCTCTCGTAGCTCTTCCACATCCACCGGGGTACAGTAGTTTTTGGTAATAAAGGTAGCCGCCGGGCTGCGGTCTATAGCAATAGCCTTTCTTCCTTCCATCAGCGCGGCCAGGGCCGTCCCGCCCGACCCGCAAAAAGGGTCGAGCACCAAATCACCGGGGTTGGTATAGTGCCGTATGTACTGGCGTATAGCGTCATGGGGCTTTTTTGACCAGTAAGTGTGCATGTTATAGATAGCCGTGGCTTTGGTCGTATCGATCGGCCGGTCAAACGCCGGAATATCGTAGTCATCGGTCTCCGGATTGAAGGGATTTACCATCAGATGCTGCTCTACAAAAAATCTCAAATTAGGGTTGGGCTGATCTCCCGAGTAATAGCCCTCCGGCATGGCAGCAATCTTTTTCTTGAAAATGCTTTCCTGCTTTGCGTTATATGATACCTTCCTGGGCATAGTTTTCACCTCATATTCTTAGGAGCAAGTCCCAGTATATTCCCTAAATGAGTGGGCACGCGGCGGATCACCTGCTCAGAGTTCAGCTTTACCATAAAGCTACGGTTCAGGCTCTGCCGGACTGTACGTATGCCATCTTTGTATTTCAATTCTATGGTGAGCAGCCTTTTCATTACCCCGTCTATTCTCTCTTCCTTTGTTGCTTCATTTGCGCCTGGCTTAAACCGGTAGATTATCTCACTGTTATTCGCCCCCACATATAACACCTGGTGGGTCAGTTCCACCTGCTCAGCCGGGCTTTTGCCGGGTACTGGAGTATAATAAGCATCCACATCAACCCGCATCTCAGAACCAAAAAGAACCGGCGCCTTGTATTCCAGCTGCACTCTTACCTCAATCTCTTCCCCTTCCAAAACCTCAGTTGGCCCGACAATGGGTCCGGCAACGATCAGGCTGTCCGTGTCAGCTTTCACCCGCATGACCACCATCGGTATAATCATTTCCTGGAGAGAGATACCTCCGTGGGAGTAAGCATCCGGATTGTAGGGAGAACCCTGCCGTTTGAACGAATAGCCCGGGCGCGGAAAGACAACGCTGCGGTATTCCTTTTCCATAAGCTGCCCCTGGGCTTTTACAAAGCGTTTCTCCCTGGATGGCAGCCGCAATTCCTGAGGAGAAAAAGCGACCATATTAGCCTTGAGTTCTTTCTTAAGATTCAACTGATCAAAATTAACCTTGAGCATGGTATTCTGGTAGCTGCAGTCAAACTGTTCGTTCAGGTCACCATCATTAAACCAGACAGGCCGCCTGCCCAACCGGACAAAGCCGTGGTCGGCAGTGATAAAAACCTTTGTACCAGGTTCAAGTGATCTCATGATCGCCATTACTTCATGGTCCAAAATATTTTTAATGAGCTGCTGGTAAATGAATGCCAGAGGGCGGGCGGGTACCTCCCGGCCATCACCCAGTTTCTTCATGTGAATCCCGTGCAGCTCCACATCACATAGTTCAAAAATATACACGTCAAGTTGGCCGCAGCGGTAATGGACAGTCTCCCCGGTCCCGTGTCCGTCCGGGTTAATCACTTCAACGTCCTGGCTTACTCCCATCTCCCGGCCCAAGCCTTCTTTCAGCAGTTTGTCCTCGCCGCTCTTAGTATCGAACTGGTCAGGGAATGTTCCCGCGCTGATCGCTTTGCGAGTTAGCTGAGTCTCGGTCGGCAGGATGGAGACAGCTGGATAATCCTGCAGCAGCTCAAGCTTTTCCGCCAGTGCCGGGCAGAGCAATTCTTCCCAGATATCATAACGCATGCCGTCAAATATAAATATTACTGCTTTTTCATTTTGGGGATCCCAGTGTGGTTTGAGGCATCTGCTGATGAACTGGCTGGTCAAAACAACTTCGTCTTTGCCGTCCACCCAGGAGGCATATTGCAGGGCTACCAGATCCTGAAAGTACCAGTTGACCATGTCCAACTGGTGATGCACCTCGTCGCTGATAGTCCTTACCCTCTTTCGCATCCTGGACAGGGCCTGGGAAAATAATTCAGGCAATTCTTGGTCAGATCTGGGTAATATGATACCTGTATCCAGCAGCCGCTCCAGTGATGACAGGTAATACTCCAGCCGGTTTAATTTCTGCTGGTTCCACTGCTGCCAGTAATATTTAAAACCCAGTTGCTCAGGTTTTTTGACCTTGATATTCTTAAGCATGCTGAGTAATTGCCGGCACAAACGATGAATTTCCGCAGCCAGCTTATAAGCCTCGCTTAACCTGGCCCAGGATTCTGACTGCCAGAAATCCGCGAAACAATCACTTCTGTCAGCGTTGTACAGTTGCTCCTTAAGCCTCTTGATCGCGTCCGGGGTAGGTTTCTCACTCAGACAGTCGTCTAAAGCCATAAGCAGGGCCAGGGAACGAAAAAGGTTTGAATATTTTTCCTTCTCGATAATTGATATAAAGCCGGCGGGGGTATCAATGCGCAACTCTTTCACCAGCAGCAGGTCAAGATCTTCCTGATCCAGACTTTCCTCCACCTCCTGCACATCTCTTTTCGCCTGGTGCAGATCGAGCTTAATCAAGCCGGGGGTGGTTTCAGTCAGGATTTTTTCCTCCACTTGTTTAAAGCCGGACAGGGCGGGGTCAATATTAGCCAGGAGCAAGTCCCATTTATCGGTGTGCTGGGCCAGTATTGTGGACAGGTAGAATCCCACTACCACCATCTCCGCGTCCTGGTCGACAAACCAGCAAAATGGAACAGGCGCCTGCAGGAGTTGCTGTTTAATGGGTTTCATTACTTCGCCGGTTAGCTGGTCTAAGTCTCTCATAGTCTGGTGGCCCAATAGCCCTATGCGCCAGTAATCTTCACTGTGCAGCTTTTTGAAAGCCAGTTCGGGCAGCCCTAATGCGGCAAAAGCAATAACTGTCTTAAAGTCATGGTCTGTGAAACCCTGCGTTTTCGCCCTTCTTAGATTCTTATGCGCCCGTAATACCCCGTCCAGGTGGGCAACGATCAGCCTGGCGTAACCCCGGTCATTGCACAAAGAAGGCCAATCCAGATCGCCGGTTATGTCCCTGAGAAACTGGCGGACATCAAGATTTATCCGGGCATCCTCGGACACCGTACTTAAAAAGTCCGGGTAGAATAACGGGGGAGCGGTACTGGCGCTAATATTACCCAGCCTGCTCAAGGGAGTGCGGTCAACCACCATTATACGCTGTGCTTCGCTCTCAACCACCGTTTCATAACACATGCGGAAGGCGAGGTTAGCGGCCCCGGTCACCACCGCATACGCTGCCTCGCTGCCAAACTGGTCGATGAGCCTGTCAGCCCTGCTGAGAAGGCCAAAATGATCTCTGACCAGAACATGATCATAGCCCCGGACCGTTTCAAGTTTATCTCTAATCCAATCATTCAATAATGTCATAACTTCTACCCCTACTCCAGCATCAAGACAGGTATAGTATCCTCATCCGACTCCATATCCGCGAACTGCTTTGCCAGAAATTCTTGGAATTCCCGCACTATATCCTCTATCTGACCTTCCTCCACTACTGTCACGGAAGGCTTAAAATCAGCTTTTTTTACTGCTTTAACCACAATCTTTTTTAAGAAACGGTTGATTGTATCTACAATCGCAGGATCAACGGCAACCTCTCGCAGCAAGATTTTCCTTACTTCTTCTACCGTAGAACAGGCCAGTAAAGCGGCAATAATGGGTTCGTCTTTACCCTGCTTCAGCTTTTCTTGTATGGCCTGGTTCAGGAATACTTCCAGCTTACCATTGACAGTCTTTTCCCAGATCTCACCGGCCTGACGCAGGGATGATTCAGCTTTCTCGATAATACTCCCATAATTGCTGAAACTGAGGTCGCATTCGTGTAAAGGACCAGCCTTGAGTTGCTTCTCCAGCGAAGCCCTAGAGTCATTGGCACACTGGAAGACCCCATCTGCTAGCTTTTCCAGTCGCTGATGCAGCGTTGAACTGAACTCCGGCTGCAGGGCGGTGATCCCTTCCAGAGCAACAATAGCCTGAAAATCAGACCCGGTCACTAACCTTTCAATCGACTGGTGAGCATGGTTGCAGCGCTGGGTTGCTTTATCATGCATGGCGATATATACCAATCGGTATTCATGCATCAGCTTAAAAATCGTCCCATCCTCGTTCTGCAGGGGTGGTTTGTGTCCTATCAGCTCGTTCCTTAATTTAATCTCTTCATCGAGATATTTATTAAATTCAGCCATTTTTTCCGCTACCAACTTCTGCTGCTGCTTAACTAATTGCAGATCTTTAAAATCCGGCAGGATATGTTGTACATAAGCGCGACCCACACGAAGATCGGTTTCGTACTTAAGCAGCTGGCAGACGCTCTGGTAACAGGCCAGCCGGTTACCCAGGTCTTTTAGTTCGGCCTCGTCAGGACGCATAGTATCAAAAGCCTGATACCCAAATATATCTTTTAAGGCGCTCAGCAGCAGGTCAATATCGTTGCTCGCCTCGAGGTCTGTTGCATATAGCCTGCTGACCTGTTCCATCTCTTCACCATACGGGTTGGCAAAATCCAGGCATTCAAATAATGCCGCTGCATTCTCGGAAGCGCGCCTGACTTCCTCCCGCACCATTTTAAACAGGTTCCTCATTTCCAGGCGTTTCTGGGAAATCTGCTCATCAGTAAGTCCTGCCAGAATGCTTTTCTCCATTATTTTTTCAAGATAAGGGCGTAATACTTCCCAGTTTTCCGGTCTGGCCACTTTCTGCAGCTTTTCCATCTTATCCAGCACTTTAGCTGAGAAATCTATATCGGCGATATTTGAATAATCAATTACCTGGCAGGAAAGCCCCGCCTGCGGACCTACGCTAACCTGCACCCGGCCCTGCTGGACCAGGCACAGCAAATATATCTGCACCATTCTCCGGGTTAATCCATAGTCTTTTGGCCCGCCAACCCCCATGAAATTCTTGTATAAGGTGTCAAGTTTCATTTCCTGGCCCTCGGTCAGATGGTCGTCTATGAACTGCCAGATATCCCCGACATAGGTATTGTCTTCCGTATTCAATGCTTTTTCAGGCCCTTTTTTCATCACTCTGAGGCTGTAGCCGAAATTCTGGGCCGCGCTGATGTTTTGGTTGGGCTTGGCCCCTTTAGGGATAGCGCCGGTTTTGACAATACCGTTAATAAGTTTTACTCCTTCCTCCTTGCGGAATTCAAAAGGCGGGTCAAACTTAATATCTGCTGACACATATACACTACTGAGCACCCGGTCTACCAGAGGGGTAAGGACCGCTTTCAATTCCCCGGCAATGTTAAAATCCATGCAAGTGTTATTAAGGGCGTCTATGCGTCCCCGGCCGTAGCTGGAACGCACCAGGCGGCAGATTTTGCCTATCTCGGTTTTCAGCTTGCCGGCCACCCAGTTGATGATGGTAACCGCATCATCGGTATCTTTTTCTTCCCAGCTGTAGACCAGCTTGCGATAAGCGGCAAAGTCCAGCAGCAAAGATTTTTCCTCGTGGTTTAAATTATCCGGCACCCAGAACAAGATCCGCTTGTCTTTTACCCGTTGCATAAGTGTATCCAGGGTCTTTCCCTGAACAGGCCGCCTGGCAATTATTACGGCAAAATCCAGGTCGTCCTGGTCAGAATATATCCCTGTCAAAGGAGTGCCCTCGGCCACGATCCGGTTTATATCAACCATATCTATACGCCCGTATATGTGGCGGCCTTGCCACAGGATGTCTATGATAACCCCGTTTGCGGCGCCCGCGAATCCAGCCAGGAAAGATTTGTTCCCGTCTGCCAGGTCCATGTTCATCTGGCGGGTGTGCACCAGCCACTCTTCAATTGACAATAAAGCTTCCCATGATTCTTTCTGGATCGCCTCATTGCCCTCTGCTTCATCACGGGCTTTAAAAAACTCCCGCTGCGGGTCTATACCTACTACTACCGGTTCAAAACGGTAAAGGGGGTTTTTATCTTCATCAAAGGACTGCACTATTTGCCGGAGCTCATTTTTGAGCGCTTCAGCGAGCGTTTCATAATGCTGCAAATTCTCTTCAGGGGTAGCGTCCGGCTGTCTTTCGATCATCACTGAGTTGGCAATCTTCTCCACGCTGAGCCCGTTGATATCTCTGTGCGCAATGTAGTAAAGGAACAAGGTCTGCACAATCCTGATCCCTTTTTGCCCGTGCACCTTGAGCTGGCCTTTGGTCAATCCGTTGATCTGGTTGCGGCAGGACTCATAAGCCCGGTACTCGTTCTCCCTCTTGGTTTTAATGGCCACCAGACCGGCGTGCACCCCACTGGGGTCTTCCTCATATTCCATAGCCTCGTCAAAATATTCCCACAGCCTGATCAACTCTTTGCCCTTGATTTTGATCTGGTGTTTCAAGGTCTGGTGCATGAAATGTATGGCTGACCTGGCCGTGGTCAGCTCGTGTGTAATATCCCTGAGCACTTCCACCGCCGGCATATAGAAGGGAAAGAAATGCGCAAACTCCCGCTCGCCGATGCTGTTGGGCCAGGTGAAGCCTCTTTTGTAATATAGATAATAATTTTTAATCGCTTCCGGATTCTTAATTTCCCTTACCCGCGCCAGAACAATGTCGTAGTAATCCTTTGGATTCTGCAGGAGGGGATATAATTTCAAGCGTTCTTCGGCAATGATGTTTTTTACTCCCTGCCCCGGCTTGCTCTCGATAGCCTGCTGGGCAGCGCAAACTATCCAAACCGGCAGATTGTGAACTTTAGCCAGCCTGTTTGACAGAACCACCAGGGTTTTTTCATCATCAACCCGCTGCATTTCATCCCGGTCTTTCATAAACAGGGAGATCTCGTCCAGGAAGATAAGCACCCCGGTATACCCTTCCGCCATAATGGTTTCGACTACGTGATTCAATATGTCTTCAGTTTCGGCGGGAATTTGGGGCTGCACTTTGAGAAACTCGGTGTAAAACCGCCACAATTTATTCCCGCAGCTCATCTTATAATCAGGCGATTTGTTATCCTGAATATCGCGAATAAAATTATCCGCATCTTCAAACTCGTCTTCTGAAAAATATTTCGGATTTTTGAGGAATTTTTTCAGATCCTTGCGGTAACGGTCTAGATCTTCTGTCAAAAAACGGTCAGCCAATAATTCCACCGGGTATAGAGAAAGATTCTTTCCTAATTCCAGTTGTAATTGTTCCTTGACCGCATCCAATATATATTCCGATAACCTCTTGCCCTTGTCGGTACGGCCCACGGTACCCCCCCCGGAGCCGACCAGCGTTCGGGCAACTACAAATATGCCCCGGTTACCTTTGGTGTTTTTGGCTTGCAGCCCGCCTTCCCAGAACTGGTAGATGGACTCCCGTTTCCCGCGTCCAGCTTTTTGCTCTTTTGCTTTGATAATGTCCCATGCTTCCTGACTGCCTAACGCCAGTGAGGCCAGGAAGCAGAGCAGGTGGGATTTACCGGAGCCAAATTCAGCTTGAATCCAGTAGCCCTGCCCGATGAGGTTGTCTTTCTTTTCCCGTTTATAAGGTGCCGCCATGTTGCGCAGGATATCATTCAGAAATGGACGCACCGGGTCGATCTGAAACTCCTCGATGGTCTGAATCTCCGGTTTCCTGATTTTCCTGGCTTCAGGCGCATTACAATCGGCCCAGATGTGCTGCTCCAATGAGTATACTGATATTATTTTTTCGGGAACTTCACATATTTCCCCGAGTGGCTTGCGGTTGGAAAATAAATCACCGTTATTTGGCATCCCTAACCTGTCACCTCCCATAAGTGGTTATCCGCCAATAAATTGCTGGGTAATTTGTATTCACCGGGGCTGGAATCCAGGTACATGATTATTTCACCCCGTTCCCTTTTGCCGGGGAGCAGGAGGATCACTCTCTTATTATCGGTGGCCATAGTCCGAAGGAGGTTTAACTCCACATTATAAATAAATATTAGTTCCAAGCCCGTGAGAACAATTAAGTCTTTTTTGTTCAGTTCGCTCCTCAGAAAAGCAGCAAAAGCCTGGGCAACACGGGTCATAGTAGGTTCGGGCCGGCGGGGCTCGTTTTCTGCCAGCGTTTTAAATTCGGCGTCCGGGATGGAATTCAATATGCCCCGATTCACTGATACCGCGCTGGGAAAAAACTCCCCATTGGGCATTTTAGCCTGACACAGTTTAGCGGCGAATCTATCCAAAGCAGCATAGCTGCCCAGGATGCCATACAAATGCCTGCCCACGGCTACTGAGAGTTTAGACTGCAGGGTTTCTATTATATCCGCCGTCTTTATAATGGGTTCCCCCCCTCAAGTCTTTCTGCCACCTGGTCCAGATTTAAAGAAATTGTTATCTGGCTTATATTGTCGATTTCAGAAATTTTGGGGATCAGGTTCATATTGCGAAGCGTGTAGAGAGATTCCTTCACCTGGTTTTGCCGCCAGAATAAACATTTAAAAGCAGTACAGCCTTCCACTTCGTTCAGATTATACATACCGGCGGGAAACTCACTGTGCAGGATAAAAGCCAGGGAAGGCAATAGAATATCTCTGTATACGCAAGTAATTTTTGTTCGATCTGCTCTGGCTATACCTGACGCCACAAGTGTTTCTACGATAGCCTGGGCGCAATCGCCGTAGCTTTTTTTCATAGGGTACCTCTTTTGTAAAAAGGCGCGTATAGCATTTCTTGTGACTGAACCATTCCGATATTCGGGAATAAACAAGTTTTGAATTATATCCTGCATTAATGGCTCTGCCTTGCAAAACCGGTAAAAGCACACATCCCGCAGCTCTTGCCTGCCGGCATATTTTTGTGAAAATAAAAAAATAGGCGTGTCTACCTGCCCGTAGGGAAACAGCCTGCGGATTATATAACTCATAAATCTCATTCTTGTCTGCTCACTGCTGTAATGCAAATTACTTAAAAGGAATGCACGGACATCTTCCATTGATTTGGTATATGGTATATGAGGCAATATATCAATAGTTTCGCGTAACAGAGACTTACTAAACATGTTAACCGTGCTTTGTTTAGATTTCCCGGCTGGAGGTTTTATCCCAGGTTCTGCTTCAAAAAGGGTGCCTTCTTCCGCGACCAAAGGCCCTGAGGTTTCTAAAGTGGGTGTAATTACAGGTTTTGCTGCCTGTTCCGCATTGTCAGCCGGTTGAAATTCCTTTGCAGCATCTTTGATTGGCGAAAGTACAGTTTTCTGACCATCTGAATAAATATTTCCAACCCATGCTACTAATTTCAAACAAGCAGCGGTATATTCATTAACCCCCTTATTTTTACATAAATCACTGGTATCTGCCGCCAGTAATGAGGATAGGCTGCCATAATTGACGATTAGTTCCGTGGCTAGTGGTTTAACATCCCTACGGGGTATCGCATAGGTCAGCATTAGCTCAAGTAATTCTGTTTCATTCAGGGCTGACGGGTCCTCAGTGAATTTATCGCGTAACCTTTGTCTGTGTCCAATTTTACTGTCATTCATTGTCTTCTCTCCATGCATAGGAAATTCTAGTATATTTCGATTTTTTATTCTGATTCTCCTACTATATTTTAGCGAACTTTCTAAATACAGAAAATTCTTCTGCAACGCTATATGTTAATTAGATTTGATATTTTATAATTTTTATGTACGTGTGTTTTTAGGTTTGGCTAAACTGCCATTTTGCAAATAGGGGTATAACCACGGCCACGTCAAAATGACTCAATCCGGAAAGTGGTCTTCCTCTCGGCTAGGGAAATCACGAAGAAATGGACAATGCCATCAAGGGACTGGGCAATGGCGTACAGCCAGATTATGATATTCTTTGCAGATAGGTTTGTGGCATAAGATCTTGAGGGCTCTGCCCTCAAACTCCCGAGGTTTACCCGCTCAGGGCTTGCCGGTGAAATTAAAAACGGCGGGCAATAAAGACCGCCGTTAACCGTATAAGCCGCGGCAAGCGTTGGGTCGCTCCTCAGCGTTGCCCGATTTATGTTGCAATAATATTATTGTCAAATCTTAGGATGATTATTGCTATTTACACTAAAGAATATTCACACCCAATTTTCCATATGCTGCTCAATTCATTAAGGTATCCCGTTCTACTACCGACCTGTATGGCAATAACCTTAAAAAAGATGTCGCTTTCCTGGTAACCAGCCTAATTCCAGAAAAGGCGGACGCTGAGTTCCTGCTGGAATCAATCCGTGGCCATTGGTCTATTGAAAATTGTCTTCATTGGGTGCGTGATGTGACCTTTGATGAAGATCGCTCGCAAATCCGGACTGGCTCTGCTCCCCGTGTTTTTGCTGCTATACGTAATCTTGTTATAAGCTTATTGCGGTTAAATGGTGTGAAGTGTATTGCTTCTGCTTTACGTAAGATAAGCTGGAATTGTGAACGTGCTCTGGAATTAGTGTCTAAATGGGTGACTGCGTTTTTTCTATGACTTTGACGTGGTCCTGTTGGAAACAGGGATAAATACCTCTACTTCCGCCTGATCCTGATCCACAAAAATACCTCCTTGTTCTTGGCAATAAAAAACCCGCCCTGTTCAGAGCGATCATTTCAACGATGCTTTTTTGAGTTACCCTACTACTCCGCAATAACCTCTGTTATTTCAAATAAATTTCTGTCATAGAGGTAATCCTCCCCAGTCTCATCAATCACGTTGTAGGATTCTAGTTCTTTATCTTCGCCAACAATTAAATATTCCTTTCCGAATATGCATCCAAGCTGGTTACTTTCCCCAATAAACTTACCCCTCATTTTCATTCTACATCACCTGTTTTGGGCATTTTGACCTTGAAATCAACCTTACCGATATTCTTGCACTCATACCAGTGGACTTCACGCTTATATTCGTCACTAGTATCCTTGTGTAATATTATAGCGGTTCCCCTCTTTTTATGCCAGTTCTTTTGATTTGTTTTGCTGCCGTTTTGCAAAGGATACTTGTTAATTAGAACGCTCACTTCTCTAATGCCTTTACCGGAGGTCATGGTGATAACGCCCTCAATTCGTGTTCCCTGTTTAATGACGCCAGGTGAGTTGGATAAAGGGATTTCCTTCTTAACGTATATACTGCGACCTGAGGAAAACCGCCCATTTCTATCTCTTGGCTGTCCCGGATATTTCGATATTGGCACTATAATTTTAGAAGTATATTCTTTAAAACCCGTAGCAATGTTTATGGCAAATTTGGAGCAAGAAAAAGTGTGGTATCCGGGACAAGTCCCGTCTCCGACACCAAAAAACCTTTACGTATCAAGGCTTCCGGGATTTTGACCGGAAGCCTTTTTGCTTGCTTTTTTGGTCGTATTTTGACCAGGATGTGCGTGCACACACACCTTAAGGCGTGGCGGGATGGGGTGTCAACCGCGTACATCAAAAGAAGGGTGGTACCCCGCACATCATGGCCAAAAGGAGAAAAAACCTGCTTCAGCCAACTCCTGAGCAAAAAGCGGTAAAGCTTTTTCAGGAGACGAAGTGAGTCGGAGTAAGCGTCGAAAGGTGTGCTATTACGGCCGCTGAAGCCAGTCAATCATACCATACCCCTTTAGCCGCAGATCCCCTTCATGAAATCATAAAGATCGGGGAATTTACCGCGCCAGTCCGGCCGGTAGAGGCTTTTACCCCTGTCAATCAAACGCTCCTCCAGAAGAAAAGTTTTTATACCCAGCGCGCCCGCCGAAAGATCCCCCTCTGTATCATTGCCCACCATTAAGCATTTAGCCGGATCCACACCCACCCGCCGGACAATTTCGGCATAATAATCTGCAGCAGGCTTGCAATAGTGCATATGCTCGCATGATGTTATCAATTCGTAGGGGAAATCACCCACCCCCGCCCAATTCAGGCGGCTCAGGATGGGCTCCAGGGGGAAGATCGCCTGGGTCGCGATAATAATCCTTTGTTCACGCTCAAATAATTTAGCCATCATTTCCCTTATTCCCGGAAAGGGCTTGCAGTGCTGCTGCAAAAGTGGAAATCTCGTTGCGTAAAATTCGTTGAAGAAGTCAGTTGCCTGATCCTCCGGGCAGGGCCACTCAGCCAGGAACCCGTTCATAAAAGTTTCAATATTTGTGTTCGCGCCGCTGCGGTCCCGGATCATGTCCCAGGTACACCGGGAAACCAGCTTCACCAGCTCATCGGGATCCCCAAATCCTTTTTCTGTGGCAAATTCCCCCATACTGCCAAAATAATACTGAAAAAAAACACCCATATCCACATCTAAAAGCGTCCCATCAAGATCGAACAGTATTGCCTCAAACATTTATTTCTCTCCTTGGGTATTGTTCATCTAAGTCTAACAAAAATTCCCCGCCTCGTGAAGGGGGCTCATTCAGGCCGGAAGGGTTCCCTTTATCGGGAAACGCTTGAGATCTTCTTCAATTTAGGACCCTTTTCCACCCTGCTTAAATCTTACATTCACCACTTAGGTTACGGGGAAGCGATGCGGTCCGAACTCCGTGCCACCTCCGGGGAAGCCATGACCACGGCGCCCCAGTTGTTGGAAATTATTCGGGCCGGTTGCCGGTTAACCTTGATTTTACCCTTCGGCACATTTAGCCACGACAGGAATATTATGGCATATAACAACCCGGGCGGAAAGGAATGATTGACATTCAATATTATTATGGTTATAAAACCCTGCTCAGGGTATTGGACGAGGTTGAATTCTGGAAGCGGCAGGAAGCGGAGCATACGGTGGTTATCCGGGAAATAGCCCCTGATTTGGAGGCGCGTTATGTGCTATAGATAGTGTTATGGAACAGCGAATAGTTCAGTTTATACGTTATGCCATAGAGCAAAGCCTTAAATTCATTGAGCTTTTAGACGAATTGTCCGCTTCAAGCGCTGCCGTTCGCAACAATCCGGTGGTGCAGATGGTAATAAATCACATACGAAGGGAATCGGAATATTTTATTGGGATTGCCGGGGCCTTTTAAATTCAGGAAATCAGCGGCTGTGATCCTCATTGTCAAAGAAAACGGGAACCGGCAAGAATCTTTCCAGGACCGCCTGTCTCCCGGATTAACCCCTGCCGGTCAGGCTGATGCTTTAATACTTGACACCTTTCCAGTAAACCGGGGTATACACCTCCGCGGTTTTGGGCAGCTGAACATCCTTTAGGGCCCATTTTTTAAATTCTTCAAAACCCGTGCGATCCACGATGTAGCCGATATGCTCTTTACCGCCGGGCGCGGCGGGATCAATATACCTTTCCACGTATTCGTAAGTGTTTAGAATTATTTTGATGATGCTGTCTTCATCCACCCATTTGATGAAATCCTCACCCAAACGGGGGTTCTTTTTCCCCGTCCGGCCCAATAACGTCAAGCGGTACAGCTTCTGCCCACCCCTGGTCCAGGCGCCCACAGGACAGGCCAGGACGCACTCGCCGCAGCCAATACATCTGTCTGCGTAACGCTCCACCTTGTAATTAACCTCACTTAAAACCCCCACGGATTTCTTCTTGCAGGCCTTGACACAGGCGCCGCAATTGACGCAGCGGTCTTTATCATACTGGGGTTCGGTCATGCCCATGATGCCGAAGTCGTGCATGCGCACTTTGGCGCAATCATTGGGGCAGCCCGTAAGCGCTATTTTAAAGTGCAGATCATTGGGGAAAATGGCCTTTTCAACGCGCTGGGCAAATGCCGTTGTGTCGTAACAGGCGAAAGGGCAAACGCGGTTGCCCACGCAAGCTATGACATTTCTGGTGCCGGCGGCGGTATAGCCTTGCCCGGGCACCTGTTGATTAATGTCCAGTCCTTCAATAATCGGCTGCAGGAGCTCGTTTACTTCCGGCATGTGCTCAAAGGCAATGCCCGGTATTTCAAATCCCTGCCTGTTTGTTATATGCAGGGTGCCGTTACCGTATGTTTCAGCGATATTTTGCAACAGGGGCAAATATTTTGCATCCAGGTGGCCGCCGGGAACACGGACCCTGGAAGCCGTAACGCCCCGCACTTTGGTTACGCGAAAGGCGTTTTTCTTGAGCAGTTTTGTATTTATATCCACCTTTTTACCCCCTTCCCTAGTCAATCAACGTGCGGTTTTTGGTAAAATTGAATACCGGTCCATCCAGGCAGACGTAGGTATCATTAACCTTGCAATGACCGCATTTGCCGATTCCGCAGCACATTTTTCGCTCCTGGGAAATCCAGATGTTTTCTTCCCGAAAACCTGCTTTTAGCAGCGCCAGCGTTGTAAAACGCATCATTGCCGGCGGACCCACAACCACCGCCACGGCCTTCCCGGCATTATTTAACGCAAGCCTGGGGATATATTCGGTTACCAGGCCAACCTGGTGTGTTGAGCCTTCTTCCGCCTGATCCACAGTTAATATGACTTGCATTTTCTCCCGCCACCGGGCAAAATCGGCCTGAAACAGGATGTCCCGCGGTGTTTTGAAGCCGGCGATAAGGGTCATCCCCTTTACTTCCCGGGGATGTTCCGCAAAATACTCCACAACACCGCGTACCGGCGAAAGACCGGTACCGCCGGCAACTATAACCAGTTCTTTGTTCTTATAATTCTCCACCTCAAAACCATTGCCGTAAGGGCCGCGCAAAAACAGCCTGTCCCCCGCCCGGTGCTGGAAAATTTCATTTGTCACCTTGCCCACGCGGCGGATGGTAAGATCGACCGTGCCGTCATTTATACCGCAAACGGAGATTGGCGCTTCACCGTACTTGGGAATGGAAACCTCAAAAAACTGGCCCGGTTTCACCGCTCCTTCGTAAGTCACCCGGAATGTGTATTCGATGTCAGTGTGCTTGACGATTTCCTTGATTTCAGTGAGGAAAGGCCTGTATTCATTTTGCAGCACCGTTTTTAACCTCCTTTAGAGCGCCACCCAGTTTATTGACGCAATGGGAAAAGGATATATACTCCGGACAGATATCATCGCATCTGCCGCAGCCAACGCACATATGGCAGCCAAAGCGCTCTTTAAAATCATAAACCTTGTGAAGTACCCTGAAACGCATCCGTTCTCCGTTCTTTTTACGGTAGGAACCTCCGCCGGCCACATCGGTGTAGCCGTCAACCATGCAGGAGGCTGCCACGCGGCGCCGCTCGCCAACCTTGCCGTTATCGGTGTAAAAAATATCCTGCATGGTAAAACAGGTGCACGTAGGGCAGACAAAGTTGCATCTGCCGCAATTAATGCACCGGCCGTCGTATTCGTCCCATATTTTTGATTTCGCCACTTCTATGGACAGTCCGTCGGGGATTTCCACCCGCACCCGGGTTTCTGTCACATGGGAAGGCCGGACATCCAGCTGTTTTAAGCTATGTTCGGCCAGCAAGGGTTCCCAGCCGGCGCAGCGATTGTCCAGGACATAACCATCCCCGCTTTGCTCCAGGCTCGCATCATAGGAATCAATAGTGTTGGTTTGCATGTCGACACAGAAACAGTTGTCAAAAGCTTTTTGGCAGCCCAGCAGAACAAACTTCACGTTGCTGCGCAGTCTCTGGTAGAAGAAATCCTCAAAACCATTTTTCAGGTAGATCTCGTCCAGCCGCTTCACCCCGTGCAGATCGCAACTGCGCAACAGGATAATCGCCCCTTTCGGGGAGGCCTCCGCCTCTTTGACTTCATCTTCCGTAAAGAAAAAAAGTGTTTGGGAAAGCGGCAGCAGGATTTCCTTGAAGGAGTAATTTGATTTCTGGTCGAAAACGATTTCTTCAACCCTGCGCACCTGCCCGTACCGGATAGAGTCGGTATCCGAAAATGCGCCGCCTCCCGCCATTCGCACCGGAGCGTAAATCAGATAGTCGTCCGCCCATCGCTCCAGCACAGCATTAATACCGTCTTGCGTGAAAAGATAGCCCATCTGTTGAACACCTCTTTCTTTTTAAAAGAATTGCGCAAAGCATACGTAAGAGGGTCTATTCCTTGCTTTTAAAAACCCGCAACCCTATTCACCCGGGGTTCAAGTAAAAAAATACCCGTTTTGCAGATTGCACCCGCAGCAGGTATGAAGGGTTATTTGCATAATTTGCTGCAAGAATCCTATGTCATCTACACTATAATATATTAACTGCAATAGTTTAACAATTAATTAACAAGTTATTAAGATACTCTTACCTGACATCATCCCTTGGCAAGTACGATCCCTGAACAGAGGTCCTTGCAACACCCTCGTGCCCATCCCGGGGTGGAACACTCCGCGTTCCATAGCCGGCGCGGGGGACAACGTGCCGCCAGGGCAGCTGCATTTCCCCGGGGCGGAAGAAAACAGGCATAAGTTCTTCAGCGCATTATTATCAATAATGCCGGGGCTGTTATCTGTATTATCCATACCGACTGTTTAAAACACCCGGGACTACGGCCAGAGGCCCCAAATAATTTAACGGATTCCTGCTATCTCCAGAAATCCGTTAAATATAACAATACGCTGAATTACAAAAAAACCTTGCCTTGCCGTTAGGCTTCCAGGACATCGGCGGCGTCAGTGATGTTAAGTTCCAGCATTTTTATCATGGCCGACATCCTGACAACGTTCATTTCAACACATTTAATACCGCAGGCACTGCCCAACTCTTTTAAGTTTTCCGCTTCCTTTTTAATGCCGGCAATGATATCCGCCATTTCGCGTATCTTTGTTTTATCCAGCAAAACGTGTCGCCACCCTCCTGCATTAATTCCTGAGATCTTTGAAACGTTTGGCTTTAACTTGATACCTGGGCAGGGAACCATAGGGATGACTTTCATAAATAAAATTGAGGTTGGTCTTTAATCTCAGCAATGTGGCCAATTCGGCCTCCACTTCCCTTTCCTTTCCCTCGCAACCAGGCGCCAGCTCGTATTTTAAAGTGATCTTGTCGACGTCCCCGTTCTTTTCCACGATTAATTCATACTCGCTACCCAGTTGACCCATACTGCGCACGGCCTCTTCCACCGTGACAGGACTGAACAGCACCCCTTTAACCTTTGTAATATGGTCAATCCTGCCCTGAATCCCGCCCTTGAACACGCGGTGGGTGCGGCCGCAGGCACATTCGTTTTCGCTCCACATAGCCACGTCCTTGGTATCGTAGCGGACGCACGGCTGGGCCAACCGGTCAAAAGCAGTAAGAACGATCTTCCCGAGTTTATTAGGCTCTTCGATGGGTTCCCCGGTTTCCAGATCCAGAAGTTCCGCCAGGAAAAACCCCTCGTTAACATGCATGCCACCCGGCTTATAAAAGCATTCGTACCCCCAGGCGCCCATTTCCGTGGCGCCTATATGGTCGTATACATTACAGCCCCAGGCATCTTCCATCCTTTTCTTGGTGGTGGGAACACTTGCACCCGGTTCACCCGCGCACAGAATTTTCTTTATCCCCAGGTCTCTGGGATCCATTCCCAGCTTCCGGCAAGTGTCTGCCATACCCAGCACGTAGGTAGGCGTAGCCATGAAAGCAGTGGCTCTTAGTTCCCTCATTTTCAATATTCTTTCTTCGGTATTCAGAAGGGCCCCTGAAACGACTTCACTGCCGAGTTTTTCCGTGGCGTAGTGACCGGCCCAGTAGGCAACAAAAACATTGTAACCAAAGGGCAGGAAAACCCTGTCGGTGTTTCTGAAACCCATGGCCCACAGGAACTGACACCAGGTTTCCGCCCACCATTCCCAATCCTGCCACGTATCGGGCTGAACTATTGGCTGCCCGGTGGTACCGCTGGTTTGATGGTAAACTGTCACCTCTTCTACGGGCACGCATAAGGAATCGCCGTATGGCCACGGCTCCTTAAACTGGGCCTCCCGGTAATTCTCTTTTTCAATCACCGGCACTTTCCTGACATCGTCCCAGGTTTTGACATCCTCGGGGGTTAATCCAGCCGCGTCATAGATTCTCCGGTAAAGTTTGGATCTGTCGTAAGCCCACTTCAACACCCTTTTAAACTTTACCAGCTGCAGTTCCCTCATTTTTTCCAGCGGCATTGTTTCCAAAATTGGATTCCAATAGATATCCGGACGTTTCATGTTAGCCACCTCCAACTTGGTTGCTTTTATTGGCGAAAAGCAAGTGTATTTTTCTACCCCGACTTTTTCTTTGTTATAAAACCTATATTTATAAAACTAACACAAAAGGTAGTTTTATTATAATGTTCAGACCCGTTAGAATATCAAAAATTATTCTGTCCCGTTGGATAGTGTTGCAGGATCAATGAATTTACACCTAAAAGATTGCCAAATATTTTATATCCAATATGTTTTATTGTCATCGTCAGAATTAACATTAATTTTTGTATACAATTAATTATGTACCCTATAACAGTAAAAAAGGTAGCTACTATAGGCTATCTATCCTCCAATTCACATATTGACCCGGGTTTTTCAGATAAATTTGAATTTTAATCGGATGCTAAAGCAAAGAAATATACTAAACAACATGGTTGCCATAAAACAATCCTGGGTAGAACATTACTATTGAATTTCATTATCTGCCAGAAAACCTGAATTACCGGTTGAAATATGGCATATTGTTTTAATTCCAGGCAATCTTGCCTCTCGCAAGAAATTCTTTTCACTATCACTGCTCTTAGTTTCATATTACCTTATTAAACAAAGATTTTGAAATATCCGTTTGTGATTGCATTAATTATCAACGCTAATAAAAAACCGGCCTAATTTCAGGCCGGTTCCAGGTCAGCAGTACCCTCAAACCAAAAGAACATTACTAACACCGGTAACGCATTGTTATATTATTTATTAGAATTAATGATTTTTCCCTGGAGTTTTGGGCGGCCCCCGGTTTTAGCCGCGGGCAGGCTCAACCACCACTTCATCGCCGTCATTCACTGCGCTTAAATCGCCCAGTCTCCCTTCGATCCGCCCGAACACATTAACAGCGCTGGCTGCTCTAATTTCCCCGCCCTTGCTGACAGGGGTGGAACCGAAGAAGATACAGAAGGCCTTGCCGGTGGGCCAATAACCCAAATCACCCCTGGAGACTATATCGGAAGCACCGGATTCAAGGGCAGCCTCAACTGGCAGGGCAAAGTAGATTTCCCCGCCCCAGAGGTTAGCCGCCCCTTTAAGCGGCAGGGCTTGATAAATAAGCTTTCCCGTGGGGGTATCGTAAATGACGGCCGCCCAGGAAAAGGAACCGGATTTAATTACCACTTTCATTGGTTTATTACACTCCTTTTGACACCATTTTATCATCAATCTTACCATATTTACCAAAATCAATTAATCCTGGACTCACGCTAAAACCCGGGGCCAACATCTTTAAAATGTTTATTTTTGCCGGGATTAGGCCTATAATGAATCTATCTAAAATGTCAGGTGGTGCAAGCATGAAAACTTATATAGATTGCCTGCCCTGTCTGGTAAGGCAGGTCCTTAACACGGGCAGAATGGCAACTGACAACCCGGAAAAACTGTGGCAAATCATGAGAAGATCGCTGGAAAAATTAAAAGATGTTTCCACGGAACAGCCCCCGCCCTATACCACACGGCAGATATACATGATTATCCGTGAACTGACCGGTTGTGACGATCCCTACAAGGGAATTAAAAAAGAGTTCAATCAAATGGCCCTGGAACTCTTGCCCGGCTTGCAACAGCTTGTGAAAGAATCCGCAGATTCCTTCGAAACCGCCGTCAGGCTCGCCATAGCAGGCAATATTATCGATTTCGGCCCCCTTGGGGGAATCGACAAAAGCACAGTCACGGATACAATCAAGGAGTGCCTGGAACTGGATTTACCCCGGGGAAGCATAAACCGGCTCCGGAGCGCGGTAGGAAGGTCCTCCAAAATCCTTTATCTGGCCGACAACGCGGGGGAGATAGTTTTTGACCAGCTGCTCCTGTTGGAGATGCCCCGGGAAAAAATAACTTTTGCCGTAAGGGGAGGTCCCGCAATCAACGACGCCACGCTGGAAGACGCCGTTGCCGCCGGGGTGACGGATCTAGTTAAAGTAATCGACAACGGCTGTGACGCCCCGGGCACGATCCTGGAACTATGTTCCGCCGGCTTCAGACAGGTTTTTGATGAAGCAGACTTAATTATAGCCAAGGGCCAGGGCAACTACGAAACCCTGAGCCATTTAGCCGGTAAAAACATCTTCTTTCTTCTAAAAATCAAGTGCCCTGTTGTCGCTGCTACCACCGGCTGCAAGGTAGGCGACATTGTAATAATATTGCCGTAAACGGGGGCTCAGCCTTGTCCCTTGCAACCCATTTCCAGCTCATGCAGGATATCTTCCACAACGGTATCAGCTGCTCTGTCCCTTTTAAGTAACCTGACCGATTCCCTCATTTGGGATATTATTTTTTCGTTTGACAGAAGGTCCCTGAGCCTTCTCTGGATTTCCCCGGTCTGGTTGATAACAACGGCGGCTTTTTTTCCGGCGAAGTACAGGGCATTATCTCTTTCCTGACCTGGGACCGGGCGAAAAATCACCAGGGGGAGTTCGGCTGCAACCGCCTCCGAAAGGGTAATCCCCCCTGCCTTGGTGATCATACAACAGGCGATTTTCATCAATTCGTGGATATCCTCAATAAAGCCGAAAACATGAACCGGACTGTTTGCGGGGAAGCTTTTTTTCAACATCCTTTCCCTGGCTTTGTCCTTCCCGCAGACCACGGCAATCTCGCAACCAGGTATCGTCAGGATGCACCGGCAAATTTCTTTTATTTTATGCAGTCCGCCGTAAGCGCCGGAAATGATTAGAATGGTTTTTTTTGCCGGGTCCAGACCGTACTTTTGGTGCAGTCCGGAAATGTCCGGGGACAGGTTAAAGGTCTCCCGCAGGGGAATGCCACTGACCTTGATTCGCTCCGGGGAAATTCCCGCCACAACCATTTCTTCTTTCAAATCTCCGGACGCCACGTAATATTTATCAATTTCAGGCTGAAGCCAGCGGTGGTGAAGGGTGAAATCAGTTATTACTGTGAAAGCGGGAATGCGGGCAGCTGTTTTTTTAAGGTATTCGGACATAGCCGGGTGGGGAAAGGTATTGATCACGGCGTGGGGCTTTTCCTGTATGATGATTTCTCCCAGCTTTTTTAAACCGAATGAATTCAGCAGCCTGGAAAACAACGTGTCCGGACCCATTTGCCTGCTGCGGTAATAAAGCCAGCCGTAAATAGAGGGAGCAATGTAGTAGCTTTTCAAATACATATAGCGGGTAATTTTATTAATAACAGGATGGGCTTCTCCGATTAAATCAACAATTTTAAGGTTATTTATCCCCCTGCTTTGAAAACACCTCTGCAGAACGCGGGACACCTGGACGTGTCCCTCACCGTAGCCGGCCGAAAGGACGATTATTTTAGGGCCTCTTGACAATTGTTTTCTACACTCCCGTTAATTTCTTCCCGGTACCGCATCAAAGCAAAACCCCGGTTTAACCTGGGCGGATTAATCCGCCCAGACCTGAGGCTAACTTGCCGTCCCTTGATCCACAAGGTTTAAACGTTGTCCCGGTCTGATTTTCCCTGCTGCATTCAACCAAATATAATATCTCCAAAATCTTCCTTTCGATACCCTCGCCGGGAACCGGGTCACCCCCGGTAGATCTGGAATCTTGACCCGGCTGTTGCGCTCTAAACAATGGCCCGGGTCCTGCTTTTTTGCCCCGGGGAACCCATGGGTTTTGTTACCTGATGATGCAGGAGGCCTAAAGGCGCCAGAGGAGGAGGATTTTTAATTTTTCCTGTCTACCCTTTTACCTCTAGTTGCAGGATATTCTTACCGTTCTCATACTTGTACTGAATGCCCTCACATCTGCTCTCAATGAGTATTATCCCAAGATCATCGTCCTGCCTGCCCTCGTCAAGGGGATTTGCAGGCTCTCCCACGCTTTCCAAAACAAATTCTAATCGGCCGTCTTTTTCCGAATAGGCCAGGGACAAGGTTAGATCCGAAAAATCCCTCATGAGCCCCAGCGTTTCTTCGGCCAGGAGCAGGACACTGCCGCATACCTTCCTGGATAACAAGTGTTTTTCACAAAATGCTTCGATTTCCGCATTCATGGCGTATAAATCGTAATCCTTACTGGTAATCCGGTAGTAATACCTGCGTACCCTGTTTATAAATTCCCTGGTTTTTTCCCTTTGGGGATTCTCAAAAATCTGCTGGGGCGGCCCCTCCTCGTAAATAAATCCTTCGTCCATGTAAAACACACGGCTGGAAATACTGCGGGCTATCTCCATTTCGTGGGTGACAATCACCATGGTCATCCCCTCCTTGACCAGACGCCGGATAACCGCCAGAACCTCGCTGGTCATAGTGGGATCCAGGGCTGATGTGGGTTCGTCAAAGAGCATGACCTCAGGCTCCATGGCCAGGCAGCGGGCTATGGCCACCCTCTGCTTCTGCCCCCCCGAGAGCTCGTCGGGAAAGCTGGCGGCTTTTTCAGCCAATCCCACCAATTTCAACAGTTCCAGGGCTTTCAGCTCGGCTTCTGCTTTGCTTTTACGCAACAGCTTGATGGGGCCGATGGTGAGGTTCTCCAGCACGGAAAGATGGGCATAGAGATTGAAAGATTGAAAAACCATGCCCATTTTTTGGCGTATCCTGGGTACATTGGTGGCCTTCGCCAGCAGCTCGACATTATTGAAAAAAATTCTACCGCCGCTGGGCGTTTCCAGTAAATTGAGGCAACGCAGCAAAGTGCTTTTACCTGTGCCCGAGGGCCCTATAATGGAAACAATCTCCCCTTTTTTAATGTTGGCGGTTATGTCCTTAAGCACTTGCAACTCACCAAAGCTCTTACTCAAGTGCTCTGTCCTGATCATACCAGCTGCCTCCTCGTTCTGCGGTTTCTTTTGGGGTCGAGCTTGAATCCAACGCAGTCCAGGGCCAGGGCCAGGGACCACGAAACAATGAAGTAGAGCACAGCTATCATAATAAGGGGGAAGAAGGCGTCAAAGGTGCGGCTTCTGATTATGTCGCCAGCCTTGGTCAAGTCCTGCACAGCGATATAACCCACAACGGAGGTCATCTTGACAAGGGAGATGAATTCACCCTTGTAGACTGGCAGTACCTGCCGCAGGGCCTGGGGCATAACGATATAAATAAATGTTTGTACTTTAGTGAAGCCGCCGGCAATTCCTGCTTCCTGCTGCCCCTTATCCACGCTTTTTATGGATGTTCTGAACATTTCTGAAACATAAGCCGCAAAATTGGCAGTTTTAAAGTCCTCTGGCACAGCCGCAGCAATAATACTAATACCGCTAGAATGGCCTTCTGAAAACAACTTGGGCAGGGCAAGGGCTTTACCGTCCATGAACCTGGCCGGAAACGCAACATGCCTGTCCAAGAAGCTGCACCCCGATCTTTACACTTAACACTTAATTGGAATAACCTATAATTTAATCATTTAAGACAAATCCCCTGCCTGGGCTTCAGGTAATTCATTAATAAAAAATCATTAATTAAATATCCAACAACGCCCTGGCATCATCAGCGTCCTCGGGCCGGACCTGAATTTCCACAACTGCGCAAAAAGCGCCGCTTTGCACGGGCAAAATGTTTTGAATCAGCTCATTCCTGGCAAAGTATTTTATACCTGCTTCATCCAGGATGGACTTGACCACCGCCAGGAGTCCCGCGTCAGTGGTTGCCAGAACCGTAACAAGTTTAGAAGAATGAGCCGGCTTATGTTGAAACTCCTTTGTCTGCGTCAACTTGTGATCACAAGTCAATTCTTCAACCAGTAACTCGCCGCATTCCGGGCACTCCTTAATTCCGTCCACATACTCGCTGCGGCATCTGGGGCAGAACATTTTCAAGAAAACCTCCTTTGCAAGAGTTTTTTTTCGACAATCATTTTCAGTTGTTCAGTTGTTTCGGTTGGAACCTTCATCCGAAAAAACCTTGCATGGCCTATATTGGAGATTCTTCCGGTCCGTTAAATTTCCTTTAGCGAACTCAACAAATGTCTTATTATATTTATTTTGTGCCGTCCTTCGCCTTTAATGAAACAGGAGACAGGAAAGTAAATTTGCGGGCAGGAAAGCGGCTCTTCAGGCGAAATATTTCTCCATCCCCTTGTTTAAAAGGACATATTCACCATTTGCTCCGGGGCAAGCCGAAATTTATTAACAAACTGTGGTTTACTGATAGGAGTTGGGGGATTGACCGTCGTAAATAACTTATAAGTCCTTTGACTTTGACTGTTAAAAGGTCCCAGGAAAAATCAGACTGTTTTGAAAATCATATTTTGAGGCAATTCCACTAAAATTGACATAATAACAAAACAAACTTTTATCATGTTAGATTTTTACCGTTATATTGTTATAAACTAACTGCGTGGTCATGGCCCGTTTCAGCTTCTTTAAGTGTCAGGGCGTTAAAAAAACGGGCTTGAAACTACCTGTTTTTTTAAAAACACATTTAAGAAAGGGCGGATTTAAATGTTAAAATTGTCTGAACAACAGGAAATGATGAGAAAAGTAGTCAGAGACTTCGTTGACAAGGAAATAGCCCCCATTGCCCGGAAAATTGACGAGGAGGATATCTTTCCCCTTGAGTTGTTTCAAAAGATGGCATCCCTGGGCATCAATGGAGTCTTTGTGCCCGCAAGATACGGCGGCGCCGATCTGGGCTACACCGAAATGACTCTCATCGTTGAAGAAATCGCCCGTCATTCTGCAGGTTTCGCCCTGGCCCTGGTGACCCATTACATGGGTGTCTATGCAATAATGAACTGGGGAAACGAAGAACAAAAACAAAAATATCTGCCCCCCATCTGCTCGGGAGGTTTAAGTGGTCTTTCGCTAACCGAGCCCGGAGGAGGCTCGGACTTCGCGGGTCAAAAATCAACTGGGCAGCTTGATGACGGAGAGTGGGTCCTTAACGGCCGCAAGTGTTTTATCACCAACTCACATTGTATGAGAGTAAACGTCCTGACAGTTCGTACAGGGGAAGACGCTAAAGGACGCCCCCAAATTTCGGCTTTTATAGTTGAAGGCGACACCGAAGGTCACACGCCCGGCCGGAAAGAAAAAAAGGCCGGTCTCAGGGGTTCCTTTACCGGTGAAATAATTCTTAACAATATAAGGCTTGCTCAAGACAATTTGCTTGGTAAACCAGGAGACGGCGCCAAAATTAGTCTTGGCACCCTTGGTGAAGTCGGCAGGGTCGGGACAGCTACGGTGGCTCTGGGTATTTTACGGGGTTGCCTGGAAGAATCGGTCAAATATGCCAAGGAGCGGATTATTTACGGGAAACCCCTGTCAAACCTTATCAATATTCAGCTCATGATCGCCCAAAACCGTACCGATTATGAGGCTGCCCGGCTTCTGACCTATAATGCCTCCGGCCTAAAGGATGTGGGCAAACCGTGCGTTTCGGAAGTTTCCATGGCAAAATATTTTGCCACAGAAGCAGCCTTCAACGCAGCCAAGCGGACTATGGACCTTATGGGGGCTTATGGGGTGATCACCGATTATCCGGTCAGCCGCTTCTTAAGAGATGCCGCGGCATCTATCCCCGCTTGCGGAACTTCTCATATTAATCAGATCGTCATAGCGGCCGGGGAATTGAGAAAGTAATTTCTTAGTGAAAGGAACTATTTTAATGAATATAGCAGTCTGCGTTAAACCGGTTCCTGATCCCGGCCACTATAACAGAATAACCATCAACCCCCAAACCAAGCTGCTGGACCGCAAAGGAATCCCTGTAATTATTAATCCTGTTGACAAGAACGCCATTGAGGCCGCCCTGCAATTGAAGGAGCAATTCGGAGGCAGGGTTGTGCTGGTCAGCATGGCCCCGCCGGACGTTGGGGAAACACTAAAGGAAGCTCTCGCCATGGGAGTTGACGAAGCCTACCTTTTAAGTGACAGGGCCTTCGCCGGTTCCGACACCCTGGCTACAGCCGGAATCCTCGCTGCCGGCCTGAAAAAAATCGGTGAATTCGACCTGATCCTGACCGGTTCTGAAAGCGCCGACAGCGGGACAAACCATGTACCCTCCCAATTGGGTGAGTTACTGGGGTATCCCCACCTGAACTATCTCATTGAATTGAACCTGGAAGCGCCCCTTTTAAAAATGAAAGCAAAAATTGAAAACGGTTATATTGAATACGAGGGCTTCCCGCCGCTGGTCCTTGGTGTTGCCAGGGAGATCAATACGCCCCGCTACATTACTCTAATGGGAGTTGTTATGGCCCGGAACAAGCCTTTTACAATCTGGGGATTAAAGGACCTCGGTCTTGATCCCGCAAGCGCCGGTCTGGCCGGATCTCCAACCCGGCCCGGAGAACTGCATCTCCCCCGGCATGGACGAAAAGCCGAGCTTCTGGAAGGTGAATACGAAATTGTGGCGGGAAAAATTATTGCTGTTCTGCGCGGCGCGGGGATACTTGCCTAGGAAAGGAGAATAAAACTTGCTTCAAAAGCCCGGCGCGGTTTGGGTCATAGGGGAAATAAACGGTGAAAAACTGGTCGAAGTAACCCTTGAACTTTTGGGAAAAGCACGGGAACTTGCAGCCCGGGGGGGCGGCTCATTTACCTCCGCTGTACTCCTGGGAAACGAAACCGGCCCTCTGGCTGAGGAACTAATCGAACATGGGGCAGATCAGGTCATTTTGGTGGAAGACCCGCGTCTGGGGCTGTACCAGAACGATACCTTCGCACGGGTACTGGAAAGGCTGGTTAAAAAGCACGGACCGGAGATCGTCCTTTTTGGCGCCACCCACTGCGGCAGTGAACTCTCAGCGACGCTGGCAGCCAGATTAAAAACTGGGCTTTCCGCCCACTGTATAGATCTTAAGATTAATGACCGCAAAGAGTTCGTTCAAGTGGTCCCTGCCTTTGGGGGAAAGGTCTACAGTGATATTTTATGTCCCGAAGCGCGCCCCCAAATGGCCGGCGTCAAACCGGGTATCTTTCCCAAAACGGAAAGGGATGCCGCCCGCACCGGCGCCGTGCTGAAAGAAAACGCGGCTGTTCTGGATAGTTATCAATCACCCTTAAGGGCCCTCCGCGTTGTCCAGAAGCAGCCGCGGGAACTTCCCCTGGAAAAAGCAGAAACCATTGTCGCGGGCGGCTGGGGTGCGGGACCGGACGCCTGGCCAATACTTGATCAGATTGCCGTAGAACTGGGAGGTGCGGTGGGCTGCACCAGGCCCGCCCTCGATGAAGGATGGACCAAAGGTGAGCATACCATGATCGGTACCAGCGGAAAAACCGTCCGGCCCCGTGTCTACATGGGTTTTGGAGTTTCCGGTTCCGCCCATCATATCGTTGGAATGAAAGACAGCGGCGTGATCATCAACATCAACAACGATCCCGAAGCCCCTGTTTTTGAGGTGTCCGATTATAAAGTGGTAGCCGATGCAAAAAAGTTTCTTCCGGTGCTGCTGGATAAAATAAGGGAACACAAGGGCGGCTAAAGTGTTTTGGGTGAGTCACATGCAGGAGTGCCCTCTTTCCGGGTGGAGCATAAAAAAAGGCCCTTGAAGGAATCCTCTGCGGGGCCGCTTCCCGGGGATTTATCCGGTAAAATGTCGGCGTGGCGGAAATTTCAGAACCCGGAAGCCCGGACCGCACGCACCCGGTCAGCCCTTCGCCGTTGCCTTGCGGGCGGCGGCGCCTGACCCGGGATACCGGCCGGTTGCTGCCCTTTATCGGGTAATGGATTTGCACCATCTGAACATTACCGGTTTTTACAGCTCCGCCCGGCACCACCCGGCCGGGCCCCTGGCTTGACCGGTGGCCCTCCCCGATGGAGAGAGCCGGTAATTTCATTCCCGGCAGCGCAAAGGGATTAAATTTTAAGTTCATAAAAGTGATTGCCGTTGTTGCGGAGCCTTTGGACCTTGTTCAGATGCCGCAGATGCTCCAGGTGGGAGATAGTTTCACCAGTGGCAAACCACTTTTGTTCCATGGGAAACTGTTCCCAGGAAGAACAGTTTAAATCCCAGGTGATCAGTCCTGCAACCTGGTAGGGGGTCATCCGGCCTTTGCTTAAAACATTTAAAACTTCGTTAAGTCTGTTTTCGTAATGTTGCTTCAGTTCCCCAATCCTCTTGCGTGCATCCCTGATTATCCGCCTGTGGCCGGGCAAAACCAGGCTTATGTCCATCCCGCCGACTTTCCCCAGGCTTTTCAAGTATTCACCCAGGGGGTCCGGTAATCCTTTATAAAACATGGTCACGTTAGGGGTAATATCTTCCAGAATGTGGTCGCCGGAAACCAATATTTCACGGTCAGGTTCATACAGACATAAGTGCCCGGGTGTATGACCGGGAGTTTCTACACAAATAAAGCGGTAAGCGCCAATATCTATGATATCGTTCTCCTTAACCATGTTGAATTCAGGCACCCTGTCCGGGCTGTATTTCCGACCAGGGAGCCTGAGCATGTCCTTTCCGTACTCCTGCAGGGGAAATCCGAATGAAGCAACATGGGCCTGGTTCTCCTCCCAAAAAGCAGGTAACAGCGACCATTCAAGGCGTTGCGCGTCAACCCCGCTGCAATACACCACTGACTTTTCGCCGGCCACAGCCGCAACAAGCCCGCTATGGTCGGCATGCATGTGGGTAATAAAAATGTCTGTCTCCTTCAAATCCACCCCCAGCATACCCAGACCGTTTAACAGTGCTTCCCTGCACTCTGCCCGGTTAAAGCCTGTATCTACAAGCAGGTTCCTCCCTTCGCCTTTGATTAGATAGGAGTTCAGAACCTTGAGGGGATTGCCCGGCAGCGGCACTTCTATTTTGTAAATGCCGTCATAAATCTCTTTCACCATTTCCAACCACTCTCCCCACACCAGGGATATTTCAGTTTAACCCACTGATTAAATCATTTGGAATCCTATTGGTTGTTCTTCTCTTTGAGGGAACCATTTCCAGGTATTATGACCAAAGGAACAACGTTTTTGTACTTTCGTTTTCTCCATACCCTGTCTCCACAGGAAAGACAGATTATGATCGTGCTGCCCCGGTTAGTTCTGATGATATGCCGGCGGCTATGGAAACCGCAGACTTTACAGAAAGATCCCTCTTCGGTGAAGTATTCCGTTATTTTCTTTTCCAGGACATTACTGTATGGGTTTCTTAAAACCTTGCTATTAAAGAAAATCGCCAGATCCCTGGAGTCGACAACTTGACTGGACATTATTTACTTTACGCTCCTTTTGTGCCACTCTTTGTTTCCTGCCGGGTGGTACAACAACAAATCAGCGCCTGATCTAACCGGTTGTTCCGGCAATCTGTCAGTTGCCTCACCACAACCCGGATCCAAACCTTGACCAGGTATTCAACTGTACGGTCCGTTTTTTGCTAAACCGGCTCCCGGTCGAATAAAACACAAACCAGCCAAGGTTGATTGCTTTTCAAACCGCTCTTTTCCCTTGAGTTTGTTTCCGCCGGGAGCCTTCCCTGAAGTTTAAGTATTTAAAATAAAACCAATCTAAAAAGCAACACTGCTGTTATGCCAGATCCCGCCCTCCCGCCTATTACAGGCAAGGTACAGCATATTTAGCTCCCCGACACTCCCTGACTTCTGAGATCCCTGAAGCGTTTCGCTTTCAGTTCAAATATAGGGAGAGTCCCCGGCGGCAGTATTTCCACATCCATGTTAATCATAAAGGACAACTGCAGTGTCTCGGCTACTTTCTTGCGAACATTATCCCACTGGCTCGAGTCGATATCTTTATTTGGTTCCACTCTTACCTTGATCTCATCCATCCCGGTTCCATTTTTTACGGCCAGATACTCATAATTGTCAGAGCATTCCTTAATTCCCCGGATGACGTTTTCTATCCCCGCAACTGATACACAAACTCCCCGCACCTTGATGATGTCGCCCGTCCGTCCGCAGAAACCTTTAAAAATACTGAGCGTTCTACCACACTTGCATGAAGTCTCCCGATCAATACCATTCACAATATCGCCGGTTTCAAACCTTATGCAAGGATGCGTTTTTCCCACCAGATCGGTAAGAACCAGTTCCCCGGACTGTCCCGGTTCAACAGGCTCTTTAGTATCCGGATCCAATACCTCACAGTACAACAAATCCTCGTTCATATGCCCCACACCTTCTTCGCAGGTCCAGGCCATGTACTGTGTTTCCTGCGTTCCGGCAAAATCATATACTTTACTTCCCCATGCCTCTTCCAAGCGCACACCGGTATTTGGAATAGACATGGCGCCCGGTTCGCCGCCAGTTGAGATAACCCTTACCCCCAGCGTCCTGGGATCGATACCGTTATCCTGGGCAACTTTAGCCAAATGCAACAGATACGTGGGGGTCCCCATAAGAACTGTTACGCCCAGTTTTTTAATCATTTTAAGACGCATCAAACTGCTCCATGTCCCACCAGGAATTACCAGGCTGCCGACTAAATGCTCACAGGAGTCGTAGGAGGCGGCAAGCCCCATAAAAGGCGTGAAACCAAAAGCAACGTGGACTATGTCTTCCTTCCTGATGCCCGCCGCCCAAACACTCCGCACCGCGCCCTCACAAAAAACGCCAAAATAATCCTCTTCGGTAAATGGAATAAGTACAGGTTCACCGGTAGTTCCTGATGTCATACCTATACGAATGAATGGCCCCCGGCCGGGAACCTGCATCATTCCATAAGGTGGATATTCTTCTTGACTCTTCCGTATTTCTTCCTTCCTGAGAAAGGGTATCAACTTAATATCTTCCAGGGATTTTAACTTTTCCGGGAAAAAACCGGCATTTTGCCATTTCTCGCGGTAAAAAGGACTTTTTTGCCATAAATAATTGACTTGCTCAATTAATCTTTTTAATTGAAGTTTCTTCATTTCGTCACGGGGCATTACCTCAGCTGGTGACCAATACTTATAATCAATATCAGTTGTCTGTCTAACCCCTGTCATCAACATATTATTAACATCTCTCTTTCAACATTTTAGTTATTCCTGATTAGATTTACCACAACACGCCTGATAATGTCGTTCGTATGCCTTTATTCACCAGCTTATTAAATTTTGCCAAATACTTGTTGCTAAAACTACTGCTCCCAAACTTTGTCACTTATTTCACTTGGTTTTGCACTTAAAACTGTTTATTGCAATACAACAAACAGTTCCTCAAGTTACTTATTAATATTCTAACATCCATTTCACTAAATCAATTCCGAAACCAATATTCTATGGATTTGTGGTCATATGCACATAATCAAGTGTCAGGTCAGGAAAACCATAAATTATCTTGCCCATCCAACTGCCTAATAAATATTACCCATTGCATGCCTCCAATTTGAAGCTAAGATAATTCTTTATATGTACTTGTTTTAGTATCATATTACCACTCCCGTTAAAATTATTGAAATATACGTTCGCGATTATATTCATAAGTGTTAATAATAAATACTGAAAATAAAGGCACTTATTTGCGAAAAACTCGCCTTTTCAAGGCAATTCTGTTGGTTATGGTCATTGTATTGATTAGCCCGGATAATAAACATTTTGCCCAAAGTATATTGCAACAATAGTGTTCGAACCAGACATTTCATTGTTGATCAAGTTGAACAGGGCAAAGACAGCGATTGGCATTTGTAGCATATTACGGTTAAGGCGATCTGACGGGGCAATACTCAAAGATAGCAAAGCTCCCCATCCGATATCGGATGGGGAGCTTTGCTATCACCGATTGCCGTATTTAGTTTAATTATCTAAATATAGCTTCATATACCCTTCGAAAAATTATCACGAAGGGTTTTACAGTAATTTTAATTTATTGCAGGTAATTATTAATCAGCCAATTTAAATAATATTTTTCCTTCATCATCAATCTTAATAACCATATTCTGGTTACATAAATAGATCAGGTGACTTACTGCTTCACACCCGGCAAAATATTTTTGGAGCGCCGGGAACTGTTCCCAAGAAGTATATTTTAAATCCCAGGTCATTTTGCTGGCCACGTCATAAGCGTTCATGCTGCATTTTCCCAGGATTTTTAAAACTTCCTTCAGCCTGACTTCGTGATGGTGTTTTAATTCCTGGATCCTTAAGTGAACATTATCAATTAAATTTCTATGGGCGGGCAAAACCAGTCCTATGTCCATTTGGGCGACTTTATCAAGGCTTTTTAAGTAGCTTCCCAGGGGATCCCTGGACCACTTGGTTATTTTGATAGTTGGCGTAATTTGATCGAGAATGTGGTCACCGGAAACCAAAAACTTTTTATTGACCTCGTAAAGACATATATGGCCCGGGGTATGGCCCGGGGTTTCCACGCACTTGAAAACATAATCGCCCACCCGGATCAGCTGATTCTCCTTGACAATATAGAACAGTTGTACTTTGCCGATATTTTGTTCCCTGGCAGGATGCTCGTAAATGGCTTGATAGGCTTCCTCCAACGGGAATCCGTGTAATATCAGCAATTTTTGCATCTCATTCAGGAATTCAGATGTCCCGGTACAGTTAGGAACGCAACAGTTGATTAGGTGGGCGTCCAGGTTGCTGCAGTATACCCTGGTGAGATCAGAAGCTAAAAACGAGACCAGACCGGAGTGATCGGCATGCATGTGGGTGATAAAAAAGTCTGTTTCCTCTAAATTAACCTCCAGACTCCTCAGTCCGTTAAGCATTGCGACTTTGCATTCCTCATGGTTAAATCCCGTATCTATAAGCAGATCCCGTTTCCCGCCCTTGATAAGATATGAGTTTAATAACTTCAGGGGGTTTCCCGGCAGAGGGATTTCCATAAGATAAATATTGGGCAGAACTTCTTTAATCATTTCCTGACAACTCCAATCACGTATTTCTTTGATCCTGTCTTCTAAATTGTTTCTGGCTGTCCCTGCCGCTTGCCCCTAAAATAAGCTATTTCCAGGCCCGGATAACTATTACAGTTTACCCCGGCTATAAACCCCGGGACTGCTAATTGTTGCCGCCCTGGCCGAAGGTCCATCCCCGGGCCGCGAAATAACGCCGCAGCACTTCATCAATAACTTCCCGTTGAAGTGGTTGTTTTATTCCCGACTGTACAGGCAGGGGTTCGTTGTAAAAACGGTCGGGGAAAACATATTCCCCTATTTCCTCACCTTCCCGCAGGTTGAATTGATGCTGAAGATCCCATATCCTGGCAGATACGTCCATAACCTCCTGTGCCGTATAAGGGTGGCCTGTTAATGCTGTCAGGGCCCTGGCGTAAAACCCCGCCCCCAGCGTCCTGTGTACGGGCGGTCTGATACAAAGGCCCGTGGAATTGATGATTGTAATAAGATCCTCGGCGTATTTCGCCATCCCGGGGATGTCAACTTTAGAAGGGGGGTCGCCGAATATTTCCTTCTTTAAGTCTTCCGGCATATCCAGGTTAGATATTAGTTCCACCGGAACGGCAATCTTCTCCTCAAAGGGATTGATTACCTCACCCAATACATTATCAACCGGCGACCTGGTCCGAAGATGGTCCCCGCACCTGGTATTGGTCAGATACCCGAGCATCCACACATCCCACTTTCCCCGGGGATCCCTGACGGGCATCTCCACACCTTTAATTTGCATGGCATAGGGTTCGCTGCCGGGAATATTCCCGGCAGCTCTTTTAATTCCTTCCGCCAGCAGTGCGCCGATACCCCGCCTTTCACCAATGCTTTTCAAAAGCTCCAATATACCCTGATAATTGCCCCATTCCACAGGTACTTCCCTGCCGGATTTGCCCAGCAATCCGTTCTGGTTGGCTTCTATGGCAAAAGCGATTACACCGGAGGCGGAAATTAAATCCATACCATACAAGTTACATATTTCCGTGCACTTCAACATTTCGGCATTTTCCTTAATTCCCAGTTTGGCGCCGAATTCCAAAAGAGAGCTTACCTCCAGGCCTTTATACTCATATCCCCGGTATTCACCGTCTTTTACCTTTGTCCAGTGGGTGCAGGCAATGGGGCAGGAAAAACAAGCCAGATCCTTCTCTTTGCAATTCTTTTCAAAAACTTTGCGCCCCCGGGTTTCCACCCAGTCACTAAAAGACCCGCTGGTGAAATTGTGCCCCGGAAGCGCCCCAATTTTATTATAGGGGTCCCCCACCACCATACTGCCGTAGCGCCTGGTGTAGCCGAAGGATTCGTGGTTTATGACCTTTTTAAAAGCTTCCGTCATGATTTTAGCATAACTGCGGCGGTCCGCCACCCGGATCTCACCCGTACCGCGTACAGCAATAGCTTTTAAATTTTTGCTGCCCATTACGGCTCCCATTCCTGTCCTGCCCCAGGCGCCGTGACAGTTATTCTGAACTGAGGCAAACCGGACAAGTTTTTCCCCGGCGGGACCGATGCTGGCAATCTGAAAATCCTTTCCCTTTTCCCGTCTGAACCAATCAACTGTTTCATGGGTATTTAAACCCCAGAGGTGGGTTGCGTCCTCAATCTTAATCTGATCATTATCTATAATCAGATAAACCGGCGCCGTACTTTTTCCTTTCAACACAATATGGCTGTAACCCGCAAACTTCAAGGCCGCCCCCCACAGCCCGCCGCTGTTGCTTGTACCAAACCTGCCGCTCAAAGGGGATTTGGCTGTAAGTTCAGTGCGCGCAGCAGTGGGCAAAAGGGTTCCCACAAAGGTCCCCGCGCCAAAAATCAGGATATTATCAGGTCCCAGGGGATCCGCGCCAACAGGGATTAAATCATACAATAGTTTTGTGTTTACCCCCAGTCCCCCCAAAAAGTCCCTGTGCAGAAAGGTTGCATCTCCCAGATTGATCTTTTTTTCAGTCAGATCAATTTCAATTAACTTAAACATCGTCCCGGCCTCTTTCCTTAACCAGAGCTTTGCTGATACAGTAGGCTGCGCATAGACCGCACCCTTTGCAGCTTTGTTCAATTTCAATCCTGAAACTATTTTCCGCCAGATCCTTGCTTTCTACCTTAATATGGGAACGTTCGGGCTGAAAACTCTCCCCGTTAGCCCAGGAACAAATCATCTGGCAAATACGGCATCCCACGCAGTTTTCTTCGTTTATACTGATCTTCCACTTCAAGTAAAACACCTTCCAACAAGCAAATTGTCTGCCTCAAGAAACTTGAAATGTGTTTCTTTGTTATTAAAAACTGTTACACACGTTGCAAAAACACGAAATCATTGTATTGAATTAATTTTCTGTTACTATTTTTAATTTTAACATTTGAAAATACGTTAAATAAATATTATATTGCAATTATAGTTATAGTAACTGCTAATAAATTCTTTGTTAGATCCCTTTACCTTTTATTGCTTTTACACCAGATTCCCAGCTCTTGTGCGCTTCTGATAAGATCTTCCCGGAAATCCGGATGAGCAATGGCAATCAGGGCCTCCGCCCTTTGCCACAGGGCTTTACCCTTCAGGGAGGCAATCCCGTACTCGGTAACCACGCAGGGTGCAATTCCCCGGTGAATGGTTACAGCTGAACCCGGTTCCAGGGTCGGCCTGATCCGGGAAAATATCCTACCGCCGCTGCCGCAGGTTGAGGTCATACAGATAAAGCCCTTGCCGCCCTTTGAGCGGAAAGCCCCCTGGGCAAAACAAATTGCGCCCCCGGTGCCGCTAATCTGCCTGCTGCCCGCAGATTCCGAATTTATTTGACCGGATAGATCCACATCTATACAGCTGTTTATGGAGACAAATTTGTCCAATTGACCGATAACGCAGGGATCGTTGGTATAATTTACTGGTTTAAACAGACACATTGGGTTGTCATCTATAAAATCATAGGTTTTTTTGGTACCCAGTGCTATTGTGGCCACTATTTTATATCTGTCAATGTTTTTCCTTGCACCTGTTATCAGCCCCTTTTCTACCATGTCCACCATGGAGTCAACAAACATTTCCGTGTGGATCCCCAGATCCTTTAAACCGGAGCCGGCAATCATATCCCCCACTGCATTGGGCATGCCGCCGATGCCCAGTTGCAGGCAGCAGCCGTCTTCAAGTTGACCGATAACTAACGAGGCAATTTTTTTGTGGGTTTCATCCGGCTTTACAGCAGTCGCCTCTGCCACCGGATAGTCCGCTTCCACAATATAATCTACTTTAGAAATATGAATGGCTTCCTCCTGTCCCAGGCAGCGGGGTATTCTGGGGTTTACTTCCAGGATAATTATTTTAGCTTTTTCACAAATAGCCATGGTATGCGAGACCTGAGGTCCAAAATTAAAAAAGCCGTGCCTGTCCATCGCTGTTACCGGAATCATGGCTACGTCAACATCAATATACTTGCGGTAATATTCGGGCAGTTCATGATAAACAATGGGCATGTACGATGCGAGTCCCCGATCACTCAGTTTGCGTTCATAATTGCTGAAATGCCAGCCGTTATAGATAAAATGCTCCCTGCCGGGATCAGCCACAACTACCTCCGGATACCCGGTGGCACGTGTTGTGCCTCGAATTTTCACATCCGCAAGCTCATTCTTGCGCGCGGCCAAAGCCTTGTCCAGCACAACCGAGGAACCGGAGAATGAACCGTATTCCACCCAGTCGCCTGACTTAACAACCTTAACGGCTTCTTCCGGCGTTACCAGTTTTCTGCCGTATTCTTCTTTAAAGCTCAAAACACTCACTCCCTCTATAATCTCCTAAGCGGTGGTCCAGGTCTGACCAAGTTATGTAATTGAATCCCAATGATTTGCGGTTATAGCAACAACCGTGTAATCAATAAATTTTCCCTTAATACCCCTGATACAGGCAAACATAAGGCTGAGCCGCGATCAGATAAGAGAGACGAGTTTCCGTCCCTCTTATCCCAGTTCAACCTGATGCATTTACCATTACCCATCCTTTAACACATCTTATTTTTTATCCCCGGACCCGCGGACCCTTTCACGCGGCAGTTGCTTTTCCTCCGCCCACCCTAGCCAAAGGACGCCCCGGGTCTGAGCTTTTCGATTATCCGGGGCATCATGTTGATAAATTCGTCCACATCTTTTTCCGTGTTGCCCCTGCCCAGGGTCAGGCGAAGCGATCCCAGCGCCGCAGTACGGGGAACACCCATGGCCAGAAGTACGTGGGACGGGTCCACAGATCCCGTGTTGCAGGCCGAACCGCTAGACGCGGCAACCCCATGCATATCCAGGTTCAACAACATGGTTCCCCCATCAATAAATTCAAAAATAAAGTTTACGTTATTGGGTAAGCGCCGGATCGGGTGTCCGCAAAGTTCTACATGGTCAATACTTTCCGTAATTCCTTTGATAAGTTTATCCCGTAAAATAGTTAAACGGCTGTTTTCCTCCTCCAAATTCCGGACCGCAATTTCCGCAGCCTTGCCCAGGGCCACAATACCCGGTACATTTTCTGTTCCAGGCCTCCGTTCCCGTTCCTGCCCGCCGCCAAAATTATAGGGACGCCAGTTGATTCCCTGTTTTATATACAAAGCGCCGATTCCTTTGGGGGCATTGATCTTATGACCGGATATAGAAAGAAGATCCGTCTTAAGTTCACTTACGTTAACCGGTATTTTGCCCATACTCTGCACCGCATCGGTGTGAAAGAGGATCCCTTTTTCCCTGGCTATTTCCCCTATTTCGGGAATGGGTTGAATTGTTCCAACTTCATTGTTGGCATGCATAACCGTAATTAAGACGGTATTGTCCTTAACGGCGTCCGCCACGTCCCGGGGGCTGACCATACCGTAAGCGTCCACGGGCAAAACAGTTATTTCAAAACCCTCTTTCTCAAGGGCTTTGCAGGTATGCAAAACAGCATGGTGCTCCACAGCTGTGGTAATAATATGGTTGCCTTTTTTCCGGTTGGCGTAAGCAGCTCCCTTAATCGCCAGGTGGTCGGATTCGGTGCCGCCGCTGGTAAAAACGACTTCTTCCTTTTTCGCGCCTATGCTGACCGCTACCTTCGCCCTGGCCCCGTTAACAGCCCTTTTGGCCTCCCTCCCGAAGGAATGGATGCTGGAGGGATTGCCAAAAATACCAGTTACATAACGGAACATTTCTTGGGCTACATCCGGATGAACCGGCGTTGTAGCGCTGTGATCAAAATAAATTTTACTCATCAAGCCCTCCTAAATTGCTCCGTACGGTTGTATCCCCGGAAAACCCACGAGATACATTGGAGTAATGCCGCCTTCAGCGTTAAGACTGTTAAATACTAAACAGGGGCGAATCAAAGACCACCCCGGAAGGGGCCGTTGGCCCGGGTTCCCAACTGATTCTGGCAACTGACCTGGTTCCAGGCACGTTGCCGGTCCAGCGACCGGCTCAACCTGATTTAAAACCCCGCTTTTATTTGGGAACCGGCTGCCCGGAAACGGACTGCTGAAGGGTAATGTTCAGGGGATATTTACCTGTCCGACTCCTTTGCGGCGGCACAAAAGCCCTCGCCTGCATACTCCGTTGTTCTCGCATTTATTTCGTGACGCTTGCCGTCTATTTGTTATTAATTATCAACAAAGGCCCTTGTGCCACCCCAGTTAGGGGACATTGAAACGTGTTTCATTCAATGCAGGTTCCCCGAGGCCCCAACGGATTTAAATCCTCAATTCTTTTTGCGGTGTTTTACCCTGTAGTCCGGCCTGCATACCGGCCTGTTAAAGCACCCTACCAGCGTTCCGCCCCGTACAACAGCGCAGAGTTCCCTGAATCCTTCGGGCTAACTGTTTGGCGGGGCAGTGGCTTACCTGTTATTATTCCCGTTAAAAGCCCCGGTAAAGGTGCTTACCGGCTCGATAAACACTTCCAGATTTCCCCCGCAGGACATCCCCTCGGCTGCCGCTATGTCCGCAGTCATGGATACACCGTAGACGCTGGGCGTTCCATCGTCGATTACGTTCAGGGCTTGAAGGCGTACTTCTGATTCACCGCAGCATCCGCCGCCAATTGTTCCCAGGGTTCGTCCGTCCCTGTAAACCAGCATTCTAGCTCCTGCTTTACGGGGAGTTGAGCCCCTGGTCCTAAAAACTGTGGCCAGCGCCGCAGGCGTGTTTTCTAAAGCAGCTTTAATTGCTTCCAGCAAAGCGTCTTTATCGGAGGCGGAAGGCAGTTCACTGTCGTTTACCTGGGAATTCTTTTGCGCGCAGTGCTCCGTCAGGGAACCGGCATTTCCGCCGCGCCGGTCTTTGATCATTTCAGCAGCGATGCACACCGCGATTTCAGCCGGTGTTTGCGCACCGATGTCCAGACCTATGGGCATGTGCACCTTTTCAATTTTTTCTATCTCTATACCGTCCTCTAAGAGTTGCTCTTTGATTGCTTTGACCTTGCGCCTGCTGCCGATCATACCAAGATAGGCAATGGGATATCTGATCACCCTGCGCAAGCAATCCATATCGTTCAGATGACCCCTGGTGGCTATCACAACATTGCTGGCCGGTCCCAGTCTCAGAACTTTTTCTATATCATCAAAGCTGCAGCAGATACTCTTGCAGATCCCGGTAAAGCGTTCAGGAGAAGCAAAATCAGGACGGTCGTCAACAACGGTAACACGAAAGCCAAGCAGGTTTCCGATATTTGCCAGCGGCTGGGCAATGTGCCCCCCGCCGAAAATAATCAGTTCCGGGGTCTCCAGATAGGGGTCAATCATTACTGTTGCACTTTGTTCCGGCCGGGCTGGATTTACCAGATCCGCCACCATAAACTTGCCTTTTGTCCCATCGTCCCGAACCAGCTGTTCTGCTTGCTGGTCAAGCCAGGCAAGCTTAAGACTCCCTTTTTTCTCCTTACCCTCGTCCGTCAGCACAATTTTTGCCCCGAGTATATCCTCTCCCAGGTTTTCCTGTTCAATTACAGTAACTATGGTCTTTCCTTGCTGCAGGTTTATTTCCATGTTCATTGCCTCCCCCCGGCTAAAATCATTCCTTAATCAATCCGGAAAATACATCCTTCAAAAACGGCATCCCCACGCCTGGAGGAGCCTGGAATCATAACCACTATAATTTATCCGGTCTGATAAATTCAGAGCCGGATCACCCCCGGCAAGGCTCCAGGGTGCTTTTATGCATATTTTACTGGCTCCCCGCCGTAACATTTATTATTTCCCTATCTGCTGCAGCCATTCCCGTAATATTTCAGGTAATACTGCCGCGACGTCATTACAGTTTCCAATATTTTACCCGGTGCCGGAACACTTTTCCCGGCCCGGGAAACCTTTAGCTTCAGCTTCCTTTTTTCCGGTAAGGCCAAACCGTCCGCAGATCCGGGTTCCCTCATTTACCAGCGGTGCCGCGGCACAATAACAACCTATTATTATATATTTATGGAAGCGCAGGCTCCAGGGTGTAATTGGGAGGGCGATTTAAAGATAATCTAATAGGTGAGAGACGATCGCTCGTCTCTCACCTGTCTTGATCCCTAAAGCCTTAAGCTTTAATAACTATTTATGCCGTTTATTTTTTATCTTTCAGGGCCCGCCAGACTTTTTCATAGGTAATCGGCAGTTCGGTCATGCTGACTCCCATGGCGTCATAGATAGCGTTAGCAACAGCACCCATGGTCGGGGTGGTGGCGCCTTCCCCAACTTCCTTCAGACCGTAAGGTCCGTTGGGCTCCCAGCTTTCGTCCAGGGTCAGGGACAACACCGGAGGCATATCCAATGCGGTGGGCAAACGATATTCGGAGAAGTTTCCGTTCAACAGTTTGCCGGTCTTTTTATCAAAGAGCACTTCTTCCCAGATGGTCTCGCCGATGCCCATGTAGAAGGCGCCGTGAACCTGGCCGTGGAAGAGTTTCGGGTTAATGATTGTGCCGCTGTCGTGAACGTCCCAGGTATCGACACATTCAATTTGACCGGTTTCCATGTCAACTTTCACTTCAGCAATCTGGGTCGCGCTGCTGTAGGCCGGTGAAGTACCAACCGCCGCACCCTTGTGGTTGCCGCCCAGTTTGCCGGGGTGGTACCAGCCGCGGCCAATCAGGACGCCTTTGGTTACAAAGTATCTGCGGGCAACTTCTTCAAAGGTTAAGGTTAGACTTGGCTCTTGCTTGACGTAGACGACGCCTTCTTTTACATCCAAATCATCTGTTCTTAATTCACGGTTGCCGATGTAGGCCCAACCTTCCTTAATCTTGCCCGATGCCTTGAACATTTCCACAGCCTGGTCAAGAATCTTTTGCCTGATGTCTTCCCCTGCCCTCTTAATCGCCCAACCGGCCATCAGAGTCTGCCTGCTGGCGTAAGCGCCGAAGTCCAGGGTGGACAGGTCGGTGTCGCCTGCGTACATCTTGCATTGTTCGTAGGGGTAACCCATGGCTTCAGCAGCCATTTGCAACAGTACAGTATCGCTGCCCTGGCCGATATCCACAGCCTGGGAGTACACAAAGGCCTGGGTCCCGTCATCATATATTTTGATCATCCCGACAGAGTGCGGCAGGTCGGTCCGGTACTGGCAGAAGCCAGCGCCTGTAACAAAGCCGCCGTTGCCGACGCCGATGCCACGGCCGACGCCCAGTTTCCCTCTCTTTTCCTTCCAGCCGGAAGCATCCCGGGCCATCTTGTTGGCGGCCTTCAGGTTGTATGATTTTACCTCATAACCGGCCAGGGTGTAGGTATTGGCGTCACGGGCGTTGATCAGGCGCATATCAATGGGATCCACGCCAATTGCTTCACCAATAAGGTCGATGTGGTGCTCAAAGGCAAATCTTGGCTGCGGCTGACCGTGGCCCCTTTGGGCTCCGCAGGGAGGCAGGTTGGTTACGTAACGGTAGGCGTCAAACTGGTAGTTTTCAAAGTTATAAAGTACACCCAGCAGGGAACCGGCGTAGTAGGTCGAAGCAATGCCCAGACCTGTGTAGGCGCCGCCTTCCAGGACTGCTGTATATTTGTGGCCCAGAATCTTACCGTTCTTATCCACACCGGTGGTAAGGGTCATCGTAATGGGGTGACGGCCGCGGCCGTTAAGAAAGGTTTCTGCGTGGTCGTAGAACATTTTAACTGGCTGACCAGTCATCTTGGACAGGATAACTGCGGCGAAATCCAGGCCGGTGGGGTCTAATTTTCCGCCGAAACCTGCGCCAACATGGGTCTTCAGCACACGCAGGTCACCCATCTTCATACCCAGCACCCGGGCCAGGTGATACTGAACGTAGTGAACCGACTGGCAGGAGCTGTAAAGAGTTGCTTTATCCCCATCCCACATACCCACTGAGCAGTGGTTTTCGATGAAAGCATGGTAGGTACGCTGCCCCTGGAAAACGTCAGTGCGGACGTAGTGGGCATCTTTGATAGCCTCGTCCGGGTCACCAAACTTGTGGTGGATCTCAGTGTTGAGGTTGCCGGGGTATTCCTCAAATATTTGGGGAGCACCTTCTTTTTTAGCGTGCTCAACTGTAAATACCGGCTCCAATTCTTCGTATTCCACTTTGATTAGTTTAAGCGCTTTATAAACGGTTTCTTCGTCAACAGCACAAACAGCGCCGATTTTATCGCCATTGAATCTTACTCTATCAGTGCAGAAAATGTTTTCGTCAAAGCGGGCGGGGCTTAGACCATACTTCATCGCGGGAACATCCCTGGCGGTAATGATGGCCTTTACGCCGGGCAGTTTTTCCGCTTCGGAAGTGTCAATATTCTTAATGATAGCATGGGCTACGTCGCTGCGAATGAGCTTTCCGTAGAGCATGTTGGGGAATTTAAGGTCACCGGTATATTGAGCACGACCGGTTGTCTTTTGATAGGAATCGTTTCTGTCAAGGCTTTTGCCCACATAAGAGTAATCTCTATTAACTTTAACGCTCATCACCCTCATCCTTTCCTTATTTCTTTTCGGCCGCGTCTAAAACGGCATCAACAATATTGACGTAACCTGTGCAACGGCACAGGTTGCCGGCTATGGCCTCACGCACCTCATATTCGCTCGGGCTGGGATTCTCGTTAAGCAGGGCTCTAGATGAAACAATCATGCCAGAGGTGCAGAAACCACATTGAAATGCCGCGTGCTCAATGAATTTTTCCTGAATGATGTCCAGATCCTCACCGTCCGCGACGCCTTCAGCAGTTGTTACTTCCCGTCCGTCCACGTCAACCGCAAGAACCAGACAGGAGTTGACGGCATTTCCGTCCAGCATTACGGTGCAGCAACCGCAATCACCCAGTTCGCATCCCTTTTTAGTACCGATCATATCCAGTTCTTCACGCAGGAAATTAACCAGTAGGGTGTTGGCTTTTACCACCTTTGTAAAAACACCGCCGTTAACATTAACGGATACTAAATAACGCTTGATACCATCTTTATCAACAATGCAGTTAGCCATTCTTCACATCTCCTTTCTTATACATGTCCCTCGTCGATAGCTTTACGCAGCGCCCGCTTGGTAAAGATGCGGATCAGGTCGGTGCGGTATTCCGCTGATGCCCTGATGTCGGAGATAGGTTTGCATTCGGCGGAGGCAATTACGCCGGCTTCGGCCAATAATTCGTCACTTACTGTTTTCCCTTTCAGGAACTCTTCGGTTTTCTTCGCCCGTACTGGGGTGGGGGCAACTGCTCCGAGGGCTATCCGGGCATCCTTTATGACATTGTTTTCAACTTGAACGGCCACTGCTACGCCAACTACGGCCAGGGCACCGGATTTCCGCAGTCCAAATTTTATATAGGTGCTTCCGGTCATCTTCTGGTCGGGGACAACCACTTCGGTGATGAGCTCGTCCTGAGCCAGGACAGTCTTGCCGGGGCCTGTGAACAGGTCTTCCATGGCTACAGTACGCTCTCCGTTAGAACCAACAAGCTTAACGGTTGCATCAAGAGAGATAAAAATCGGTGGCAGATCGGCGGAAGGAACTGCGTTGCTGATATTTCCGGCTACAGTACCGACATTACGCACCTGATTGTGGGCCATCTGCCTGGCGGCATTGGATACGGACGCGTATTTTTTAGCCAGAGTTTCAGATTTAACCAAATCGTTATGGGTACATCTCGCACCGATAACAACACCTTTGCCGGATACGTATTCAATTTCTTTCATACCCAGATTCTTAGTGGAAATAAGAACTTCCGGGGCCAATACTTCGTTCTTCATTTTAACAAGGATGTCGGTTCCACCAGCAAACAATTTAGCCTTTTCGCCAAATTGAGTCAACAACTTGGAGGCTTCCGCGATATTATCCGGAGCATAGTACTCAAAATCTGGTAGATACACTTTTTCTCCTCCTCTTTTTTTAAATAATAGTTTACTGCACAGGAAACGCTTCAGCTTCTATTATTTACCCTTTCTGCATCACCCTCCCCGCAAAATATAAAGTATAGCCATTTTAATATTTAATATCTTATTGTTGATGCCAAAGGTTCAAGATTTAATAGTCCCTGCATAAATTTATTTATAATTCTTTTTATCTGGAAAGTATATTTGCCACAAAAATTGACACATTGAAGTAATTTTCGTTGTTCCCTATTGTACAAGCATACACAACAAATCTGCTGACTGTCACATCAACCAACATTATTTTAACATTCTGAAACAAAAAAAGTGAAATATTCGTTAACGATTATATTGATAAGCTACACTAATTAATAATAGCCGGGAATACATTAATATCTTGGTAAATTTGATTTTCAAAGTGAAACCGTGTGTCTATCTCCAATAGCAGAAAATATTTTTGCAAAGCAAATCCTAAACAAATCTAAATCTGATTCCGGGTGAATCCGGCAAGTAAAATTGTTCTATTATTACCGGCCCTGGTATGTGGCTGGAATACAAACGAATAGAACATCTCTGATGCCCCGGATTTAACAACCGGTGAACCGGGTAAAGGTGTTTTAAAACGCACTAATTTAACCAAGTTTAAGCAAGGTGGAACCATCACAAACCGAAACCGGATCAATGACAGGGGCATCCAGCGCTGGTACAAGCAACCATGGCGGCGCCAAAACAACAAAATTGCGCCTGTAAAGTATGTTTCATCATAATGTAATCATTAATAATATATAAACAATCAAGAGAAGCCATTTACTATTTTGATTAATTACTGTAATATATAAAGCAGTTAGCAGTTCAATATTCTTCACAAAAGAATAGCTTCTTTAATTTAAGATTTGAGGCTGTTTGAAAGCAATTCCGGTCAGGTACCGAAGGAGTGCAGAGGATCCCGGCAAGGCGTTTTAATTGAATTCCTGGTCAGCAGCCGGGCAACCCGATTGATAAGGATGGATTAATAATCGAATCTTATCAATCTAATCTTTAATAAATATTTCTTCTTATTCCTTTGCAGGTGTAATATATAGAATGGAAATAATTCAGGCATTTTTTAATATACTAATTTTCTTTAGTATATAATTTAATCCCCCATTACTATTGTCAATATTACTATAATTAAATCTGGTTAATAAGTTGTTAAATGTCAAAACGTGTCGGAGAACTCTATCGGGTTGTAGGATATTATTTCAAATGAAAGCGAGGCGTGATCCAAGTTGAACGAAGATCCCTCGGCGTAGGTTTCTGATTGGGTCAAAGAATATAACCGGTGTATAACTACCAACATAACCATCTCTTCAATGTTCCCAGGCAGTGGAACAAAGCTGTAACCAACCAGCTTTAAAACACATAGGGGGAGATATCATGGAAATGCACCAGCTGGAATATGTACTGGCTGTGGCCAAGCACAATAATTTCACACGGGCCGCGGAAGAGATCAGAACGTCCCAGTCATCACTTTCCCAGCAGATCAGTAAGCTTGAAAATGAATTGGGTATCAGTTTATTTTTAAGAACAACCCGATCCGTGCAGCTTACCCCGGCTGGGGCAGAGTTTGTCACCCACGCTAAACGAATCATGGCGGAAGTTGCTAAAGCCCGTTTGTGCATCAACGAGTATGTTTCTATTGAAAAAGGCAATCTTACGCTGGGAGTTATCGCTGTGGTTGGACATTCCAACATCCCGAAATTGATTGTATCCTTTCAAAATAATTTCCCTGGAATTAAAATGACTCTTATTGAAGAGCAATGTGAAGAACTCCTGCGCATGCTCCATGCTTCTAAGATTGATGCTGCTGTTTGCCAGATTGCCAAACCGGATCCCAATTTTCAATTTTATCCTCTCTTGAACGACAAGATGGTTCTGGTTACCAAGCACACCCACCCCCTGGCCAACAGAAAATCTGTCGACATCAAAGAATTAGAAAATGAGAAGTTCATCCTGACACCTCCCACTTCTGGTCACTATATTGATTTCCAAAACGCCTGCCAGGCAGCCGGTTTTGCCCCCAAAGTAGTAGTATGTTGTGCCATTGTTAAAACAATGCTGGGGTTGGTTCTTGAGGATCTTGGCGTTACCGTTCTATCCTCCCATGTTGTGGCGGCGGAACGGGATCCCAACATCAGGATCATTCCGATAACACCTTTAATACCCAGGAGAACTGTTTTGGCTGTTCGTAATAACGATGATCTGCCGCCGGCGCTAAAAGTGTTCTTAAAGTATACCTCTCAATGGATTAATACCCAGGACAGTACGGATCTGCCAAAAGTCACGGCAACGAAATTTAATTCCGAACTTCAAAGAATAAGACCGGCCCTCTAGCGACAGGACATTCTTTACAATGAAATAATTATTTTTTGGACAAACTCGTATTAAGTTAACTTACATTCATAACGCCTTTAACAGGCTTTTTTTTTGTCCTTAGCTACTGTTAAAAACATATTTACCGGAGTGAGCCCTTGATAATGGGGGCTGAACAGTTCCTTCCCCGGTGGCGGACCTTACGGTCAGACAATTAAATAATCAAGGCGGCTTGACAAGCCGCCCTGATTATTCATCCGCCGGTAGATACTTTTGTCCAAGGTCAATCGCTGTCCTACGGCGGGTCTTTCATCTTATTCCCTGTTCCCGAATACCAAGGGTATATTGTTTGGTATCAACATATCAATTTGTCCAGTACATTAACTGGCTGCCGCAGATTTCTTAACCAAACATACCCAGCGAAACCCAGTAAGGAATCGCGATAGCCAGGGTAATCAGCACGGCTACACCATAAACAATACCGTAGGTACTACTCTGTCCCGTTGTCCAGGACCTTTCTTTAGCGATAGACTCCGCCACCATAGCAAACATGTTTGTATAAGTCAGGAAGAAGCAGTTTGCCGCCATGATGAAAAGGGGAACCCAGACCAGCGGGCTAATGCCGAAGTTATTCGATATTTCAGGAAGAACAGGTATTAGAATGGTCATGGTCGGGATAAATACCGCCACATCAAAGAACCTTAAAATGAAGAACAGCATAATTATTGAGTAACAGAACAACCAGGGGCTCGTCGTCAGTGGCGCTATAGCCGGCCCTAACACGCTGACCAGCCATTTGGACACGCCGGTAACACCAAATACTCCGCCCATACTCATGGCCACACCGATAAACATAATTAGATCCCAGCTAATTCCTGTACCGATTTCGGAACCTTTTATGACACCGAATATAGTCAGCAGGAACATAGCTCCCAACACAGTTGCTCCGTCAGGAATACCGTGCATTTTGTTGGTAAAAAACATCAAGAAGCTGAATGAAAGGATTATTGCGCCGAGGGTCTGATCCTTGCTCCAGGCGCCGAGTTTTGCATACTCCTCCTGAAAATACTCTTTTTTCAGGGTGATGGTATCTTTCGGCTTCAGGGCAAAATATCCCCCAACGATAAGCAGTGCAGTTAGGATTAAAGCGGGAAGAAGCATAACCTGCAAGTAAGAAGAGAAGGTTAGCATGCCTTTTAAATCCGGAACGGCATCAAACATACCCATAATAATTGGGCCGTGCAGGGAGCCGGTGAGCCAGCCCGATCCTGGTATGACCGCCATAGCCCAGGCTGACAGCAACAGCAGCGCGCTGCCTTTGGACTTCAAACCCAGGTTGCAGGCTTCAATTACACTGACCGCAATAGGCACAATGATAACGCAGCGCACAGTAATTGAAGGAGTGAGGGCCGAGAGGGCCAGTCCGATGATAACAAAAGCCAGGATTAGCATGGGATAGGAAGGGTTGAACATTTTCATCACTAAAAAGCCAATCCGTTTACCCAACCCGGTTTTAATCAGCACGAATCCGAAGAAGAGCGCCGGGATCAGGGTCCACAGGGCACTGCTGGTAAAACCGGAGAAAACGTTGGGGGCCGGTACTTTTACAGCCAGGGTGAACATCAGGAAGAAAAACCCTGAAACAGAGTTGGGCATGTTCAACGGCTTAAATATCCACAGCCCGATGGTAATAATCATAGCTAATAATACCAGGTGCCCCTGCGGTGACAAACTAGGCACCCAGGGCTTGGCCAGTCCAACATAAAGGGCTATGGCCAGCATGACCAAAAATAAGCCGTCTGTAACTTTAAATTTGGTTCCAGTTGCTGTTGTCATGAAATATTTTCCTCCTCTCAGGTATTGGCAAATCTGTCGATTTAGAAATCCCTTTTATGCAATTAAGACAAAACCAGCTGCCGTTTATACCCTATAGGACCACCTCGCCCGCAGCCTGTGCACAGTATGGGGCGCTCGCACGCCCCATTCTCCACAATTAACACCGGCGCCTGAATGTAAAGCTCGCGATTATTAGGCTTCGTCCAACATCTGCCTGAGTTTGCCCCACTTGGGCTGGAATATTTCAGCCGGCATTTCTTTCAAATCGGGTGAAATCTCCGGCCTGAATTCCATCAGGGCGATAATGTCCTTTTCCACGTCCATGCCCGGCGCGATTTCAACCAGGGTTACCTTGCCGTCGAGCAGTTTGAACACGGCGCGCTCGGTAACGTAAACCACCTCTTGTCCTCTTTTAGCAGAGTACACGCCGCTGAAGGTTACATGCTCGCATTCATTAACAAACTTCTTAATTTTGCCTTCCTTCAAAATCTTGATGGTGCCGTCTGCCACTTTGTATTCCGCACCGCCAGCGGTCATGGTGCCGCAGTATACCACCTTCTTGGCGGAGGAAGAAATATTAACATAGCCGCCGGGGCCTACCACCTTGGGTCCAAATTTACTGACGTTGGTATTGCCCTCCTGGTCAATTTGAGCGGCGCCCAGGAAACATATATCCAACCCGCCGCCATCGTAAAAGTCAAACATATTCGGGTGGTCCACAATACAATCCGGGTTAATTGCAGCCGGAAAATCCATGCCCTGGGCCGGAATGCCGCCAAAGGCACCCAACTCGATGGTGAGTGACATCATATCGGATACCTTTTCATCCGCGGCCGTATTGGAAACTGTATCCGGCATCCCGATACCCATGTTGACGCAGGCGCCCTTCTTCAGTTCCATGGCTGCCCTGCGGCCGATAATCTTGCGCTCGTCAAGGGGAATGGGTACGACTTCCGAAAGGGGCTTCCTGATTCTTCCGTCAAATGCCGGCTCATTCAGGGTAACTCTCGTCTGCAGGTGGTTTTCCGGTTTAGCAACTACGATGTAGTCTACCAAAACACCAGGCACCTTTACATTCTTGGGATTAAGGGTCTTGGCCTGGGCTACATATTTAACCTGAGCAAAAACAATACCGCCGTTTCTCTTTGCCGCCATAGCCAGGTGCAGCGCTTCCAGGAACAGCGGTTCTTCATCCATGGTCATATTGCCGTCTTCGTCGCAGACGGTACCGCGAATCATTGCCACATCAATATTAAAGGGGTTATAGTACAGATACTCTTCCCCATGGAAATTGATCAGTTCAACCATATCATCCTTGGTGATATCATTGATTTTGCCGCCCTGCCGGCGGGGGTCGACGTATGTGCCAAGTCCCACTTTCGTAATTACACCGATTTTACCGCCAGCCATCTGCCGGTATAAATGGGTCAGGACACCCTGGGGGATTAAATGGCACTCAACTTTGTTTTCGTTAACTAATTTGCCCAGCAGGGGCGCTTCGCCGATATGTCCGGCGACGTGCTTTCTAACCATGCCCTCATGGCCCACATGGCCCATTCCCCTGGTCTTCCAGTCACCGCAGCCGCAGCTGTGAGTGTTAAAAAGATCCCGTGGATGCCCGGTATCCAGAAAACTTTTTTCAACCGCAATCGCCAGCTCTTCGGGGAAACCGCACAAACCGGCTGTTGTCCAGGCTATGGTAGATCCATCTTTCACTAACTTACCAACCTTATCCGGGGTAATAACTTTGGACATCTTCTCTTCTCCCTTCAAAAATAAAGACTTATGACCTCATGACTAGAGCTCGAAAAAGAAACCACCAATACGAAATACTTTAAACACCAAATAGAACAAACAAGATAATGAAAGTTATCTTATTCTCTAATTAGCACCCCCTTACATTAATATTTTAATTATTTAACCCCCCGGGCACATACTCAATCGCAAGCTTTCTCAATCAATAGCGACTTGCACAAAATATCACTCATAAATTATATAACCAAATAAATTAGCCAAATTTAAAATTATTATCATTTTTATTAATATGTATGCAATAAAATTTCTCTTGATAAGCATCATCATTAAAAAACATATCAGAAAAATTGGGCTCAGTATCCATTACTTAAACCCTGTAAAGATCTGCGCCCAATTCATGTTAACAGTAGCAGGAATTTTTATACCTACTCACCCTTCTTAATTTAAGTAGCTTTATTGTAACATCCACGAATAAAAAAAGTGAAATATGTGTTAGCGATTATATTTATAAGTCAAGCTAATTAATGCCCCCTTTAATACCTTTGCCTTGCCTGATTGGAACAAAGTCTTCATTTCTTCCGAACTATTCTGTGAAATAAAGATCTTTTTAGACCAACGCAAGGCAAGAAATTATTTTTTCCTTAGCCATATTTTTTAAACCTGCTGACATGAAAGGTTAAAGGCCTTTAAGGATGCGGGATCTGTTGTTTGCACCAACTGCAATGCGGGGAACAGGAAAAGAGGAAGGAAAAAGCAGAATATCTCGGGGTAGCCAGTAAGAGGAAAGGAAATGAGGGGTATTTCGTAAACAATCGGTAAAATAATACCTGGCGGCATAACAGAGAGAGGAATAGCCGGATAATTAAAACTTGTATTTATTATCTTTATTTTTTAGCATCTCGTAGGTTTCTAAAGTATCCACATCAAAAATTGCCGATTCATCCTGCACCGTCACATATTCCATTTTATTTCCAAGCTGTTTCAGTACTTGCCTCGCGCCTTCATCGCCTTTAAGCGTTTTTACTTCCGCCCCCAGGGCACAGTCCAGGATTACAGGATGTCCCGGCTTCCCCCGGTAAACTGGACGTAGGGCCAGGCACCTTCTTTTTTCAAACTCACTGACTACCATGTTTATGAGTGTTGCCGAAATAAGTGGCTGGTCGGCCATAAAAACAAGAAACGCCTCTGCCTTCGCGTTGATTGCCTCGACTCCCAAAGCAAGGGAAGTGCCCTGACCTTGAACATAATCAGGATTAAACAGTATTTTGACTGGAAGGTCGGTGATTGCAGCCCTTATTTCCTGGGCCTGGTGACCTGTTATAACCAGCACTTCGTCCACCCTTGAGGCCAGAACATTTTCCGTAACTATTCTGACCATTGGCTTGCCTCCCAATTTGAGCAGCTGTTTGGGAATACCCATACGGGAAGATAGCCCCGCTGCTAAAATAATTGCCGAAATCATTTTAATCAAGACTCCAGGACATCCAGCACGGGTCTTTCCCCCGTTGCCGAACCCAGGATAACCTTTCTTATTTTTTTGCCCAGAAGCAACCTGCCCAACCGGTATACTTCACCGGGATCCTTTAAACAATCCAGTTTATTGATAAATAGCACAACCCTTGAATTTTGGGGGCAATCCCGCAACAACTCTTCAGGGTGCATGATTAAATCCGCTATTATTTCAGGGTCAATTACTGAACCCATTTTCCGTCCCGTCCGCCTGGAAACAATCTCACTGCGGTGCACGTATTCGTCACCGAGCCTCTTACCTAAAACATCAGCCCCAATTACAACCACCAGCACGGTTGTCAGACCGGGGATAACCGGCTCGGAATCCAGATGTCCCTTAAGGGAACGGCCCTTTGAGCCATCGGCTTCAACCAGGATATAATCAGCATATTTTGCCAGCACGTTCAATTGCCCGTCTGTTATCCCGTCCACTTTATCGCTCTTTAAAAGATCCGAGCCCAGCACCGGTATTAATCCTGACTGAAGATAGCCGGCCAGCTTTTTTTCCGCTTGTTCATCTTTTCCCAGCAACAAAAGCGTAAATTCATCCATTGGGGGTCTGAATATTTTAGTTGTTGTGGTAATAACAACTTTACAAGGCGGGGATATTTCCCTGGCCAGCCGAAACATGAGGGAGGTCTTGCCTCCCCCTCCCACCAGGGACACTGTTTCACGTTCCTTAAGGCCTATTGCCTCGCTGATGTTCATACGCTGTTTTCCTTTAGTTTTTGTCCTTTTCCTCCAGGGCAGCTAAGAAGTGAAACACTACCTCCAGAACCCCGCCTCCCACAGCCAGCGCCTTATCTGAAATAGTATCATACTCGGCGTCTTTTCGCGGGTCGATGTCACCAATCTTGGTACCCTTGGGCACCCGGACGCCTTCTTTCAGCATCCCCCTGATTGTCCCGGATATGCTGGCTTTAACCGGCGCTGTATCCACGTGAGCCACCACATCCCCTTCTTCCACCAGTTCCCCGATAGACCGGCAGGGCAACATGGTCCCTTCCACCGGGGCACTGAGGAGCCTTCCCCAGGTGTGACCGTCGATAGCCCCCGGGCTACCCGTGTCCGGTATGGCGCCACCGCTGTAAATCACCCGTCCCAGGCGGTGCCCCCTGCAGGTTTCAATGGCTGCGTGAACATCCTCCCCGGCATAAAAGCCGGGGCCCAGCCCGATTACCAGGGGAGCGTCATTGATAGTCGTTCCAAGATTCCGCTTGGCAATCCTGGCATCCACCACCGCAATGGGGCTTAACTGCTTAAGCACCAGAGCTTCCGGGTCAATCAGGACAGGCAGGATATTTTTCTTCAGCAGATCCAGCGCATGTTCCACAGATTCCGCCAGGCAGGCCTCAACCCCCTCAACATTGACCGATCCTTCGTAAACCGCTTCAGCAAAGGATACCGTCCGCCTGACCACCAGAGGCCGGCTAATTTCAGTCATAAGCACGTCCAGGCCGCATTTAGTAAGACGGTAGGCCACGCCCGAGGCGAGGTCGCCGGCGCCCCTGATAACAACCAAAGGCTTGTTTTGACACAGATATTTCACAACTCATCGAGCCTCCTGGTTCCGTTTTGCTATTAACCTGAGCCTTTACCAAAAGTACAGTTGGGATAATTGCACTGGGGACAAGCCCTGCAGAGTCCGCCATGGGCCAGGGCTACAATGTCTTTCCGGGTCACCCTTTCACCCGTCAAAAGCCGGGGCAGCAATAAATCAACAATGGTTATCTTGAAAAACATCCCGCAAGCCGGTATGCCCATAACAGGCACATCACCAAGATAGGCCAGCATAAACATAGCTCCGGGAAGCGCCGGCGCACCGTATTTTATTATTTCGGCCCCGGCGAGCTGAATGCCCTTGGGGGTAACATCATCTGGATCCACAGACATGCCGCCCGTGACAATAATGATGTCCGCCCCGTCCCCGGCCATTTTTTTGATCTTGGCGGCAATCATCTCCGCATCGTCGGGCGCGAAATCCAAGCCCAGGACACTGGAGCCGAAAGCCTCCACTTTTTCGGTGATAACCGGACCGAAACCATCCCGGATCCGCTTTTTATATACTTCACTGCCGGTGATAACGGCGCCGACTTTTAGCTTCCGGAAAGGAATTACTTTAACTATCCAGCCAGCTTCCCGGCAGATATCTTCAGCCGTCAGAACAGTCTGCTCGGGAACCACCAGGGGGATTACCTTTGTCCCCGCCAGTAATTCGCCTTCTTCTACGACTGTATTATTGGGCAGGGTGGATAGGATTACGTCGGGTAAATCGTTAAGTTTTTCCAAAGCAGGCACATTAATCTTCAACAGTCCGTCACAATCGGCGAATAGATTCACGCGGCTTTCCCTGGGCCCGGTCTGGGTCACATTGTCACCGGCAACGGCTTCCCCTAAACGAATGCCGGCTGAATCCTCGTGGACGTCACCCGGCTCCAAGTCCAGGATATAGATGTTTTCTTTGCCCATCTTCAGGAGTTCGGGAATGTCTTCCTTGGTGATAATGTGTCCCTTTTTAAAGGGAGCTCCCTTAAACTCTCCCCTCACCACCTGGGTTAGATCATGGCTTAGTATATTTCCTACTGCATCCTCAACTTTAACTGCCTGGATCTTCATTACTGTCACCCCTTGTATGCCTCTTTTTATTTTAGAGCAAGCAAATAAAACAAAAAATATCCTGTCTAAATTAGTGTTGCCGGGAGATAATTCGTACCCGCCCCGCTGCTGCAAAAAACAAACATGACTACATTACATTATATTAAGTTAAACCAGGTTGCTTATGCAACTATTATTATATATAGTAGCTTGCCCAAAAATCAACCTTTTTGTTTTGGCCGGCTGTTCCCGATATTGGCAGCTCTTCCCGGTACCAGTTTTTTTCAAGGACAATCATTCCTTGCTACCCCGGTTAAACCCGCGGCTTACAAAAATACCCCTGCCGCTGCATATTTTTTTATGATTCCCGTCCCGTATCATGCATTCAGTCAGGATAAGGGTGCTTCCCCTGTGAACAACCCGGCCTTCGGCGGTTAATTCGTCATCAACACCGGGCTTACCCAGGTAATTAATTGTTAATTCCGCGGTAACCGCCTGAAGACCAAGGGAACGTACGGCCCCTCCCATGCAGGTATCAGCCAGGGTGGCAAGAACGCCACCGTGGATCCCATCTGTATAATTTTTACACTTATCTCCCAATAATAAAGTGAGTCGGCAATAACTTTCCGCTAATCTGTCAATTTTTATACCAATCCATTCGGCAAAAGGGCTCATCCGGTATTGGCGGAATATTTCCTCTACGTCAGCGGAAGATTTAAAGTTTTCCTCTGGTTCTCTACCCTTCAATATACAACCATCCTCCCAACGCCGCCCCGGAGAAGTGGGAACCAAATTAAGTGCCTTCAGGCGGGGAAAATCAAATTCTCGTTTGTTTAAGATCTTGTATTGGCACAAGCAGGCTCCGTTGTCAGTTCTTTGATAATTTCCTGTAAAAACTTTTCTTCCGCCTCACGGAAAAAAATTAAATTTCTGGACACGGCACTTTCTTTAAAATCCCTGGGTTTGGACGCAATTTCCTTCAATCTTTTGATGTTCGACCTACCCCGGGCAAGCCTTTTTTTCAAACAATCGGCTATCTCCCCAGAAGACAGAAGATCGGAAGTCTCAAGACCAACGGAAAGGTCAAAGTAAAACCATTCGAAATTGGTAAGAAGGCTTTTCGATGCCTCAATCAAAGCCATTCTTCCCGAATCTGTAATATAGTATCTTTTCCTGTCAGGCATTTTACCTTCTTTTTCTTTTTTCGAGTAAACAAACTCCCTTTCCTCCAGCCTCTTTAATACCTGATAGATGGAGGCAACCCCAATCCTGACCCATTTCCTCATATCCCGACCATCAATTATTTTGTCAATCTCATAGGCGTAGGAGGGTTTTTCGTTTACAATACTGAGTAAAATTACCTCAATATTCGATAATACTATCACATAATTTACCTCCCTAACACTTGCTTTTTTGCGCCCCTTTAGTTAAGGCCTTTATTATATTATATAGTAGTATGTTGAAAAAATAAATACCTCAAATACAATATATTTTAACCTGATCTGTCCCCAAAGTCTAATATTGTCGAAATAACCAACCATGTTGTCAACTGGAAGGTTTAATTCTATCAAGCATGTAATGATCCAGGATAATATTAAAATGAACCTGGTTTTATCCCTTAAATAAAAAAACAGGGTAACCTTGAAGTCCTGCTTACCCTGCCTTTTATCCGGCCGGCCTGCCCGGGTCTGATCCAATCTGTCCTGCCTAAAACACAATAAACCGGCCTATTTCCCTGCTTCCATCCCAATGGCGCAGGGTCTGCCGCTGCCAGGGGATTGAAACTCATGCCGGATTTAAACCCTATTCCTCAGCAATAGTAACTTTATTCATGCGGTCACCTTGATTAATTTTGTCCACCACATCCATACCCTCAACAACTTTACCGAAAACGGTATGTACGCCGTCAAGATGGGGCTGTGGCTCATAGACAATAAAAAACTGACTTCCGCCGGTATCGCGGCCCCGGTGAGCCATGGAAAGCGAACCGCGTTCGTGTCTGTGCGGGTTTCCCTGGGTTTCACAGGGAATGGTATATCCCGAGCCGCCGGTTCCATTTCCAGCAGGGCAACCCCCCTGAGCCACAAATCCCTTAATAATCCGGTGAAAAGAAAGTCCGTTATAAAAACCACTCTTAATTAATTTTTCAAAATTAGCTACAGTCTCCGGCGCCTCCTTTTCAAACAATTCTATTGCTATATTTCCCGTATCCATTTCAATTATTGCTTTTTTCATTCTCATTCCTCCTTCGTATTCAGTCAATAATATCATAAACTACCCAAAATCAACAATCTTCAACACCCCTTTTTGCACTGCTGCAAAACTTTTTCCCGCGACTGGCCGGAACCCTGGGGCAGGAGGTCCTGAGCCTGAATCAGTCGCGCAGCTTTATCAACTCCTTCCGGAGTTTCCAGGTCAGCCCCCGTCGAGGCGCCCAGTTCTTTAAACCTGCGGGCTGTTACCAAAACCCTGCGCTCCAGTGTACCCACAGCCCTGTTATAGGCTTCCACAGAATGATCCAGTCCCTTTTTTAAATCAAAAAAGTGGCCGGACAGGTTTTGAATACGCTCGTAAAGTGTCTTTCCAAGGCTGCTGATAGCCTGGGCGTTTTCAGCAACTTTTTCCTGCCTCCAGCCGTAAGCCACAGCCCTCAGCAAGGCAATCAAAGTTGTTGGGGTTGCCAGGATGACCCTCTGATCAACACCAAATTCAATAAGGGCGGGGTCCTGCTCCAGGGCCGCGCTGAAAAAGGGCTCCCCGGGCAAGAACATAACAGCAAATTCCGGCGACGGCGTAAACTGCTCCCAGTAAGCCTTGCTGCCCAGCTGCGAAAGATGCGTCCTGATCTGCCGCGCATGATCTCGCAACTTTGCTTTCCTGACAGCCTCATCCCGGGCATCCAGGGCTTCCAGATAGGCCTGCAGGGGCGCCTTGGAATCCACGACAATATTTTTATGGTTGGGCAACCGGATGAGCAGATCCGGACGCAGGCTGCCGGGCCCGGAACCAGCGGTTTCTTGCTGGTGAAAATCACAATACTCCACCATTCCGGCCAGCTCGACAACCCGTTTCAGCTGAATTTCCCCCCAACGGCCCCGGACTACCGGCGACCTTAAGGCCTTGACCAGGTTTGCAGTTTCCGCCTGCAGCCGGTCCTGGGTTAAAGACATGGATTTTACCTGTTCTGTAAGACTGGCATAGGCGTCTATGCGGGACTTTTCGAGGTCTAAGATTTTGTGATCCACCTTTTCCAGGGACTCTTTAAGGGGTTTAACCAGTTCGTCAACGGACTTCTGCCTGGTTTCGAGGTCGCCCCTGGCCTGCTCCTGAAATTTTTCTAAAGTGGTTTGCGCCAGTTCCAGAAAAGCCCGGTTATTGCTCTTGAGGGCATCGGCGGACAGGGCTTTAAAGGCGTCAGAAAGCTGCCGCCGTGCCTCCTCCAGGAGAGCCAGTTTCCCAGCCGTCCCTCTGCGCTCTTCCTGCAGCTTTGCTTCCAGTTCCGATACTTTTTTTGCCTCTTCTATGTACTGATTTTTCAAGCGTTCCACTTCACCGGCATGGCTTGTAAGAACCGCCCTCAGCTCACCAAGCTGCAAATCCCTGCCCTGGACCCGCTCCTGAAGAACTGCACGCTCAGCTTCTGCCTCCGTCCTGCATATCATAAGCTTCTGAAGCCTGCCCCTGAACACCAACAATACGACCAGCCCTCCTGTTAAAAAACCCGCAGCTGCATACAACAAGGTATCCATAACAGTTTCACCAAACCCTTCTTAAAGCATTAAAAGTTTTTACCAGCCGGCGCATGAAGATATTTTTTCAGCTGAAAATATTATTACTGTAAGGCGTAAATACCCAAAAAAGATTTGAAAAATTCTATCTATTTTTTGCTTGTTCTTGCCTGCCTGCCGTTTCCCTTGCAGGAACTTTGGCAAGAATGTCTAATACATGAATTGTTTTACGTTATGATCCAGGTTAATACTTAGTAAGGTTGGGGGGACCCAGATGTTAGTCAATCAACTTATTTTCCAGGGCGCAGCCTCTAAAGTAGCGCTGCGGGAAAAAGGGACCGTTTACAGCTATGGGCAATTCCAGGCCCGGACAGGCAGTTTTCGGGATTATTTATATGCCCGGGGAATTCGGGAAAAGGATAACGTCGCCCTTTTTGCCAAAAACTCGGCTGATTTTATTTTCAGTTATATGGCGGTAGTCAGCCTGGGCGCCGTGGTGGTGCCGCTCAACACAATGCTCACGCCCCGGGAAATCGCCTTCATTTTGAAAGACTCCGGGGTAAAACACATCATCACAGATAAACAGCTGGATTTAGCCGGGCAGTATCAGGAGGGACCGCCGCCGGAACAGTTGCCAACCTCCCGGATCCGCCAGGAAGTGGACCAGCCAACCTATCCGGCAGCCCCCGAAATACCCGTCCAGGAAACAGCTCCCTGCGTAATCCTATACACATCCGGAACCACGGGGCGACCCAAGGGCGCCCTGCTGACCCACCGCAACCTGGTCAGTAACGCCCGTTCTTTTTCGGAAGCCACCGGGGCCTGCGCTGATGATAACTTTCTTTGCGTGCTGCCGATGTTTCACAGCTTCGGCTGGACGTGCAGCGTGCTTACGGCCCTCTACAACGGCGCTTCCCTGACTATCCTGGAATCCTTCCAGCCCAAGGAGGTAATCGCAACAATCAGGAATCAGGGGGTAACCGTAGTCATGGGCGTACCCGCCATGTACGGCTTTTATGCTTCCCTGGCCACACCCGCCGACCTGGCCGGGGTGCGTTTATTTGCTTCGGGCGGAGCCTCCCTGCCCCTGGAGATCCTGAACAGTTTCTACAAAAAAACCGGGAAGCGGGTTATTGAGGGATACGGCCTCTCCGAGGCCTCCCCTGTCGTCTGTTTCAATCCCAGGCACGCCACTAAACCCGGTTCAGTGGGCCTGGCCGTAATAGACGTGGAAGTTAAGGTAGAAAAGAATGACGGGAGTGAAGCAGGTTGCCGGGAAGTGGGCGAACTGCTCGCCCGGGGACCAAACATCATGCTGGGGTACTATGGTCTGCCCTTTGAAAGCGCCGAAGCTCTCAAGGGTGGTTGGCTCTACACCGGCGACCTGGCTTACCTCGATGAAGAAGGCTATATTTTTATCGTGGACCGTAAAAAAGATATAATCATCGTCAGCGGCCTGAATGTCTATCCCAGAGAGGTGGAGGAGATCCTTTACCAGCACCCGGCCGTGAAAGAGGCAGCTGTAATCGGAAAGCCGGACAAAAAACGCGGTGAAACTGTCCGAGCGTTCGTTGTGGTAAAAGAAGGCCGGAAACTAAATAAAAAGGACTTGATTGTTTTTCTCAAGGCCAACCTGGCTTCCTACAAACTACCCCGGGAAATCATTGAAATTGAAACTTTGCCGAAAAATGCCACGGGGAAAATTCTCAAAAAAGAACTGCGGGAAACCCAAACACATTGAGAAACTTAAAAAAGCACTGAAGCCGCGCCTGGTTTCCCGGGTTAACGGAATCAGTGCTTTTATTTCTTTTCCTTTTCTTTCTTCACCTGCTTTACTTGATTTTCCTCCCCCTTTTTAGTGACCCAGGCATGCTTGCAGTCCAGGCACCGCCACGAGCTTTTGCCCATAAGGACAAAAAGTGAAAAAAGAAGCGCTATTCCCGCTAAAAACCAGAGCGGCGGAAACCGGGTTGCCAGCCAGACCAGGCATCCTCCGCTGGCCAGAAGGGTCAGGGCCATGGCCCACGAACTAATTTTCTGCACATGATAAGAACCGCAGTGCGGACACTGGAGCAAGGCAACTTCCCTCCAGAACAAAGGCTTAAAACCCGTGCCCCTTACATTAAAAAAATAATAACAAACCCCGCCCGGGTGAAATAACTGATTGCCGGCGAAAAAAACCACACCTGCCGGGGCATCCAGTGGTTTATCCCGGCGCAAGGCCAGTTTTGCCGGTAAAATAACAAGGTAAAAAAACTATTTAGGCAATTTTATCATATTTTGCGGGAATTATCTATTTAAAAACTCACAAACCAGGAGGATTAATAATGTATACCAGGTACCCCATCGTTCTCCCCTGCAATTACTGCGGCTACATGGGCGTCCTGAAATTCCTGGTTAGTTACTGTGAAAGGGACCAGGAGACAATAAAAAGCCCTTGCGGCTACCAGGTTCATGACATTTTACAGCCCTGGGGCGTTGCCTATGAACTATTGCAGTGCATTTCATGCGGTGCGGTCATCCTGATCAAAATTCAATGGCATGACAACTGGAAGCCCGAGGACTACAAAACCAGGATTTTGCACGTCGATGCCCCCGGGACACCCGGACCCCGGGCTGCCGCAACACGAAAAACGGACCCTTGAAAACAGCCGCCAGGAGCAATCAAGTACATCCTAAAAGCTTTCCCTGAGGTAGAGGGCATATATGGCTACGGCCATGGTGAAGGCTGCCAGCATAAAAACTCCAATGGCCCCCCGCCGGAAACCTTTTTTCAGGGCCCACTGCCCGTAAGTAAAGGTGTAGTAAGTAACGGCCAGGGGAACTATGAGCAGGAGCCATTTAATCTTACTCTCCCCCTTTATTGGGTGTTGTTTTTAACAGAAGGCCGGTCCGCCGGATCCGGCTGTGGACAGTCACATTAACTTCCGCATCCGGATAGCGTTCCAGCCAACGAAACTCTTCCCAGGGGGAAGTTGTCCAAAAATGTCGTTTGGCCTTGTTGCCGAAACCGACGATGTCGGATCTGAACTCCTCCTGGGTGCGCCGGATCAAATCCTGGCATCCCCGCTGGATTTCAAGGGAAAAGGCTTCTTCCAGAACGGCTTTATTTTCCCCGCTCTCATAGTTAATACCGCTCATGATTCCGATAATTTCCGGTTCCAGATAAATGTCAACGTCAATTGCAACCTTCCCTTCCGGGTCGATCCTGGTCTTTATTTTCGAGCGGCGCGCCTGCCTGACCTCCAGGCCCACAAGCGCGGGTTCACCCGCCAGAGGATCCGCCACTGTGAGCTTCCCGCTTCTGAACCTGCCCTGAAGCATCAGGAGATATCTTGACTCTTCCCCTCCTATGGAACCAACCATCCGGTCCCCCCGGAACACAGCGTTGCCTATAATCTGTGCCGGGTTTCCCCCTGTAAGCGGCACCTCCCCGGCTAGATAATCTTCCGTAGTCAAGTTGCTGACGCCCACACCCGCCGCCGCCCGGGCAGTTTCCTGGTCGCTTTCCTGGATTGCCACCAGGGGAGCAGTTCCATCAACAGCAAAGGAATTTAAATCATCGTAAAAATGCTGATAAAGGGTACTGGAATAAAGGCCATGGTTCCCTGTCAGCGCCCTGATCAACTCAAATTGTTTGGTGGGACTCAGTTCCAGCAAGGGCTTGTTATTTTCCATGTAATCCTTTGCGCTTCCCCTGCTGATCAGGATCAGGGATGTCCCCCGCAGCTCGCGGTAGCGGATCAGGGGTAAAAGCAGCTTTTGCAGGCCCTCCCTGGCCAGTTCTTCCGAAAAAATATAGGCTTTGGTGTGCAGCAGCGAAAGCCGCCGATCCACGCTGATATCAAACAAATTCAAAGAAGGTATGATCGAGTTGCTTTCCAGTCCCATTATTACCGTACTGCCGGCCTCATCATCCCCCGAACCACCGCCTCCGGCGCCAGTACCGGCAATATTCATGGGGTTGGCGATGCCAACGCTTAGCAGAAGTTCACTTTGTTTCCCCCGGTCAAAACCAAGGGACAAAATATAAGCCACCTCATCCGTCTCCCTGGCGCCCCAGCATCCGCAGGTTGTGAGCGTGATTATTGCCGCCAGACTAAAAACCAGGGCCCTAAGGACCGGCACGGCGAACCCACCTCCTCAACTGGAAGATTATTAGGACCAGAACCGGGAGAACATAGTTGGGCAGCAGGGCAAAGGGCCGCAGGAAATCCAAATCTATTCTTATCATGGAAGGAAGATCCGGCGGCAGAAGGCTGACCATGAACATGAGCAGGCCCAGGGGCCAGATTAGCGGGCGGTAATCGGGCAGCTTCAATAATCTGGCCAGGGAAACGGCAGCCCCGTAAAGGGTAAGGGCGATCTTCAGGGCCCCTACCACGCTCCAGATAATTACAAAAACCGCCTCGACCCGCTGAAAAAAACGACCGAGGTAGATAAGTCTGGACAACTTATAAAAGGGCAAGGTGAATTCAGTCAGGGAGTGATAATTAATGGCCATGGTCAGGGTAGCCAGAAACGCCGCCCCGAGTCCATAAGCTATCAGCATGGCCCGGAAGCCGATGCTGCGGAACTGTTTCGCCCCGCCCATGGCCTGGACCAGAACTGCCGCCAGGATAACTTCTGTTATAGCGGCAGCGCTGAGAGAACCCGCGCCGAAAACAGGGAGGGGCCCTTTGCCGAAAAGGGGAAATAGGTTGTCCGGATTGCACTGGGGGATTATGGCCAGCAAGATGAGGACAATACCCCCAAGAACGTAGAGGTAAGAAAGCCGGGAGGTCCGGGCCAGGATCTCGATGCCCAGATAGGCTCCTGCCAAACCCATGGCCAGAAAAGCCACACTGATTACGCTGACTGGTGTTTCAGGCAAAGCAGCAATGATCATGGCCTCGGAGAACTCCCTGGTAAAGAGGGTTCCTACGGCTAAAAAAAAGGAAACCGTAACCAAATTAAAGAGCATGCCCACTGCAGGTCCAAAAACCTCTTCGGTAATTTCAATAATGGTTTTACCGGGATACTTATTTAATATTACCGACATCACGTAAATTCCGGCCAGAGCTAAAACCAATCCTCCCAGAAGGGTCATCCAGGCAGCTGAGCCCGCTATTTCAACAAGATTTCTGGGGTACGGCAAGAAAAACCTGGCGATATTGGAGATGGCCAGCAGAATCACCGCTTCCGCCGGTCCAAAGGTACCTTCCCTGATCAATTTAAATCACCCCCGTCCTTCTTAAGCCAGGTCCTGGAAACCTTCGGTTCCCGGGTTATATCCTGGGGATTAAGGTAATCCGGTCGACTTTCGTGAAAGAAAACCGGCAGCCGGGTGACTACATCTGCCCCGGCAGCCGTCCGGGGAGCGGTCGGAACCAGATAGGGGACTCCGAAGGACTTCAGATTTGCTGTTAACAGGACCTGGATAAAAAGGCCGATGGAAATTCCGAAAAAGCCCAGCGTCGCACCCAGGGCAATATAAACAAAACGATAAATACGCGTGGTAAAGGCCAGAGAATAATAGGGGATAGCAAAGGAAGCCAGTCCGGTGATGGCTACCAGGATAACCAGGATAGGGCTGACAATATTGGCCTCCACCGCGGCCTGACCCAGGATCAGGGCGCCCACGATCCCAATGGTTGTGCCCATTACACCGGGTACGCGCAACCCTGCCTCGCGGATAAATTCCAGGGCGAATTCCATCATCAGCACTTCCACAATAGAGGGAAAGGGCACCCTTTCCCGGTTTCCGGCAATGGCCAGAAGCAGCTCTGTAGGAAGCATTTCATGGTGGAAAAGGACGAGGGAAAGATACAGCCCGGGTAATAAAAAGGAAATCAGGAAGGCAAAAGCCCGCAGGTAACGGATGTAAGTCCCGAACTGCCATCGGATGTAAGTTTCTTCCCCTGTGTGGAGTTGTTCGTACATAGTGGAGGGAACAACAAGGGCAAAGGGGCTGCCGTCCACAAGGATTGCCACTTTTCCCTCGATAATCTTGGAGGCGACCCTGTCCGGGCGCTCCGTGGACAGGAAGGTTGGGTTCAAATTATATGGATTGTCTTCGATGAATTGCGCCAGGATGCCGCTGTCTTGAAGATAATCCACCTTAACCCCCTTTATGCGTCTTTTAACCTCATCGACCAGAGCCGGGTTGGCCAAGTCCCGCAGGTACATAACTGCTATGTAGGTTTTGATGCGGCTGCCCACCGTCAACATTTCCGTGGACAGCTGCTCGGTTTTCATCATTTTTCTCAGCAGGGCAGTGTTGACCCGCAGATTCTCCGTAAAGGCCTCCTGGGGTCCATGAATTGTCTGTTCGCTCTCGGGCCTATCTACAGAGCGGCGCTCCCAACCCCTTGTCTCCACCAATAAAGCTTTGCCGCAGCCTTCGAAAAAGAAAGCCGTTTCCCCATAGTTTACTCCGTCTAATAGCTTACGAAGGCTGGACGTCGCCTCGATTTGGTTGCTGGGCAGCAGGCTATCCTTAACCAGGTCGGCTATTTTTTCCCCACCGGACGGGGAAGTCCCTCCGGCAAAGGCCATCACAGCCTGCAGCAGGAGGTTCTGGAGAATACTATCCGTCAGGCCGTCGATGAAAACGGCAAAACTTCGAACCGGGGGTACCGTATTAATCGTAAAATCCCTGACAACTATGTCTTTATTTTGGGGTAAACCGTATAACCTGGTGATGACATCCCTATTTTCCTTGAGCAATGGGCTGACCTGCCCGTCGCCCCCGGCCTTATGCGCGTTATTTCCGGACGAGGGAATGGGCTTCCGGAAAGTACGGCGGCTTCTCAGCTTTTTATTCCAGCCGGACGTTTCCCCGTCCCCTTTGTCCGCACCTTCCTGTTCCCTGTCTTGCCCGTGCTGCTGTTCAGCTTTCCCGGCCTGCTGATCAGACTTTCCGGTCTTTTGACCGGGCTTTCCAGACTTCTGCTCAACTTTTTCGAGCTGTTGTCCAGCTTGCGCGTTCCCTTGTTGAGCATCCGCCCCAGTCGTTTGTTTTCCTTCACCGGTTTTTTGTTCGTTATTAATACCGGCCTGTACCTGGCTGCCCTTGCCTATTCCCGGTTGATCATCTTTTGTCTCTTTTAAAATAAAGCCTTCCCTGTCGAGATTTTCCTGATACGAAACCATCTTCAGAAGTTCTTTCAGTTTTATCATGCCGCACCTTCCAGCAATCTTCATTGTGTCTTATTGTGTCCAGGTTAAATTCACCTATGCGTGCTGTTGTCCAGCCTTAAGGAGAAAAAGCAAGGAAACAATACAACCCCCTGGCGGGGGGTAAAACAGGTTCAGCTCTGAAAGAGCCCTTGTTTTGGTGTTATCTCCCGGCAGCTGTTTCTTCGCAAAAAAAGGGGGCTTCGCTGCCCCGGCTTTCATTTTTTGGGTGTTATTTTATAAAACTACAATAACTGGCTGTTTATAGGCTTATAAAGGTCATGCAGCTACTGTCCAAACCGGCGTAATCCGGGAAATAAAAAAAGAACGGGAGCCCCTTTTACGGGGTCCCGCCACTTTGACCGAAATATTATTCGGAGGGATTAACCAATTCTTCGTCGTTTTCTTTGATTTTTTTCTGCTTTACTTTATAACACGCGGCTGCCGCAACAAGTAACGGGGCGGCAACCACGGGGAGACCGGAAAGCAAACTGATGATGCCGCCCAGGGAAAAGAACCAGCAGGAAAGTCCTAAATTGTGAAAAAGACTGAAGGAGCCGCCCAGGACAGACGCTGCCGCCAGTATTACTCCTTCTGTGACAATCTTTTCCATAACTCCCCCGCCCTTCATTTCCTGATTCAACCTTTACCTCTTTAGACGTTAAATATCCCGGTTTGGTTCTGCCCGGCGGCTAAATATTTAAATTTTTTCAATATATAAGTACAACTTTCTACAAACCGGTAATAAATCAATGTTATTGTTTCTTCACCCATCCGGCGTTTCGCTATTAACTGGCAGGATTCGGCGCACGGGCAAGCAGATCCCTGATAAGCCGGATTGCCTCCTCCGCGCTTTGAGCCTGGTGCAAAAATCCTTCGCCTGAATACACTTGAAAAAGCATGTGGACATCAAAATTAAGCAGAATTACAGGTTTCTTATATTTTAAGGCCAGGGCAATTTCGGATATTGTACCGGCCTTACCGCTCACCGCCACAATAATGTTACTGGAAAGGACATTAATCACATTCCTGGCTCCCCCCATACCCGTGGCAACGGCAATATCTATATACCGGGAGGCGTGCTCAGTGCCCGCGTCTGGAAGGATGCCAACAGTTAAACCTCCCTTAGCCCTGGCGCCCCTTGCCGAAGCATCCATGACTCCGATATTCCGGCCCCCGTTTAGTAAAACCCAGCCCTCTTCGGCTATTAATGCACCCAGACGGTAGGCCAGGTTGCAATCTTCAGCTGACGCTGACTCTCCGCCACCCATAACACCTATAACCGGCTTTCTCATTTAACCTCACCTCCTGATATTCATAGCTTCTCTTTTTTCTCTATTATAGCCGTAAAAAACATAAACCGCCCGGCCCGGACGGTTTAACAACTGTTTTTATTTTCCTGGGACAGATTGCTGCGATCCCTTCCTACAAATCCAGGGAGGATTCTTTGTTGTAGACGAAAGCATTCCCCCGCGGATCCGCCCATTGTTTTTCCAATACGGCTTCTTCAGACAAATTCAATCCGGCGTCCTGAACCTCAACCTGTTCAACCTCTGGCGGGAATTCCTCTTCCCGGTACATCAGATCATAATACTCCCTGATCATCCGCCGGGAGGAAAACTGCCAGTGGGCCATATCGACACAAGCAAACATCATATCAAGCCACCTGGTGCGGTCGTGATAAAAGGTCTGAATAACTTCCCCCGTCAGCGTTTCATAAAGCGCCTTCAAGTCTTCCGCGTCCTGATCCAGATCGGGGTCATTGCGGTGAGCGTTGTTTATCAGCCAGCCGCTTACGCCGTGCTGCGGTCCTTCCCCCACCCAGCCGTCCACGATAGAAAGGTTGAGCACTCCGTTGACGGCAGCCTTCATACCCGAGGTGCCGCTAGCCTCCATGGGTCTTCTGGGGTTATTGAGCCAGAGGTCACAGCCCCGTACCAGCATGCGGGCCACTTCCATGTTGTAGTTTTCCAGGAAGACGATGCTGTCCCTGTACTTACGATCCATTTCAATAAGAGACTTGATGATTTCCTTACCCATCCTGTCTTCGGGGTGGGCTTTGCCGGAAAAAACCAGTTGTATTTTTTTCTCCTTCAAGAGCGGAGCAATGATTTCCTCATTTCTAAAAATTAAATCGCTCCGCTTGTAGGGGGCGGCCCGGCGGGCAAAGCCTATGGTCAACACATTTTCATTCAATTTTGTACCCGTATGTCTTTTAACGTAATCAAGCAAATCTTTTTTCAACCGCATATGCGGCTCCCAGATATCGCCTCCGGTTTTAAAGGCTGTCTTTACCCCCTGATCCTGCCAGGTGTCGATATGCACGCCGTTGGTAATAGAAATAATAGGAGAAGCATAATAAATACCCCTCCACATATTCCTTGCTGTTTTACCGTGGGTTTTGGACACGGCATTGGTGATCCGGGAAAGCCTCAGGGCCGCTACGGTCAGATTAAAAGGATCCCCGCCCAAAAACTTCATCTGGTTGTAATCCAGTCCATTGTAGGCGCCCATATGGTCCAAAAGTTCGTGAGCATGGGACTCATTTCCCGCCGCCACAGGGGTATGGGTGGTAAAAACAACCTGTTTCCTGGTCTCCCGCCAGGCGTCTTCAAAGGACAGTCTGCCATCATCCATCTTTTCCCTGATCAATTCAATCCCCGCCAGAATGGCGTGCCCTTCATTGAAATGGTATACATCAACGGGGATTTTCAGCGCCCTCAGGGCCCGGATACCCCCCACTCCAAGGATGATTTGTGCCGCCACCCTTTCCTGGGGCCCCCCTGCGTAAAGACGGTTTGTCATCCAACCGTTGGAGCTGCCCGGATAATTGGTATCAAGGAGATAGAGGGGAATATTCCCATACTGGTCCACCAGGCGCACCTTGCAGGTAACATCTTCACCGCGAATCCGTACAGTAACAGTGACACCGGTATCTTTCACAAACTTATAATCAAGATTTGGGTACAAATCATAGGGCATCAAATCTTCGCCTATAAACTGGTGAGTATAATCCTGCCTCCACAGAATTCCCAGCGCCACCATCTGAAACCTTTCGTCTCTGGCAGCCTTGATGTAATCACCGGCCAGCACACCAAGTCCACCCGCGTAAATTTGAAGCTTCTCGTTCAGACCGTATTCCATGCAAAAATAAGCCACCCTTGGTAATTCACTGCGATAATGCGCCAACCTCGGATACCTCCCTAAAGCCTCGCTATTATTTTGTGACCCATCTTTGGAGGCAAATGCTCTTAACTTTATATTCTGTTTTAAAGTCAATATTTATACCATTTCCGCGGTGAAGTAATATTTTAGTATAACAAGGCGTTTTGTGTAGAATTATCCGGCCTTGCACTACCGAAATATTACCCGGCCCGAAGAATTATCCGGCTTGCCCGACTTGCTGCAAAATGAAGGAATCTCCTCCTGCACTGTCAAAATAAGTATTGTACGAGACGATACAATAAAGGAGGCTAAAAAACCTTGAGATTTTGCACTCTTTCCTCCTGCAGCTATGCCAACAGTATTGTTATCCGGGATCAAAAAACCTGTATACTGGTGGACTGCGGGCTTAGAAAGAGAGATATAAAACCTTTTCTGGACAGGGTGGGGCTGACGCCGGGCGATCTTGACGCTGTACTGATAACCCACTGCCACATTGACCACGTTTACGGCCTTAAATATATACTTATTGAACGAAAGATTCCCGTGTATTCTTCCAGCCCCGTTTTAAAGCAGCTTTGCGCCAGGGTCCCATTCAGCGGGCAACCGGAATTTCGCGTCCTCCCCTCGCTTGCCCCGGAAAACATCGGCACCCTTACTGTAAATTATTTCGCCCTTTCCCACGATGTAGAAACCATCGGTTTTACCTTCAGCGGCGACGGCGAAAAGTTGGGTCTTATCACCGATACCGGTTTTGTACCGGATTATTGCCTGGAGGCACTTAAATCGGTTGATTATTTATATATAGAGTCCAACCATGATCCGGAGATGTATAAACACTCCAGAAAACCCCCCCATATCGTTCGCCGCAACCTCGGCGTCACCGGTCACCTTTCCAATGAACAGTGCGGCCAGGCCCTCCGGTCCATGGGGCTTTCCAAATGCAAACTGGTCGTCCTGGGCCATCTCAGCGAAGAAGACAATGAACCCCGCCGGGCTATAACCTGCGCCAGGCAGTTCCTGCCCCCGGGCACACCCCTGCTATGCGCACCCCCCCGCACTCCCGGCCCCTGGTCCCCACCATAAGCTGCGTACCGCGCAAGTTACTGTACCGCATGAAGTTACTGTACCGTGAAGTTACTGTACCGGGAAACTAAGTTATTAAGTTATTGGGGCTTTGGGTAAATGAGAAAAGTCCCCTGGCGGGGGACTTTTCTATCTGGCTGTTTAGCAGGGGCGTTTTATTAGCATTCTTCCTGATAACGGTTCCTTTTGGTGTAATGGGTGTGGAGCAGTTCGTGTGATTTGTGGCCCAGCGGCTTTTCCAGAAACTCTTTATAGAGTTCGTTAACTGCCGGGTTATCGTGGGATTTACGCAATGTCATACGCTCGTCCTCTGTATAGACGGCATTGATTCTCTTAAGGCGAACCTCGGTATTGGTGGGAATGGGTGAACCGCCTCCACCGATACAGCCGCCGGGACAGCACATAATCTCGATAAAGTGGTAGTCGGCTTCGCCGGCGCGTACTTTATCCAGTACCTTACGGGCGTTGCCCAGGCCGTTGGCAATGGCTATCTTCACCGGCAGGTCGCCTACCTGGACCACTGCTTCCTTAACTCCCTCCAGGCCGCGGCATTCTACAAAGTTAATGTCCGCCAGCTCCTGGCCGGTAACAACTTCGTAAACAGTCCGCAGGGCCGCTTCCATCACGCCCCCCGTGGCGCCGAAGATTTCGCCGGCTCCGGTTGAAATCCCCAGGGGATCGTCGTATTCTTCTTCCGGCAGGTTGGCCATATCCAAGCCGGCCTGTTTGAACATGCGTCCCAGTTCCCGGGAGGTAAGAACCACGTCAACGTCCTGGTAGCCGCTGCTCCTCATCTCGGGCCTGGTGCACTCGTACTTTTTGGCAGTGCAGGGCATAATCGAGACACTGAAAATATCCGCCGGGTCGATGCCGGCTTTTTCAGCGTAGTAGGTTTTGGCCAGGGCGCCGAACATCTGTTGCGGCGATTTGCAAGTGGAGAGATGGTCCAGCAGGTCAGGGTAAAAATGCTCGGCAAACTTAATCCAGCCCGGACTGCAGGAGGTAACCATGGGCAGGGTACCGCCGGTTTGAATCCTCTGAAGGAGCTCGTTGCCCTCCTCAAGAATGGTCAGGTCAGCGGTAAAGTCGGTATCGAAGACCTTATCAAAGCCCAGGCGGCGAATTCCGGCCACCATCTGACCGGTAACAATGCTGCCGGGCTCGGCTCCGATGGTTTCCCCCACCTGAACCCGGGTCGCCGGCGCGGTTTGGACGATGACATGCTTTTTGGGGTCGGCAAGGGCTTCCCATACTTTTTCCGTATCATCCACTTCGTAAATAGCCCCGGTAGGACAGACCAGGGAACACTGCCCGCACTGGACACATTCCATATTGGCTATCTGTTCGTTAAAGGCCGGAGCAATCAGGCTGTTAAAACCCCTCTCCTGGGCTTGAATGGCGTTAACGGTCTGGATATTGGAACAAACCGAAACACAGCGGCGGCAAAGCACGCATTTGCGGGGATCCCGCACAATGGCCGGGCTGGAATTATCAATGGGGTACGAGGTTTTTTCTCCTTCAAAGCGGATCTCCGTCAACCCGAAAGTCTCAGCCAGCTTTTGCAGTTCGCAGTTCTGGTTGCGGATACAAGTGAGACATTCCATGGGGTGGTCGGAAAGGATCAGTTCAAGAATCAGCTTGCGGGCTTTAATCACCGCCGGAGTGTTGGTACGGACAACCATACCCTCGGCAACCGGGGCAACGCAGGCCGGCACATAGGCTTTGGCCCCCTGCACTTCGACTACACAAATCCGGCAGGCACCGATGACGTTAATGTCTTTTAGATAGCAAAGGGTCGGGATCTTGATTCCCAATTTTTCAGCAGCTTCCAGAATGGTTGTCCCTTCTTCCACTGCTATCTTTTGGTTATCAATCGTTAATGTTAGCATATTTTTATTTCCCCTCCAAACTCCCGTATTTTCCATTTCCTTTCAAACGAACCGGGAGCGGTTTTATTCCTTGAATTCGCAGACTCCGGAACGGCAGTAATGCTCCTTGATATGCTCCTCGTACTCATGCCTGAAGTAACGGATTGTGCTCAATACAGGGTTGGGGGCGGTCTGTCCCAGACCACACAAGGCGGTGGATTTAATTGTGGAAGCCAGTTCCTGTAAAAGTTCGATGTCCCCTTCCTTACCCTTTCCAATGGTAATCCGCTCCAGAATTTCCAGCATCCGTTTGGTCCCAATCCGGCAGGGGGAGCATTTACCACAGGATTCATCAACACAGAACTCAATAAAAAACTTGGCGATGTCCACCATGCAGGTGTCCTCGTCCATAACAATCATCCCGCCGGAACCCATGATGGCGCCCAGCGCCCCCAGAGAATCGTAATCTACAGGAGTATCCAGGTGGTCTGACGGGATACAGCCGCCGGAAGGGCCGCCGGTCTGGACGGCTTTAAAAAGTTTCTTCCTGGGAATTCCGCCGCCTATTTCAAAAACAATTTCCCGCAGGGTGGTACCCATGGGCACTTCCACGATACCGGTGTTGTTAATCCGGCCGGCCAGCGCGAAGACTTTAGTCCCCTTGCTCTTTTCCGTGCCGATAGAGGAAAACCAGTCGGCTCCCTTAAGAACTATTTCCGGAATATTCGCCCATGTTTCAACATTGTTTAAAACCGTGGGCTTGCCCCACACACCTTCGTTGGCCGGGAAGGGAGGCCTGGGCCTGGGCTCGCCGCGCTTGCCTTCAATGGAAGTAAGCAGCGCCGTTTCCTCCCCGCAGACAAAGGCGCCGGCGCCAATCCTGATTTCAAGGTCAAAATTAAAGCCGGTCTCAAGAATATTTTTCCCCAGCAGGCCGTACCTGCGGGCGTCTTCAATGGCGTTGGACAATCTTTCAATGGCCAGGGGATATTCGGCTCTAACATAAACATATCCCTGTTCGGCCCCAATGGCCCGGCCGCAAATGGCCATGCCTTCGATTATGCTGTGGGGGTCGCCTTCCAGTACGGATCTGTCCATAAAAGCGCCCGGGTCCCCCTCATCGCCGTTGCAAACGACATATTTCGGGCTTCCCTTAGCCGCAGCGGTAAAGCCCCACTTCATACCCGTAGAGAACCCGGCGCCACCGCGGCCTCTCAGGCCGGATTTCTTTACTTCCTCAATGACTTCGGCCGGCTGCATCCGGGTCAGGGCCTTACCCAGGGCGGCGTAGCCGTCACTGGCAATGTAGTCCTCGATGGAAGTGGGATCGATATAAAAGTTATTCCTTAAAACAACCTTTTTCTGTTTTTTAAACAAGTCGATATCATGCACACACTGGGTAGGTTCCTTCGCGCCGGGCGTCCTGTACAACAACCTCTGTACAGGGTTTCCCTTAATAATGTGCTCCTCGACAATGGCTTCGGCATCTTTCGCCTTCAACCGGCGGTAAAAGGTAGCATCGGGATAAATAATGGCAACAGGTCCCATATCGCAGGGTCCCATGCAGCCGGTTAGAATTATTTGTACCTGATCAGCAATGCCATTTTTAACCAGGCACTCCTTCATCGCTTCCACGACTTCAGTGCATTTGGATGAGATACAGCCCGCACCGCCGCACATCATAATGTGAGCTTTTTCGGTGGCGGAGGGCACACCTTCCCTGATTTTAAGGGCGGCCCGCCTGCTATCCCTAATCTTTGCCAGTTCGTCCAAAGACTTCACTTAATCACACCTCCGTTTAAATCCTCCAGCCGTATCTGTTCAAAATACCCCAATCAGGCAACTGGTTTTACACCACTTCCTGATAATTTTGGAACTGTGAACAATATTCACTGGTGAGGAATGAACAACCTGGTAACGGGTATTACGCGTACTGTTCTAGAATTCCAGGAATCTCCTCCGGTTCCAAACGTCCATGAACATCCTTGCCATCGATAATCATAGCCGGCGCAAGGCCGCAGGCGCCGATGCAACGGACAATTTCCAGGGTATAACGGCTGTCGGGAGTTGTCTGACCGGGTTTTATGTCAAGCGATTCCCTAATTGTTTTGGTAACCATGTTGGTCCCTTTGACGTAGCAGGCTGTCCCGGCGCAAACACTAATCTTATGCCTGCCCCTTGGAATCAGGGAGAAAAACGCGTAAAATGTAACAACGCCGTACACTTCCTGAAGAGATATCTCCAACCCTCTGGCAATACTGGTCAAAGCCCATTTGGGCAAATATCCGATTAGTTCCTGGGCTTTGGTCAGCACCTGAATCAGACCGCTGGGCCGCTCCCTATAAGGGTCAATAATTTTATCCAGTTGTTTAGTCAGTTCATCTTCTCCGCAACCGCATGAGCATGTTGCCACGAGTTAGAACCCCCCTTGCTTTAAATTGCATGCTCTAAAAACTCAAATATTTTTATATTTTTCATGTTCTGGTATTTAAAAGAAACAACACCATTTTGTCCCGATATCCATTTTAATCTACCTTTTACCATATCCCAACCCGGTATATCAAAAAATGATAATCCACAAAACAGCTGTTGTAAATTATCATCTTTTCTGACACTGGGCGTTAGGGGACGCTACGCTACCCTTGATCTCCTAGCTGTTCCAGCAAGATAAATGAAAATGGCTTTTTTCGATAATTTATCCGGCACGGCGACCCAAAACGAACCGGAAATCCAATCTTGAAAACAAGTTTCCACTCTCCCCAATCAGTGGTTCAGATTATCACTTTACCTGGGACCGTGTTACGGGCATGTGGTCTGATCGCGAATGCCGCCGCTAAGACCCTGTTCCAGATTTAACTCTCTAAAACTCCATAACAGATTAACGGACTTGCCGCTCTGCGCTATTCCTGCCCACCTCAATACAAAACATTAACTGCTTAACTAAATCTGGAGAAGCGTCAAACGACCCGGGTCAAACCTTTACCCCGATTGATATATTCACCCTCCTTTAAGATATACTAAATCAAACATAACCCATCCCGCCGCCGGACTTGCGTTTGCTTAAAGAATAATGCGGTCTGTGCTTTTTTGGAGCAAAACCCCGACAGGCTATTTGATTTGCTTAAGGGGTATTATAGCATAACAATAAAATTAAAAGCAATTTAAAGTTAAAAAAGAAATACCCGGACAAATGAGTTTTAACATCATTTTTCCGGGTATTTAGACAAATATTTTAATGCGCACTTCATGTAATATATCCCATCTCCTGGAACCTGGAATACAACTCTTTTTCAAGCTTTTCAATTTTTTTTAGAAACAGGCTTACGTTGATCCAGCCGTGCTCCTCATCATACACCCATGCCACACTTCCCGCACTGGCATTCTTTGCTTTTTGTCCCTGTCTCTTCATTCAATCCACCTATTTCGAATTTATTTCTTGCAGATTAATCATGCAAAAAATCTGCCAGAAGAAAACCGGGGTTTGCGGCAGTGCTTCGGGGGACCTGGAAAAAACCTTTATATTTTTTCGACATAATGTGTTCCCAAAACTTCCATCTTGTACTGTTTTGTAACGAGAACCATTTGCAACTAATATTTACACCGGGCTCACAAACATGCGTGTTCAGGGAAGCGCGGCATTTTTCCCGGCCACATAACCGGAAGACCAGGCCCACTGCAGGTTATAACCACCGCAGTCCCCGTCAATATCCACAACTTCACCGGCAAAGTACAGTTTGGGTGTAAGCCTCGACTCCATAGTGCTTCCGTTGATATCCTTTACGTCGATACCGCCTGCGGTAACCTGGGCGGCAGGCCAGGAAGTGTTCCCCGTTACTGGAAAACTCCAGTTCTGAAGGAAGTGAACGATTTTTTTACGCTCCCTGGCGGTAATCTGACCGGCAGGCTTATTGGTATCTACACCTGCTTCCTTTAAGACAACCGGCGCCAGCTTCTTATTCAAGAAACCAACAAAACTAAAAGCGACGCTCTTCCCGGGTCCCCACTTAAATCGCCTGGTCAATAAATCCTCCAACTCCTCCGGTCCAAGATTATCCACCAGCTGCAATCTCAGCGAAACGATTTTATTTTTTTGCAGATATTCTCCCGCCTTGCGGCTCAGGCGGAAAATAGGCGGACCGGATATGCCGTACGCGGTAAATAGTATTTCCCCCGAAGCTGTCTGAACCACAATGTCATCAACAATTAGTTCAGCCGAGCCTTCGAATTTAATCCCCTGAAGATGTTTTAAGAATTTGGATGACAGCTTTAACTGAACCAGGGCTGGAAACGGCTCAACGATAACGTGACCCAGGCTTTCAGCCAGAGCGTAGCCGCTGCCGTTGGAGCCGAATTGAGGCGCAGCCTTGCCCCCGGATGCAATAATCACCCGGTCCGCGTATAACAACTCGCCATCTCCCAGATAAATTTCAAACTCTGCCCCCTTTTTCCCAATCTTGACCACATCTGCTTCACAGACAATTTTAACTCCGGCTCTTTCCAACTCGTAGCGCAGTACATCCAGCACACTGGAGGCCTGGTTGGAAACAGGGAACACCTTGCCGCCTTCTTCAACCTTCGAAGCCACCCCAAGCTGTTCAAAAAATTTAACGGTTGCTTTAAAATCAAAACGGTTTAAGGCAGTAAAGGCAAATTTAGGATTTTTACCGTGATAGTTGGCTATGCTCAAATCCGTGTTGGTTAGATTACATCTTCCGTTGCCAGTGGCCAGGATCTTCCTGCCGACTCTTTGGTTTTTTTCCAGGATTGCGACCTCCGCCCCTTGATGTGCCGCTGCAATGGCCGCCACAATACCCGATGCCCCGCCACCTATGACGGCAACTCTGACGCGATAATGATCGGACATGTTCCTAGGCCTCCTTAAAATACGCGGGGTTGATCCCACTGGCGGGGGAGGTATCTTTTCCAACCCGCCGGCGCATAAAATAGATCGCCGGACAATTGGCCGGCGTCAAGCCAAATCTGGCGACACGCCACCTTTTTGACGTGTCTGTATTTTTAAACCGGATTCAATTTATTTGAACCCGGTAACCATTTTTTTATTCGTTCATATTATAGATTAGAAAAATAAAGGTATCTTTTTATTGAAAGGCAAGCAGATGTTATGTTGTACTTCTAAACTTCCCGGGCATGCTCCTGCTTGCGATATTTTACTTTTGTTATTATACACTGGTATTGTAAGCAAATAAGAATGAACTTTAAAAGGAGGCTAGAAAAATGACTGAGGTTGCAGCAGAAAAAGTAGTTTGCGGAGCCCCCGGTAACTGGGCCTTTGTCCTGTTCCTGATTCTGATTCTTCTCGTTTTCGCATTTGGCATCTTCCTTATTTAAAAGTGCGTTTAATCAAGGAGGTCGTTATTTAAGCAACTTGGGCAGCCTGCGAAAACCAGGTCTTTGCCCCGTTCCCAATCCTGATTTTTTACGTCCAGCTCTTCGGCACCCTTTGCCTTTAAGATTAAGTGCCGGGATAAAATAAAAGGAGGTTTTATGATGGCTGAATTCGCCGCTGAGCAAGCCCCTATAGCTGGCTTCGGCAACTGGGCTTTTGTACTTTTTTTAATTCTGATTCTGCTTGTTTTCGGTTTTGGCCTGTTTTTCATTTAGGGTAAATATCCGCAGACCAAACTTTTTAACAAATACCCCGCGCTATTTCAGTGATTATGGCTTTGATGCTTATTGTAGCTGAAATACTCTCCGCAACTAAAAAAGCAGGCGCCAAAAGAAATTTAAATCTAACTAAACAATCAGTAAAGCGCGCAGTGACCGGTGATCCGGTCATTTTTTTTACGAATTGCCATACCTGTGCTTAATTAAAGCGGCTTAATGCAATAATTCTAAATTACCGGCAAAATTATTGTTAAATCCGGACCGGATGTGCTAGACTACTAATAATACGGAAAGCCGGGCCAGGGGTGTTTGGACAATTTGGCTAACAGCAGAACAAAACAGGCTGCAGATCGACTTCTTGACCTATTAAAAAAACAGGGAACCGTATCCTTAGAAGAGATATACACTCTATGTGATTGCGGCAACGACGCCCTGACCGGGGCGCTCACCTCCTTAGTTGAAAGGGAGGAGCTCCGGATTGGCAGGCTTAAGACCGGGCGCGGCTGGTTTATTGATCAAAACGAAGGCCCGGTTTCACCACAAGCCGGGATCGTCTGGCACAGCGAACGGGGACAATTACGAAGGATCCTGCCCAAACTGCTGAATGAACTGAAGAAATACAACTTTACGGAAGAACCCGTCCCCGTGGATGGGGATGACGGGGAGCAGGTAAAAACCATTACCCGCCTGTTATCTGACGGTAAACCCCGTTCCAAAGCAGAAATCATTGCCGGGACGGGGATTGAAAACATACCCGGCCAGATCTGGCGCCGTTTTCCCAAACTGCCCGATGGCCGGTTAACACTTCCCGACAGCAGCGGCGCCTGGGACTTTTTACTGGCTTACGTCCGGGAAAAACCCCGCCGCCTTCCAGGCCTGCTTCGCGCCTTCCACAGACATAAAAATATTGCGGATAAGCTGGCCCGGGAGAACAATACAGAACCCTTTGTAAGGCTGACCCGGGCTTTGATAACCACAGTGGACAGCCCGGAGGGCAGGCAGGAAGTGGAACGGCGCCAAAGTAAAGAGGACTGCCGGAATACACTGGATTCCCTGGAACGCCCTTTTTTTCACCCGGAGGAATTGGGGCTTAATCAAAACGCCTTTAAGGGCCTGGCAGACAGCTGCACACTCCCGGTGAAATTTGACGGTAAAGAATACCAGTGCCTGCGCCGCGAGTTCCCCGGCGAGGTGCTGGTGGAACAATTGGGTGATCTGGCCGGAAGGTATTTTGCCCCGCCCCATGCTGCGAGCGCCCCTTCTTTTCTCCAGGAACATTCCCTGGGCTCCAAAGAAGTGGCGAATTTACTTGGTCTGGAACAGGAGATTCTAACAGGTATGGCGCAGGCCAAAGAAATAGGCCATTTTTACCTGGACAACAGGATCCGCTTCTGGTCTTCCGATATCCAGGCCTTAAGGAAAAACAGAACCAGGCTCCGGGAACTGGCAAACAGGCGGCAGAATCTAACTTTAGCCGAAGCTTCGGCCTTCCTGGGAATTTCCATGGTACAGCTCAGGCGCCTGATTGAAGATAATGTGCTTACCCCCGTCTTACCGGACAGGAAAGATACCGTCCGTTTGAGGCGCGAGGATCTCGAGGAAGTCCGCCCGCGCCTGACAGCTGTTCTAACCAGATTCGGACCTGCCGCCGGACGCCCCCGGAAACAAGTTGAAATTACCGGGAAAGAAAAACCAATCCGAAAAAAAAGACCTGTACGCAGGGAAATTGTCCCCCCGGCGGAAACGGAAATTGTGTCCCTTGACGACTTTCAGGTTGAGGCAGCTGACGCCCTGCGGGAGGGATTGTCGGTCCTGGTGGCCGCGCCCACGGGAAACGGGAAGACACTGGTAGCGGAAATGCTGGCCAGGAACGTGATCTCCCAGGAACTGGGGATGGTTTACACCTCCCCCTTAAAAGCCCTTTCCAACCAGAAATTCAGGGACTTCAAGGAGTTATTCGGGGAAGATACAGTGGGACTTGTTACTGGCGACGTCAGCATTAACCCGGGTGCGCCGATGCTGATCATGACAACGGAAATATTCCGGAACTGGTGCATCAGCGAGCCCGCCCAACTGGAGAAAATCTCCTATGTTGTTTTTGATGAAATCCATTACCTGGACGATGCTGAGCGGGGTACTACCTGGGAAGAAAGCATTCTTTTCGCGCCTGCCCACATTAAAATCCTGGGCCTGTCGGCAACGGTTCCGAACGCGGACGAAATGGCGGATTGGATTAGCTCTGTGCGGGGGGGAAACGTCGTTGTGATCGTGGAAAAAAAGAGACGCGTCCCCCTGGCCGTACAGTGGATCCTGCCCGATGGCCGGATTGTGCAGGAAAAGGAAGCACGCAGCGAGGTGGGGGATCTGGCTGAGCAGCTAAAAGCCTTGCGCACCAGGAAGCGCTGGATGGAGGAGTGAACCCTTTGGAACTGCCGGAAATATCCTGCAGCGAAATTATAGAATCAATTCAGGACAAATTGCCCGTCCTCTTTTTTGTATTCAGTAGGGGCCGGACGGAAATCCTTGCCCAGGATCTGGGGCGGGAATGGGATTTCCTTAATGCCCAGGAAAAGAAAGCAGTTGAGACGAAAATCCGGGCGGCGGAAACGGAACAACCCGGAACCTTCGGCGGACCGGGTTGGCGCAACTTGAGGCGCCTGCTGCTCCAGGGCATCGCTTACCACCACGCCGGAATGCTGCCGCCGGTTAAATATCTGGTGGAAAGGCTCTATTCAAAGCGCTTGCTCTGGGTGATTTTTTGTACGGAAACATTTGCGGCGGGTGTCAATTTTCCGGCCGCCAGCGCTGTTTTTGATTCTACCAGGAAATGGGACGGACACGACTTCCGGATTTTGCAAAACAGGGAGTTTTTCCAGATGGCCGGGCGGGCCGGCCGCCGTGGCTTTGACCGGATTGGCTACGCTTTTATTCGTATCGACAGCCGCTTCCCGGAACAAACCGGCTTTTTTGACGAAAAAAATGTTGAACCCGTATCCGGCAGGCTGGTAATTTCCCCTAACACGGTTTTAAGCCTGTTAAGATATAAAACAGATGAAGAAATTGACCGTTTTTTAAATAACAATTACAAAATGTACCAGCTAAATAAGAAAAAAAGCTTTCTGGAGCAGGAAATCAAGCTGCTAAATGGACAAATCTCCACGGCCAAAGCCTCACTTTGCCAGGAAAGCGGGACCCTGGCCTGTCCTCTGGAGCGTAATAAGGCCCGCAAACAGCTCAGGCGCTACCGGTGGAAAAAGAATAGAAGGGAAAAAGAGCACCTGCAAAAAAAGCTCTCAGCCGTGGCCCCTAAGAGTTGTCAGGAATACAAAAAATGCCTGGCTGCAGCTGAACAACTGCTGCAGGCTGAGACCCTCCGCCGCCGGCTCAGGGAGGAGTACGAGACGGCCACCAGGCAGGTAGATTTAATTTTTGTTGAATTCAGGGAGGTTAAAGACCTCCTGGAAAACCTGGGGTATTTAAAGGGCCGGGAATTTTATCCCCGGGGACTGTTCGCCCTGGAACTGCATGTGCAGGAAATACTGGTTACGGAAATTGCCTTTTCCGGCCTGCTTGAAGATTTTGACCCGGCCCAGGCAGCCGCCGTTCTGGCGGGCATTGAGTTTATTCCAGGAAAGAACACCCGGGTAATGCAGGTGGAACTTCCGGCCTTGCATAAAGTCACCTCTCTGAGGCGGAATCTGCTCAGGTTGGGTGTCCCGGAACACTTCTGCACCTGGTCAAACCTTCCTGGCTTCTTAGCCTTTGCCTGGTACAACGGGGCAAGTTTTGCGGAGCTGCAGGAGATGTCTTCCCTCCAGCCCGGCGATATCTTTTCCCTATTCAGAAGGGAAATCGACCTGCTCCGCCAGATTGAGCGGGCAGCGGCAGGAAATTCCGGCCTGGTGGAAAGGGCACAGTTGATCAGAGGGCGCCTGGATCGCGAGGAAATTGCCTTGAGTTTCTAAGACGGCTGTAATAGCCGCTTATGTTAGTATTTTTAAAACCCTTACCTGTCCCCGCCTCCTTTTTACCCTGCCTTCGCGTAGTCTGAATCACCACCCCGGAGAACCCCCCATGGGGCGGCGGTCCCGGTTCCTTTTCATCACCGGCCCGCCTAAATCACCACCCCTTTGAACCCTTCACAGATAATCCGGCAGTCCTCCCCCAGAATCTGACGATAACGCTCACAGACGCGCTCATTGGGGTTTATCACCATGATCTCCCTTTTTTTATCCGGTGCGTTTAAAGCCCTTTTCACCGTGGCGATGATGGATGTGTCCGAAGCAGCCAGGGAGTAGCCGATAAAAACCACCCGCCGGGAAAGGCTTATAGCCCGTGCCGCACTGTCCCAGATGTTGTGAAGCCTGCTGATGTTATAGGCTTTATATAAAGTGGGGGCAATAATGATGGCCTGGGAGTTCCCCCCGCCGCAAGCCAGGCAGTAAATCATGTTCCGTTTTTTAAAGAGGAGGTGGGCGACCTTATCGTCGTGCTCTGAAATTTCCCCGCAGAGGGGGCAAAAGGACCAGTTCAGGGAACCGTGCAGTTTATAAAGGGGTACTTTCCCCCTGGTTTCCAGGTGGTTGTCATGGTTGCCGTAAAAGCCGTATTCCGGCACACAGCCCGCAGCCTTTGCCGCCCTGTCCAGAATTATATCGTAATTTAAAGAAATGAAAGTTGGCAGGGTATCACCCTTTTTCAGTACCCCCGCCACAAAGGAATGGTGTATGCCGCTATCCGCCGGCAGGGTTCTGTCCAGGGTCATGCTGATCAGCTTAACCAGGGCCGTTTTTAAGTCGTACAAGCGGGAACGGTGAAACCTGGTAGAAAAGGATTGATTGTGAAGCAGGTACCAGTCCACAATGTTAAAAATCTCGTCAATCCCGGGGTATTTATCCAAATCTACACCTGTCTTGATGACCGTCCGGCTCCCATAGAAATGCTCCAGGAATTCCCAGACGATTTCCAGGTCAGGCTCTTCCCTTTCTTCTTTAAAATGCCGGTAGGCAATACGCAGAAAGTTGCGTACCACCGGCGCCCCCTCTGCGGCGGAAGCGCCCGCACCGAAGATATAAACCGTCTTCAAAGCCCTAAGTCCCCTCCAGTCTTTCCCCGCTAAACCTTTCCAGTTCCCCGATAACCTCTTCGAGGCTGACTGCCATAGCCTCTGCTTCGGTAATCGGGCGTCCGAAGGCGCAGGCTCCCTCTTTTCCCCGGGCGCTGGTCAGGTGCGGCAGTTCAAGGGGGTCCTTCAGCCAGCCCCTGGCAATATGGTAGGGTGTATGAAAACAGAAGCTGTGTTCCCCGTAACGAACCCTGAATTCGATCAGGCTGTAATAGTCACTTTCTTTTTGACACCGGGGGCAGCCGCCGTGGGCAGACTTGTAGCGAATGTAGCCCAAATCCATGTTTTGCGCCTTCCGGCGGCAGGATGGACAAAGTAATATTTTTTGTTCGCCCTCCACAAAAAGAACTTCCAGACCTTCCTCGGCTGAAAACTCTTCCATAAATTTTTTTAAAACCTTTTCTTTTAAATCATAAAGGTAGCCTTCCCCTCCCTTGGCATAATGGTTTAAATGATACAGGTAGAAGGACGCCTTCAGCAAGGCTGCTCCCTTTTCCGGGTAATGCTCCAGGGATGACAGGAATTGCTCCTTAACCTGCTGGTACTCCCGTGCTTTTTTTTCCGCGTTTAACCTTCTAAAAGCAGCCCTTTTAGCCCCCAGACGGACGTCTTCTTCAGCCTGCCATTTTCTCTTAAAGTCCGGAATCCTGGGAAGTAGTCTTTCTACGTCCCCGGGATCAAAATAGTAATTTTGGCCGAACTTATAAGACCTGGTGTCCTTTACTTCCAGAAACCCGTCCCGAACCAGGCGGCGAATCCCGGAGGGGGTAACTCCGAGGAACTCACCTGCCTGGGCGGTTGATAAATAGCGGTCCTTTGGTGTACTGAACATAATTCGATCACCAATCTCCTTAAAAGCCGGGTAGTTCTCTCTGATCCTATTCTATCACCGGATGACCGGATCCTATCACGGGATTATGTTATCTTTAAACCTGAAAGAAATAGTTTCAACACTTTTCATAATGCATATAACCCCGTCCGGGCTAATATATAGAAGGATAAGAAATGTTTAACATAATTCCCGGAGGCGGTTTTTTTGAATGACGTTCAAATGTTTGTGGAAGGTCTGGAAAAACTAGAAACAATAACCGACCCGCCTGCTAAACCCCGTGTTGCGATCCTGGGGGCCTTTAACGCAGGCAAATCAACCCTTCTAAACAGCCTCCTGGGTGAAAAACTCAGCCCGGTGGGAGCAATCCCCAGCACCTTCTGCCCTTTTCATTTCGTTTACGGAGGAACATTTAAGGCAACTGTTTTTTGGGGCCGGGGAAAACAGGTCTTCCGGCAAAGGGATGAATTTCACTGTTTTTTAAATCAATTAAAAACGCCGTTAAGGCGGATTATTATCGAGTATCCCGCTCCCCTTTTAAAAAGATGCTGCCTTACGGATACACCCGGTATAGACTCTTTTCACGGTGAGTATATCGGACTGGTTGAACAGGAAGCAAGGGAGGCCGATAAGGTACTCTATCTTTTTCACCAGCGCGGGATTGAGGATTTTAACCGGTTATTTCTTTACAAACTCTCATCCATCTGGAAAAACAGAAACCCCGGCGACATCTCCTTCTGGCTGAACTGCAATCTTGGTTTAACAGACGGCTCCTCTCTGGAATTAACCCGGGCAGCGCTGAGGGAAATATTTTTAAGCCCGGTAAAATTAAACACGATTAATACCCTCAAAAAAGATAACATCGATTTTTTGCGTCTGTACCTGGAAGTTGCTCTGGCCCGCACCGCCCACAAGCAAACTTCCGCTGCCTTGAAAAAAATTGAATCGGAGCTGCCCAGGAGAATAGAAAAGACCACCAACATAGGGGACGATTCCATGTTTCTCTCAGAATTTTGGCGGATCCGGGAAACAGCGCGGGTAATTCTAAATACCAGGCGATTTTTGCATACTCTTCCCCCGGTTATCCAGGCGCTGGGAAAGCTCTCCAGTTCAATCAACTCGGGCAATATCGAGGCGGAAACCGGTCAGCCCGGCGGCAGGCCATACCGCCCCGGAACAGTTGGCGTTAAAGAGGGCAGGAATGCCCTTCTGGAGCTGCTGGACAGTCTCCTGACAGCAAAAGAGACGGAGCCTTATCTGGACAGGACAAAGCTAAGTGAACATTACAACCGGATTGAGGCCAAGCGCTTCACAGTGGCAGCAGCCGGCGGATTTTCAACCGGGAAGTCGACATTTTTCAACGCCCTTTTAAAAGATGACCTTCTCCCCAGGGCTGACGGACCCACAACTGCCTCCCTGACCCGGATATCTTACGGACAACAAAAAAGGGCAACCGTGCACTATCCGCTCCAGGCAACCCTGAAAATGTACGATTCCATCGGTGACAGGGCCAGCTTGCGCCTGAATGAAATGGCTGCGTTGGAAAACTGGATTCATGCTGCCGATTCCCCTGTATCTTTTTTCGAGACCGCCTCCGGCGGCCGTTTTCAACACGTATCAGGGGGGGATATGGACAAAAAACTCAAGCATCTGAAAGAGCTTTTTGCCGCCGGCGCTTTTGCCAGAACCAGGGTAAGCCCTGCCTTGCCGGCAGCCTTCAAGCCGATCCCGTTAAAGCGCTTGAAGGCTGGCAAAACCGCGGAGGAGGTGAGGGTTACCTTCAAGAAGGCGGGAACAATGGAGTTCGATCTTTCCCATCCCATGGAGGTGAATAGTTTTAGAAACCTGGTAACAAGCAGGGAAAATGTTTTCCGGATTGAGCTGGTTGAGATTCTGTATCCCTGCGAATATCTGAAACTGGCTGACTTTATCGATACCCCGGGACTGGATTGGATTCAAAAGCACCATTACAAAAAGACCAGGCAAATTATCCAGGAGTGTGATATTTGTTTGATTTTCCTTAACGCCAGACATATTCTGAACAACATGGACAAGGAGCATTTTGGGACCCTGTTCGGCGCCCGGGCGCAAAGATTAATTGGAAAGGGGGAAATACCGGGCAGGGAGGAGGAAAAATACTTCTTTCTAATCAATTTTGCCGACGTTTTGAGCCTTGCCCAGCAAGAAGCTGCAGCAAATTTTGTGCGGAAAAAACTGACCTCACCGGCAGCATCGGAAGCAGCCCTCGCCTTTTCCAAACCAAGGATTTTCCTGCTTTCTGCTTTAAAAGGCCTGACCGGTGAAGACAAAGGCCAGCTGGGTGCTTTTTTAAAACGGTTGGAAGAAGGCATCCTGGGCAACAGCGGCAGGGCTTTTTATTTAGCTTCGGTTGAGGAATTGTTTTTCATGCTTAGCGATGCGCTTCGAAGGATAAGGGATGATCTCCAGACCGGGGCGCCCATATTGGAACAAAAGAAACGCTTAAGCAAGGCCCAGGAAATCCTGAGGCGCTCAAACAGAAGGTTAAAGGAAATCCGCAACGTGGTTTTCTTTTCGGGGCCTTAATAAGTTACATTTTTTAAAATCACAAGAAACTCCGGATTGCTGGATAATCATAAGCGGCAAAACTTATCCCCCGGGGCAGCTTTTGCCGGCGAAAAAACTTTGGAGGGTTGAAGATGGATAACGCAAGGCTGCTGGACGAACGGCTGCGCAGGATTATCAGGGAAATTGGCGGATCTGCAGGTGAGGAAATCAAGAAAAACCTCCTTAATGACTTTGGAGAGCGGGTCCGTTCCGCCCTGGAAGAGTACGCCCAAAGGGAAACCCTGAGGCTTTTGTTAGCCTTAAAAAAGGCTGTTGATCGGGCTTAATTATTGGATAGAAGCAAAGCTTATTCATAAAAGGGGGAATATTAATGAATTCAATGGTGGAGGGAAAAAAGTACGGGCACTCCGGTGACGAGTTAATCCAGCAACTTTTAAAGGACATCCTTTCCGGTCTAAAAAAGAAAATGGTGCAGCCCGTGCTGGAGGAAAATCAAAGGGTTGCCGAACGGCTTGAGGCGCTTAAAGCTGAAGACAGGGCTATGATGGAAGAGCTTAAGGAAAGACTGGAGGTGCTGGAAGATAGGGTGCAGCAAGTCCCCCTGATGATCCTGGCAGCCCTCAGGGACGCCATCAGCCAGACCGGCGGGGGGAGCTTTGATGAACGGTGAAAAGCACGAGGAAAGCCGGGAAATGGTCCTTTCCCTGGCTGAAACCCTGCAAAAAAAAATCGTAGGCCCGGCCACGGAAAAAACTGAAGCAATCAACAGGGAAATTCAAAAAATACACGAGTTGATTGACGGATTGGAGCAAAAACACCTTCTTCTGGCCGCAAAGCATAGGCGGACAAGGATACTGGCAGTCCTGGGATGTCTTTTGATCATAACGCTTTTAGCAGTCCAAATTATTAACTTTTGGGGGAAGGCTTGAGTGAGGGTAAAACACGGCTCTTAATATTTTTTAAGACCCGGGGCTTACCAAAGCGATTGGACTAATTACGATTAGACTAATTAATGATATGACTGCCGGTAGCACACCTTTTACGGCCCCACCACCCGGTGGGGCCCCGGTTAGCATTTTGTCCCGCCCTGTTTTAGTGTCCCATCATAGGCTGGTACGTTTGTTGCATCTGATTAAGGGTGTGTTCCGGCATAACAGGCACCTGGTACCAGCCTTTATTATTCATGTACTGAAATATTTCATAGGCCATTTCCATGCAGGACCTGGATGAGGTTGCCAGCAAATTACGAAGCTGCGGGTTGGCGCATTCCAGGGCTGCGTTCGTTGTACGCATGGCCCCGCACTTATGAAACAAAAGGGCCCCTTCGGCGATTGTACGGTCTTCCAGATTCCTGGATTCGTTCCTGGGGTTTGACTGTGAGGTTTGCTGCATGCCGTAATCAGGCTGACGGTCCATGCCCATTCCGGCGGTGGCGCCCATGGTCATCCTTGGCGCCCGGGATATGTCAATACCCTGTCCCTGCATGACATTTATCTTGGTATTATAGGAATCAATCATATGACGCTGCTGACGCTCCAATACCCGGCGCAGTTCCGGGTCCCGGCATTGGGTTAAATACATGGCGTAATGGTCAATCATACAGGTAGATTCTCTCAAGATTTCATGCATTTCCATTGCTTCATGCGCACCCATTTTCATGGTTATATACTACCTCCGTCCAGAATATTTAGTGAAAGCCTTTTATATTCTGCATCGATTCAAGGAATTTATACCTGTGCTGTAAACAAATAAAACCCCTCGGCAAGGGGTCTATTGCTCTCGCGGGCCGGGGAACGGCAAATCAGGTTTCCCTCTCCCCCCGGTCCCTCATCAGGGCAAAAACAAAGACGGTTGATCCCGCAATAATGAGCACCTTAATAACAAAATTAACCGTTTCGGCCTTGAACCTTGTTCTTTCTTTTCTCAGCTCCAGGGCCGGGTCAAGTTTCAAGTCAATGTAGGTACCCTTGGTTTCATATTGTATGGCCTGCTTCTCGAGTTTCACCACCCGTTCCTCATGCTTGGTTATACCGGACATATAACTTGCGACCTGAATGACAAGAAAGGCCAGGCCAAATAAGATCAGCAGGATTCGAGGGCTTCTCACAGGGCATTTCCCCTTCTTCAATAAACGGTTTTTTTGGGAACAGATTCCAGGGCACTGATAAGGTCTTGTTTTATAAAACTATTCAGCGAAAGGCGTACAAATCCCTTGCGGCATCTCTTTAAAGTAATAAATATTTTATGCAATTTCTCCTGTACTTATCCTGGATAACGGTTCCGGGTTATTTTTTGGCGCCTTAATTTTTTGGGAAACCCCTGGCTCGGCGCAAAGATAACAAAAAAAGGGTGTCCGGCTGGCGGCGGTATCACAACATGTACTCAGTAGTTTAAAGTTTTCCGCCCCTCTTTGGGGAACGATATTCTTTAGCCCGCTGTACTTTCTTCCCCGCACCTTTAAACTTAACCCGGGCAAAACCATAATATGTAATAAAATCTTATTGGAGTGTTTCCTTTGAAATACATCAGCAATGCAGCCAAAGTAGCTCATGCCCTGCAAGGTAATCTGGCTGCGCAGATTCAATGGCTAAAAAGTTGCCAGATTTTAAACAGCGGAAATAGCGACGGCGCCATAACCCGTTACCCCCATCAGGGTTGGGTAACCCCCTACTTTTCAAATTTTGCGGCCAGGGCTATGCTAAAGGAACCTGCCGCCTACCCGCTGGTGAAGCGCTATTTGAACTGGTATCTGAGAAATATTGAACAAAATGGTACTATTTTAGACTATCATTATGATCAAAACAACCAGCCCGGCACCGCCAGGCCCGATTCGGAAGATGCCTACGCCGGGACCTTTCTATCCCTGATCACTATTTACCACCGCCGGTCAGGGCAGGGCGACTGGGTGGGGAAAAACCTTTCCTGCCTGAAAAGAATAGCCCAATCAATAATAAACTTGATGGATCGGGATGGCCTGACCTACGCCCTGGCCAGCCACAGGGTCAAATACCTGATGGACAACTGCGAAGCATACCGGGGTCTGAAGGATTTCGCCCACCTTCTGGATTGCCTGGGTGACAGGGAAGCTCCCTGCTACCTGGCCAGGGCGAAATCCATTGCTGCGGGAGTAGAAAGAATGCTCTGGAATCCGCGGATTCAACTTTACCATGCCAGCAAAACCGGCTGGTTTCGCCCCGGCGTCAACCTGAAAAAGTTCTACCCCGACGTTTCCTGCCAGGCTTTCCCTGTCCTTTGCGGTCTTCATAAGCCTGAATCCGAAAGGGGCGCCCGACTGTACAAGATCTTTAACAAGTATCAGCCGGACTGGATTAAAATCAGCCCGCCTGATTATCCCTGGATGATCCTTGGTTACTACGCCTGCCTGCACGGGGATTACAGGTCCGCCTACGAGAAAGTCCGCCACGTCCGGGAAACCTACATTGAGTCCCAATCAAGCAACTGGTTCTGCGCCGAGGCAGCCTTTTTTATCCTGACCTGCGCCAGTTTATTGGAAAAGCGGAACCTGTGGCTCGGGGCAGGGGACTTAAAGGGTTAAACCGCCCCCGTCGTTCACCGGCGCCGGATGAAGGGTGAATATTAGCTCCGGTATTTCGGGACCGGGATCCCGCATACTCGGTTGCCAAGAGCCTGGTGGCCTGAAAAAACTTTCATTTCAAGAACAGGGCCTGGGATACTTCGGTGGGGGTATCAAAGGCAAAGTCTTTGACACCTCTGCCTTCTGTTTTTTAGAAATCGCAATACCATTTAAAACGACGTACTTCAGCTATCAAGGGGACGGTATCAAAAGGACGGTTCCCCTCCTGTAATTCCAGGTATCAAGGACAGGTATCGGTATCAAGGAGACGGTTCTCCTGCTGCAATTTTATATAATAAGTAAAAAGAGTCCGGTAAACGTCTTCCACGAAGTCCGGATCCAGCCCTTTTTCCAGGGCTGCCCCCTTCACTTTTGCCAGAACCTCTCTCTCCCTGTCCGGATCATGAACCGGAGTCCCTTTTTTTATTTCTCCCAGCCGGCGCACCAGTTGGGCACGCTTGCCGAGAAGTTCAATGATCTGCCAATCCACCTGGTCGATATCAGCCCTAAGGGTCTTAAGAGTTGGGGAATCGCCCCGGCCGGCTTCAATATTAAGGTTCATTTGACTGCCACCACCCCTTTTATCAAGTGCCTGCCCCCACCACCCGGGAAAGGTAGGGGATGGACGTACCAGCTAACCCCGGTGTAATTACCCGGCTATCTCCCTTTGTCCAACTGTTCTTTATTATTGCTTCTTATTGGCAGCTTACGAGTAGATTTAAACCTTGACCCAAGGCTAAACTACGCCTTTGCTTACCCCACAATTTTTTCCGGCAACGGGCAACTAACGAACATTTCCGTTGTTTTGGGGTTTCCTTATAATATCACGGTGATTTTTACCTGACAAGAAACAAAACAACAGACGGCAGTTTATCGCCCTTGAAGGGGCAGGTGACTTTTTACGCCGGATCAAAGGTTTTCTTAAAGGATAATCGCTGATTAACTCTAATACTAGACAACAGGAACTCCTGGAAACGGTGGTGGTGAAAATAAATCAACCTGTAAAGCCGGAAATGCCCGAAGCAATTATAGGTAATTCCAGGCTTAACGCCTCGGTAAGAAAAAACGGTGAAATTTATAGACTTTTCTGGCCCCGCATCGACTACGGCCAGCACCTGGGGCATTTTTGGGCCGGAATCAGGGTGGGTAACAGCTCAACCAAATGGTTTCACCTGGACGAGTGGTCGTCCTCCCAGTGTTACCTGGACAACACGAACATTCTGGAAACCACCCTGACCGGCCGGTCCAGTCAGCTGAAGGTGACGCAAAGGGACTTTATTTTGCCGGCACAGGACCTTCTGACCAGGCACTACGAACTTGAAAATACGGGAAGCAATAGCGAAAAGATATCCCTTTTCCTGTATTGCCACTTTGAAATAGAGGAATCCGTCCTTTACGACGGCGTTTACCTGGACTTTACCAACCATTCCCTGGTTTTTTTCCGGAGAGATACGTATTTCGCCGTTACCGGCCGCGGCTGCCCCCTTACGGGATACCAGTGCGGACGGCGGGGAGCTTCGACAGACCCTTACCGGGAAGCAACTGAAGGCTTACTCTGGGGAAACAGGGATTCCATCCGCCAGTGTGCGGGAAGTCTGTCCTGGGATTTGGGTGAAATTAGGCCGGGGGAATCGAAAATCTTCACCCTTTACCTGGCAGCCGGGCATGGGGAGGGAGAGGTTCAAAAGCTGCTATCCGAAGCAACTTCCCGGGGGGGAGACCAATGGCTGGAAAACACCCGGCGGTACTGGCTTGATTGGCTTCAGCAGGGCGCCCGGACCCGGGACGGGGATTTCAAGCACCCGGCTTACAACCGCTCCCTCCTGGCCATGAAGCTGATGACCTGCGGGGAAACCGGGGCCTCTATCGCCGCTCCGGAGTTTGATCCCTTCTACCTGGCCTGCGGCGGCTACGGCTACTGCTGGCCCAGGGATGCCGTCTTTGTGGCCGCGGCGCTGGATGAGGCCGGTTATACCCAACTGGCGGCAAATTTTTACGGCTTTGCCGCCAGTGTTCAGAACCGGGACGGGGGCTGGCGGCAGCGTTATTTTTTAGATGGAATGCCGGCGCCATTCTGGGGAGAGCAAATCGATCAGGTAGGGGCCGTGCTCTGGGGCTACGGGCACCACTATTCCCTGAGCAGGGACAGGGGTTTTCTGGAAAAAATCTGGTCCTCCCTTAAAGCCGCGGCCGGCTACCTGATTGGACAGCTGGCAGCCAACGGCCTGCCTGCACCAAGTTTTGACCCGTGGGAAGATGAGTATTTACAGGGAACCTATTCTGCCGCTGCGGCCTTTGCGGGTCTTAAGGCTGCTTCGGAACTGGCGGCAATAAAGGGGGAAAAGGAGCCTTCCCGGCGCTGGCTGGAAGCCTCCAGGAGCGTGCAGGAAGGCATTTTAAGGCATCAGTGGTCCGGCCGCCTGAACCGGTTCAGGCGCGGGATCAACCGGAGGGTCTACCGGGACACCTATGACAGCTTCCTGGGCAGGGGAGAAAGGGCATTCACCGGCACGGACCCCACCGGCATCTACCCGAACTACTTTATCGGGGAGGACGACAGGGTGGACGCAGCCCTTCTGGGCCTGGTTTTTCCCTTCGCTGTAATAGATCCCCTGGACGATCGCATGGAGGCAACGGTCAGGGCCATTGAGGAAAAACTGTGGAACCCGTGCACCGGCGGCCTCCACCGCTACGAAGGGGACTGCTACCGGGGAGGAAACCCCTGGCTAATTGCTACCTTCTGGCTCTCCATTTACCACTTGCTGGCCGGGAACAGGGCCAGGGCCCGGGATCTTTATAACTGGTGTTTGAACCAGGCAAATCAGCACCTTCTGCTGCCGGAACAGGCTGACAAAAACCGCGGCGGGCCGGCCTGGGCAATGCCCCTTAACTGGTCCCACGCCATGTTTATCCTGACCCACCTGGCACTCACCGGGCGGCTTAGCATCTTAAATAATTCAAGCCGAAAAAAGTAAAATTAATAAAACCTGTGGTTTTGCCGTATACTTAGATCCGGCAATTATTTTTTTGGCAGTTACTGATATCTCCCCAAAACTGTTTGATAACCAAAGACAAGCGCCCCGGGCCCCGGCCGCGGGACAGAAATAAATGCTAATACGTGGAGATAGGGTCCGGGTGCTCCAACCAGCTTGGCAAGTGCAGTCCAGGCTCTTTCTCTTTCTATAATGCGATTTACCCGGAGGGAAGCATTTGGGCCGGTTTTTTATAATCCGCTCTTTCCCGCAGGAGGCGGCAATAAATCTCCTTCAGATCATGGCCGGAGCTCTCCTGCTGGCTTTAAGCCTGAACATCCTTTTAATCCCTTACGGCCTGCTGACCGGGGGTGTTGCGGGGCTGGCCCTGACCTTCCTTTACCTGTTCAAGATACCCGTTTATTTGAGCATACTCGTCATCAATATACCGGTCTTCTGGTGGGCCGCCAGGGAAATCAACCGGCATTTTTTATTTTACAGCCTGGCAGGCACTTTAGCCCTGACTCTTTTACAACCGGCCACCGTTAACCTCATTGAACCGCCGCAGATAGACCTCTTTCTCGCGTCCATTTTCGGCGGCGGCTTTAGCGGCGCAGGTTTGGGGCTGGTCTTCCGGGGCAATGGCAGCACTGGCGGCACCGACATTATTGCCGTGATCTTGAGAAAGAAAAAAAACATGAGCATCGGGGAAGTTGGATTTTACGCTAACCTTCTGGTAATAATCATATCCCTGGCATTTTTCCCGTTAAAAATCGGACTCTACACGATTATTTCCATGTATGTGGCCGGCAAAATGATTGATGCGACGATAACCGGTCTTAATTTTAACAAGTCGGTTATAATCATTTCCGGCAAATCCGAACGAATCGGCAACCGAATTATTGCTGAAATGCACCGCGGGGTAACTTATTTTCTCGGCAGGGGAGCTTTTACCTGGGAGGATAAAAGCATTGTCAACTGTGTAGTCAACCGTTTTGAACTGGCCAGATTAAAGCGCATTGTTTCCGAAACCGATCCCGGCGCCTTTGTTTATATTTCCGATACAAGCGAGGTTTTGGGGAAGGGTTTTACCATAAAAAAATAAATCCGCCCTTGCTCTCACCGCTTCATAAATTTTTAAACTCACAAAATTTGCACGGTTAAAAACAAAATTATTAAACATACTAATAACGGCTGTCGTTCCAACTGAATAAGGGGGTTTGGGCTAATGAGCAGAAGGCGTGGAGGAGTAATGTCTGACAGGCTGAGGTACGAATTAGCCAACGAACTTGGTGTAGGCGACGTGGTGCGCAGGGACGGCGGTTACTTCGGTAATGTCTCTTCCAGGGACTGCGGTAACATGGTCCGACTTGCCATCGAACGGGCCGAACGGTCATTGGCCGGGAACGGCAGTCATTTCCGGGGCGCCCCTTAAGGGGCGCCCTTCTTACGTCCGCCGGGTTAATTTATTCTTAAATCTTTTAAAACTTCCACCAACAAGGTGTTACTAAATCCGCGGTTAAATATTATTATTACAGTAACAAAGACGTAAGGGGGGAAAGTTATGCCTGTTGATGACAAGCAAATTATTATCAGGCTGTTTCTGGCCTTCATGGTGGGCGCTCTAATCGGAGCAGAAAGAAAAATCATGCACAAGCCTGCCGGGATGAGGACCCACGCCCTGGTGGGGCTTGGGGCCGCGCTTTTCACCATCGTCAGCATTTATGGTTTTTTGGAATTTGACGGTCCTCCCTATTACCGGACCAACATGGACCCGGCCAGGGTTGCGGCCCAGATTGTGGTAGGCGTAAGCTTTATCGGGGGCGGACTGATCTTCAGGGAAGAAAACAAGGTTAAGGGATTGACCACCGCCGCCAGCATCTGGCTTACCGCTGCCCTGGGTACAGCTATTGGTGTTGGTATGTACCTTGCTGTTTTCGTGGCCACTGTCCTGGGATTTATCTCTTTAAAGCTAAACCGCCTTTTGAAAATAGGGGAAGACGAACACTACGAGTGACATGCACCCGCCACCCGACAGGTGGGGGCTTCCCGGCGCCTGCCGGCTGACGCCTGTATAACTGACAGGCCATTCCCTTTAGTCCGGCAGTTCCTTGTTATTATTCGGGCTAAACCGGCAAGCGGCGTCCTCCATCTCTTATCAGAGCTAAAGCAATTGTTATTCAATCGCTTCTGTAAGGCATACTGACCTGACCTTGACCCCTTTGATTGAACCCAATTCCTTTTCCAGCCTTTCCCTTTCATCTTCCCGGGCCTGCATAGTCAGGGTGATAATACCGCGTTCCCGCCCGGGATCCGGAATTCCGTTGCGGCAAAGAATTTGGGAACCATACCTGGTAAAAACCTCCTGCACTTCCGGGGCATGGTCCGACCTTCCCTCAACCAGAACTCCCAAAATACAAATATCCCGTTCCATCCGCAAAAAACACTCCCTCCAAGTCCATTGTTTCTTGCAGTGTAACCTGATGAATTCCTCTTTATGCACAGTTAGACCGGCATAAAGAGTGCTGCATCTGTATTAATCCGGCTAAAAAATTAACACAGTTTTAACAATGAATTGACCCGGATCGTGATAAGATACCAGTGGAGAACGCACTTTGTTATATGGAAGGTGAGAACTATGTTCCTCAAAAAAAGCAAAGAAATTTTTTTTGAACATTTCATTCTCATAGCCAACAATATCCAAACCGCCACCGGTATTTTCAGGGAAAGTATTAATAACCTGGGCTGCACCGAGGAGTTCGCCCTCAGGATTAAAGCCCTTGAAAACAAAGGGGACCAGTATACCCACGAAATAATACTGGCCCTGAATAAGACCTTTATAACCCCCCTGGAACGTGAAGACATTCTGGGTCTGACCATCAAGCTGGATGATGTTCTGGATATTATCGAAGCTTGCACCTGGAGGTTTGAACTCTTCAATATTAAAGAAACCGATGATTACATGAAGCTTTTCGCCAAAAACATCGAAACATGCACTTTGGAAATTGTTTCGGCCATAAATAACCTGGGTAATAACAGGATCAAAGATATCAGCAGGCACACCCACAGAATCAACGACCTGGAAAAGATAGCGGACGACTTGCTCCGGGACAGCCTCAAGACCCTTTTCTGCAACTGCAACAATCCCATAGAGATCATCAAAAAGAAAGAAATTTACAACATGATGGAAGAAATCACGGACGCCTGTGAAGACGTAGCAGATATCCTGGAACGAATAATCATACGACATTAAGGGGAATTGCAATGTTTGATGAGCCAAGGGTCCTCTTTATGCTTGTGGTTTTTCTCGCGCTGTCCTTTGATTTTATAAACGGCTTTCACGATACTGCTAATTCCATTGCTACCTCCGTTTCAACAAAAGCGCTGACACCAAGGGCCGCAATTATTCTGGCCTCATCCATGAATCTCCTGGGAGCTCTGGCTTTTACAGGTGTCGCTAAAACAATCGGCGGAAAAATTACCGACCCGCTCACCCTGGATAACGGTATGCTTATCGTTACGGCAGCGATGATTTCCGCAATTGCCTGGAATCTTATAACCTGGTATTACGCCATCCCCAGCAGTTCTTCCCACGCTTTAATCGGTTCACTGACTGGTTCTGTTATCGTTGCCGCGGGGTTCGGGGCGGTTCATTTCAGCGGTTTTACAACCATCCTGGGAGCCCTTATTATTTCGCCGCTGGTTGCCTTTGCCGCAGGATACACCTTTATGTACCTGGTCAGAAATCTCTTAAAAAACGGGAATCCGTCCAAATTGAACAGGCGGTTCCGTTCTCTGCAGGTTTTTGCCGCAGCCTGGCAGGCCTTCAGCCACGGCACCAACGACGCGCAAAAAACCATGGGGATTATTACCTTCGCCCTGGTGACCGGGGGATTTCAAGCAACTCTGGAAGTGCCCTTCTGGGTTAAAATTACCTGTGCTGTTGTTATGGCCCTGGGCACCTCAATGGGGGGCTGGAAGATTATTAAAACAGTGGGCACCAGGATCATCAAACTGGAACCAGTCAGTGGTTTTTCGGCGGACTTCTGCTCGGCATTTGTTATTCTTATAGCTACTTTGCTCAAAATGCCGGTGAGCACAACTCACGTTATCTCATCTTCCATCATGGGAGTTGGTTCAGCCAAACGTTTTTCCTCAGTAAGATGGGACACCGCGGAAAGGATTATTATAACCTGGCTGATTACCCTGCCCATCACCATTGTTTTAGCCGGCGCGATTTACTGGGTGCTTTCATTTCTGCCTTTAGGATAAAGCAGGACAAAGATTATAAAAATTTTTGTAGGGCCATTTATTTCCCCACCAGCTTGCGGTGTGCCTCCGCCATCTGCTGATACCTGCCAACAGCTCCATAAAACCTGTCTGTCTCTGATTCTTTAACCGGCCTGACAACCTTTGCCGGCGAACCCACGGCCAGCATCCCGGCGGGTATTACCATCCCCTGCGGCACCAGGGCGCCCGCTCCCACCACTGCTCCCCGGCAAACCCTGGCTCCGTTCATGACAATAGCTCCCATGCCAATATAGGCGTCGTTTTCAATTGTACATCCATGCAGTAAAACCCTGTGACCCACTGTAACCCTTTCCCCCACAAATAGGGGAAATCCCGCATGCTCGTGCAGGATGGAGCCGTCCTGAATACTGGTCATGGCTCCGATTTTAACAGTATCGACATCGCCCCGCACAACAGAATTGTACCAGATGCCGGCGTGGGGGCCGATTTCAACCCTGCCAACTACAATGGCGCCGGGGGCAATAAAAACTGTTTCGTCAATTAACGGAATAATACCGTCATAGGGAAGGATCATCAAGTCACATCTCCTTTCGGCCGGGGTCAATATATCTATTCTACATTATCTTCGCAATAAAATAACTAATCAAGCTATTTTCCCTAAAAATCCCCGGCAGGAGGTTTTTTGCCCTGCAGCAGAAAAAACCTGCCGGCTTCATTGTTATTTTCCATCTTCTTTTTCGTTATTTACCACAGCTGTAGCCGTTTTCCATGTCGAGCCGGGGGTGTAATAACCTTAATTCCAGGTTAAGAGTCTTTTACAGTATAATTGAAAAATGATATAATTTTTAATGCAGTGAATTTATAACATTTTAAATACCTATAACTCTGATTTCCTGGCCTGTCCCTGTCTTGATTTCTATAATAACCACAAAACCATTGTTATAGAAAAGGAAGGAGAACTTCATGGCAAACACCAGGATAGGCAGCAGAGGGGACTATAGAAAAGATCTTTCCCTGGACGAGCTTGAAATTCTTTTAAAAATTAATCACATTGTGGCCTCCAACCTTGATCTGGATGAAATCCTGCACTCTGTTCACGCCTGCCTGCCAAAATTAATCCCGCATACCAAGGGCGGTATTTTCTTTTATCATGAAAAAACGAGAAAAATCACCCTTCACTCCAACATTGGTTTAAGCGAAAGACTGGTCAGACTTTTTTCAGATAATACCTCAAGTAATTTTCTGTTTATGAAACTCCTTGAAACCAGAAAAGCCTGTCGCTCAACAGACATTTACACCGTTGAAGAAATAAAAAAAACGCCCTATTTTCTGTCCGCTCTTAGACGGGAAAGCATCCTTTACGGTTTAGGCGCACCCATTCTTTTGGACGATAATTTTATTGGAACCATTCAAATCACCCGTCCCGAAAGCCGCCGGGATTTTACCATCAGAGACCTGCGTATGCTGGAACTGGTGGCGCAGCAAATAAGCATTGCCGTAAAAAACGCCCTGACCTATGAAAAAGGGCTGAAGGAAAAGGAGCACATAATAACCGTCCTGGAACAAAAGGTCAAGCAGAATGAAAGGTTGGCGGCCCTGGGCCGGGCGGCGGCTATTATTGCTCATGAGGTAAAAAACCCTCTTACTTCAATCCGTCTTTCATTATATTCCATTGAAAAAAAAGCCGCCTGGAAGATTAATTTCCACGAAGACCTGGAAATCGTCAAGGAAGCTGTGGAGCGGGTTAGCCGGATAATGGAAGATCTCCTGCACTTTTCTGGTGAAACTAACCTCCAGTTGAGGGAAGTTGACATTAATGAAATGTTAAGGACCCTTGTTGCCGGCTATAAAAAGCAGATCGATAACAATATAATCATCGAAACATCTTTAAACAAACTTGTCCCAAGTATTCTGGCGGATGCTGAAAAGCTGAGGGAAGTGTTCAACAATTTTCTGGCCAACGCCATAGCGGCGACGGAGAGCGGGGGCACAGTCCGCATTTCCACTCACCCATCCTTCGACCGGGTCATGATCACGGTTGAAGACTGGGGCGACGGCATCTCGCCCGAGATTAAACAAAAAATTTTTGAACCCTTTTTTACTACCAAACAAAGCGGAACAGGCCTCGGCCTTGCCATCGCCAAGAAGAATATCGAGGCGCACCGGGGTTCCATCCAAGTTGAAAGCCAATCCGGCTGGGGCACCAAGTTTACTATAACCCTCCACGTCTGCAACAACCGGCCGGATGGAAGCGAATCTATACGGAGTGATTGATATGAACGAGTTTTTAAAAAGCGAGATAAAAATGCTGCTGGTGGACGATGACCCCCTGGTCAGGCGCAGTCTCAGGATGATCCTGGAGCTGCATGATATACCCGTGGTGGGCGAAGCAACAAATGGTGAAGATGCCCTGGATACCGCTATCAAACTAAAACCCACTATGGTTTTGATGGACGTCAACATGCCTAAAATGGACGGCATCCAGGCCGCAAGGCTCATTAAATCAAAGTTGCCTTCTGTTCACGTGATTATACTAACTGTGCACAACGAACACAGCAAAGTAGTCCAGGCCATCCGGGACGGTTGTTCCGCCTACGTGCTGAAGGACAGCTCCCCGGAACAACTTATAGAGGTTGTGGAAAGCGTCGCCGAGGGACGTTATTTTGTTGATACCTCCATTGCCAACCAGCTGCTGGTAAACCTGGTACAGGGAACACCCCCGCAGCAAACAACAAAGGATGCGTCACAGCTGACGGTGCGGGAAAAAGAGGTCCTTCAGCTGATTGTCAACGGTCTCAGCAACAAGGAAATAGCCTTCAGGCTGCACATTACTTTACGTACAGTGAAGGCTCATGTAAGCAGTATTTTAATGAAGCTCAATGTAAGTGACCGGACCCAGGCTGCCGTTCTGGCCATTCAGGAAAAATTCCTGGAGCCTGGCAATTAGAAATATCGTCAAAAAAAAGTGCGCCTTTTGCCAAGGCGCGGGTGAGTAGGGGGTATACAATCAACTTAATTTCTATAAATATCTTAATTTTTTAATTTATAAGTGCCAGCCTTTTTACACACCACCTCCTTTTCGCCGGATTCGCCTGCGTAGCATATCTTTATTTTTTAATAACCCTCTTCAGGAAGTAGCCTTCCGCGTCAATAACATCCCGCAAGAGCCTTAAATCCTCGTCGGTAGGTTCGGCCATTTCCTTTACATCGGGGGGAATGATCAGCTCAAAATCTACCAGATCCTGGATTTCCTGGGGTGTCCTGCCCGGCTTGACTTCCAGCAGCGTCATCCTCCTTGTTTCCTCATCAAAACCAAAGAGGGCCTGGTTCGTTATTACTCTGTAAGGACCGGAACCCAAAACGCCTGCTTTCTCACGATAGTCGGGCGAGCCGTCGCCAAATCCGATACTTGTCACAAAATCCAGTTTTTTAACAAACCTTCTTTTTTCCAGGGCCATGATGGCGATGGTCTTTTCGCAGTTAGCCGCCATGGCGCCGGCGCCGCCGCTGCCCGGGAAACGGATTCCTGGCTTATCGTAATTGTTCCCTTCAATGGTTGAACAGATATTCCCGTACATATCCACCTGAGCACCGCCGATAAAGGCATAGTCGGCGCACCCCCTCTGGGTCAGCTCAAAAGCGCCGCACAACCCTTTGAGGTAGCAGGCCTTGCGGGCGGCCCTGGTATCACCAACGGAAAGGGGCATCCCCATTTCCAGAATCGGCGCCAGTGAACCAGCTTCATAAATCATATACAGGTTGGGGGCATGGGTCAGTTGGGCGTGCATAGCAGCAATAATGGGCAAACCTGTACCGACAAAAACAATCCTTTCATCCTCAAGAACCCTGGAACCCGTATAGGCTATCATTTCAAATGGAGTGTATTCGGACATTTTTTTACCTCCTCTAATAATTAGTTATCCGGTTAAGCAGTTATTATTATTTAGGTTAAAATGATGGCTTGACCGCCGTCCATATCCTTTAACTTTTTCAGTGTCTTGTAACCGACTTTTTCGAGGAAGTCATCATAGGTGTCGCAGCTGAAGATATACTCGTCGTAGTACTTCTTCAGCCCTTCCTTATTGCCCGTCTTCCGGAAATCATCACACAGGCTCCGGAACATTTTCATGTGATCCATATCAAACCAGTAATAGCCGTAGGATGCGCCCGGATAGGAACCGTAGGGCTGCTCAGTTACGGTATCCACAACAGGATAAGGTATCTCGGTGAGGTTTGGATAAGACCTGATGTTATCGGTGGAAATAACCTTTTCCGCGGTCATAATCGTGGTTGTCGAGGCCATGGCAATTTCCGGACAGGTGCAGTAGGCGCCAAAAATCCTGGCATTTCCGTACATGTCAGCCGCGGTGGTGTGGACAATGCCCACATCGGGGTGACAGGCCGGAAGCAGGTATACGTTCTTGCCGGTAAAAGGACATTCAATCATTTTTCCCCTGTTCACCAATTCCATATCGGAGCCGCCGTGGTCCCGCACCGGAATGAAGGGAATCCCCATGGAGGCGGCCTTGAATCTAACGGACATACCGTAGTTAGTGTAGTCATCCATTTCAATGATTCCGTTGGTTGACAGATATCTTACCAGCGGAGCAATACCGATAATTTCATAGCCCCACCAGGCCAACTCCACGCGCCTGATTGAAACACGATCCGGATCGAGGATCATGGCGCCGGCAAGCAACTCGGGGCAAATTGAATTGGACTGGAAGGAAAGGGTCAAGTCCCTGGCCCCGTGCCTGATAATCTCATGGATAATAGCCACGGGCACCCTGGTGTTGACAAAACCTCCGATGCCGAGGTTAATCCCGTCTTTAACGTGGGCGGCCACAGCTTCCTTCAGGGTAACTCTTTTATCCTTCAGGGCATGGGACTTTTCTACCATACTTTTCCTGGCTTCGTCAGGTGTGGGGCCCCAGTACTCAAATTTTTTTTCCTTATACTGCAGGGTGGAAATGTTCTTAATTTTAGAACTAACATTGTTTATCATTTTTTTACCTCCCCAAAGAAATTTCTATTCCTAATTCCTATCCCGAAACGATAAATTTTAATTCCCCCGAGACCCTCCCCACATCACCCCCCAAGTTAGAGAAAACACCTTTAAAAGCGCACTTTCCATAACACCCTTTGAACAGACACGGACCTAAAGAACCAAACGTGGACTTCACAAAGATTCATCAAGGCTAGATGCATATCTCAAACACGAAAATTTAACTGCACCTCTAATATTATTTAAACTACATTAATATGTAGAACCTCTATCATTAAAACAACAAAACAAGCACAATTCCGGAATAGCCCAATGTTCCGCCATTTCGGAATATTTGCAATTTTTTAAATCATAGCACAATTATACCACATACTCACAACCTGACAATCAGTCTATGGTACTAGTCCCTTTTGCATCCAAATATGTACCCGTTCCCAATTATTGGTTGGCGCCTGCTGAAAACATAATTTTTTATTCTTGATTTAATAAAGGAATTTTTGTTTTGGACCGGACTGGGCCGGACTTAGGTGCCAATTTACAATAACTCGGCAAATTTATTGGAGTATATTAAGCTTTTGAAGGAATAACAGGGGTGAATCGGTAAGTTCTGCAGGGAAAGATTTTAAATTATTTGTCAGATACCGTGACATAATACAGAATCGTTGCGGATTTCCCAATTCAGTTAATTTTCTGACACCATCATAACATAATTTCCCCCTTCTGCAATCTATCAATGGTACTAGTCCCTTTAGACAAATCAAACTTGTTCCTATAGGCAATATAAATTTCTTAACAAAACCTATAAAATAATTTCATGGGTGGGTGGATCGTTTTATGATAATTTGACTTAAACTAAAGAAAGGGGAAGGTTTCCAGCAGTTGTAAAGAATGAAGGCAAAAATGTTTTGTCCGGCTGCTGTCTTCCGTAGTCGGCGGAAGAGGGTCAGGCGTATTTCGTCGCCTTTCCCGGAAACCATGGTGAGGGAAATTTATGATTGAATGGACCGGATTGTCACCCGACGAAGCCAGACAATTTCTGGCGAACAAGGACAAATCAAAAAGAGACAAAAGATTAAGTTTGAAAGAGGCGGTGCAAAAATACGTTAAGGACGGAGACAACATCGGCGTAGCCGGATTTGTCAACGGCCGCCAGCCCATTGCCATCGTTCATGAAATTGTCAGACAGGGAAGAAAGGACTTAACCCTTTCCTACCAGTCCGCCGGCCTTGCCGTCGAATATCTGGCCGGGGCCATGGTCCTGGACGAGAGCAAGAACAGTATCAGGAGAATGGAACTCGCTTATTGGGCTCACGAAGCTTTCGGTATTTCCCCGCTATTAAGATACCTGACTGAAACCGGAAAATTGGAATTGGAGGATTGGAGTAACTATAACATGTCCGCCCGCTTCAAGGCCGGCTCCATGGGACTTCCTTTCATCCCCTGCCGCAGCCCCATGGGCAGCGATATGCTCCAGCGCAACCGGGCTGTTGTCCAGGACTGCCCCTTCACCGGCAGGCCGATCATGCTTCTTCCCGCATCTCATCCGAACGCAGCCGTCGTTCACGTGCAGGAAGCCGACATTTACGGCAACTGCCGGATCCAGGGTCCGCTTTATACTTGCCCTGAAATAGCCATGGCGTCCGCGCACACAATTGTTACCTGCGAACGTTTGATAGAACATACGGAAATGACCCGCTACCCGAACCGGGTCAGCATTCCGTTCTTTGCAGTTGACGCCGTTATTGAAGTACCTTTAGGTTCCTACCCGGGCAACTGCCACGGTATCCATTACTTCGATGAAAAACATATCGGCGATTTTAGAGCAGCGTGTGAAAAATTCCGCAAGGGTGACCCCGCCCCGCTGCAAAAATACTACGATCATCTAATTTTTGGTGTGGAGAACTTTGCCGAGTTTATTAGCAGACTTCCCTACGAACAGCTACAATTTGCCCAAAAAATGGAACCCGGTATTCGCCTGGAAGCAGGCTTTACCGTGTTAGGATCATAGGGAGGTGGACATAATGACAAAATACTCGGAAGATTTTACTACCCAGGAAATGATCGTTGTGGCAGGCTCCAGATCCCTGCCTGACAACAAAGTCATTTTTGCCGGCACCGGACTGCCCATGGTAGCCATTACCCTGGCCCAGTTAACCCACGGGCCGGGGATTGTCCCGGTTTTTGAAGCCGGCGCCGTAGGACCCGAGTTAAGCCGCGGCCTGCCCCTTTCCGTGGGAGATTCCCGGACCACGTACCGGGCCAATTATTTGCTGGGCTTGAACTCTGCCTTTGAGTTGACCCAAAGGGGCTATGCCGACATCGGATTCATCGGGGGAGCGGAAATCGACCCTTACGGAAACCTCAATTCCACCATGATGGGCGATTTCCCGGACGGCTACCAAAAACCCAAAACGCGCCTTCCCGGCAGCGGCGGCGCCAGCGACATGGCCTGTTCCTGCGAACGCACCATCATCATAATGGTGCACGAACCCAGGCGCTTTAATGAAAAAATCAGCTATATCACCAGCCCGGGCTATCTTGACGGTTCACCCAACGCACGCTGGCGCGCGGGTCTGGTTGGCCAGGGCCCCCAGCGGGTAATTACAACCAGGGCTATCCTTGGCTTTGATGATGAAACCAGGCGGATGAAACTTATCGCCACCCTGCCCGGTGAGACCGTTAAAAGCGTACAGGACGCCACCGGTTTTGAATTGATTATTCCCAGCGATGTTTACGAATTTGATCCTCCCACAGTGGAAGAAATCAGATTAATCCGGGAGGTGATTGATCCCCAGGGCTACTTTGTTAAGAAAAAGATCAAAGAATAGCCAATAATTTACTATTAAAATATATTTAGAATTAATACCCCTGCATTGGGCGCACGGCAAAGCGCCCATTTTATTTTTATTGAGAGTCTCGGTGTCCTATGGATGATACCTTCGGGAATATTTTCATTAATTGCGCCTGCCCCGGCAGGGGTTAGTTGCAGCTTCACCACGGGTATTCATCCGGACAGAGCGCCCTGCTTTGGGCAGGGCGCTCTTTGTTAGCGTCAAAAGTTAAGATCAGCCGGCTTTTAGGCCGACAGCCTTGCCGGCGGCTTGGCTATGGCCAGGGCAATGACACCGGCCGCAACTAAAACTGCGCCGATGGTAAAGGACATCATGTAGGTTCCGAAGATATCGAACATTCTACCGGCAAGCAAGTTCGCCACAAACCCCGCTATACCCCAGGAGGTGAACAGCAGGCCGTAGTTGGTACCCTGGGCCGACGGGCCGAAATACTGCAGGCATGTGGCCGGGAACAAGGTAAACATGGCGCCGTAGTTCCAGCCGATAATAATGGCTACAACACAGAGGAGGAACAGGGTTTTTCCTACCGGGAAGAGCACCAGCATGGCCACCACCTGTAGGACAAAGGTAACCAGGAAACAGATCCTCGTCCCTGTTTTGTCGGCAATGGCGCCGATTAAAACCCGGACCAGGGCGTTGGCGGCGTTCAGACTGCTGGTGGCAATAGCCGCCTGCATGGCAATGGCAGATGTCAACTCTTTGGGCAGGGCGCTAACAGCAACTCCCGCCAGGGCCGCCGCTTCCTTGTTCATTTCGTTAATACCGTGGGCGGCAATAACCCCGATAACCATCAACCCCGCAAAGGAACCACAGAAATAAGCGAAGTAAAGAATCCAGAACTGAATGGTCCTGATTGTTTCCCCGAAGGTGTAGTCCCGTCCGACTTTCGGCGCACCGGCTTTCGGCGCAGGCGGGTTCCACCCGGCCGGCTTGTAGCCCGGCGGCGGGTTCGACAGACAAAGCCCGGCCACGATAGCCATAATAAACATCGCTATACCGACATATCTGAATACGGGGAGCGCGCTCCCGGCGCCAATACTTGGGTTGTTAATCAGTGAGGTGGCCAGGGGCCCCATGATAAACGAACCGAGGCCGAGACCGACAACCGTAAGTCCTGTGGCCAGGGCCCTCCGGTCAGGCCACCACTTGGGGGCGGTGGAGATCGGCGGCAGATAAACCAAACCGCCGCCAAAACCGGCAATAATTCCATAATACAAATACAGGAGTTTTAAATCGCCGGCGGATTTAATGGAGGAAACCATGAAGAAACCGATGCCCAGGATAGCGCCGCCAATAACCACCACAGGCCGGGGCCCAAATTTGTCGCTAAGTTTGCCGGCGGGGAAGGTCATTAGACCGAAGATCAGTACGCAAATGGCGTAAGCTATCTGTACTTCAGTGGCCGTCCAGCCGAATTCTCCCCTCAGGGGTTTGATAAAAACACTAAAGGCGTAGAGCAACAAACCACAGGTAGTACTGCCCAGCACTCCACCTAAAAGAGGAACCCATCTAGGCATAATTTCACGTCCTTTCTTTTATCTATCCCCATTTTACACGCTGCCACTTACTTCTTGGCAGATGTCCTGGTAAAACCGTTATTTATGGTTTTACGAAAGTGTTTCCAACCCTATTGGACTTCTAAATAATAAATATGATTGTAGAATGAGTACTTCCGCGCGCTGGTTAATCCAACTTTAATTTGCCCTTCGCATCACTCCCTTCCGGCGGAAAATAAAAAATGGTCATTGGTTGACTAAAGAAACAGGGCTACAAAAAGTTTCCGTACCAAACCACCCGGCAATAGATACCTGTGTTTGGCCGGCAACCTGTTTCTTTAATACCCCCAAAAACCATTACATCAGGTGGGTTCTTAAAAACAGTCCGGCAAAATTGACTGTTTACCCAACCTTTAATAAAGCATATTCAACAGGATTTTGAAAATTCCTCCTTGCTCACCAAAGTTTTTTTAAAATATTTTAAATATTTAATCTCTTCCGCCTTTCCTCCCGGTCTAACCCTGTGCGGACCGTATCTTTTTATTGATCCTTTCCACCAGGTAAATGGTGTTAAACTCGTGAAATGTCTGGATGATTACACTTTCAACCGGGCCATCCACCCCTAAGAGCCTTTCATTGACCTCAAAGGCTGCTCCGCAGCTTTTCTTAAGCTCTGCGCCGACTGTTTCCAGCAGCCGGCGCCTTGACTCTGCTGTACCCAGTTCCAGCCATTTGGGCCCGCAACAAACCGAAGGATCCCACCCCTCCAGTTTTAACATGCATTCCAGGAAAAGGGACCTATACCATTCAAAATCCGGCCTGTCCACAGCTAAAACCTCCCGCCTCGCAATCTTGATTATAATGATATTATAAAGAAAATTCTTCTGCCTGAACCAAAAATATTGCCCTCGCCAACAATAATCCGCCCGTTATACCCGCGAGAGTTTAAAACCTGCCGGTATTGGGTTGGTTGTTGCTCAAAAAAATTGACCGCGTTTCCCTCGCCGGGCGACAATAACCCGCCGGAGGTAACCGCGGTCAATCTTGTTGGTTCCTTCCGTCGCCCCTGCCCCCTGCAGCGAGATTGAATATCATAAGAAAAAGCCGGGGGGAATCCCACCCACCCGGCTTTGCCAGTATATATTTTTTAGAAATTGAAGACCTCGTCGATTTCTTCGTCTGTGAAGTCCCAGGTAGTATTGTGGGGGGCAAGTTCTTCATCGAAGAATTCCGGCAAGCGGTCATCATACTTGGTGAATCCGGCCCTTTCGTTGAAGCCGCGCTCTGTTTTTAAGACTGCCATGCCGAGTCCGGTCACGTCGTCCCCGGTGAGAGACAGCCCGTACTGGGCGTTGATCATATCAATCAGGGCATTAAATCCTTCCGGAATGTCCAGGATGGCGAAGGCGATAAAGAGACACATACCGGTGCTGTCAACAGCAGCGGTGGCAATTTGCAGGTTCCGGGACAGCTCCACATTACCTTCCTTTTTAAGGGGCTCAACAAATCCGCCCACTCTCATGATGTTGGTCGCGGTGGCGTAACCCGCAGTATGGTCGGCGCCCATGGGAGTAGTGGCGTAAGTGATGCCGATACCTTTAACCGCCCGCGGGTCGTAAGCAGGAATGGCCTGGTTTTTCACAACAGGCACCCTGTACATGCCGAAGCACTTGCCGGTAATCGCCGCGCCGCAGCCGATGATCCGGCCCAGGGGGGTACCCTTGCCAATTTGCTGGATCAGATCCAGGGCGGCCTCACCGTCGCCCCAGGGAATAACACCGGCATCCATAGCCACACCGATGGTTACAGCTGTTTCAATGCTGTCAACCCCTATATCATCCATAGCGTGGTCCATATAGGCAATCAGGTCCAGATCCCTGATTTTGGAGTCGGCGCCAAGGCCCCAGATAGTTTCATATTCAAAACCGCTGGTAATATACTTGCCTTTTTTATCCACGTAGTGCTGGGAGCAACGGATGATACAGCCCGGGTGACAACCGTGGGAAACTTTGCCGCCCCGCTCTTCGATGGTTGCGGTCATGGTTTCGCCGCCGATTTCGTTAGCCCAGTCGTTGCGGCCGTATTTAAAGTTCTCAGTAGGCAGGCCGCCGGCTTCGTTCAGGATGTTCACCAGAACGTTGGTTCCGAAACGGGCCAGGCCTTCACCGGTAACCGGGTGTTTGCGCAGGGAATCGGCAAATACTTTAGCAGCCGCCTTGAAGGCTTCGGGGTTGGCAATTGGAACGCCGGGGGCGCCGGTGTCATCAAGAACAATAGCCTTAAGCTTCTTGGAGCCCATTACTGCACCCAGTCCGCCCCGGCCGGCGCTGCGGATGTTGCCTTCCGGGTCTCTGAAGGAAATATTGGCGGCGGCAAGCTTCATCTCACCGGCAGGACCAATTAAGGCAATTGCCACTTTTTCGCCGTACTTTTTCATGAGGACTTGAATGGCCTCATAGTTCCCCATGCCGATGGTTTCTGCAGGGGCTTCTTCCAGGGTTGTTCCGTCCATGGTTATTTTTATTAAATAGTACTTGTCTTCAGCCGGTATTCCATCCACAACGAGAGCCTTAATGCCCATTCTGGCCATCTTCTGGGAAAAGGTGCCGCCGGAGTTGCTCTCTTTAATACCGCCGGTCAGCGGGCTTTTGGCGCCCACTGAAATGCGTCCGGACTGGACAGCGCTGGTGCCGCTGAGAAGGCCGGGGGCAAAGATTAATTTGTTGCTTTTACCCAATGGATGACAAGTTGGCTTCACTTCATTTGCCACAAATGTTGAAGTCAGGGCACGGCCGCCCAAGCCGGCGTACTGCTCGGGCACATCTCCAACGTTCACAGTTCTGGTGGCCATGTCTACACGGATAAATTTCATAATACCCCTCCTAAAAATTTGATTTGGTATTAAGTTGGAATGAGATAAAAATAAGGAAGAGGACCAAAATCCTCTTCCTTTGCGCACTGGCAGGCACGATAATTACTTACCGTACCCTACGTTTATTATTTCCCCCGGGGAAACAATAAATCGGAAGCTGTATTTATAGTAGTGCAATATCTATACCAATTATAAAAAACCGGACAAACGTGAAATGTTTTATTATTGCTCAATTATTCTATAGGGGCAGCCCCGGTACGAAATTTCACCCGATCCAATACAGCACGCATCTTGTACGAAATAATAACACTTGCTCCAAATTGGAACTGGCCAATTTTTTCTTTCCCGCAGCTTTCAAGTGTTCCGGCAAGATCCCGTGAGGGCAAGCAGGGGTTAGGAGCTGCATTAGATATACACCGGCCGGGCGTTCAATTCCTTGTTCGCAGGCAGCAACTTATCCCATTAGGCAATTCCGCCCTTCTTTAAATAGCTTCAACTCGCCCGGTCCCCTGCAAACACCGCCCTGCAACCGATACCCGCTTATTCCCCCAGGTAGGCCCTGCGGACATCCGGATTATCGGACATTTCTGCAGCAGATCCCGCGAGGACGATTTCACCGGTTTCCAGGACATAGGCTCTGTTGGCAATGGAAAGCGCCATGTTGGCGTTTTGCTCCACTAAAAGGATTGTGGTTCCCGCCTGGTTAATTTCCAGGATAATTGAAAATATCTCCTGTACCAGCATGGGCGCCAAACCCATGGACGGCTCATCCAGCAATAGGAGCCGGGGTCTGGACATAAGGGCCCTGCCCATGGCCAGCATCTGCTGTTCCCCGCCGCTCAAGGTGCCGGCCAGCTGGTATTTTCTTTCTTCCAGGCGGGGGAACCGCTTAAAAACCCCCTTTATGGAATCCCTTACCTCCCCGGCAATTTTCCGGGTATATCCCCCCATTTCCAGGTTCTCCAGGACGGTTAGCCTGGTAAAAACCCTGCGGCCCTCCGGCACCTGGGAAATCCCCATGGCAACTATCTTATAAGACGGTATCTTGTTTAAAATTCTTCCGTCGTAGGTTATTGTTCCCGACTGAGGACGCACCTGACCGCAAATTGCCCTCAAAGTGGTGCTTTTGCCAGCGCCATTGGCGCCGATAAGCGCCACGATCTCACCCTCCCCCACCTGACAGGAAACGCCCCGCAGGGCGCGGACACCGCCGTAGGAGACCGTAATATCAGCAACATCAAGGAGCATACCCTAGACCACTTCCTTCCCCAGGTAGGCGGCAATTACCTGCGCGTCCCGCTGTATTTCCGACGGTGAACCGGAGGCAATTTTACTGCCGTAATCCAGTACATCTACCCGGTCCGACAGGCTCATTACAAATTTCATATCGTGTTCAACCAGAAAGATGGTTATACCAATCCGGCGGATACGCTGCACCATCTGCATGAGGGTTTGCTTTTCCTGGGGATTCATCCCCGCCGCGGGTTCGTCCAGCAGCAAAAGCACCGGTTCGCTGGCCAGCGCCCTGGCTATTTCCAGCCTCCTCTGCTCCCCGTAGGAAAGGTTTTTAGCCAGTTCGTCCTTCTTCCCGGTCAGGTCGACAATATCCATGGCCTTTAACGACTTATCCCTCATAACCTTTTCCTCCGTCTTCACCCCCGGGTGGCGGGACAGGGCGCCGAATATTCCGGCTCTGCCCCGGCAGTGGCAGCCTATCTTTACATTATCAAGTACGGACAGGTTTTTGAACAGACGAATATTCTGGAAAGTCCGGGCAATACCCCGGTCCGTAATGGCATAAGGTTTCAACCCGGTAATATCTTTATCCCGGAACAGCACCTTTCCGGAAGTCGGGGGGTAAATGCCGGTTATAACGTTAAAAATTGTACTTTTTCCGGCGCCGTTGGGGCCAATCAAAGCCACAACTTCTCCTTCCCGGACTTCCAGGCTGACTCCGTTCACTGCAACCAAACCGCCAAAACAGATAGTTATGTTCTTCAATTCCAGTAATGCCGACATAGCCGCACCTCATGTTAAGTTTCTCTTAACGCTAGCTAGGGAGTAACCCGCCGCGCCTTAAGCCGGTCCCGGTAATTCCGGAGCACCCGCAGGATATCCACCCCGCCCAGCAGGCCGTAAGGCCGGAAAATCATCATGGTAACCATCAAGGCGCCGTAGATTAACATCCTGTATTCCTTGACAAAGCGTAAAAACTCGGGCGCCAGGGACAATATGGCCGTTCCCAGAATCGTCCCGGGAATGCTGCCGAGACCACCCAGAACAACAAAATTAAGATATTCAAAGGACCTGGCAAAGCCGAAATCGGCCGGATTAAGGTACTGCATCATATGAGCAAAGAGGGAGCCGCTAATCCCGGCGACGAAGGTACCGATGGCAAATGCTTTTAATTTATATAAAAGGGGATTAATGCCCATTGTTTCGGCTGCAATTTGATCTTCCCGGATGGCTGTTAAAGCCCGGCCAAACCGGGAGTTCTGAATCCTGTACATACCCCAGATGGTTAAAACCACAACGGCATAGACAAGAAATATATTCGTTTCCCGGGGTATCCCGATCAGCCCGCTGGCTCCCCCTGTTATTTTCATATTAATAAAAACAACCCGGACTATTTCCCCAAATCCCAGGGTGGTAATACCAAGATAATCTCCGGTCAAGCGAAGGCTGGGGAACCCCAGCAAAACCCCGCAAAGGGCGGCTGCCAGCCCCCCGGCCAGCATACTCAAGAAAAAAGGCAAATGCAGGTGAATCGTAACCAAAGCGGAAGCGTAAGCGCCAACGCTTACAAACGCCGCGTGGCCAAAGGAAAACTGTCCGGTTATGCCGGTAATCAGGTGCAGACCCAGGGCAGCGATGAGGGAAATGCCAACCATGGTCACAACCTGAATATAGTAGGGGTTGGTGAGAACGCCCAGAACAGCTTCCATGACTTACACCTTCCTTTGAATGGGAAGCCCCAAAAGACCTGTGGGTCTTACAAGCAAGACCAGAATTAAAAGGCCGAAGGCAATGGCTTCCTTATAGGTATCAAAACCGGCAGCCACGCCCATAACCTCGACAACTCCAATAAAGATCCCCCCCAGCATAGCCCCGGGAATGCTGCCTATGCCCCCGACAACCGCTGCGCAAAAGGACTTTAGGCCTACGGAAACCCCCATAAAGGGATGAATGGAATTGAAATACATACCCACCAGCACGCCGCCGGCTGCGGCCAGAGCCGCCCCAATGGCGAAGGTAAATGACACCACATTATTGACGTTAATTCCCATGAGGCCGGCAATCTCATAATCCTCTGAAGTTGCCCTCATGGCCTTGCCTATTTTGGTATATTTAACGGTAAACTGAAGGAAGACCATCAAAAGGCTGGCGACCACAAGAATAATAACCTGGACCGTGGAAAATTTGACTGGCCCGAGGGTATAAACAGTGTCCTGAATAACCTGGGGAAAAGCAAGGGGGTTGGGACCACCCTTAATGAGGGTTACCAGGGTCTGCAGAAAAATAGAAACCCCCAGGGCCGAAATAAGCGGGGCCAGGCGTGGAGATCCGCGCAGGGGCCGGTAGGCCACCCTTTCAATTAAAACCGCCAGCGGCACACATATAGCCATAGCCGCCAGCATGGCCACAAAGAAGTTGACCTTATAAACTGCCACCATAATAAGGCCCACAAAGGCTCCGATCATGTAGACCTCTCCGTGGGCGAAATTAATTAGTTGAATAATTCCATAAACCATGGTGTAACCCAGGGCGATAAGGGCGTAAGTTGTACCCAGGGTCAGCCCGTTTACCAATTGCTGTAAAAGCATAGAAAAACCTCCTAATGACCGCAAACTTCCCAGCTTATACCGGCACCAAACCCTAACCAGGCAAGTTATCCATCTGTGGGCAGGGTGTTAATAACAGAACAAAATATTGCCGCCCGCCGGGGAAACTGCCGGCGCCTGTCCCAAAACAAGGGTACAGGCCCTTGGCCGGCAGTTTACCATAGCGGGAATCCTAAAGACATAAATATGTCATTATACCCGGCCCGTGCCGGCATAATCGAAACTTGTTCCAGGGTTACTAATGATAAGTCCAATCATTGCCGGCCGACGCCGCTACAGCGGCAGAGACCTCGTTGCGTACGGTAAGGCACCTGGACGTCGTTGCAGCCCCCCGCAAATATGACTCAAAGGGCAATTTGCCCGGGGCAGGACCGTGGCAGACCCGGACCGGCTGCAATTATTGCCAGCGGGCTATTAACCGGACCCCGGATATAGCTGCCAGAAAGCATGACGAAGCCTGATTTGCGGCCCGGTTAACTAAGCTGTAATGGGAACGACAGCCTTTACCGGATAAACCGTTGAATCCTGGACTTCCAATAAATAAACCGGGCTCTTAATGGGTTCGCGATTGGCGTCAAAGGTGATGGTACCGGTTACACCCTGAAAATCCTTGGTTTGGGCCAGTTTTTCCTTGAACACGGTGGGATCGCTGCTCTGGGCCGCTTCCATGGCCTCGGCCAGGAGTACAACGGCATCGTAACCCTGGGAAGAGAACATATCGGGCATGGCGCCGTTATTTTTAGCCTGGTATTTCTCAATAAATTCCCTGGTCTTGCCGGTTGCGTTTTCGGTGTCCACCGCAAAACCGGCGTAAAGCATGCTGCCCTTGACAGCCCCTTCACCCAGTTGATACAATTCCTTGCCCAGGAGGCCGTCACCGCCAACCATAACCTGCTGGAGGCCCTGTTTGCGCATTTCCTTCATAAAAAGCGCGCCTTCGGTATAATAGCCCGTAAAGACCAGACCGTCAAATTGCTTCTGGCTCAATGCGGTAACCTGGGCGCTGAAATTTGTATCCTTTTCCATAATGCTCTGTTCCGCCACGATCTCCATCCCGTATTCGGTCAGGGCCGGTTTGAAGATACTGGTCAGCCCTTCACTGTACGACAAACCGGTTGTGGTAACCAGGGCAACCTTCTTCCAGTTAAGCTCCTCAGACAGGTACCTGGTCACTGCCGGGGCAGCCACGGCATCCAGCAGGGTATCCCGGTAAATATAGTCACCAATTTCAACTACTCCCGGTCCCACAGCTCCCGCCGAAAGAAGCACAACCTTGGCAGGCTGGCAGATCTGAGCGGCGGCCTTGGTGATACCTGTGGTGGGATCGCCGACAATGGCGGATACTTTCTGGGTAATTAGCTTCTGGGTAACGTTGGCGGCCTCACTGCTGCTGCTGCCGTGGTCCCCCTCAACAATGGCGAGTTTCTTCCCGTTTACCCCCCCGGCGCTGTTGATATCTTCAACAGCCATCTGCATTCCCTTTAGGGTCTCAATCCCGTAATGGGCGTGCCCTCCGGTCTTTGCTCCCAGGAAACCGATTTTGATGGTGTCCCCCCCTGCCGCCTGGGGATTTTCCTTGGCCCCGCCGCAGCCGGCCGCCAAGAGCCCCACCAAAAGGATAACCACTGTTAAAAATAAGTACCTGTTCTTCTTCAAATTCTCTCCTCCTTTTTGTTGAATGTTAAATATTCAGGATTATTGTTTTCACCTCCCGTTAGGTCGCAGTGTAAACATTTTTAATTTCAACATAATTAGCCTTTATCCTTCTTTTCTTGACACCATTTGCCCTTTTCAGTTGTTAATAGTCAATTTAACCCCCACGCACAGAGGAACAGGTAATAAAAATATAAAGACCCAGGATAATCGTGACCCCGCCCAGGAGCTGCAGCAGCCCCGGAACCTCCCGGAAAATAAAATAAGCCAGGATTGTTGCTCCCACCGGTTCGCCCAGGATGCTCACGGACACCACCGCAGCTTTTACATGGCGCAACGCCCAGTTAAATACGGTATGGCCGAAGATGGTGGGTACCAGGGCAAGCAAAAAAAACCAGAGCAAGTCCAGCCGGGGATAAGGATAAAGCGGCGTTGCCGTCGCTATATTAAAGAGGAGTAAAAATATTGAGGAAGTGCCATAAACAAGGAACACATAGGGGAAGAGGGAAAGTCTGCCCCGCAGGCTGCGGCCGATTAAAAAATAAACAGCCACAAAAAAGGCGCCGCTGAAGGCCAGAAGATCGCCCCAGAGCGCTTCCCCACCGATTCTAAAATCATTTATCCCGATTAAAACGCTGCCGCTCAGGGTCAAAGCAATAGCTGCCAGACCTTTTTTACTGATTTTCTCTTTAAAAAACAAAAAACCGCCCGCAACCACAAAAAGGGCCTGCATGGTAACCAGCACGGTGGAACTGGCCACCGAGGTATAGTTAAGTGAGGTTATCCACACGGTAAAGTGGAGGGCCAGAAAGACGCCGGAAACGACCGCCAGAACCAGGTCCTTGCGGGAAATTCCGACATATTCCGTGCGCCCGGCTGCGTTCAGGGCCAGCGGGGCCAGGAGCAGAACAGTGAAGGACAACCTGTAAAAAGCTATGGCCAGGGGCGGCGCAACGGCCAGTTTCGTAAAAATAGATGAGAAGGAAACAGCTACAACGGCAAGAATTACACCTATATAGGGGTTAATTGCAGTATTTTCGTATTTCAGCCCAGTTACCCCCGGTTTCATTTTAATTAACTATTCTAGATTCCTGGCGCGTTTCCTTTTCGGGTTTTATAATGATATGGATACCGGCTATAAATAAATACATTTACCCTTTTTAAGGGGAAAGGAATTTTGATGAAAGAATATATCGAAAACACAATTCTTCAGATCCGCGCCGGAGGCGCGGGAAACACCACCTACCGCAGGCCCCTTGTAACCTGCGCCAGGGCCGGTGATCCCCTTTTTGCGGAGTTAAAAAAAGCCGTGGGCCCGGAACACCTGCTGCCCCGGGATCTGCTTCCGGAAGCCAAGTCTGTGGTGACTTTCTTTCTCCCCTTTACCAAGGAACTGGCCGCCCTCAACCGGAAAAGCCCCTATGTCGCCCGGGAATGGGCTGAAGCCTATTGCGAAACCAACCTTTTGATCAAAACCATCTGTGAGAAGCTGACAGAGGGGCTGGCCGACCGCGGCGTTAAGGCTGCCTGGCAACTGCCCACACACAACTTTGACCAGAAAAAGCTCCGATCTGCCTGGTCCCACAAACACGTGGCCTATATCTGCGGCGCGGGCACTTTCGGCCTGCACCAGATGTTGATTACACCCTACGGTTGCGCCGGCCGCCTGGGCAGCCTTGTTCTGGACCGGTCCCTGGCGCCGTCACCCCGGCCTGCGGGCCATCGCTGCCTTTATTTGCAGAATGGGAGATGCCTTGCCTGTGTCCAAAGCTGCCCCTCCGGCGCCCTGACTCCCGGAGGTCTGGATAAGCAAAAATGCTACAGCTACCTTCTGGGAGTTGACGCCCATTACAACGATTTGGGAACCTGCGACGCCTGTGGCAAATGCGCCACCGGGGGACCCTGCGCCATACTGGAACCGGATGATTAACCCGCCAAGAAAAAATCCCGGGTCAAAAACCGATCCGGGATGGAAACAAACATTAACCAACAGGGTTGCCTGTATTTATTTTTTCCTGGCGGGTTTGCTGTCGAAAGGCCTCGTAGGACCTGTAACCACCACCGACATTTTTTACTTTATAGCCCCTTTGGCTGAGAACCCGGCTGGCCACGTAACTTCTCTGCCCCGCCTGGCAATAAACAAGAACCTCCCGGTCTTCGGGGAGCCCGGCCAGCCGTCCCGGAGCTCATCCAGGGGGATATTTAAAACCCCTTTAACAGCGCCGAATTTGTCCTGCTCTTTGGCCTCCCGCACATCAACCAGGACAGCACTCCCGTCAAGCAGCTGCTCCACCTGTTCTCAGCGGATAGCTTCCACTTCCTTCTGTAAAATATTACCCGCTGTATAACCAAGCATATTGACGGGGCTTTTAGCTGAGGAAAACGGGGGTGCGTAAGCCAGTTCCAACTCCTGCAGGTCAAAGACGTTCATTTTGGCCCGGAGGGCCGTGGCCAGTACGTCAATGCATTTATCCACACCCTTACGGCCCACGACCTGGGCGCCCAGAATATTTCCCGCACCGGGCGAAAAAAGCAGCTTTATGGATTCTTTCATCCAGCCTTCTCAGGCGGGCCGCGGCACTGGCGCCCCCGGCTACACCCACCACAATAACGACTTTTTTGGCCAAGTTATGTCTGTCCCCCTGTTCGTATCAAACAATGTTGTCAGGTTTTAAGCGAAACTACACTTTTTTTGCCACATTTTCACCAAAGGGCTGGGTATAGCCTTCTTCCTGCCCCTTTAAAATATACTCCACAGCCATTCCCGCCGCCTCAATAACCATTTTCATACAGTTCCTGAACCTGTCTTTGTCAAACCACTCCGGGTAGCTTTCATTGAGCTCGCCGCAGTCCAGCGCCCCGAATTTTTCTTTAAACTCATGGGACATCCCGTTAAACAAACGGTACAACCCCGGATTGCCGTAAAGGGCGTCCACTCTATCCTGGAATTCCCCCTCCAGGGGGTTTTTCCGCCCATGCACCGCTCCTACCGCCATAACCGCCCCAATTAAAGCCCCGCAGTTATGCCCGGCCAAACCCATGCCGCCTCCGAAACCGGTGGATAGCGCCACTGCTTCCGCTGGAAAATCCGTAATTCCGGTATCCAGAACCGCCTTAAACACCGACTCCGAACAATTTAAACCGTCGCGGAAATTTTGCCTGGCGTTGGCCCTGGCCTTTTCAATCAACTCACTACTCATTTTATCCCCTCCCGCTTGTCAGAATATTATAAAATTACAATTCCACAACCGGGTCTGATCTCCTTTTATTCAGAAAGAAATATGCCCTTTTATACCCGGGGATCTGGTTCCCTGATTAACGGAACGCCGTCTTAATTTAAATGTCCTCTTTTATGCCCTTAAAACCAGGCTGCTTCCCGGATAAGCCGGCGTAAAACAAAAAAGCCAACAATACTGTCGGCCTTTGGATTTCCAGCTATAATTCATCCCGCGCTATTCACCCTTACAACAATTCCGTCCGGTAGTCAGTGATAAGAACCGTGCCCTGGGCCTCAATAAAACGCACCACCGCGGCCAGGGCCCGGTGGACATGGGCCTGTTCACAGCTGACAAAAGCTGCCCCTAGAACACAGCGCTGCCAGGTATCCTGTTCGCCCACCTCGGCCACAGACACATTGAAGCGGTTTTTGATCCGGTCAATAATACTTTTAATGACCCTTCTTTTTTCCTTCAGAGAATTTGCTTCCCCCAAATAGAGCTCAACGGTTAAAACGCCTATAATCAAGAGATTACCACCCCAAACCCGCGCCGGATTTTCCCCGGCCGTTTCCCTGCACTGGTTTATTTCCCGAAACACCGATCATATTTATTGTTAACAGGCAATTTAACAAAATATTTGTCCGGTCATTAAGAACCTTCTTAATCTCCCGGTCCCCTCTTGTATTATTATAAATAACCCGGCAAATCATCCCAGCGGTGGAGCAGCCCGTCCGGCTTCAGCCGGGCCAATTCCTCCTCGCTGCCCAGACCCCAGGTAACTCCCAGGGTGCGGGAACCGGTGTTTTTCCCGGTTAAAATATCGTAACTGCTGTCCCCCACAAAAATCGAACGTGCCGCCTCGATCCCAAAATGATTCAAGGCCTTTAACAACGGTTCCGGATCCGGTTTGGGCTTAATTACATCGTGCGCTGTTACCACGATGTCCATATAGGGTTTGAGGCCGGTATAATTAATGCTCATCCAGGCCCCGGTTTTTCCCTTGGAAGTAACAATACCCAACCGGATTCCTTTTTCCTTGAGCAGATCCAGCAAAGGTATGGTGCCAGGAAAAAGACTGGTATAACGGTCATGCTCCCGGTGGTAATAAAGCCGGTACAGTTCTTCAAATTGCTCCACTTGCTCCCCGGTATAATGCCTGCCGATGTCTTTCAGAGGAAGACCAATCATCTTCACAACATCGTCATCCCCCCACGGGAGCTTCAACTCATCAAATACCTTCCGGTATATTTTTACAATCAGCGGCAGGGAATCAATAAGAGTCCCGTCCAGATCGAACAATACAGCCTCCGTCTTCATGGCTTGCTCCTTTTCAAGTTAACGAATACGAACGAAAACGTACCGGGAAACCAAGTTATTAAGTTATTGAAAATTCGGACTTCGCCGGCTTTTCTGGGCATCTTTTATCAAGATAGGGCAAAAATCCACGAAATCCGCGCTGACCAGGTGAAAATCAATACCCCAGGCGCTGCAGGGAAGACGCCGGCAAAAAGCCGGACCGTGCAGGTGCCCGTAAACAACCGTCTTAACATCGTAAGCTTTAAACAATTCAATAAATTCGTTTTTTTCGTGGCGGTCGTTGGTGGGCATATAATGGATCATGACAATTTTGTCTGCGGTGAAGGAACCGGCGCTTTTGAGCGAGTTTTCCATCCGGATCAGTTCCCGCCGGTAAATCTTTAAGTCATGCTCCTGAAAATAATCCCCGCCAGGGCAGTTCCAGCCGCGGGAACCGCAGATTGCCGTCTCCCCGAAAACAAGGTGATCGTTTTGGATTACCCGCATATTGGCGGGCAGGGCCGCCCTGACCCGGGACAGGCTTTGCCACCAGTAATCGTGATTCCCGGCCACGCCGGCTATGGTCCCCGGCAAAAGACCCAGGAAGGCCAGGTCGTAACGGGCTTGCTCAAGATTCATGGCCCAGGAAAAATCACCCGGCATTAAAACTACATCCTCCGGACCAACTGTGGAAAACCAGTTCTCATACAGCTTCCGGTAGTGACAGCGCCACTCGGCGCCGAATAGATCCATTGGTTTGCTGGTTTCGACGTCCTCCCACCGCGCCGGGTCAACTGTCCGCCTGAAGGAAAGGTGAACATCCCCGATAGCAAAAAACTTCAAGTCTTCCCCCCACTGCTTTTTTCTTAACCGGATTGCCCTGCCCTCCCGCAGTCAACGTCCGGAAATCCCTATTGCCCGGAATTCAGGCCGGGATCCGGCACCGCTTCCAATTACCGGTGGAGGCCGGACCTGGTCGCGCCCTTTAAGACCCGGCCGGCAACCGTTGTTGAACGTATCTGCTACAATTTGCCCGTTATTACCAGTACAATTTTCCCCTTATTTAAGGCTTGTTACGCCCTCAGCCTATTCTTTCAGTCTGGCTGCCACCCTTTCGGCCCAGACAATTTCCAACTCCGCGTCCACGCTGATACCGTCTTGCCCGTGTTCCTCCCGCAGCACTTGACCCTTTTCGTACAGCAAAGAAAGAACGCCGGTTTTCTCGTAGGGAATGAAATACGCCAACCGGACCCGCCTGCGGGAAAGGATCCCCGCCACTGCCGCCAGCATTTCGTCCAGTCCCCGGCCGTCCAGCGCTGAAACCGCTACTGCGGGTTGATTATTTGTCTTTAGAGGCGTTTGAAAATCCGGTACAAGGTCTGTTTTATTATACACAATAATACAGGGTTTAGAGCCGCTGTCCAGGGATTCCAGAACCTGGTTCACCGCTTCAATTTGACCCTCCAGGTCAGGGTGGGAGGCGTCCACTATGTGCAGAAGCAGGTCGGCTTCCACCACTTCTTCCAGTGTTGCCCTGAAAGCCGCCACCAGGTGGTGGGGCAGGTTGCGGATAAAACCAACAGTGTCCGTTAACAAAATTACTTCATTATTGGGCAGAACCACCCGGCGGGTGGTTGGATCCAGGGTGGCGAACAGTTTATCCTCCACCAGAACCCGGGCGCCGGTCAGCTTTTTCAATATGGTTGATTTCCCGGCGTTGGTATAGCCGACCAGGGCCGCCAGGGGCACGGGAATCTCCTTGCGGCTGCGGCGCAGCAGTTCCCTGTGTTTTCTGACATCCCCGATAGCTTTATCCAATTCGGCTATACGCCTGCGGATTCGCCGCCGGTCCACTTCCAGCCTGGTTTCACCGGGTCCCCTGGTCCCGATGCCGCCCCCCAGCCGGGACAACTCGGTCCCCCGGCCGATTAAACGGGGCAGCAGGTAATTGAGCTGGGCCAGCTCCACCTGCAGCTTGCCCTCCCGGGTCCTGGCCCTGCGGGCAAAGATATCCAGAATAAGCTGGGTCCGGTCAATAACCCGTACACCAGTGATATTTTCCAAATTGCGGGCCTGGGCGGCTGACAGCTCACGGTCAAAGATAACCAGACCGGCCCCCAGAGAACGGCAGCAATCCGCCAGCTCTTCCGCCTTGCCCCGCCCGAGAAACGTCGCGGCATCGGGCCTGCCCCTGCGCTGAGTTAGTTCCAGCAGGACATCCGCCCCGGCGGTATCGGCCAATCTCCCCAGTTCCTCCAGGGAGTAAGCGGTTTCTTCCGGATTTACTTCCGGTGATTCCATGCCCACCAGGATTGCTTGCTCGCGCCTTCCCTCCAATGTATGCTCCAATCAGTTCTCTCCCTTACGACAGTAATGTTCTTGAAATGCAAATTTTAACGGCCAGAAGTATCCGGTACCCGGGTCGGTTTCTTCCATCTATGCCGGCTGCCTGGTCCAGTAAAGGCAGGGGTTAAGCGCCCGCAACATCAACTGCTTTTCCCTTGCCCCCGGACGGTTATCCGGCAAACCATTTTCTCCCTTAACCAGGCCGGCACAGACCTGCTCCTGGGCCACAGGTCCCGGGTTCCGGAAGGCAATAATACCAATGCTGGCTCAGAAGCCCAAATCGTAAAATTGCGGCTTTTACAGCCATAATAGTGAGATAACCGTCCCCTGTCAACTATCCTGACCATCCAATCCCGTAAAAAAGGGAAAGACTTCAGTTTAGCAACTGAAGCCCGGATACCCTCAGGCGTTCTCCGCCGGCAGGTTTTCAAAAACCAGTTCCTTCCCCAGGGAATCCGTTTCTACCAGGATGCCGCCGCCCTGCTCGTTTTTCCCTTCCAGAATGTAAATCGAAAGGGGGTTCTCCAGACGGCGCTGGATGGTTCTCTTGAGGGGCCTGGCGCCATAGACGGGATCATATCCCTCTTCAGCCAGCAGCGTCCTGACTCCCGGCGCAACTTCCAGGGCAAGACCCAGTTTGGAAAGCCGTTGGGCCAATAGCTTAAGCTGGATATCAACAATACTGCTGATTTCCGCCCGGCCCAGATTGTTGAAAACAACCACTTCGTCAATCCGGTTCAAAAATTCGGGCCTAAAATGCAGTCTCAATTCCTCCATCACGCGGGCCTCCAGTTCCGCCCGGCTGCCGCCTACAAGCTCCCGGAACCACTGCCCTCCCAGGTTCGAGGTCATAATAACCACGGTGTTGCGAAAATCCACCGTCCGCCCCTGCCCGTCGGTGAGACGTCCGTCGTCCAGCAGTTGGAGCAGGATATTAAAAACATCGGGATGGGCTTTTTCTATCTCGTCAAAGAGAATCACCGCGTAGGGACGCCGCCTGACCGCCTCGGTAAGCTGCCCGCCCTCGTCGTAGCCGACGTAACCCGGGGGCGCCCCAATAAGGCGGGACACGGCGTGCTTCTCCATGTACTCGCTCATATCGTAACGGAGCATAGCCCGTTCGTCGTTGAACAGGAGATGAGCCAGCGCCCTGGCCAGTTCGGTCTTGCCCACACCGGTGGGACCAAGGAAAATGAACGAACCCATGGGACGGTTGGGATCGGACACGCCGGCCCGGGCCCGCCTAATCGCTTCCGCCACCACCTGGACCGCCCGGTCCTGGCCCACCACCCGCTCTTTGAGCTGGTCTTCCATTTTCAAAAGTTTCTGGATCTCCCCCTCCAGCATCCGGGAAACCGGGATGCCGGTCCACTTGGCGACCACCTGGGCGATATCTTCCTCATCCACTTCTTCCTTCAGCATCTTAAGATCCACCTGCAGTTCTTCCAGTTTTGCATTATACTGACCCAGGCGCTTGCTCAGTTCCGGCATGATGCCGTAACGCAGTTCCGCCGCCCGGCCCAGGTCGGCGTCCCGTTCGGCCGCCTGTTCCGCCAGCCTGTTTTCCTCAATTTTTTCCTTAATCTCACGGATGCTCTGGATTAGCTCTTTCTCCTGGGACCAGTGTTCCTTGAGCTGACCCATCTTTTCCCTGAGGGTATCCAGTTCTTCCTCCATTTTGCGGAGTCTTTCCTGGCTTCCCTTATCATCTTCCTTGGCCAGGGCCTGTTTTTCTATCTCCAGCTGCCTGATCCGGCGGTCAATTTCATCAATTTCCGTGGGCATGCTGTCAATTTCAATCCTTAGCCGGGAGGCAGCCTCGTCAATCAGGTCAATGGCCTTATCCGGGAGAAAGCGGTCCGCAATGTAGCGGTGGGAAAGTACCGCGGCCGCCACCAAAGCCGCGTCCTTGATGCGCACCCCGTGGTGCACCTCGTATCTCTCCTTCAAACCCCTAAGGATGGCGATGGTGTCCTCTACCGACGGCTCGCCCACATATACCGGCTGAAACCGCCGTTCCAGGGCGGCGTCCTTTTCGATATGCTTGCGGTATTCATCCAGGGTAGTGGCGCCCACACAGTGAAGCTCGCCCCGGGCCAGAGCCGGCTTGAGCATGTTGGCCGCGTCCACGGCGCCCTCCGCGGCCCCCGCCCCCACCAGGGTATGCAGTTCATCAATGAAAAGCACAATCTCTCCCTGGGCTTCGTTGATTTCCTTTAGTACCGCTTTCAGGCGGTCCTCAAACTCGCCCCTGTATTTAGAACCCGCTACCAGCCCGCCGATATCCAGGCTGAGCAGGCGCTTATTTTTTAAGCTCTCCGGGATATCCCCGCTCACAATCCGCTGGGCCAGCCCTTCAGCGATAGCTGTTTTGCCCACACCGGGCTCCCCGATTAAGACCGGGTTATTTTTGGTCCGCCGGGACAGAACCTGGACTACCCTGCGGATCTCCTCGTCCCTTCCAATTACCGGGTCCATTTTCCCTTTGCGGGCAAGTTCCGTTAAATCCCTGGTAAAACGGTTCAGGGACTGGTACTTGTCTTCCGGGCTTTGGTCCGTAACCCGCCGGGTACCACGGATTTCCACCAGGGTTTTATAAACCCGGTCCTGGCTCACCCCGTTTGCCTGCAGGATCCTGCCCGCTTCCCCTTCCCGCCGGGCAAGCATACCCAGCAGCAGGTGTTCGGTGCTCAGGAATTCATCCTTTAACCTTTCGGCCTCCTTCCAGGCCGCTTCAATTATGTCGGAAAGACCCTTGGAAAGATAGACACCCCCGGCTCCGTGAACACCGGGCAGACGTTCCAGCGCTGCCTCAACCTGTTCCTTCAAACGGGCCGGCTGAACCTCCAGTTTTTGCAGAATTTGCGGTACCACACCTTCTTCCTGCTGCAACAGTCCCCAAAGGAGGTGTACCCCTTCCATCTGCTGGTGGCTGTACCTGGACATCAGTGATTGGGCCGCTTCAAAAGCTTCCTGGGTTTTCAGAGTCATTTTGTCCATTCTCATCATGAAATACCTCCTTTAAAGACCGTGTTTTACAGAAAAGCGAGGGCAGTTGCTATTCCCTCGCTCAATCAACGGCAAAATCAAAACGTTTGCAGCCCTGGACCAAATAAAATATACCTGCAAGAAATACTGCGCTTACAACATTAGCCTTCAATTTCAACGGTAAATTCCTTTTTCCCGGGCTCCTCTTCCTTAGGCAGGATGATTTCCAGCACACCATCCTGGTAATGGGCTTTTATTTCCTCCCTTTTTACGGGCAAATCCACGGAAAAAGACCGGATAAAAGAGCCGTAACTGCGCTCGACCCTGAGATAGTTGGCGCCTTCTTCCTTTTCCTCCTGTTTGCGCTCCGCCTTGATGGTCAGCATATTGTCCTTGTAATTTACCGTTATGTCTTCCTTGTTCATCCCTGGCAGCTCCGCCTTAATCTGGACTGCTTCAGGGGTGTTCTTAATATCTACGGGAAAGTTGAACCCCTGTTCGAAAGCTCTTTCGGGCGACTTTAGAAAACGGAAGTTATCATCAAAAAGTCTGTTAATTGAGCCCTGCAATCCTGTCAGTTCGCGAAACGGATCCCATTTTACCAAAGCCATCTTAAAACACCTCCAGATTAATTAAAATTTTTGCTTATGGCCCGCTGTTAAAGTATGATTTGGGTTAGGATTGATGTTGACTATCCTTGACCTTAGTATAAAACAAGGCCTCCTGACTGTCAAGATGTCTTTATGGCTTTTTTTAGATAATTATCCCCCTATTATTTGACATTTAAACTTGGGCAGGTTGGGCTGTCTTCTTCCGGTCGCGCCCGAAATGTTGTATAATTTTAAAAACAACTGCTGTAAAGGATGAAGCTTAATTGCCTGTGCTTATTGGGAGTGTTTTGATACTTGGTTTTTTAATCGGGGTGGCCGTTGTATTATATTTCCAAAACAGACCTCCCCGCCGCTAATGGCCATAGAACCGAAAAAAGAACCTGATAAAAAAACCCCGCCTGGGGATTTAAGAACAACACTTAAATGAACAGCTTCAAAATGTCGAGGTCAAGGGAAAAACCAGCATTTTCAAACGCAATTGCTTGGCCTGGCCGGCTTTTTTATTTTTATCCATAAATATACCGATTTTTACGGCAATTACAAACCCTCATCCGGCAGTCCAAAACAGGAGACAGCAGCCTTTTTTACGCCCGGAATTCACAGTTTCCGGGCTTGTTTTCACCCGGGCGCCCGGCGTCTGAAACAACCCCAACTTTTTGCCGGCAAAAAAGTAAAAAAGGAAATATTCGGGGCAATACAAGCATAGATTAGCAGCAAAAAGAAAGGGGGGAGCAAGATGAGGATCTTCAACGCTGCCGTGGCCGGCCTGATTGCCGCTTTTCTTCTTTACTACCTGATTTCCCTGGGCAACACCAAAGCCGCCCTTTACTTCTTTCCGGCGGGTTGGGTAATTTTTACCTTTATATTTAACCGCGGGGCGGAATCAATCCGAAAAATCTGGGCCAGGGCCTGCCTTGCCGCCGCTGTTGAATGCCTGATTATTCCCGCAGCAGCCTTGATTCTGCCGCTGTTTTACGGGCAGCAGTCCGTACAGGCCGCCAAGCAGGGTGCACTGACAGCGGGACAAACCGCCGGTTCGGCCATAGGCGGCGGAATAATTAATATGCTTACGGGATATACCGGAATTTTGATTGGATTTGTGCTCCTGGCTGCAGCCTATTTTTCCCTTAAGCCTGTCAGAAGAAGGCGCTAGCAGTCTGTTAACACTATTTTTACAGTTCTTTCCCGGCAAATTCCAAGTCGGTAATCCCGGGCATGTAGTGGCCAACCAGCAAAATATGTTGTTCTGGTTTAAGAGTTAACAAGGCACCAGGGAAAACCGGCTTTTCCCCGACTTCAACCTGCTTTTTTACAACCGGGCCCCCCAAAGGTCCGGCTGTTTTCTTTTCCAGGAAGGAGTCCCGGGGGATAAAAAAAGCAGCCGTCCCCCTTTAAAGGATACCCGCCCTGTCACCATACTGATGTCGCCAACGGAAGCGGCGTTTTATCCGGGCGCCGGTAAACCTGCCATTACTCCCAAATTCTCTTTTTATCCCATGCCCATGGACACCGCTAGTAACCCCAACCCTTGACACCGGCTTGCCCGTAAATGCTTACCCTTCCTCAACAGCTTTGAATAATCTTCGGATGTAGAGTTTACCTGTGTTGCTCCTGGGAATACTGTCCCTGTATTCAATAATACCGCTCATATTTTTGCTGTTCAGCTTTTTCAAAAAAAAGGCTTCCAGGCGGTCGGGATCAAAGACCCCCGGCCCCGGTACCACATAGGCCTTCACAACCTCCCCCACGGCCGGGCCCGGCAAAACGGCCACATCCGCAACACACGGATATGTCAGCAAGTAATCCTCCAATTCCCGGTAATTAAAAATAGTCCCCTCGGGGTAGTTAATTTTATGCGTCATTTTAAAACCCTCTTATCTCTCGCCTGAAATATTGGTCATCCAATGTCAGTTTATCCATTATATTCTGATTATTTATATTCTGACAATTCGTTAAAAATCCTTTCGGCGTTAAACAAAAAAGTTTGCTCATTTTAGCCGGAATGTGCTTTTCTTGAATTTTTTTCATAAAGATGTGCCAAACTATGTTAAAGCATAAAGGAGGTGGAGAAAAGTAATGCAGCTTACGGAAATGGAGCTCTTTCATGTCGAGGAACAATTGCGGTCCGAAGCGCTGGCCATTGCCAAATCCCTGGCCTTCGCCAGCCAATCGACCGACCCCAGGCTGCAACAGGTGTATTCCAGAGCAGCCGAAAGGCATCGAACCCATTATGAAACAATTTTAAAAAACGTACAAAGCATTGCGCCGCAGGGTCAATTCCAGACGCAGTACTAAGGAGGTGTTAGAAGTGCTTGATGAAAGAGAACGTCTGCAAGATTCGCTGGTCACTCAAAAACACATCGCCCACGGCTACAACTGCGCAGCCGGGGAAGCCGCCAACCCCCAGCTAATGGACGCCTTTATGAACATCCTGAGGGACGAACACCAGATTCAATATGAAATTTTTAACGAGATGAGAGTTCGTGGCTGGTACCAGCCAAAGGAAGCCAACATGAACGATATCCGTCAGAGTTTCAGCAAATGGAGCCAGGAACTCCAGCAGGTTCACAGCAATACCATGCGGGCCGGCGCTAAACAGGTCGGCGCCCAACAAACAGGCATCCAGTCCCCCGGTTACCAGACGGGAATTCCCCAGTACGGTTTTCAAACCGGAGTGGGGATGCCGCAACAACCAGGCGACATCCAACAACAAAACATGTACCGCTCCCCTCAAAATCCAGTGATTTAGATTAACATCCCACCCCCCTATTACGGGGGTTTTCCTTTTTTCCTCCTTCCTGCATATACCTGTTGTTTACGGGTTAGATAACCATTTAACCTTGGGATATTGCATTTGAACTACTTTATCCGATAACTAGGAACAAAATGATTAAAACGACAGGTAAAATAGTGTATGATAGAATAGCGCCCGGTTGGGGAATAACAGTCGTTGACCTAAACCACTGTGCGTCAAAAAAGCATAATCCTATCGGGACATGAGGGAGTGAACTTAAAAATGAGTGTAGAAAAAGAAAAAGACGCTTATGTAAAATCCTTGCTTACAGAAAATAGGGTCTTTCCCCCGCCGCAGGAATTTGTTCAGAAAGCCCGGATTAAAAGCCGGGAACAGTACGATCTAATGTGGCGGAAATCCATAGAAAACCCGGACGAGTTCTGGGGGGAGATGGCGGAAGAACATATTGACTGGTACAAAAAATGGGACGCGGTTGAAGAATACAGCTTTGTGGATGATGTTTACGTACGCTACTACCGGGGCGCCAGGCTCAACGCCTCTTATAACTGCCTGGATCGTCATTTGAATAGCTGGCGAAGGAATAAAGCGGCCCTTATCTGGCAGGGAGAGCCCTTGGGGGAAAGCCGGACCTACACCTACCAGCAGCTGCACCGGGAAGTGAGCAAGTTCGCCAATGTTTTAAAAAACCTGGGCGTGAAAAAAGGTGACTGCGTCACCGTCTACCTGCCGATGATACCCGAGCTGGTTATCACCTTGCTGGCCTGCGCCAGAATCGGCGCCATCCACAGCGCTGTGTTCGGAGGTTTCAGCGCCGAGGCGCTGCGCGACAGAATCCTGGACTCCCGCTCGAAAACGCTGGTTACCTGTAATTATTCCCTGCGGGCCGGAAAAAGTATCTGCAGCAAAGATAACGCCGACCTGGCCATGACAGCCTGCGAAGATGTGCAAAACTGCATAGTTGTAAATAGATTGGACAGGGACTGCTCCATGACGCCGGGGCGCGACCATTACTGGCACGAACTGATGAGCGCGGCTTCCCCCGACTGCGAACCGGAACAAATGGATGCGGAGGATCCCCTCTTTATCCTTTACACCAGCGGGAGTACCGGCAAACCCAAGGGAGTCCTGCATACCACAGGCGGGTATATGGTCTATACAACGGCCACCTTCAAGTACGTTTTCGACTGCCGGGACGAGGACGTATACTGGTGCACGGCGGACATCGGCTGGGTCACCGGTCACAGCTACATTGTTTACGGGCCCCTGTCAGCCGGAGCCACAACCCTGATGTTTGAAGGCGTACCTCACTATCCCCAGCCCGACAGGTACTGGGAAATCGTAGAAAAATACCGGGTTAACATCTTTTATACCGCGCCTACCGCCCTTCGCTCCATGATGAAATCCGGCAACCAGTGGCCTCTGGGCCGGGATTTAAGCAGCTTGCGGTTGCTGGGATCGGTTGGCGAACCCATTAATCCCGAGGCCTGGATCTGGTACCACGAAATCATCGGCAAGGAACAGGCCCCCGTTGTGGATACCTGGTGGCAGACTGAAACAGGAGGGGTTTTAATCACCCCGCTGCCGGGGTGTACTCCCACCAAACCCGGCTCGGCAACAATCCCTTTCTTTGGCGTAAACCCCAAAATTATACGTCAGGACGGAAGCGAGGCCAGAGTCAACGAAGGGGGTTACCTGGTCATCACCAAGCCCTGGCCCGGCATTATGCGCGGAGTTTACGGCGATCCCGAAAGGTTTAAGAATACGTATTTCGTCCAGTACCCCGGCCTTTATTTTACAGGTGACGGCGCCCGCAGGGATGAAGACGGTTACTTCTGGCTGATGGGGCGGGTGGATGACGTAATTAACGTTTCCGGACACAGGATGGGTACGGCCGAACTGGAAAGCATCCTGGTTGCTCATCCGAAAGTGGCGGAATCAGCCGTTGTAGGCTACCCCCATAACATTAAAGGTGAGGGCATTTACGCCTACATAACAGTTAAAGACGGCGTAGAGGTAACGGAGGGGTTGCGCCGGGAGCTCATTGAGCATGTCCGCAAAGAAATTGGTCCCATTGCCTCGCCGGATGTGGTTCACTTCGCCAACGCCCTGCCCAAGACCAGGAGCGGTAAAATCATGCGGAGGATCCTGAGGAAAATTGCCGCCGGCGAAATTGACCAGCTCGGTGATACCACCACCCTGGCGGATCCCGGGGTTGTCAGAAGCCTTGTGGTAAAGTACACGGAAATATTAAAAACAGCCAAATAGAAGGACCCTCTGCATCTAATAAATCGTTTAAATCATGCTGCCCCCCGGGATAAAAGGCGCTTCGGGGCAGCTCGACAATGTCTTTGCCGGGATCTGCCGGTTTTTACCTGATGCAGGTTAGGCCGGGAATGCCACTTTGCGGGGCAGGAGTCCACAACATCCTGCCCTGCCGCCTTTCAGGCGAAAAAGGTAAGGCTAAATAGAAAGCTCCCACCTTTTCTCAAAAATATACATTAATAAAAACCTATAATCTATTATTAAAACCTATGGAACAATATAATCTCCGTTTACGTCATAATTATAAAGAAAGTAATGTAAGACTTGTCCTCTTGTGGCTATTTCTGAAACAGGCGATGGAATTGGGGGAGTTTTGATGTTGCTAGAAAGGTTTTTCAATAAGTTTTTGCGGGGGTTGATTGTTGCCTTTGTTTTGGTCTTTACCTGCGCAGCCGGGTGCTACGCCAGTAACGGCGGGGCCAGCATCACCATTAACGGGGCAAGGTTGGACCTTACGGGAGTAACCCAGAACGGGCAGGTGATGGTACCCCTGGAAGAACTGACCCGGGCCCTGGGTGGCTCGTATAGCCTGGATCCAGCCGGCAAATCAGCCGCAATCAGACTGCCGGGCCTGAATTGGCCCCCCGGGGATGATTTGATTGACAACTGTACCATTGATGTTAATAAAATTACGGAAGGAATCAGCCTGCTCACCCTGAGTGGTGAAGTCAAAAACACCAGCACCTGCAAACTCACTTCACTTACCGTATACGGCAAGCTGCTGGATAAGAAGGGGGAAGAATTAACCAGGTCCTTTACTTACAACCTCACCCCGGCTCAACTCTTACCCGGAGAAAAAGGAAGCTTTGAAATAATTTTCTGGGACTATAAAAAATACAAAGACAGCAATACCAGATACGCGGTATATGTCCAGGGTTTTTCCCCGGGGGAAAACTAAAGGCGAGCAGCGAACAAGCGGGATCCTTATTATCCCGAAAATAAAGTCTCCTCTAACAGGTAAAACCCCCTGCTTGTCCGCAGGGGGTTTTAAGACTTTAAACAGAAATAACTCTACTTACTTCCTTGATTTCCTGCTTGAGCAACCGCTCAATACCCTGCTTCAGGGTTATTGTTGCGCCCGCTCAGCCGCTGCAGGCCCCCTTCAAACGAACTTTAACCAGGCCGTTGGCATCCACATCTACAAGTTCAACATCGCCACCATCTCTTTGAAGATACGGACGAATTTTTTTAAGGACCTCCTCAACACGTTCCTTCACCTGTTGAAAACCTCCTTCCTATTAAATATATTATGACATGGCAAAACGATTTGTATGTGATCCAGGGCTTGCGGATTACATACCCTATTCTAACTGTTGTGGATCGTTATAGCAAGCAGAATATTTGCTATCCAATTAAAAGTAATAAAGTTTTAATAATTACCAATAATTAAGCATAAGGCAACCAGGATTGCCCTATTACTTCCTTACATTGTCAAACATGTAACCATATTACATGCCTAAGCATTGCGTTATTTTTACCCCTGGCTCACTGTAATTACCGGCTATAAATAGTTGTTCCGGATTAAACAGATCAATGGTTTTTTATCAGAACCATGGCTATTAATTCCTTACTCAAAGTTCCTTACTCAAAGCACAGTTCAATAGTTGAATATTCGGCAAGACTCAGCTGTTTTTTCTGATACTCCATATCCTGGCGAATGTCTATTAACTGTTCTTCCACATCGGAAGCCTGCGGGGACCCGGACTTTTCCATGGCCTCCAGAAGTATTTGTTCTTCCTCGGCCAGTTCCTTGAGCCTGGTTTCATAAGCAGTATATTCGCTGCTGATGTCCCCTTCATTCTCCTTGCTAATGGTGAGCCTCCCCAAATCATGCATGGAATTAACCACGTTTTCATATTGGTCTGCCGGCACCTTCATCAGCAGCGCGCCCCCACCGGAATAACCCGCCAATTGAACACCGCTGTTCCTGGCCAGAAACTCGATTTCGGGCCGGACATCCTGCTCAACATCAAGGTGCAGGGTAGCGTTGCGAACGATTTTTTGCTCGGATTCCCGGCTGGAAGGAGGAACGTTGCCATAAGCAATTTTTTTGGATATTACCCCTTCTTTAACAGCCACAACCCGCGGGACATCTAAACCCCTCGAAGTATCAGCAAAGCTGCTGCCGTGATTGGCCGCCGGTATATTCATTTGCGCCGCCATGGTGTTTTGCCCCGCCGGTAAATCAGCCCCTTCCGGTTGTGCCGCAGGCGCCAAAACACCGGACGGGTCGCCTGCCGGTGAACCGCCCTGTATCGTGCCGCCCCCCGTAAAAGCCGCCGGACCGGGGGCAGACAGGCGGCCCGGACCGGAGTTCCCGTCTGGATCATGATCCAGACAAACAGCCGGATCCCGGCTTTGGCCGGAACCGGTCTCCCCCTGTTCCCCTTGACCCCGGTCAACCCGGGTTTGCAGGATTTCTTTCCCCACTTCCTTTGGCCAGGGCGTACCTTGCATCAGTATTGCTATCCCAAAGGTAAACACAAACGCGGCAGCCAGGGCCGCCACCCGTACCCAGATTCCCCGGGTAAAGTTGCCGGGAATTCCCGGAGAACGCCTCTGCCTTCTTTCGGGCGGTAAAGCTGTTGCTTTATTTAAAACCCGGGTGCTGAACCCGGCGGAAGGTGACAATTCCGGCAGGTTTTTTAGAACACTAACCATTTCACAGAGGATCTCGAACTCAGCCCTGCAATTTGGGCAAACAGCCAGATGAGCAGATATTTCCTCCTGCTCTGCAAAACTAATAACCCCGTCAAGATAGGGTGACAACAGTTCCCGGACTTCAAGGCACTGCATCGAAATCACTCCTTATTTAGCTAGACGTGAGTATTGTCCGAAAAGTTCCCGCTTGCTGCCGTATGTATCCCTAAATGTCCTGCGGGCGCGGCTTAAGCGGGATTTTACCGTACCCAGGGAGCACTTCAAGGCCCCGGCTATTTCTTCGTAAGACAACCCCTGTATTTCCCTCATCACCAGAATTAAACGCTGTTCTTCCGGAAGCTCATTAAGACACCGTTGAACTGATTCATTTAATTCATTTTGTTCGGCGGCCTCCTCCGGGGTAGGAATCCGGTTCCTTCCCAGGGTCAGGGAAACAGTCTGGCCCCCGCCTTCAATGACTTCATTTTCCCAGGACACCACCGGGTTTCTTTGCTTCCTGCGGATTTCGTCACGACAAGCATTGGCAGTTACCGAATAGAGCCAGGTGATAAAACTGGATTCCCCGCGAAAACCCGGCAGGGACCGGTAAAGCCGCAAAAAAGTTTCCTGGGCCAGGTCAGAAGCATCGGCGTGACTGCCGAGAAAACGGTAAGCCATCGTGTAAACTTTATTTTCATAGCGGCGAACAAGCAGCTCAAAGGCTTCCATGTCGCCGTCTTTTACCCTCTTAACCAGAATATCGTCGGAAGGCTGCATCTCACCACTCCTTCCAAATGAAGCCATGCGAAGAGGCGCCGGTAATATGCTTGCCATAAACCGGCAAATCCCTTAATCACGCCCGGAAATTTTACCGGGACGCTTTAACCTTCTTCGACATTCCATTATTTAATTCCTTCGTTAGTTAAATCCCTTAATTAAGTTAATTAAGTTAATTAAGACCATCAAATGGCGCTTTCTTTAGTCAATTGCAGTTACATTCCCGGTGCAAACGTTTGGCGCTACATAGTCAATAAGCTATCTGACAAAAACAGTCGGCACTAATCTGTCCCATTAACCTTAATTACCGCGAGATGCCTGATTTTCCTGGCCCCCAACAGGAATACCGGCAGGTAGCATAATAGAATTATTCCGTACAGCCAGAACAGGTTCCTCAGCCCCAACACGTCCACAAAAGCGCCGCCGGCCAGGGGGCCGATGATATAGCCCAGGGAAAAGGCGGTGTTATACAGGCCAAAGGCCGCCCCATAGCCGGCCGGCCCCTTTTGCAGGCTTATGGCGTCCGCCAGCAGCGGGGCGGCGGGGGAAGTCATAAGCCCAAAGGTTATGCCTATGCCGGCCATCACCAGCATACTGGTCTTAATGGTTGGAGCAAAGGTCAGCAGAGGCAAAACACAGGCGGTGGCCGCCATGCCGGATACAATTAAAGGAACCCGCCCCAATTTGTCGGACAAAGCGCCAAACAAAGGCTGGGCGATAATGCTGGTGGCGGAGATAGCCCCGAACATGATGCCGATAATGGCCGGGGTAGCGGCAAATTTTTCGTGAAAATAGCCGGGCAGCAGCGGATCAATAAAGCCAAAACCGATGGACGCCACCAAGATCACGCCACCGCTCACCAGCAGGATCTGGTTGCGCAGCAATGCGGGCAGGTTGGTTTTTTCCTGTTCTTGACCGCTCCGGGCCGGTTCCTTAATGCTCATCACAACAGCCGCCAATATCAATACCACGAGCATGGCCGCGGTGAAAAAGGGCGTCCTATAGCCACCCCAATCGTACAGAAAGCCCCCCACTGCCGGGCCAATGAAAAATCCAAAGCTATTGCCAGTCATCGCCAGACCCATCTTGCCGCCTCGCTCCCGGGGCGGATACATATCCGCCACCAGGGCCGGACCCACCACCCAGGTAACCGCAGCGGCCGCCCCCTGCAAAAAACGGGTGGTCAGCAAGGCAATAAAGGATGCGGAAAAGGCAAAGCAAATAGTGGTAATTACCAAACCCAACATACCCGCAATCATCACTCTTTTTTTGCCATACCGGTCCGAAATAATGCCAATGGGAACAGACAATAACAATAGCGCGGCGGAATAGACGGAAAAAATCACTCCCAGCTGAAAATTGGAAAAACCCAGGCTTTCAGTGTATAGGGGCAGTACCGGCACAATAATGCCAAATATCAAGGCGTCCACAAAAATAGTCAACGCCACCACCAGCAGCGCCCTGCTGCGATAGGCCATAAAAAGCATCCCCCCACAATTTGGGACAGGGGGACAGGTCCCTTGTCCCACCTTTTTCAGCGCCCTATGCCAGTATAATATCATAGCCTTAGCAAAACAACAGGGCCCACATCTGGACCCTGCTTATTCGTTTGGAATCTTTTAAAACCACCAGGGACATAACAACCTGCGCGTCTGTTTCAAACATCGCCTTTGTCCCTGGAAAAGGCGGCTATCAGACATATCCATCCATGATCTTGCCCGGCGGACGGCAGTGAATCCGCTATTTTGCTGGACGGCGCCGGTATAGGGGCCGCCGCGTTTTGCATCGCCGTGAGCGCTTCAGGCCAGCGCTCCAGTTTTTCATAATATTTTACAAAGCTGCGCATTACTGACCGGGGCGATCCTTCCACCATGGCCGCGGTTTGTTTCGCATCTTCTTCTTGGTCCAGGGATAAGCGCAATCCCACCCACCATGACGCCAAAGACATGCGGTACTCTTCATCCTGCAGGCGGGCGCTTCGCACGTGGAAAGCTTCAATTTTATCTCAACGGGCCTCAAGAACGGCAAGGGCGGATATGCAAGGGTCTACAAAGACACGGGGAAGCAAGAAAATAGTATGCGGAACAGAATTTTAACCCCGACAAGGGATTACTTCAAGCAGCGATCATGCGGATTTGAAAAAAACCTGTGGCAAATTTTTAGAAACTGATTTTCTATGTGAAAATAACCGGGACAAAACCCCGGCCATAGGTTTATATTGTTTGGGATATTATCCTTCACATACTGGAATATATTATTTCTTAGATTTCTTGTTAGTTAAGAACAAAGTTGGGATGACCAATACCAAGCTAAGGACTAAGGCTAACATGAAACCATCGTGGTACGCAGTGGTCATGAGAGGAGTCGTTGGTATTTCGCCTTGAATTGAAAGGCTAACAACCGTCGCGAGCACTGCTGAACCAAACCCGCCGCCAACATTTTGCACGAGCCGGGTTCCGACACTGGCTTGCGCAATTTCTTGTTTGACCATACCAGTGTATGCGTCAGTCATCATTGGAACGGTGACACCCCCGATACCCATACCGCGAACAAACAAGACAACACCCATAACAATGAGTGAAGATGCCTCATTGAAGAAGACAAATGGAATCGTACCGATGATGGCCAATGTCAAACTTACCAAGACGACATCACGCGCACCCAATTTATCAGTTAGCTTACCAATCAATGGACGAGCAATCAACATACCGATACCCTGTGGAATCAAGATCAATCCAGCGCTCAAAACTGAGAAGCCCTTAATGTTCTGGAAAAACAAAGGTAATAGCAACATTGGACCGTTGGTGGCAATCCCTGCAAGGAACAAGCCAACCATGACAGCGCTGAAATTTCTCAACTTGAATAGGTATAATGGGAGAATTGCCTGTTCTTTTATCATAATAGCGTAAATCATATAGATGGCCAATATCGCAACCCCGGCGGCGGCATACCCAATAGTAGCGCTGTTGTTAAATGTAGCATTCTTCGCTGCTTTGGTAATCCCATAAATCAAGGCGGCTGAACCGGCGCCCAATAAAATAATGCCAACGAAATCAAATTTGGCTTTAATTCTAGCTGGAGTGAAATTAGGCAGCTTCAAAATCATCAAAGTGATAGCAAGAATACCAATTGGAATGTTGACAAAAAAAATGCAACGCCATGATAAAAATTGGATAATCACAGCCCCAATAACCGGGCCCAGGATTGGACCCAAGACCGCTGGGATACCAACGGCCGACATCATACGTCCCATTCGCTCTCTTCCAGCTACTTCAACACACAAAGTAGTCACCAATGTCATAATAAAGCCTGCACTGAAACCTTGAACAATCCGGAAAATAATCAATGAATTGATATTCCCGCTAAATCCTGAAGCAATCGAAGCAGCTAAGAATACTATATTGGCGCCAATCATTAACCATTTACCATTGAAACGTTGCACCATCCAACCGGCAAGCGGCACTGAGATTGCCATGGATAATGCGTAACCCGTAATTACCCATTGAATTAAATCAAGCCCGATACCGAAATCATTACTTAAGTGCTTGATGGCAATGTTGACCATTGTTGAGTCAAGTAGCGGCATAACTGCTCCAAGCACTAAAATCCAAGCAATGTTCATGATCCTCTTTGGAATCGGCTCGAGTTCTAAAGCTTTTTCATTCTTACTTATCAAAATAAATCCTCCTCATTACGTAAGGCGTTTTGTTTATGCTTTTTCACTTTACAAATCAACGTCTTTTGATTACAATGAGAGCATAATCTATAACGCAACGTTCGAGTCAAGGGTTTTTAAAAAACATTTTAAAACATTTTATTGACCTTTTAAACAGATGGAAAGAAGAATGAAAATTGAAAAGTGTGCATGAAGTGATTAAGCTCTCCGGTGTAAGCCGCCGCACCTTGCAATATTATGATGAAATCGGATTATTACCGCCCAGCGCGGTGAAGAAATCGGGCTACCGCCAATATGACGACGAGAGCTTGCGCCGTTTATGGAGCATTTTATTTTATAAGGAACTCGGCATTTCACTTGGCGACATTCGATTGATGCTTGAAAACCCAAAGGAAATGGAAAAGGAGTTAATGCGGCAACATAAACAAATTCTTTTGGAAAAACAATCCCAATTGCAAAAAATAATACTGTCAGTTGACAGTATTTTGAATGACAAGTTTGATATTTCAATGCTCAGGGATTTTGATAAAAATAGAATTGAAACGCTTAAGAAAACCTATGCAAACGAAATCAGGGAGTTAATGGAATGCGCCTTTTTTCTCCCATTAGTAAAAAGTGGCATATTCCCAGGCGGTGTATCTATTCTTGAAAACGCCTCGAATATAATGACCATGGATTTTGGCAAACTTATTACTCTTAGCTCGGAGGTCATGCAAAAGTTTCGCGAAGCCATGAAGGATGGCCCTGAAAGTTTTTCGGCTAAAGAGGCGGTTGCTATTTTTAGGAAATTTATAAGCATATTGACGCCATGCGATGATGCAGCTTTTCGCAAAATCGCCCAGGCATATTTGCATGATAAAGAAGAAATGGACAAAAAAACACCGGGACTTGCGGAATTTGTTAGTGCGGCTATCAGACATATCTATCCATGACAATCAGCGCCGGAAAGCGCAATAGCGCATATAATATAAATAAGCGGAAAAAACATCTGGCTTACTCTCCCGTGAACCGCTGGCATCTAATTTGACAACTTGACTCCGGTCCAAATCGGACACCCGTTCCGTTTACTTTGGTTAATCCCCAAATTATAGGAAACGTCTAACTCTGTTGCAGTATTCCATATATTTTTCGCCGTATATTTTTTTTAGCGATTCTTCCTCCAGCAGGATTTGTCGGTTGAAAAGCCATATTCCCCCAATCACATAAACCAGTATGATCCAATTTGGAATAATCAAAAATACGCCTGCCAGAACCAATCCGAATGCCGTATATATGGGATTGCGGCTGATTGAAAACGCGCCGGTGGTAATAAGTTCCCCGGGGTGATCCTCATCTAAACCGACACGAAAGCTTTTTCCAAATGAAATCAGCGCATATACAAAGAATAAAATCCCCATAATACACATACCCGCGCCTGCCCGGGAGACCAATTCATTATGAAACAATTCAGCTCCGATTTCAGGCAGGCTAAACGCGCTTGAGAACACAATGTAGAATAACAGCAAGGCAAATGGAGGGATCAAGAAATCCTTCTTATCCATCTCGCCGAAACGAACCGCTTTTATCCCCAGCTTTTTTAATTGGAAAGCCCGAAATAAAACGAGAATTACAAGCAAAATCAATGTTGCTGCTGCGATATATCCCATACCGTTTCCTCCGTTCCTGTCTGTCCGCGCGAAGGTAAAATTACCTGCTAGGTTGGAAGCGGGTAAATACAATCCATCACTTAAACTGGCTATTGATATTTCACGGGTTGCAAAAGCACCAATTGAGGAGAATTTTATTTTTAGGACCGTCCCCCTGATTCCCTTGTTAGTAGACAATGATGTCAGGTGCCACCATTCTACAGGACCTAATTGCGGTCCTATTAATTGAGGCATGCTTTGTAGTTCTAACAGCTCATCTACAGGGCCGTGGACCACAATACCGTAAGCTTTGAGGCCGTGTTCTTTTAAGTATTGGTACCTTTTGTTCAATCGGGATACTTGATTGAACAAAAGGTGCGACAGCATCAAAATAACTTGGGGCGCTCCGCCAGCCAGGCGACTTTCTCTAAATAGCCATCAGGGAAAGGTGGTTGTGAACTGACATAAGAGTTAAAACCTCTTAGCCAATTGGACAGCCGGCTGGAAAACGGCTCTTTCTTTTTGGGCTGCTCAGGAATGTGTTTCCAGTATTCATGGGGGTTGATACCCAAAGGTGAAGGGGGATAATAAATTTCTTGGTCCGTTATTAATTGTTCCCCTGTGTCCAAGGCGTACCAGGAGATAACTAAATGTTCCCCCGGCAGTTTTGGGATTTCTTTTAAATAGTAATAGCTATCCAAAGAAAAAGCCATTTCGGCTGCAGTACCGGAGGGCAAACGCTCCAAACCTTCCCATAACAAACGGACATTTTTCTCTGAAACCTGGTTGATGTTACTCTGGGGAAGTTTAAATATATAATTGGTCTGGCTGTCGGCTAGCCATTCATAATCAAAGAGATTGGCCTCCCAGAGGTTGACGGTCCCTGTAATCTTACCCGCATCCCAACTTCTGCTGCCGCCAATACACCTTTTTAAGTTGCCTTCCGCATTTATTCTACCCCAGTAGCCAACTTTTCCGCCGGAACCAGAAACAAAAACACCCGGCTGGGTTAAGGGCACACTAAGGTTGACTACATTTTTGATTTCGTTACCCCTGGCATAAAACAAGGGTTTCGTAATGAACATTAATAAAAAAAGAGATAAAAGAATGCCAACTCCTAAGGTCACATCACGCACCCAATGAAGACAATTTTCAATAGACCAATGGCCACGGATTGATTCCAGCAGGAACTCAGCGTCCGCCTTTTCTGGAATTAGGCTGGTTACCAGGAAAGCGACATCTTTTTTAAGGTTATTGCCATACAGGTCGGTAGTAGAACGGGACACCTTAATGAATTGAGCAGCATATGGAAAATTTGTTTGCCCCTCTTTTACATCTACCACCTGGATTTTGCGTTTTTCAATACGGCCATGACCCTTATCTACCGTTACGTGTGGAGGGGGAAAAATCACCCTCTTTTACCTTGCGTATTGTTTCAAAGAGTTTTTCCTGGTTTTGTTTTACCGGAAAAATATAATTAGCGCCTTTATCTTCAACAACAAACTGGGCATTTTTCACCTGGGTTTGGATTGCATCGGCAGTAACTATTTTACCGTTTAAGTCCAGGGGCTCTAAAAGAGGTTTGAAAGCATTGATTTCATTGCTTTTCTTATCTACCTGCCGCTGGCCGATTACCATTCGCTCATGATGCATGAGTGCTGAAACAAGGTGTACAGCCTTGCCGCCGGCAGTCTTTGAACCACGCAAAACCTTTCCGTCTACAGCAATAATTTCATCAGAACTTTGATGGGAGAGCCATTCTCCAATGATCCTGTCAACCTCATCAGCATTTACTGATTGAATGGCGCGGCGCAAAGTAGGTTCACTGGGAGGAACATATTTTTTAAGTCTATCGTTATAACGACACCCAAGGCGTTTTAGTAGTTCCTGTGATAAATTAGCAGCCCATTCGCCGATACCAATAAAGCTTTTTGCGCCGGATAAAAGAGCGCAAATTGCCACAGCCAGGACGGTCACCTGAGAGTGACGGACACCACGCGGTTTTCTGGGATCCTTGATTTTGGCCAGGTACTCTGTTAGACCACCTTTGGGACCGAGCGTGACTGTATTTAAATCAACCAATGCTTTTTCTCTCCCCTCATATTCAGGGGGCAGAAAAGGAGCAGATAAAATTTCCCGGGCATCTTTACGCAGGGGTTTTAGAAAAATAGTCTTGGTCCGCCCGTGGTAATAATAGATACCGGCTTTGCGCCCGTAACCACTGGTCCTGCCAAGTGGAACCCAGCCAGTCGCCCGGTAGCAAGTGCCACTAAACCGGCTGTGGTCTACAAAGGTTTCCGCCAGCAGGGCCGGGTGGCCATGGATTGCCAGCCAGTCTTCCGGCAAGCGCTTCGTATTAAACCCCAGGACCTTAGAGGCCAGGTTCTTGATTTGTATGCCGGGTAGTATTAAAAAACGCTGGTTATTGACAATGAATTTTAGCCTTTGCTTTTGCTGCTCTTGCGTCCAGTTAAGCCATTTTTCACGGTGGTTGCTTTTATAGACTGCGGAACCCCAGCCAATTAGGGCAACCCACTGTCCGTCCAGCAAGGCAACATATTTTAGGGTCTCGCCTGTGAGGCTTTTAAAGCCCAAGTAATGATGCCGGCGCATCAGGTTATTCCAGGCGTTTTCTTCTCCGGGGGTGATGAGGCGGACTATTAGTGATTTAAGGCTAAACATTATTCTATTGTCGTCATTTAGATAATCCGTATCTGCTCTATTCCTGTCCATAGTTTCTATTTTAAAGCAGATTTATGAAAAAGGCCAGACAATATTTGTAATTTAGACGGCTGTAAGGGTGTTTTTAACTTTGACGTGGCCGTGGTTAAATAATAAATGTCCGAGAGGTAGTTATTCAGGTTGTTTCTTAAACTAAGAGTGTTAGAGCCAGAAGTTGGAATACGACCTGAGAGCGGCTATGTGGTGGAACCCCATATAGCAATAAAATAATACGTCATAGCTGTGAGTGTTTTTGCAATATTGCTTGTATTATTAGGTGACTGGTTATCTAAGTAAATTCGAGGTAAAGCTCTTGAATAACGGACAAATCATCCGCGGCATTAGATGCGGGAACGAAACGGCTATCAATCACGCCATAAACAGGTATTCAAAGCTGATGTGGCACATAGCGGCAACCGTCCTCCAAAATGCTGCGACTGTAGAGGATATCGAGGAATGCGTCGCCGATGTGTTCGTGTACTTATGGCAAAACAGCGATAAGTACGATGAGCAGCGCGGCAGTCTGAAAACATGGCTCTCTACTGCTGCAAAAAGCAGGGCGATCAACCGGTATCACCAGTTATCAAAGAAAAATGTGGTATCTTTCGATGATGAAATTATGATTGGAGATATCGCACTCATCGACGAAATAGTGACGGCTGAAACTAAACAGGAACTGATTGCCGCAATCAACGCATTAACTGAGCCTGATCGCGAGATAATCGTGCGGCGGTACTACTATCAGCAAAAGCTGAAGGATATCGGATTCATACTTGATATGCCCGTTAAACAGATCGAAAACCGGCTTTACAGGTCAAAGCTCAAACTGCGTGAAATGATAACGTGCCAGAATGGGGGCTGAGCGGTATGAAGAATTATAGCTTTAACGATAAAAACTTGGGAAATATAAAAAAAGTATTTGAAGAAAAAACCGGAGTGCAATTAAACACAAGCCCGGAAAGTGAGGTTTACATGAAGAAAAAGGCATTTAAAACAGTTACTATTGCGGCAGCAATCGTGCTACTGAGCGTAACGAGCGTTTTTGCGGCGATGAATTTCAATTTCGACGTGTTCGGAGAGTTTTTCAGAGGGGATACTTCTCATATCCAGAGCACTGTGCAAACCCCACGCGAGCAGGTGTCTGATGGGCGCTTTACCCTGGCGCTGGAGGAAGTGCTGACGGATAACCGCTATATTTTTATGGTCTATTCAGTCGAGGCGTTAACGGGCGACGCGCTTGAAGAACTTATGGGCGGCGACGAACTAATATACGACAATGCTTTCAGGTACAACATATCCGTTTCGCCAAGCCCCGGCATAATCACAGAAACAGGCGTCGGCTATCCCCAGTATGCACGGGAACTTGTTGATAGACGCACGGAAACAGCCCGTTATTGGGCGTATTATGATGAAATGAAGGACGTAAACGCAGAGCCGATGACCCTGCGACTTGAGACTGAGGGCGGCGACTTGATTATCACTGTTCCTACAGACACCACCATCGAATCGAAGGAGCTGATGCTCATGGGGCAGCCGTATGGCGACACATACGCCCGCCTCAGCCCATTGGGGATCACCTTGATAAAAGGTGTGAAGTCCGGTTCTCCCACTTTGTTCGCCGATGTGTTTTTCAGGATGAGTGATGGCGAAGTCAAGACATTCAATCAGCTTAAAATGCTCATGTCTCCGGCATGTTATGTCATGTGTGCTGGCGATTTGCCGGAGCGTGTCTCCGAGTATATGAGCTGCCAATTCGGTGCGCGATTTCATGACGTGATACCGCTGTCAGATTTCAAAAGCATCATCGTGGGTAATACTGAATACGACATAAACGACCCAACAAAAACAAGCGAAGTGACGCTCGATGAAAAGCTGTATCCATTCGATGTCATGGCTTTTCTGCCCGAACGCGGCCAAGGGAGTTTCCTGCCCGTTAAAGATGTATGCGATGGATTGGGTGCGGAAATGTCGTGGGACGGGGTAACGCTGACGATTAGCTACTGCGGCTCAACATCTGAGATGACGTTTGATAGCAGGACGTATGAAAAAGACGGTCAAGTTATCGCGTACCAGTTGCATGAGAGCTCCTACATTATGCTCGTTCATGAAGATACGCTCTTTATGAATAACGCGGCTATTCAAGTCATTTTGGGTATTGATGGGTATCAGGATTACAACTCAGTGGAGCATATTAAAGAGCCGATCGAGAGCAGCAGCGGCCACGATACGTGGATTTCGCGTCCGGTCACGCCGCAGTATGTAAGATATTACGTTATTCCGTAAGCAAAACATCAATCGGGTAGGAGGGGGCGACTAACCCCCGTCCTCTCAGTCGAGTAGCCCTCAGGAGTTACACCTGTAGGCTCTCACAGAACCGTACGTGAACCTCTCGATTCATACGGCTCTTGTCATTCACTCATACTAAAAGCTTCCGCGGAGAGCCCCATGTGCGAACATCTTGGGTTCTCTTTTTCTTACCTGTTTTAGCCACTCCTCGGCTCTGTGCCGGTGACCACGAAAATTCTTGTATTTGCAAATTCGCCTTGGCCGGCGCGCCCGGGGGCATCCTGGGGGAAGGCGTGCTGGCGGCTGTCCATGGCTACGCTTCGGGGAACCCGCGCATAATTGACAGCCTTATGACTGAGGCGCTTACTTTGGGCGCGCAGCTTGGCCTTGAAACGCTTAATACGGATATCATTATGGCGGCCACCAACAACTTGGCCCTTATTTGATTAGGGAGGTTGATATATATACTGTTGGATTTTCTCAGCCGCGCTGGTTTGTCAAGCCGGCGCCAGGCGCTTAAAATGGCGCTATGGCTTTTGCGGAAAGTTTACGATGCCGAGTCTCGGCATGCGGCCCGCATTTCGTCCAAGATCGACCGGTTTGATGACGAAGATGTGGTATATGACCATTCGCTTATTAAGGCTTTTGGAGGAAGAACTGGAGATTTCAGAATATGCCCTGGATTGCCTTATGTCCCTTTTAGATGAGCTGGAAATGGTTTATTAAACCTGCTTTTCCAGCTGCGGAGCTTAGGGGCTCTGCCGGGAAGCTACCCCGAGCACCGTGGCGTGGTTTTTTAAGTGAAGGAGTGCGGTTGGCTTACTTGCCGCCGCCCTTTTTCTTTTCTGTTTATTACTCCTCTTTACTTTGAAAATACAAAGCGAAAAATCCTGGGAGTTAGAGGGTTAAAGCCCCCATTATAATCAGAAACTTGACGCGGGCCTCAAGTTTCCTTTTAATGTGGCGATGTGCTGATTTTATCGTGCCGCACCGATTATTGCGTGT
>CAZCGU010000005.1:0-61163 GCA_964498525.1 uncultured Pelotomaculum sp.
CCCATGGTTTAAGCTGCCACGGGCTTATCACTTTTTTTAAACTGTAAAAGTCGGGCCACAGCTTTCCTGTTGACACCCCTGTGGCGCCATGCTATAATTTCTTCAATTTATCGCGCAGAGGCGATGATGGGGAAGAATGGCGTTGTTTCAATCTCCCAGCGAGCCGGGGTTTGGTGTAAGCCCGGCGAGGAAGACGCCTGGGCCGCCCCGGACGCCGCCCGCAGAAATCCCTTTTTAAAGGAAGAGTAAGCGACAGCCGGTTCGCTCCCGTTAGAGGGCCTTAAGAGGGCCAGAAGGCATTGCCTCCTGGGCCAATTAGGGTGGTACCGCGAGTTAATACCCGTCCCTGGTCAGGGCGGGTATTTTTATTTCAGCTTTACTAGCAAAAGGAGGAAGACAATTGAAGGAGATCCTGGAGCTTCTTCAGGCCGACGCCAGACTGACACCGGGGCAGGTTGCCGTGCTGCTGGGCCGGGATGAAGAAGATGTGGCCCGTACAATCAAGGAGATGGAAGAAAATAAAATTATCCTGGGTTACTTCACTTTAATTAACTGGGATAAAGTGGGGGAAGAAATGGTTTCCGCCATTATCGAAGTCAAGCTCAGTCCCCAGCGGGAAGTGGGTTTTGACGCCGTGGCCGAACGTATTTACCGTTTTCCCGAAGTGGGCAGTGTCCGCCTGATGTCGGGATCCTACGATCTGGCCGTAATGATTAACGGCCGCACCATGAAAGAGGTGGCTCATTTCGTTTCCCACAAGCTGGCGACTATTGAGAATGTTATAAGCACATGCACTCATTTCGTCCTCAAAACATATAAGGAACACGGAACCATCCTGGAGGATAACGAGTCGGACAGAAGGCTGGTGGTGACCCCATGACATTAACAGTAAACTGGCAGGACCGGATTAACCCTGTGGTGCGGGCCATCCCGCCCTCGGGAATCAGGCGTTTTTTTGATCTGGCCACCGAGATGAAAGGGGTGGTTTCCCTGGGTGTGGGCGAGCCTGATTTTGTAACGCCCTGGCATATCCGGGAAGCTTGCGTCTACTCCCTGGAGAAGGGCTACACCATGTACACATCCAACAACGGGCTGTTGGAGTTGAGGGAGGAAATAGCCCGGGATCTGGCGGAAACCTACCGGGTTGTCTATAACCCCAAAAATGAGATTTTAATTACCGTGGGGGTAAGCGAAGGGCTGGACCTGGCCCTGCGCACCATCTTGTCCCCGGGGGATAAGGTCTTGATTCCCGAGCCCTCCTATGTGTCTTACGCTCCCTGTGTTGCCCTGGCCGGGGGTATCCCGGTGTACTTAAAAACCTCTGTGGAAAACGGTTTTCAGATTACCGCGGAAATGGTGGAAAAAGCCGTTACCCCGGCAACGAAGGTTTTGCTTCTGTGTTATCCGAATAATCCCACCGGGGCGACGATTTCCCGGAAAAATTTGCTGGAAATTGCGGAGGTGGCCATAGCCCGCGATCTGGTGGTGATCTCCGATGAGATTTATGAGAAGCTAACCTATGTGGGAGAGCATACCTGCGTGCCTTCCCTGCCCGGGATGCGCGACCGCACTATTTTGCTCAACGGCTTCTCCAAATCCTACGCCATGACCGGCTGGCGCGTCGGTTACGCGGCGGGTAATCCCGACTTCGTGGCGGCAATGAAAAAAATCCACCAGTATACCATGCTCTGTGCTCCCATAACGGCCCAGATGGCCGCCCTGGAGGCCCTGAAAAACGGCAAGAACCAGATGAAAAAAATGGTTGAACAGTACAGCCGGCGCCGGCGCCTGGTCCTCCACGCCCTCCGGGAAATGGGGCTGCCCTGCTTTGAGCCCGGCGGCGCTTTTTACGCTTTCCCGGAGATCCGGACGACCGGGCTTTCCTCGGAGGAGTTTGCCGAACAGCTCCTTTTGGAGGCAAAAGTGGCGGTGGTTCCGGGCAACGCCTTCGGCGGGCAGGGAGAGGGCCATATCCGCTGTTCCTACGCCGCTTCCCTCGATGACCTTAACGAAGCTTTCAAGCGAATGAAAATTTTCTTGAAACGCAGAATGGGGCGAGGAGTGGTTATAAAGGGTTCCTTTATAAAATCCGGACCGGTTCCGGAAGGGAAGTGCAACTTCCTTTAGGGCTAGTCCGGCCCGGCCCGGACCTGAAAAACCTGGTCCGGCCGCCGTCTTTCGGGATTATTTTGAGCCCCCGCCGGCCCTTTCTTTGCTCACATTGTGCCCCGGGGAACATTTATTTCCGGGATTAATTATCTAAGCAAGGACAAATCCGGTAAAAAACCGAACTGGCTGCCGGCCGTCTGATTTCCGGGGTCACACCCGGGGCCCGGTTGAAAAAGAAGAATAAAAAAAGATTAAAAAGAGTTGTCTCCGCTGCCCCCTATATTTGTCGTTGCCCTTTGGACTTCCCTTTGTTAAACTAGTTGTAGCCAGATGTCTAAAAGGCGCGTTTGTGTTTATTATGCTGGTCCGGCGGCCGCATACTGCCGCGCCGGCTTTTTATGTTAAGATTATGGGATCTCGGAGGTGAATTTTTTGAAGGAACTTTTATCCGGCAACGAAGCTATCGCCAGGGCCGCCTATGAGCATGGCGTAACGGTTGCCGCGGCTTACCCGGGTACGCCGAGCACGGAAATACTGGAGCGGTTTTCCCGTTACCCGGGTATTTACGCCGAATGGGCGCCTAATGAAAAGGTGGCACTGGAAGTGGGTATTGGGGCCTCCCTGGCCGGCGCCCGCACCCTGGTGGCCATGAAGCATGTGGGGGTAAATGTTGCCGCCGATCCCCTGCTTACTTTTGCCTATACAGGTGTCAACGGGGGGTTTGTCCTGGTTTCCGCCGACGACCCGGGGAGTCACAGCTCCCAAAACGAACAGGATAACCGCCATTACGCCCGTTTTGCCAAGATCCCCCTTTTAGAGCCCAGCGACAGCCGGGAGGCCGGGGAAATGGTGGGTCTGGCCCTGTTCCTGAGCGAAAAGTTTGATACCCCGGTTATGCTGAGGATTACAACCCGGGTGGCCCACTCTCAGGGCTTCGTAGAAAAGGGGGAGCCCCGGCCCCGGGAGCTCCGGCCGTATACCAGGAACCCGAAAAAATATTTGATGCTTCCGGCCTTTGCCAGAGGCCGCCGGGCTTTTATCGAAGAACGCCTGGCGGGACTGAGAGAATATTCGGAAACTGCCCCCGTCAACAGGATAGAATGGCGGGACCGGGCGGTGGGGGTTATTACCAGCGGGATCAGCTACCAGTACGTGCGGGAGGCGCTGCCGGACGTCTCGGTGCTGAAGCTGGGTTTCACCTGGCCGCTGCCCGAAAAACTAATCCGCTCTTTTTCGGAGGGTGTCCAAAGGCTCCTGGTTGTGGAAGAGCTGGAACCCTTTCTGGAGGAACAGGTCAAAGCTATGGGACTGGCAGTTTCCGGCAAAGCCCATATTCCTTTAACCGGTGAGTTGAATCCGGGTATTGTAGCCGGTAAAATGATTGAGGCCGGTATCCTGGAACAGCGGGGCGGTCTTGCCGCCGCTGCGCCGGAGGACGCCCCGGCTGTTCCAGCCAGGCCGCCGGTGATGTGCCCGGGCTGCCCCCACCGGGGTGTGTTCTACACCCTGCGCCGCCTGAAGCTGAACGTTACGGGGGACATCGGCTGCTACACATTGGGGGGGCTGCCTCCCCTGGAAGCTATGGATTGCTGTGTTTGCATGGGCGCCAGCATCGGAACCGCCCACGGGGCTGAAAAAGCCGACCCGGCCTGGGCCGGGCGGTCCGTAGCGGTGATTGGCGACTCCACGTTTCTGCACTCGGGTCTTACCGGACTGCTGAACGTGGTTTACAACAAGGGCAGCAGCACAGTGCTCATTCTGGACAATTCAACCACGGCCATGACCGGGCACCAGCAACATCCCGGCACCGGCTGCACCTTGATGGGAGAGCCGGCGCCGGCTGTAGATTTGGAAGCCCTGGTGCGGGCCCTGGGGGTCAGGCGGGTCCGGGTTGTCGATCCCCGGGATCTGGCTGAAGTTACAGCGGCGGTCCGGGAAGAAGTGGCGGTCCGGGAGCCTTCGGTAATAATCTGCCGCCAGCCTTGTGCCCTGCTGGACAGGCAGTATGCCCCCGCTCCCCGGGTCCTGACGGAAAAATGTACGGGATGCAGGGTCTGCCTGGGGCTTGGCTGCCCGGCCATCGCCCTTAAGGATAAGAAAGCTGTTGTGGATACCGGAGTCTGTACGGGGTGCGGCCTTTGTGTTCAGGTTTGCAAAGCAGGGGCGCTGGCGAAGGGGGGCGCAGATCATGCTTAAGCCCTTGGATATTATTATTGTAGGTGTCGGTGGCCAGGGTACCCTTCTGGCCGGCAGGGTTTTGACCCGGGCGGCCCAGGAAGCAGGTTACGATATCAAGGTTTCAGAAATACACGGAATGGCCCAGCGGGGCGGCAGTGTCGTGACCCAGGTGCGCCTGGGGGAAAGGGTTTATGCTCCCATGATTGGTGAGGGCAGGGCTGACTTTGTCCTTGCCTTTGAAAAGCTGGAGGGTTTGCGTCTTTTGCCCTTTCTCAAGCCGGGCGGGACTATAATCATCAACGATCAGGCCATTCCCCCGGTACCTGTTTTGGTGGGTGCGGCGCAATACCCGGAAGGTATTCTTGCCTATATCCGATCCAGGGCGCCCAACACCCTGGTGCTGGATGCCCTGGAGACGGCAACCAGGTGCGGGAACCCCAAAGCCGTCAATATGGTGCTCCTGGGCGCTCTGGCCGTCAACCTGCCGGTGGAACGGGAAATATGGGAAAGGGCCCTGGCGGATCGTGTGCCGGAAAAGTTCCTGGAATCCAATAAAGCGGCCTTTGCCGCCGGCTGCAAAGAACAGAAACCACCAGCTTTTTAGGCCGGTGAACAATATTTATTTTGGAAAAGCAGGGTCCGGACCCTGCTTTTCTTTGATTGCCCCGGTTAACTTGACAGGTCCGGTTCCCAGGGTTTAATCTAGAGTGTATGGATTTAATGTGCACAGGTGTATATGGAAGCGTTGCCGGTTAGACAGGACCAAATCGTCCGTTCTAAGGAGGTTTTTCACAGGTGAGTGATATTGTTAGGGAGATCCAGGTAAGTCTTGCCCACTGCCTGGTTTGGGCCCTGAGGGCGGCCGGGGAAAAGGGTTTAATCATAAAAATGGACCGGGTGCCGGACTTTACGGTTGAGGCGCCCCGGGAGAAAGAGCACGGTGATCTGGCCACCAACCTGGCCCTGCTCCTGGCCAAACCGGCCCGGATGGCGCCCCGCAGGGTAGCCGAAATTCTCGTACAAAACCTTACCCGGAGCCTGCCCTGGGTGGAAAAAATAGAAATAGCGGGGCCCGGCTTTATTAATTTTTATCTGCAAAGGGACTGGGTTTATCAGGTCATTCCCAGCATCATCAAAAAGGCGGAAAACTACGGCCGGGTCAGGCTGGGAAAGGGCCGCAAGGTCCAGGTGGAATTTGTCAGCGCCAACCCCACGGGCCTTCTGCATATGGGCAATGCCCGGGGGGCGGCCCTGGGGGACAGCATTGCCGCCATCCTTGACTTTGCCGGTTACGCTGTAACCCGGGAGTTTTACATTAACGACGCCGGAAAGCAAATTGAAAACTTCGGTCTTTCCCTGGAAGCCCGTTACCTGCAGCTGCTGAGCAGGGAGAACCGGGTTCCGGAGGACGGCTATCACGGCGAGGATATTCTGGAATCGGCCCGGGGTTTCCTGGCCCGGGAAGGAGACCGTTACCTGGCGGCCAGCCCGGACGAACGCCGTCTGGCCCTGGTGGAATACGCCCTGGCGGAGAAAATCGGTAGCATCAAAAAGGTCCTGGCTGATTTCGGCGTGCACTACGATGTCTGGTTTTCCGAACAGTCCCTGCACGAAGGGGGGGAAGTCCGGGACGCTCTGGATTACTTGCAAGAAAAGGGCTGCCTTTACGAGAGCGAGCAGGCCCTCTGGTTTAAAGCAAGCGAATTCGGGGCGGAAAAGGATGAAGTGGTGGTAAGGGCAAACGGAATCCCCACTTACTTCGCGGCGGACATTGCTTACCACCGGAATAAGTTTCAGAGGGGCTTTGAACGGGTGATCAACGTTTGGGGCGCCGACCACCACGGCCACGTAGCCAGGATGAAGGGGGCGGTGGCCGCCCTGGGCTGCGATCCGGACGCCCTTGACGTTGTAATTATGCAGCTGGTCCGTCTTTACCAGGGTGGTGAAATTGTGCGGATGTCCAAACGCACCGGCCAGTTTGTTACCCTGGAAGAATTAGTTGAAGAGGTGGGGAAAGACGCCGCCCGTTATTTTTTCGTTATGCGCGGTTCCGACAGCCACCTGGATTTTGACCTGGACCTGGCCAGATCCGAGACCAACGACAATCCCGTCTATTATATTCAATACGCCCACGCCCGTATCTGCAGCATTCTCCGGCAGTACGGGGAGCAGGGCGGGGCTATGCCCGAGCCTGCCGATGTTGATTTTAAGCTTCTCCGGGAGGAATACGAGCAGGCCCTGGCCAGGAAACTCGCCGATTTTCCCGGGGAAGTGACCTCCGCGGCAGTTAGCCTCGCTCCTCAGCGCATGGCCCGCTACCTGCACGAACTGGCCGGTTTGCTGCACAGTTTTTATAACAGCCACCGGGTCATTACTTCCCCCGGGGAACTGACCAAAGCCCGGCTATTACTGGTGGACGCCACCCGGATAACCCTGAAAAATGGTCTGGGGCTGCTTGGCCTTACAGCCCCCGAGAGAATGTAAAGAAGTTTTTAAAAATACAAAACAAGCAGGGTTTTTGTGGTTGACAGGGTCCATGGGCATCGTTAAAATGGGGATGTTAGTTTAGTAACAACAATCTTTTGGACAGGAAATAACAGGAGGCTGACATGGCCAAATTTGTATTTGTTACCGGCGGGGTGGTATCTTCACTGGGCAAAGGGATTACGGCCGCTTCCCTGGGCCGCCTCTTAAAGAACCGCGGGCTCAAGGTGGCTATTCAGAAGCTGGATCCCTATCTTAATGTGGATCCCGGTACCATGAGTCCCTATCAGCACGGTGAGGTGTTCGTCACCGAAGACGGCGCGGAAACGGACCTGGATCTGGGGCATTACGAACGGTTTATCGATATCAATATCTCCCGCAGCTGCAATATAACCACCGGCGGTATTTACAGTTCCGTAATCAACAAGGAGCGCAGGGGGGATTATCTGGGGGGGACCGTGCAGGTTATTCCCCATATCACCAACGAGATCAAGGAGCAGATTCTGCTGGTGGCCACCGAGTCCGGCGCGGATATTGTTATTACTGAAATAGGCGGTACCGTGGGGGACATTGAGTCGCAGCCTTTCCTGGAAGCAATCCGCCAGATGAAAGGGGACGTTGGCAAAGAAAATGTGGTTTACATCCACGTAACCCTGGTGCCCTATCTTTCAGCGGCCAACGAGTTAAAAACCAAACCCACCCAGCATAGCGTCAAGGAGCTCAGGGGAATAGGCATTCAGCCCGATATCGTTGTCTGCCGCAGCGAACGGCCTTTATCAAAAGAGATGGAAGAAAAACTTGCTTTGTTTTGCGACATTGAAATAGAGGCGGTGATCCAGGCCCTGGATGCGCCGTCTATTTACGAGATGCCCCTGATGCTGGAAGAAGAAGGTCTGGACAATATTGTCTTGAAAAAACTGGGAATCAGTGCGCCGCCCCCGGATTTGACCGAATGGCGCGAAATTGTTGCCAGGTTGAAAAACTTGAACTACCTGACTACCATAGGCCTGGTCGGCAAGTATGTATCCCTGCAGGACGCCTATCTGAGCGTGGCTGAATCGCTTCGTCATGCGGGGTTCAGTCACTGCTCCGCAATTGAAATCAAGTGGATCAACTCCGAGGAGGTCACCCGGGCTAACGTGAAGGATTTCCTGGGGGATGTTGACGGTATCCTGGTGCCCGGCGGCTTCGGCGACCGGGGCATAGAAGGTAAAATTGAGGCTATCCGGTTTGCCCGGGAACAAAAGATTCCCTACCTGGGGCTTTGCCTGGGAATGCAGCTGGCAGTTGTGGAATTTGCCCGTAACGTTATGGGCTGGCGGGATGCCGACAGCACCGAGTTTAACCCTGGGACGGCTTACCCCGTCATTGACTTGCTGCCGGATCAAAAAGACCTGGCTCAAATGGGGGGCACCATGCGTCTGGGGGGGTATGCCTGCAGATTAATCCCCGGTACCGCGGCCCACAAAGCCTACCGGCAGGATACCATTGTAGAAAGGCACCGCCATCGCTATGAATTAAATAATGTTTACCGCATCGCCCTGGCCCGGGCGGGCTTATGCTTCAGCGGCACCTGGCCCGACGACTTCCTGGTGGAAATTATTGAATATCCGGACCATCCCTGGTTTGTGGCTACTCAGTTTCACCCGGAATTCAAATCCCGGCCCAATCGCCCCCACCCGCTTTTCAGGGATTTTGTCGGGGCGGCCAGGAAATTTCACAAGGTCAATTATAGGTAATCCTTATGGCGGCATACTTGCTTCAGCTCTGGGTAAAACCGGGGCTGTTTTTATTTGGGGCCGTTTTTTTCTTTATTAATCTAAGAAGCCGTTTTTTTTGCCGGTTGTGGTTTTCACCATAATAATTTATGGCGGTTTATGCGATTTTGCCGGGAAGCGGCAAAATAAAGCAGGTTTCCCGGGCGGGGCCTGGAATAAAAAGATGCCGGCTTTTTTTGTAAACTAAAACTGCCGCCGGTTTCAGGGTATCGTTTCAGGTTAATTATGCATGCTATAAAAGTGGAGAAAGGGGGATTAAACTTGAGGAAAAAAATAATTGCAGCCGTGATTTTGGGCGCCGTTGCCCTTTCCCTGATTTTTGCCGTCATCCGGCAGGGGGGGAGCGATTTTGCCGGCAGTGCAAGTGGTGGCGGAGAGGTCGGAGTTATTTATATTGAAGGGGTTATAGCCGGGGGCACGGGCAGCGGCGGGCTGTTCGGCAGCCGGGGCGGCGCTGAATCAATTGCTTCACTGTTGCGGCAGGCTTCCCGGGATCCCGGTTTAAAGGCCGTTGTAATCAGGCTGAACAGTCCCGGGGGAACACCGGCTGCTTCCCAGGAAATTGAAGCGGAGATCAAGAGATTGAAGGAATCCGGTAAAAAAGTGGTTGCTTCCCTGGGGGATGTTGCCGCATCCGGGGCTTACTGGGTTGCGGCCGGGGCCGACCGGATCGTGGCCAACCCCGGGACCATTACCGGAAGCATTGGTGTAATTATGGAAACGACAAACTTAGAAGGGCTTTATGATAAAATAGGCGTCAGCCCGCAAACATACAAAAGCGGGCCTTACAAGGATATGGGTTCTTCGTCCCGCCCGGCGACAGCCGAAGAACGGGCAATTTTTCAATCGATGATCGACGATGTATATGAACAATTTATTGAAACGGTGGCCCGGGGCAGGCATAAGGATGCCTCGGAAATCAAGACCCTGGCAGACGGCAGGGTCTATACGGGGCGGCAGGCCAGGGAACTGGATCTGGTGGACAGCCTGGGCGGCTTTCATGATGCCGTTCTGCTGGCCGGTGAGCTTGCGGGTATTGAGGGTGAACCGTCTATTGTCAACATTGGGCCCAAAAATTTTTGGGCGGATGTTTTAGGCGGCGCGGGGGTCGGATCGCTCTGGAATTCCGGTTGGTTTACCCTGCCGGGTGAGTTGGACCGGGTGTATTCCCTTAACCTGCGTTAAAGGCCGTGAAAGGAGGCGAGTCATATGAATGAAGAAATCCCGGACGGGGCTGAAGGCAGGCGGGATGATTCAGGCAGCGCCGGGGCTCTGCTGGATAACGCCGGATCGGACCAGGAGCTGGCGGAAAATTTCCTGGAAAGCCCTGAAGGTTTACCGGCATCCCTGGGGTTGGAGGAAGGGGCGGGACCTTTCCCGGGTTTTTTGGAACTGGTTTACGGGGTGTTTTTTGAACCCCGCCCAACAATGCAAAAAGTGGCCGCAAGGCCGCCCCTGGGTCAGGCTGCGCTGGTGGTAACCATCTTAAGCGCCCTGGGCTCGGTAATGTGGTTATTGACCACCGCCAGATTTCTGGGCCGGGGTCTGGATGCCGCTATTTGGGGTTCCTTTGCCCCGGCATTGCAAATATTGGTTCCCCCGGCGGCCGCAACCGTTTTTCTCTGGGGTTATTTGAAATGGTTTGTTTACAGTTCCTTTCTAAGTCTCGCTGCCGAGCTATTAGGGGGGCAGGGCAGGGCGAAGGGTGTTTTTGCGGCCTCCGGCCTGGCGGGGCTTCCAGCTGTCCTTTTGGTCCCGGTACAGCTTGTGGTCTTCGGAATTGGTGTTGACAGCCCGGCTGGAAACGTCTTCCTGGGGCTGGCGGGATTGGCCGTTGCAATCTGGAGCATAGCGCTTAAAACTCTGGGTGTGGGGGAGGTTCACGGTTTGTCCGCCGGCCGGTCTTTGCTGGCTGTTTTAAGTCCTTACCTGACCCTGCTCGCTTTTTTTATTTTTCTTTTAGTGGTTATAACCATGGCGGTAACTGCTATTCCGTCCGGCGTTCCCTTAAGGAATTATTTTTAAGTCAGGCGGTTGGCTGTGCCCTTTAAGTATTAATTTTCATTTGGCCGGGAGGGATTCGAAAGGGGCTGGCGAATATTTAGACCAAAACTCCTATTTATTTGGGAGGTGGGTAAAAATGCCGGGAGAAGCATGCGAAATTCTAATTGTTGATGATCAGGCCGGCGTACGCTGTCTCTTGTTCGAGGCTTTCACTGATCAGGGGTTTCGGGTGGAAACAGCCTCCAGCGGCGCAGAGGCAATCCGTAAAATGATTGCGGCAGAGCCTTTGCTAATTTTACTTGACATTAAAATGTCCGGCATGAGTGGACTGGAAACACTGGACGAACTTCTCCGTATTAACCCGGAAATACAGGTTGTGATCATGACGGCGTACCGGGAACTGGATCTTATGACCGAAACGAAAAGCAGGGGTGTCAAGCATTATATCAATAAACCCTTTGATCTGGACGAAGTCCGTTACCTGGCCAGAGGCCTGCTGATGGAGGAAAAGGACAGGCGAAAGCTGGTGAGGGTGACTGGCTAGGAGCCCGATCCTTCGTTATTCACGTTTCATTATGCACGGTAAAAAGAGGATTTTCACCCCTGGCGGCGAAGTATTACAACAGTCGGTTGGGGCAACATATTCTCCAATGGCAGAAGTTATCAGGAACTGACGGTTTAGAGGCAAATCGGCCCCGTTAATCGCTAGGAGGGTTTTAAGCTATGCGTATTGATACAAACGCTGTGCTCGCCATGCGTTGCCCTGAATGCGGGAAAATGGAACATCATGGTTTTTCCAGGTTTTCCTTTACCAGGGGTAAAGCCTTCCATGTTACATGCTCTTGCGGCGCCACCAAGCTGATTGTAAGCACTAAAAACCTGAACAGTTACTGGTTTCAAATTCCCTGTGTAGTCTGTGAGACGAAACACCTCCTGGAGGTTTCCGGCAAATCTCTCTGGTCCGGTAAAGTCACCTGTCTTTCCTGCCAGGAAACGGATCTGGAACTGGGTCATATCGGACCCAAGTCGAAGATAAGCGAAATGGCAGCCAGTTACGAAGAAGAACTGGAAGCCCTGGTCAAAGAGTTTGGCTGTGACAGCTATTTTCATAATTCTAAAATCATGTATGAGGTTTTGAACTGCCTGCATGGTATTGCAGAGCGCGGCGGACTGTACTGCCAGTGCGGCAATTACAAAATTGAAGTGGATATTTTCCCTGACCGACTGGAACTTCAGTGCAAGAAATGTGACAGTATCAACATTATTTACGCTGAGACGGAGGATGACCTCAAAGTCATTCAGCAAGTTGAAAGCATCGAGCTTGCGCGGCATGGTTTCAAATGTCTGGACAGCTTTTCCAACACGTGTCTGGACAGTCTGGTGAACCCGGGCAAACCAAAAAAACCACGCCGCAAAAGAAGCAAGACATAATTTGGCTCTCCTCCGGCTATACTTTGAATAATTGATAAAAAAAGGAGGGAGCCAATTGTCTCTGGTACCGGTTACCGATTTGTTGGAACGTGCCGAAGCGGGCGGTTACGCTGTCGGCGCCTTTAATTGCAACAACATGGAGATTGTCCAGGCTATCATTGCGGCCGCCGAAGCGGAGAATTCCCCAGTCATCATGCAGGCGAGCCAGGGCGCAATTAAATACGCCGGTATCGACTACATCGTGGCCATGGCCCGTCTGGCGGCGGAAAACACCCATGTGCCGGTGGCGTTGCACCTGGATCACGGAACCAGCTTTGAACAGGTTGTTCAATGTGTTCGCGCCGGCTTTTCCTCGGTGATGATCGACGGCTCCAAACTGCCCCTTGACGAAAACATTGCGCTGACCCGCCGGGTGATGGACGTTGCCCGGGCTGTGGGGGTTTCGGTGGAAGCTGAATTGGGTAAGATCGGCGGAACCGAGGATGACATCAGCGTAAGCGAACGGGATGCCCTGTTCACCGACCCCGGGGAAGCAGGCGTCTTTGTCCGTGAAACCGGGGTGGATTCCCTGGCTGTGGCCATAGGCACAGCCCACGGTCAGTACAAAGGAACCCCCGAGCTGGATTTTCCCCGCCTGGAGAAGATTAAATCCATCGTAAAAATCCCCATTGTTCTGCACGGTTCTTCCGGGGTCCCGGATGAAGCCATTATAAAGGCTATCCGTTTGGGGGTGCGCAAGGTCAACATTGATACCAATATCCGTGAAGCCTTTGTCGCCGCGGCCCGGCAGATCTTGGACGCCAACCCCGCCGAGATTGATCCCCGCAAGATGCTTGGCCCCGCCAGGGAGGCGGCAACCGGGATAATCCGGGAAAAAATCAGAATCTTCGGCAGCTCCGGTCAGGCCTAGTTTTTCAGGCCGGGGACAAACCAAAATTCGCTCTTTCCTGTTAAATCAGCAGGCGCTAATATTTTACAGACGGGCAGGGCAGCTTTTATATTCAACAGATCTGTCCCAAGAGGTGAAGAGAATAGGTGAAGCTTTTTATTGATACCGCCAATGTGGAAGAGATTCGTCAGGCCAATTCCCTGGGCGTGATTAGCGGGGTAACCACCAACCCTTCCCTGATCGCCCGGGAAGGGCGCAGTTTTACTGAGGCAGTCCGGGAAATTGCATCCATCGTAAACGGGCCGATCAGTGCTGAGGCAGTAAATCCGGAGGCGGCCGGAATGATCCTGGAAGCCCGCGAACTTGCCTCCATTCACCCCAACATTGTGGTTAAAATCCCAATGACAGCGGAGGGCCTTAAAGCTGTTTGCCAGTTGAAGCAGGAGGGTATCCGCACCAATGTGACTTTGATCTTTTCGGCTAACCAGGCGCTATTAGCGGCCCGGGCCGGCGCCGCTTACGTCAGCCCCTTTTTGGGCCGGCTGGACGATATCAGCCAGGATGGAATGGATTTGCTTGCCGACATTGTGGATATTTTCGAGCGGCATCAAATTCAGACTGAAATTATAGCAGCCAGCATTCGCCACCCCGTTCACGTCACCTGCGCGGCCAGATTGGGGGCGCATATAGCCACTATCCCGTACAAAGTTATAAGTCAGATGATCCAGCACCCACTAACCGATGCCGGTATAAAAAAATTCCTGGAAGATTGGGAAACCGTCAAAAATAAATAGACGAACTTGGCGCGGGTTCTGCACCGCAGGTAAATTTACGGCTAAAAAAGCATAGATAATTTTGCCTCTTCCTTGAAATACAGCAAAGATAATTCCTGGAAGAGTTTTTTCATAACAGGAATAAGGGCTTAATAAGAGACATTATGTATTTCCCGGGAATAACTTATTCTATAGGAACCAGGGAAACAAGGAGTTTTGCCATGTTTGTCGAGGGAGTTCTGTTTTTGAAAAGAAAGATCATTTCCTGGTTGCCGGGCAGTATTTCTACCTACTACAAAAAGGTTATGGCCATGCCGGGTTCACCAAAAAAGATTGCCAGGGGGGTTGCCCTGGGCCTGGCCTTTGATTTCCTGCCAATTCCGGTGATCAGCATTCCACTTTCCTACCTGATTGCCCGGATTACCAATTGCAGCCCGGCGGCGGCTGTGGCCACCGTGGTTGTTTTCAAGCTGGCCGTTCCAGTTTTTTTCACTTTAAACCTTCTGTCCGGCAGACTGATCCTGGGCGATCTGCCTGGACCGGATCCCGTGCCGGGGGATGGTTCCCTGCTCACCTCCTTTCTGGACAAAATCATGGAACACGGCTACCCCTTTCTCTTAGGCAGCCTGATCAACGCAACACTGGTTTGGTTTGCCGTCTATACGCTCTTGATGTTTCTGCTCAAACGAAGCAGGCGCCGGAGCACATAAAATCCTTCAACTATGGAAATAAACTACTTTAACAGACCATTTTTTAGGGGGGGCTGCCTTTGAATTATGCGGATCTTGAAAACAAAACCATAGCGGAACTGTACAAGATTGCAAAGGAAATCGAACTGCCCGGCTATTATAAGCTGCGCAAAAAGGAACTGATTTTTGAAATTAAAAAGGCCCAGACGGAAAAACACGGCCTCTTGTTTGCCAAAGGCGTTCTGGAAATCCTGCCCGACGGATACGGCTTCCTAAGACCTTTTCAATTTCTCCCCAGTAACGATGATATCTATGTTTCATCTTCCCAGATCAGGCGTTTTGACCTTCGTACGGGTGACCTTGTTGCCGGTCAGGTGCGTCGTCCGAAGGAAAGTGAAAGATACTTCGCCCTGCTGCGCGTTGAACAGGTTAACGGTGTTGACCCCGAAAGCACCGAGATCAGACTTCATTTTGATGGGCTCACCCCCCTTTATCCCCTGCAGCGAATAACCCTGGAAACCGGGCCCGACAAACTGTCAACCCGGATTATAGATCTTGTTGCCCCTATCGGCAAAGGCCAGCGGGGCCTCATTGTCGCCCCGCCCAAAGCCGGCAAAACGATCCTCATCAAAGAAGTGGCCAACAGCATCACCAGGAATCATCCCGAAATGATGCTCATGGTCCTGCTCATAGACGAGCGTCCCGAGGAAGTCACCGACATAGAGCGTTCCGTGAAAGGGGAAGTGGTCAGCTCCACCTTTGACGAGCCGCCGGAAAACCACGTCAAAGTGGCGGATATGGTTCTGGAGCGGGCCAAGCGACTGGTGGAGCACAAGCACGATGTGGTGATCCTGCTGGACAGTATTACACGTTTGGCCAGAGCCCATAACCTGGTAGTTCCCCCCAGCGGGCGGACCCTGTCAGGGGGTGTGGATCCTGCTGCCCTGCACAAGCCCAAACGATTTTTTGGGGCTGCGCGCAACCTGGAAGAAGGGGGCAGCCTGACAATCTTAGCCACAGCCCTGGTGGAAACGGGTAGCAGAATGGACGATGTTATCTTTGAAGAGTTCAAAGGAACCGGCAACATGGAATTGATTCTGGACAGGCGCCTGGCTGAAAGAAGGCTTTTTCCAGCCATTGATGTCTTGCGTTCCGGTACGCGCAAGGAGGAGCTGCTGCTGTCCCAGGACGAACTGGAAATGATCTGGCAGTTTCGCCGGGCCACCAATGGCGCTACCCCCTGGGATGCAATGGAAATGCTGATGGAGCAGATGAAACGTTCCAAAACCAATTACGACTTGCTCCATGCCTTTCGCCATCTGCGCCGGGCCGAGGCCTTCGCCGGCGGGCGGCCGGAGCCGGGCCGTAAAGGGGGCGCCAGTTAGCAGACTAAACATTCCTACTGTAAAAAAGCAAGGTATAAATATCACCTTTTCCGGCAAAACTAACAGTTGAATGCATCGGAGAGGTGATTTTTCATGCTTATGAAAATAAATAAAAAGGTCCTGGGCGGGGTCCTGGCGGCACTTGCCTTCTTAATAACCGTCGCTTTACTTTCCTGGGCCGGGCCGGCTTCAGCCCGTCTGGATGAATTGATCAGGGAGGATGCCCCCTATATCACACCGCCTGCGGCGGACCTGACAGAAGCGCAGCATTTATATGAGGTTAAGAACGGCGATACCCTCACTTGCATAGCCAGGAAAAAGGGTATTTCCCTGGAAACGCTGGCTGCTGCAAACGGGCTGGAGGATCGGGATAAAATCAGGGCGGGCCAGTTCCTGGCAATCCCCTTTGATTACTTCATCCACCATGTTCAACCGGGGGAGACAATGTGGGAAATCTCAAGGATGTACCATGTTAAGGTAGCTGACCTGGCAGCCAGAAACGAACAGACAGACATGGACAGAATTCTGGTTGGCCAGCGTCTGCTGGTCCCGTGCCAGGAAATCGGTGAAAATGAGCGTTTGATTGCCTCCAGGGGATTTACCGCCGGTCAGTTCTCCTGGCCGTTGGTTGGCGCCATTACCTCACCCTTTGGCCTGAGGGATGGAAGGCTCCACGAGGGGATTGACATCGCTGCCGAAGAGGGCACTCCGATTAGGGCGGCTGCCACGGGCCGGGTAGTTTTTGCCGGGCCCCGGGGGACTTACGGCCTGGCCGTGATTATCGACCACGGCGGCGGGATCAGAACCCTCTACGCCCATTGTTCCAAAATTCTGGTTGAAGAGGACGCTTCCGTGGGCCCCAGCACGATCATCGCCCTGGCAGGGAACACGGGCAATTCCAGGGGGCCTCACCTGCACCTTGAAATACTAAAAAACGGGACGCCTCAGGATCCCTTGATGCTCCTGGAACAAGGACGCTATTACGGCTAATCCTAACTGCCATTACGTTAAAGAGACCGCAGATGCGGTCTCTTTTGGCTGTTCGCCCGGTATAATCCAGGCCCGTGGGTTTATAAATATTCTGCCGCCCGGCTGACGGCAGGGCAACCCGCGGCCCAGGTTGCTGCCGGTTACAGCAGGGGCTTGGAGCAGGTTTGGCTGATACCCTTGCCGTTAGGACAGGGGGTTAAGCAAGGGATCTTACCTTCTCCCATCTGTTTACCAGGGAATTTCTTATTCCCAACTGATCAAATACCCGCCCCGTTGTTTGCTTGATAATATCGTCTATGCCCTTGGGGTGGTTGTAAAAGGAGAGTACCGGGGGCATTATTATCACCCCGAGCTTTGATAATTTTAGCATGTTTTCCAAATGGATGGGGCTTAACGGGGTCTCCCGCACCAGCAGAAGCAGCTTGCGCCTTTCCTTAATTGTCACATCGGCGGCGCGGTTGATCAGGTTATCCGCATAACCGTTGGCAATAGCGGATAGTGTCTTCATACTGCAAGGGGTTACTACCATTCCCTGGTGTAAATAGGAACCACTTGCCGGCGGCGCCGCAATATCATTATTGGGATACTCATGACTGGCCAATCCCCTGATGGTATCAAGCTTATAATCCGTTTCCAGCTGAATTGTTCTTTTCGCTGAATCACTGATGATTAATTGTGTTTCGATTCCGGCCTTTTTTGCTTCCTCCAGGAACTTGATGCCATAAACCGCTCCGGTGGCGCCTGATATGGCCACTACTATTCTAAACAATAGAACCCCCCCTTTTTTTTTGCCTCGCATTGTTCGCTTCTACCTGAACCAGCAACGGTTATGTTCGGGGTCTGTCAAGGCAGTTCCCTGGGTTGGCCCCAGGTTCAACCACTTTGCTAGTGCTTTTTGGTGCTATTGCTAAAAGCCCGTGGTAACTGTAGCCTACCATGCCGGGAAAAGGTTTTCTATAACCGGGGAGGACAGGTTATCAGCAAGTTTCTGTCCAATTTAACAGTTGCCGGAACGAATTGGCGCCAAAAGCTGCACAGTTCCGCCCATTCTGTCTGCCGCCTGCAGGTAATGTTGCAAAAGTATTGGATTGGGCCGGGCATTTCCAGTTTGTGTTGGACAAAAAAAGACCCTTCTTCAACAACCAGTGAAGGGGGTCATTTTTTAGCTTTGATGAAATCAGAAGTGCACGGATTTGAGGATCGACTGGGAGCAATGGAATCACCTGATGGGCAGGCAGGGTGCAAAGGAGTATAGTTACCATAGCACTATGACATATATTAATACCATCAATATTAATACATGGTGTAGGTTATCAGTAAATGTTTAATCTGACTGGGGGCTTGAATCCAAAAAGGAGAAGCCTGCCGCACTAAAACCAATTCCTGATGTTGTTTGTTGAATTGGTTTGTGGGAGCAACTGTTTTTTTGGGTAGTACATTGTGAAATATTCTACCTTGACGGACCATAGCAAAGGAGAATCCCGCATGATATGTTTTATTTAGTTGAATTAAAGGGGAAAGTTCATACTTATCCAAAGGACAGCCCTTATACGTTTAAATATGCGGGGTCTGCAAGTAATCAATGGTTTTGCCTTTAAATAAATGTTGGGATATAAAAACTTTGTACCATGGGGGAATCAGGCCACGGGCAAGCCACTGTAAGAAGTAAACAGATTTCAAGGTTGGTGAAACAATAAAGGTTGGTTAAATAAATAAAATACCGAGGTGGTGCCATGACGGGTCGGGCCGGGGTAAGGATTCACGGTCCAATCAGTTGGATGATGCAAAAAGTGTGACCCTAAAAGTGGGAAATTGATGATTCCGGTTAAGTAAAGCAGTTGGACAAAATTGCCCCTAAAGCGCAACCAAAGGATAAAGATACTATTGCCACGGTAATTGCCTGATGTACTGTTAAAATACTATGCAATTAACCTGATTTTTGTTGACACTGGTAATGGTATACTAACCCAGTCATTGAAGAAGTGGGGGGCAAAAAGATTTTTGCAACTATTTTGCGGGTCCGGGGATGCGGGTATCATACCCGAGCCTTGCAGGTAAAAGTAACAAGTCTTAAATGAAATATTTAACAAAGGGAGGTTACTTAATGTATCGTGATTTGCGTGATTTTTTAGCTAAATTGGAACAAGAGGGACAGCTAGTCCGGATTAAGGATGAAATCCTGCCGGAGCCGGCTATCCGGGAGATTGGCCGGGCATCCGTGGATTTGCCCAATGGTCCGGCAGTGCTTATTGAAAATATCAAAGGTCACCCCGGCAAGAAGGTTGCCTTAAACGTCCATGGTTCCTGGGCCAATATCGCTTTAATGATGGGTCTGGATAAAAACACACCTGTTAAGGAACAATTCTTTAATTTCCTCGACAAATGGGACAAGTATCCCGGTGAAACCAAGTTTATTGACAAGGACAAGGCGCCCTGTCACGAAGTCGTAATCAAAGACAACATCAACATTGTTGAGATGCTGCCGATGTTCCGCATTAATAAATGGGATTCCGGCATGTTTTTCTCCAAGGCCTCGGTGGTTACCAAAGATCCCGATGATGCCGATAACTTCGACACTCAAAACGTCGGCACCTACAGGATGCAGGTGATGGGCAAGGACCTGGTGGGCATCCAGGCTCTGGGCTTCCATGACATTGCCAGGCATATCACCCATGCGGAGGAAGTGAACAAGCCCCTGCCAATCGCCGTATGTCTGGGCGTTGACCCGGTGCTCACCTTTATGGCCAGCACACCCATCAACTACAATCTTTCGGAGTACAAGTACGCCGCGGCCATTAACGGTATTCCAATGGAGCTAACCAAATGCGTCACCTGCGATCTTGATGTGCCGGCCTGTGCCGAGTATGTCCTGGAAGGTGAGATTATCCCCCGGGTGCGGGTACCGGAAGGACCCTTCGGCGAATTCCCCGGCAGTTATTCGGGAACCCGCCTCCAGTCACAGTTCAGGGTGAAGTGTATCACCCACCGGAAAAACCCCATTTTCGAGAACCTCTTTATGGGCCGTCCCTGGACCGAAATCGACTACCTGATGGGGCTCAATACCTGCGTGCCGCTGTACAAGCAGATGAAAGAAACCATGCCGGAAATAGTCGCCGTCAATGCCATGTACCAGCATGGTTTAACCGCCATTGTTTCCACCGGCAACCGTTTCGGCGGCTATGCCAAATCGGTTGCTTTCCGCCTGGCTTCCACGCCCCACGGCATTTCCTACTGCAAGAACATCATCCTGGTTGGTCCCGACGTTGACCCGTTCAACCTGGAACAGGTCATGTGGTCCCTGTCCGCCAGGGTGCGCCCGGCCAAAGACGTTATTGTGATTCCCAACACACCTGGCATGCCCCTGGATCCCACCTCGGAACCTGCCGGTATGGGCGCCAAGTTCATTATTGACGCCACCGAGCCCACTGCCCCGGACGTGGTCCTGCGCGATACCAGACTGATTGACAATCCCGATTCAAAGGGTTACGAAAAGATCATTGCCGATCTGCAAAAAGCAGTGGCTAAATAGGTTTTCAACTATTATACAAGTATAATAAAAGGAGGAAACAGGCATGAAGTGTGTGCGTTGTTTAAATGATACCGCAGCGAAGTTTGCTGAAGCCCCGGATAAGAGTGGTGCCTGGGAAATGTACATCTGCAGCAAGTGCAATTTTTCGTGGCGCAACACCGAAGAGGACGATGTAATTAAGCCGAAATTGCGCGACCCGAACTTCCAGCTATCCAACGAGGAAATAGCAAACCTGCAAATTCTGGTGCCGGTTCCCCCCCTGCGCAAGTAAGCTTTTGGGGCTGCATTAACAAAAAGGCAAGGTTAACTCCTATTAAGACAAATCTGTTTAATCCTGTAATACCAGAATTGATTCATAAATGATTTAATCTGTCCCTCCACTAAACCGGTTCCTCCTCTCAGGGAAAGGGGATAGGTGGGGAGCAAGGGGGCCGTCTAGAAAACTTTAGAGGTTTTTAGATGGCCCTTTTTCCCAAAGCAGGTTTCTCAAAATAAATGATATGGGCAAGGAAGCATGAATCACCGCCCGGTGACAGCAATATTCCCTGTCCGGAATAAAACCGCACAAACTGGCAGAACACCTGTTTTTGGCCGCGAAGGACAATGGCTGTTGCTGTCCTTCGCGGCGGAGAACGATGACAGCATGGATTTTTACCTTTCTTACATTGACAAGCAAAAATCTACCCGGTACTGCAAGAAATAATAACGCCATACCCCAACACAACATATTGCAAGTATTCACAATACTATGAATAATGCCTTTGGAATACCAGAGGTTGGGATATGGCCTGAAGATCCAGGAATATGGATTATGAGTAGTGGATAATGCTTAACACCTGCGATATTGGTTCAGATTGGTGCAAAACCATGTTGTAATGGGTTTGGTCAGCTTTATATTTAAAAATACTCTTAAAGTTTCTGACATTGTTTAAAATTTTAAAGTTTATTAATGATATAATGGTTTTAGATTTAGTTAGCTTTGGATCTGTTTGGGGGTGGATCTAATTAATATCCGGGAAATGCATGTGGAAACAATGCTAAAACTGCAGGCCGGCTTGGGCAAAAATTACTTCAAGGATAAACGTGTGCTAATTCTTAACGCCAAAGCTATGGGAATTCTGCGTAAGGATCTGATTTATACCCTGGGGATAGAAAAAGCTAAAGGATTCTTGATTCGCTTCGGTTTTAACAACGGTTATCAGGATTTTAAAAATACTATGAAAAATCTTCACCGGGACGAAAAAAATGATAGATACCAAATGGCCATAAACTTCCATAGGTTTATTGGTATGGCCAACGTAACCCCTAGTCTGCGCCACCGGGAGGACACCGGTCCTGACTGGACCTGCGAGGGAACCTGGCATGATTCCTACGAGTCGGAACACCACCTCAAGCATTTTGGTTCCGCTGCTGAACCGGTTTGCTGGACGCTGGTTGGTTACGCCAGTGGGATCATGTCGGCTTTGTTTGGTGAAAGGGTGATTATAAAAGAAGTATCTTGCACTGCCATGGGTGACCAATGCTGCCGTTATGTCGGCAAGAAATTGTCCGATTGGGGCAAGGAGATTACCCCCGAGCTGCAGTATTACCATGGAACCACCCTGGGCCAGGGGACGGAGTGGCCGCATACCAGTATTCAAGAGCAAAATGAGGCTTTAAAACAATCACTCGCCGTTCACGAACAGCTGACCAGGATGGTTTTAAACGGTGAAGAAATATCAGCAATTACAAGTATGGTAGGAAGGGTCATGGGAGCAACAGTAATTGTGGAGGACCGGTCTTTTCAGCCGGTTGCCTATTATTCACCCACTAGCTCAGAGAAAAACAATCTCGCGGCCCAGGCGCCTTTTGCCACCAAAGATATCGTCGGCGACTGGCGTTTGCGCCACCTGGTCACCACCTTAATCCAGGAAAAAAAGCCTGTAAGGTTCCCGGCGGAACTTACTAAAAAAACAGTTTCCCAATTCATCTACCCCATCGAAATTAAACAGGACGTTCTGGGCTATGTCAGTATTTTTAAACCCGTCTATAATCTCACCGAGCATGAAAAGGTGACCATGGAATATATGAATGCTGTTCTTGCCCTCAAAATGATGCAGGACCGTACTGTGGCTAAAACGGAAACCCGTTTAATAGGTGATTACGTTGTTGAATTAATCGAGGGCAGCTACAAGTCCGAAGCTTCCATTGTGGAAAGGGCGCGCTGCATAGGACACAATCTTAAACTGCCCCATCAGGTACTTGTAATTGAACTGGATCACACCAGGGTAAGTTCACCACAACGGCCCGGGCGGGGTGAAAACCGGGTTCCAGCCCTAAAGGAACAAATTCGCGACGCGATTAACAGGGAGCTTAATATACACAACAAAATCGGTACGGTGGCAATCAGCAACGATAGAATTATTGTCCTGGCAGCCCTGGGGAAGAACGGAACCCCCGCCGCAACTACCCAGTTGGCCAGGAACATGCAAAAGATGATTGCCGGGCAGTTTCCCGTCACCGTTTCCATTGGTATCGGCCGGGTTTGTTATAAACCTGGAGATTTCAGCCTGTCTTACCAGGAAGCCCAGTGGTCGCTGAAAGTAATCAAAGGATTAAACCAGGATAGCATGGTTATTTGTTTCGGCAGTTTGGGCACGTTCGGTCTCCTTTTTAACGCCGCCAACGAGCAAGACCTGCTTGCTTTCATGCAGGATCAGCTGGGTGCTTTGTTGGAATACGACACCAAGTACAGTAGTCAACTTGTGGAGTCCCTGCACCATTATTTTAGCTGCAACAGTAATATTAAAGAAGCCGCCAGGGTATCAGCCGTGACCATGAGCGGCTTTAAATATCGCCTGAGGAAAATCTGTGAAGTAGGCAACTTTACCCTGAAAGAACCAAACAAAAGATTCGATTTGCAGTTGGCCTTAAAAATATGGTGTCTAATCAAAGGCAATTGAAAACAGTTCGGCCAGGGAATTAAAGCGGCCCCAAAATAAGAAAAAGGGAGTATCTTCATCGGCCCATAATAACAGGTGGAGGTATAAGTTTTGAAAGAATATGTAGTTCTTGTGGATGAAAAGGATCGCGTGGTTGGAACTGCTGAAAAGATTGACGCCCATAGGAATCCAAGGCTGCACCGGGCATTTTCCATCTTTATTTTTAACTCCGGGGATGAATTGTTGATCCAACGGCGGGCCGGGGGGAAGTATCATTGTCCGGGCCTGTGGGCTAATACCTGCTGCGGGCATCCGCGGCCCGGGGAATCCCTGGACGCGGCTGTACATAGGAGACTGCGGGAAGAAATGGGTTTCGACACAGAGATGGAGGAAGTATTTTCATTCATTTACGAAGCTGAGTTCGAAAATGGTTTAACGGAAAAGGAATACGATCACGTTTTTAGAGGGAAATGGGATGGTACGCCAAAGGTTAACCCGGAAGAGGTGGCAAATTACAGGTGGGTGTCCAGGGGTTTTTTAGCGGAAGATATTAAGAAGAATCCGCAAATCTACGCAGCCTGGTTTAAAATCGCCTGGGGAACCATGGTAAATAAAATGGGAAGCGGCGCCCTTTAAGAAACAACCTTTGGCCCCGGCCCGGGCATCATTTGCCAGTCTAATTTGGTTAAGATATTGGACAGACATAGGGTTAATTGTTTTTAGTAAACCCGGCATGGCCTCAATTTTCACAAAATGCAACTATTATTGCTTGCCACACCGCTCCTATGGGGGAAGTCCCTTGGTGGGCGCTCCAATATAAAGCAGTACAACTGGTGTTGCTTTATATTAGGGCGCTCTTTTATATTATTATGAAAAGTAATTTACTATTAGATTAGTATATAATATAATAAAAGGGTCAGTAATGTTAAGGAATTACTAACTTTTTTGGATCAGAATTAACTTATTCAAATGAGGAATATGAATAGCTGAATATGCTGATTTAGCTGACTTTTGTTGCATCTTTATTTGATTTTCAATTTTTTTGGCTGGAATATGCGTTGACGGTATTCCGCTCATGGCATGGTGTGATCAATAACTTGAGTCGGGGACTGTCAGGGGGGAGCGTGGGGTAGTTATTAAAAAGCAACGGATGTAGGTTTCCAAAAAGACTGCAGGAGGGATATTGATGGAAATGCATCAGTTGGAATACGTCCTGGCTGTAGCAAAGTATCATAATTTCACACGCGCTTCGGAGGCACTTAAGACATCCCAATCTTCACTTTCCCAGCAAATCATCAAATTGGAAAACGAGCTGGGAATCAGTTTATTTGTTAGAACAACACGTTCTGTACAGCTCAGTCCGGCGGGGGAAGAGTTCGTCAAACACGCCAAGCGAATAATGTTGGAAGTAATTGAAGCCCGCCGGTGCATCCATGAGTATACATCCTTCGAAAAAGGCAACCTGACAGTGGGAATAATACCGGTAATCGGGCATTACCGTTTACCCAACCTGCTCTCATCATATCAGAAAAACTTTCCCAGAGTGACACTAAGACTTCTGGAAAGACAATGCAATGAACTCATACCCATGTTAAATTCCCGTGAAATTGACGTCGCTTTTGTCCATCAGATCATTGATGATCCCAATTTACAGTTTAACCCCCTGGTGACCGATCAAATGGTTATTGTGACCAGCGAACGGCATCCCTTTGCTGCCAGGAAAACAGTAAATATCGAGGAATTGCAAACTGAAAATTTCATTGTGCCCCCTCCTACTTCAGGCTACAACCGTGATTTCCAGAAAGCTTGCCAATCTGCAGACTTTGAACCCCGGATTATCCTGACCTGTTCTGCAGTTAAAACTATTCTTGGTTTGGTCCGTGAGGACATCGGTATCGCGGCGCTGCCATCCGGTGTTGCCTCAATGGATTGGGGGTTTGGCACCAAGAATTTATTGCTGAGACCCAGAATCGATTCAATTATATTTCTGGCAACAAGAAATAAAGACTTATACCCAACATTAAAAGCCTTTATTAAATTTACCTCCAAATGGAGCCAGAAACAAACCGACCAGGATGATTTCAAATTCATACCCTTTAAAATAGCTGCCTCGGGCCAAAATTTAAAGCCTCTGCCTATTAAAACCCAGGATGGGCAGTGAGATTGTTCAGAACCCGCCAGGCTGATACAAGGATGCGGTATTCAGACATTTCCTGGTCCGGGCAGTATGATTCCCGCCCGGATACCTTGCCGGCCTTCGTACGGTTTGCCGGAAAACCCGGTTTGCAATAAAAATAGGCTGTCCGGGGGCGTCTGCTGTCAGCCATTCCATCTCCTGCCGTTTACCTGCTTGATCCCGAATTGGTCAAGTAACTTCATAACATGATGGCTTATTAAATCCTCGATATTCCTGGGATGATTATAAAAAGCCGGCATCGGCGGAACTATTTTTACTCCCATATCCGCAAGTTGCAGCATGTTTCTCAGATGGATGGGGCTTAAGGGGGTTTCCCTCGGGCATATAACCAGTTTTCTTCCTTCCTTGATCATTACATCTGCTGATCTGGAAATAAGATTTTCACAGTAGCCGTTGGCAATGGAACTCAAGGTCTTCATGCTGCAGGGGATCACGATCATACCGTCGGTGATAAAGGAGCCGCTGGAGGTTTTAGCCCCCATGTTTTTATTATCATATACCGCCGCAGACAGGTTTTCCAAATAATCCACTGAGTAGTTGGCTTCCAGTTTAAGATTGACCTTGGCCCAGTGGCTTATGATCAGGTGCGTTTTGACGTCTTTTTCCTTTAAGGCTTCCAATAATCTTACAGCGTAAATCGATCCCGTCGCACCAGTAATTCCTACGACAATTTCCATTTAATTACCCCTTCTAAAATGATAAGAAAGCTATTTAATGGACAGCGGCGCCGGATATTCAATCTTTCCCGCACCAGCTTACTAAATCGTCCCGCTCAGCCCTGGCTTGTACAAGTTGCTGTGGATTTCCCGGCAAATCACAATAGCCGCCTGAGCCAACTTGCATAATAAAATGCCGGACGGCCAATCTCTTTTTCCCGGATCAACGGTCAAGGTTAATATGGATGGAGCGGCGCAGGTGCGCGCGGGACTCAGGAAAGCCCGGGCGTGTGCATACCGCCGGACCATGGGGTCCAGGGCGGAGACAACAAGTCCGCCCCGGAACTAGCAGATACCGCCTTTTGCCCATGGTTTTGCTTTTTGAGCCGCAGGTAACACGCCGTGTTCTTACGGCTTTAAAGCAATCCCGGTTTACTTTTTGAGAGGAGGAACCGGGGAAAACACCGGGATGTTTTCAATTTCCACACCGGCCAACTGGAACCAGGGGTCTCTTTTTTCAGGTTCGATTACTTCTGGTTCCTCGGTTGAACGCCAGACAAAATTACACCGGTTGCAAACAAATACCTCCCAGGCTTTGCTTTGGTCGGGCGCTTCAGCCACTTTAGCGGCGTTATCTGTTAAACAGCGGACACATTTCATGCTGTGCATCTCCTTTCGTGCTTTATCTGGCAGCAGCCTTTTGCAATTCTACAAGAATCTTTTGATACGGTTCCGACTCAGGAATGCTGTCCACCATCCGTACTTCCCTGGAGATTTCAGGGGCGGTGGGAGTTGTTGCGTCAATGATCAGCTTGCCGCCGATTCCCGGAGGCTCGGAGCATGGATCAAGAGGCATGCCCGGCGTATTGGGGATTACAATTACATCTTTTTGAGGCCGCACCCTTGTAGATAAAGCCCACATGACCTGGACCAGGTTAAAGGGGTCCACATCTCCGTCTACAAGTATAATATTTTTGGCGTAACTGGTGCCGTGGGGGGTAGAGGCCAGTCTCATGCCCACCGTCTTGGCGTAGGCGCCAAAACGGTTGTCCGTGGCGACGATGATGGTAAGGCCGTGTTGATAAATGGCATTGACTGCTTTTACTTCCGGCATGGTTTCTCTTAACTGGAAGTAAAGGGTGGCGCTTGTATTAAGTCCAATCAGGGTATCATGTTCCGTCCAGGGACGACCCACGTACAGGTTTTCGAAAATCGGGTTCTTGCGGGTGGTAACGGCATTCAACTTAATTCTGAACTGGCGCCGGGAACCTGAATAACTTCCCGGAAACTCACCGAAGGGGCCTTCCACGAAACGTCCCCTTGGTACGAATTCGCCCTCCAGCACAATTTCCGTATAGGCCGGGATGTCCAGATTAGCTGCAAGTGTCTTGGTTAAAATCTGGGGCGCCCCCATAAAGGCCGCCGCGTATTTGTATTCGGACTGGTCATACTGCAGGGGCGCGCTGGCCATCAGACTAATCACCGGGTGAACGCCAAGGCATACCGCTACGGGCAGTGCCTTGCCCATTTCTTCCGCCTTGCGCAAGTGGATTCCCCCGTCGTGGAAGGGCAGCACCTGGATTCCCAGGGTGTCAGGCCCCTGGACCTGGACCCGATACATTCCCACGTTTTGCTTGTCAATATTATCCGGTTCTTCCGGATCCCTGGTAACAACCGAAGCCTTGGAAAAGTAAAAGCCGGCGTCGTATTTGTTGACCCGGAATAGCGGGAGGATTTCGTACAGATTAATATCCTCGGTGATTTTTACTTCCTGGCAGGGCGCGTCTTTAATCCATTTAAGCTCGCCGTCACTGCCGCCGGCCCAGCGTCTGGCAAATTCAAAGAACTGATCTTTAAGTGGAGTGTCCTTGTCCATTCCCAGCATAACGGCGTTGTTTGCCCAGGTGCCCAGGACGTTGATGGCCAGGCGTTTGCCTTTATAGCCCTTGATGTTTTCGAGCAGCACAGCCGGACCTGTATTTCCCGCTGCTATATCCACGGCTGCCCGCCCGATCCGCCGGATATCCGGTTCAGGCATAACCTCATCGGTGTAATGAACCAGCTGTCCCGCTTTCTCCAACTTTTCTAAAAACCCGCGCAGGCTTTTTCCTTCCATATGTCGCCACTCCTTTTTTTACAGACTTCACTTTCTTTTAAAACATTCACTTTTGGATTCACTTTTCTTAAAACATACTAATTTTTCTAGTCTCCTTGCTTTTTAATCTGATAGCCTCACTCCTTTGATGCTCGTTTTGGGACAAATGCCTATAAAGATTTTTGCGAACACCAGACCCTTGCATGGTCCCTCCTGTAGCAGTTTTCACGCGTAATAATAAGATTAACCGGGAAGGCCATAAATTAATACAAGGTTACACAGAAGGTTGTTTTAGGTGCTTATTTCTATTATAATATTAACACCAGTTAATGAAAAAAATGAAATATATGCTTACGATAGTATTATCGTTACTGGATATTAATCAAGCGCTGCAAAAGCGGAGAAATTATCCTCTGGAAAGGGTTCTTTGCGCGCAACTACTTCACCGTATACTACTATTTAATATACGAATATGTTCAATAAAATTCCCTGACCTATCATTATCCATAAACTGCAAGAGAAGGTTTTTGGCGCCGGGTTTGCCGGATACACAAAAACAAAGTAAAATATTAACCGGAAGGTGACGGCCATATCCATGGCAAGGGCAGGAAAGCGGAAGTTTCTAAAAAAATCTAACACCGGGAGCTGAAAACACGTGGGTATTATTGAAGTGCAGAAAAAATCCGATGGTTTAAATGTTATTTTACAAGCAGCGGCCATGGGCAGGGATTGGAGTGTGGTTATTACGGGGGGGGAAATCCCCCATCTAGGCGCCGTGGCCCTGGGTGTTCCGCGCCCCAGTCTTAAGGACCCCGGGCGTATCAGTGCCACGGTTTCCGTATTGACCCTGACCGGACACAAAGAAGATGAAATTGCCCGTCCGGCAGCCCTTTTTCTGGCAAGCAGCCTCAAGGCGCCGGTGGTTGTTTCCTGTGGAATTCACAACGATCGGATCGAGCCCGGAGCTATCCGGCGGTTTGCTGAATTGGTGCAGGAGGGTTTAAATGATCTGGTTCAGGCCTGTAACCGGGAGCATGGGTAGATCTTTTGCTTCCTGCTTCCAGTTTCCCTTCCGGGGGTGTATTTTATCCCGGTGACCAAAAGGACCGCCATTTGAAATACCAAACACGATAAGAACTTATTTGTGGGAAAAGTGGACTCCCTGCGGATCAGCTGCAAGGAGTTCTAAATGGGTCAAATTGACTGTACCGGTTTTGGGACCCGGATAACTTGACAAATGGCGCCTGGAAACATATATTGTTTTTCAGGCGCTTTCTGTATTATTATAGGAACACGCCAGGCAAAATTTTACTTGCCATTAATGGTTTATCCAGGGACCTTAAAAAGCGGGACAAAATGTTAAGTCAAGGGAAACAGGCTAAATCAAGGAGAGTCCTGAAGTTTGGGACACTATCATTGAGATGGGGGAGGGTGCTGTGTTCAACCTGGTTTTTGCCGGAGACGACGGTAAAGTATACGATCACCCCTCCCTGCTGGCCACCGGAAGAACCGGAGACAGGTTCGTGGAGTTGGCGGATGAGGATATGGTCAGGCTGCCCCGGGGGGCGTCCCTGGTGCTGGTACCCGGGGGAGAACCTGTGGGGATCACCCGGACAGGGCGTTTCACGGCTCCCGGCGGCAACCCCTGGGCGGCGGGACGGGTTTGGGCGGTGGGTGCGCTGCTGCCCCAGGGCTACACCCGCACTCTGCTGCCCGCCTACAGGCGGGGGAAGGGGGAGAAATCCCTGCCGCTGCTGGGTTACGCAGCCGTGGCCTGCCGGGACGGGCTCTTCTATACGGCTGCCTGCTCCACCGAAGACCCCTTAAGGTGGGACCCGGATCATTACAATACCGGGGATTTGCCGGAGCTGATCCGGCGGAAACGGGCAAAGCACCCCCAGAACCGCATCCTTTGCCAGCTGGCCCGCTGCTCCCTGGAATATCAGTGTTTTACCGCTCAGAATATTTTTTACGGCCGCTGGGAGGGCGGCATACCTGTTTCCCCTTCCTGCAACGCCCGCTGCCTGGGCTGTATTTCCCTGCAGCCGGCGGAATGCTGCCCATCGCCCCAGGGGCGGATTAATTTTAAGCCGTCGTCCGGGGAGATCGTTGAGGTAGCCCTGCCTCACCTCCTGCACGGGAAAGGAAGCATGGTCAGTTTCGGTCAGGGTTGTGAAGGGGAACCAGCCCTGGCTTCGGCAACCATTGTTAAAGCCATAGGGAAAATCCGGGGGAAAACCTCCCTGGGCACCATTAATATGAACAGCAACGGCGGCCACAGAGCGGGGGTGGCAGATATATGCAGGGCCGGTCTTGATTCCATCCGGGTCAGCCTGATCAGCGCCCGGGAGGAAACCTACAGCGCCTATTACCGTCCCCGGGGCTACAGCCTGGAAGATGTCCGCTGTTCCCTCCGGACCGCTGTGTCCTGCGGTGTTTACACGGCTTTAAACCTTCTTGTTTTCCCCGGGCTTTCCGACCGGAAGGAGGAAATGGAAGCCCTACTGGGATTGCTGCGGGATACGGGTGTTAATCAGGTGCAGTTGCGCAACCTCAATATTGACCCGGATTTTCTCTGGCCCCGGTTGCCCGGCGGCGGTGAGATCCTGGGAATCCCGGCGCTGGTTGAGGCCTTAAAGGAGGTGCCCGGGCTTGCCGTGGGCAGCTACAGCAGGCCGGTCCGCTAGGTTTTGGGGTGTCGGATGCTTATTGAGCGTATAAATTTCTGCTTAATGCCATTACGCCGGGATCATTCAACACTTTGCCGCGGACCCTGGGGGGGGGGATATCGTTCAGGGGTGAGCCCATCGGTGGCATCTGACAGGGACCGCCTGACTGATGTGCCTGACGGTTTTTGGCGAGCCGTTTTTTACGCGGGTCAAGGCCCTTTAGCCGGTGTCACAGCCGGCGATCCGGCAATTTACTCAAAAAAGGGAATGTCCCGGACCTGAAGGCGCCTGCAAAAAGTTAACATCCACTGTCTTTTTGAGTGCCCTTGCTAGTGTTCTATACCTGTGCTATAATTAAGAAGTGTGTCTTTGTCTGTGGTCAGGAAAAGAGGTGAATACAAATGAAAGAAAACATCCACCCAAAATACGGAAAAGCTAAAGTGACCTGCGTTTGCGGCGAAACATTTGAAACCGGTTCAACTAAAAAAGAAATGCGCGTGGAGATTTGTTCCAAGTGCCACCCTTTTTACACAGGCTCGCAGCGGACCATAGAAACCGGCGGAAGGGCCGAGCGTTTCCGTAAAAAATACGGGTTAACCAAGTAGGGTAGGTTTGGTAGCAGAGCATGCGCTCTGCTATTTCTACATTAAATGTCATTACAAATAACCGCGCCCGTTTTTGATAATTGCCGGCGGGCCGGTCAAGGGGAGTGTTGTCCATGGGTTCCCCGTTCCAGTACGGAGGCCAGGCGGTTATTGAAGGGGTCATGATGCGGGGTCCGGATACCCGGGCTGTTGCCGTCCGCCGGCCGGACCAGACCATAATTGTGGATGAAAAGAAGGTCGGCTCCCTGACTAAACGGGTGCCGGTGCTCAAGTGGCCCCTGATGAGAGGGGTAGTGGTGCTCATCGAGGCTCTGGTGCTGGGGATCGAAGCGCTGACCTTTTCTGCCAGTCAGGCAACCGGTGAAGAAGAAGAGCTGAAACCCTGGGAAATCATTATAACCGTGGGGATTGCCCTGGCCCTGGCTATGTTGCTGTTTGCCTTTTTGCCCGTGGGGGCGGCCCACCTGATGAACAAGGTTGCGCCGGGTGCGTTTGTCCAGAACCTTATTGAAGGGTTCTTTCGTATCGCTATCTTCCTGGTTTATGTTGTAGCCATCGGGCGGATGGCGGATATTAAGCGGGTTTTTCAGTACCACGGGGCTGAGCATAAGGTCATCAATGCCTTTGAGGCCGGTGACCGGCTTGCGGTGGAGCGGGTCCAGCAGTATTCCACCCTCCATCCCCGCTGCGGCACCAGTTTTCTCCTTATTGTCCTGGTCATCAGCATCCTGATTTTTTCCCTTCTGGGAGAGCAGGTGCTCTGGTGGCGGATTCTTTCCCGGGTTCTCCTTTTACCGGTGATTGCGGGAATATCCTACGAATTGGTTAAAATATCAGGTAAGTATTATTCAAAACCGCTGTGCCGCGTGCTCATTGCGCCGGGGATGTGGCTGCAGAAGCTGACCACCGGCCCGCCCGATGACGGGCAGGTGGAAGTAGCGCTGGCCGCTTTCGGGGCAGTGGCGAAGGAGAGTGAGAAATAATGTTGCAAAAACTGGCCAGCCTGGAAGAGAGGTATGAGGAACTGGGTAACCTCCTTGGCGACCCGGAAGTTATGGCCGAAATGGGACGCTGGCAGCAGTATGTGAAGGCGCACTCCGAATTGACCGGGGTGGTTGGGGCCTACCGGGAATATAAAAGAGTAACAAAGGAGATCCAGGAGGCCAGGACTCTTTTAGACGAAGAATCGGACGGGGAGATGCGGGAGCTGGCCCAGGCCGAACTGGACGAACTGATGCTAAAAAAGACGGACCTGGAGCAGCGTCTCAAGGTACTCCTGTTACCAAGGGATCCCAACGATGAAAAAAACGTCATCGTGGAAATCCGGGCCGGCACCGGTGGCGAGGAGGCGGCTCTGTTTGCTGCCGACCTGTTCCGGATGTACGCCCGTTACGCCGAAGGGCAGGGCTGGAAGACGGAAATATTGAACGCCAACCATACCGATATCGGTGGTTTTAAGGAATTGATTTTTCAACTGGAAGGCAAGGGCGCCTTCAGCCGGTTGAAATTCGAGAGCGGCGTGCACAGGGTCCAGCGCATTCCCACCACTGAGTCCGGGGGCCGGATCCATACTTCCGCAGCCACGGTGGCCGTGCTGCCGGAAGCCGAGGAGGTGGACGTGGAAATTGATCCCAATGAGCTGCGTATTGACGTGTTTTGCGCTTCCGGCCACGGCGGGCAGTCCGTCAATACGACTCAGTCCGCCGTCCGCATTACCCATATCCCCTCGGGTATCGTTGTCTCCATGCAGGACGAGAAATCACAGCACAAAAACAAGGATAAGGCAATGAAAGTGCTGCGGGCGCGCCTTCTGGACCGGGTCCAGGAAGAGCATCAGCAAAAGGTGTCCAGCACCCGCAAGTCCATGGTGGGATCGGGGGACCGCAGCGAGCGCATCCGCACTTACAATTTCCCCCAGAACCGGGTCTCTGACCACCGTATAGGGCTCACCTTGCACCGGCTTGATGCCGTTCTGGAGGGAGACATGGACGAAATTATCGATACCCTGGTGACCACGGATCAGGCGGAAAGATTAAAACAGGTGGATTAAAGTATCTTAATCAGGGTCAGGCACTTGATTCCTCCCTTGGGACGGTAATCTGCCCGGCCCTTTTGCCAGGTGGGGTAAATTTGGATTTAACCATTGGCCAGGCCCTGCTGCGGGCCGGACAGCAGCTAAAAAAAGGAACGGATGCCGGATCACCGGCGCTGGACGCCGAGGTTTTGCTCTCCTGCGTTACGGGGCTGGACCAGGCCGGCTTGTACCGGGACCGGGAAGAAATCCTGTCCGGGGAGATGGAGACCAGTTTTTTTGAACTGATCAGCAGGAGGCTTGCCGGTGAGCCGGTGGCCTACCTGACCGGACGCAAGGAATTTATGGGTCTGGTCTTTGCCGTGGGCTCCTCCGTTCTGATTCCCCGGCCGGAAACCGAACTCCTGGTTGAAACCGCCCTTAAAGAACTCCCAGCCTCTGCCACAGTTATTGATGTGGGAACGGGCAGCGGGGCTATTGCCGTCAGTCTGGCCTTCTACCGGACCGATGCCGTGGTTTACGCCACTGACATCTCCCCGGCGGCCCTGAACACGGCCCGTTCCAATGCGGCCGGGCTGGGGGTGGGGGACCGTTGTTTTTTTTACCGGGGCGATTTACTGGAGCCCTTCTCCGCCGGCGCGGCGGTGACCCGGGTGGACCTCATTGCGGCCAACCTTCCCTATATCGCCCGGGACGAGTACCCCGGACTGCCGGAGGAAGTCCGGTTGTTTGAGCCTGTGCTGGCCCTTGACGGGGGCGCCGGCGGACTGGACCTATACCGCCGTCTGATTCCAGCCGCGCCACAGTTTTTAAAAGAAGGCGGCTTGCTGTTGCTGGAAATAGGCTGCCGGCAGGGGCAGGCGTTGAGGGACCTGCTGAATTCGCCAATCTGGAAGGTAACTGTGCTGCGGGATCTGGCCGGCCTGGACAGGCTGGTGGTTGCCCGGTATCTGGGGAACAGTTGAAACCTCGCAATACTGTTACTTGCATTTTTTCATACCAGTTGCCCGGTGGTCAGGAAATGGTTGAAAAACCTGGAAACCGGCATTATAATATAAGGGTTTAATCACCCTTTTTGTGTTTTAACAAGCGGAAAGGTAAGGGTATGAAAGAAAAAAAATCTGCAACCCGCTGCATTAAGGTTGATCCCCGCCGCCCGGAAACAGATGCTGTCCTGGAAGCGGGGCGAATTTTAAACCGGGGCGGGCTGGTGGCGTTTCCCACCGAAACAGTTTACGGTCTTGGCGCCAACGCCCTTGACGGGAGGGCCGTGGCCAGAATTTTTGCTGCCAAGGGACGCCCGGCGGACAATCCCCTGATCGTCCACGTGGCCGGCCGGGAGGAGGTAAAACACCTTGCTCAAAGCATCCCCCCTGCGGCGGAAATCTTGATGGAGGTTTTCTGGCCCGGTCCCCTTACCCTGGTCCTGCCCGCCGGACCGGCGGTCCCGCCCGAAACAACGGCGGGGCTCCGGACGCTGGCGGTGCGCATGCCCGCCCACCCGGTGGCCCTGGCCCTGATCCGGGCGGCGGGGACGCCCCTGGCAGCGCCCAGCGCCAACCTGTCCGGGCGGCCCAGTCCCACCACGGCGGAACATGTTTTGCAGGATCTCGGCGGGCGCATAGAGGCCGTGCTGGATGGGGGCCCGGCCGGGGTGGGCGTGGAATCCACGGTACTGGATCTGACAGCCCCGGTCCCTTTAATCCTGAGGCCCGGGGGGGTAACTCCGGAAGAATTAAGGGAAGTGCTGGGTGAGGTGGAGGTGGAGGCGGCAATTGGGGACAGGCCCCGTTCACCCGGCATGAAGTATGTCCATTATGCGCCCAGGGCGCCGCTTTACCTGGTGGAGGGAGAACCCGGGGCAGTTGCCGCCCGCCTCAGGGAACTGGCCCTGGAACAAAAGGCCCTGGGCAAGCGGGTGGGGATCCTTTCCTGCTCTGGCCCGGGGGACTATGCCGGGCTGGGGGAGGTTGTGGAGGCCGGCCGCAGGGAGAATCCGGAGACGGTGGCGGCAGGGCTGTATGCCGCCCTGCGCCGTTTTAACGAACTGGATGTCGACTTGATTCTGGCCGAGGGGCTGGAGGACAGCGGCATGGGTCTCGCCGTCATGAACCGCCTGAGGAAGGCTGCCGACAGCCGGATTATAGCCGGAAACCCGGTCAGGTCCAAAGGATAACCTTTTGACGGGAAGAAAAGCGGTATTAAATAGCAAGTAAACGGAATAATTAATTTTAATGACTTGACGATCGCAAGAATATCTTTGAAACCAGAACCAATCCTTTAAAACCCGGTTCTAAATTGACCAGGACGGGGTGTGCCATGAATCCTGTAACCTTGTTGGCCCTGGCGGCAGCGCTGGGAACGGACGCCTTTTCCCTCTGTGTGGGGGTGGGGCTGGCCGGGGTAAGCCGGCGGCAGATTGTCCTTATCAGCGCGGTTATTCTGCTCTTTCATATTTTCATGCCCCTGACCGGCTGGTTCGTGGGAGAATTCGCCGGGCACCTGATCGGCCGCGCGGCTGCGGTTCTCGGTTCGGCACTGCTGATTTACCTGGGCATCCGGATGTCCTGGGAGTCACTAAGAAGCGGCCCGGGACCGGAGTCGTCCCTGAACTGTTTTAGCTTCAAAAGCCTGATTTTGCTGGCCACAAGTGTCAGCATGGACGCCTTGAGCGTTGGTTTCACCCTGGGCACCCAACAGGTCAATCTTCTTCTGGCAGCGGGGGTAATCGGGCTGGTGGCGGGCCTTATGACGGCCGGCGGTTTGATTTTCGGACGGTTCCTGGGCGTCCGGGTGGGTGAGCGGGCCCAGCTCCTGGGGGGTCTGATCCTGATTGGCATTGGAATTAAACTGTTGCTGTAAAAAAGCGCCCCTTATGCGGCGTATACATAATCTTGCAGAACTTTACAAATCTTGTTGCAAAGGCAAACTAAGACAAGACAGATGCTGCCTTATGCCCCGGCTCTGATTGCACTTGTTGCGGCATGTTATCCAGGCGGAGCGATTTTTACAGGCAATGCCCCGGAAAAACAAAGCTGTGGCGGGAAAACCTAATAAAGGGAGAGGGTGATAGCTCCTATGAAAATTCTTTTTGTTTGCACCGGAAACACTTGCCGCAGCAGTATGGCCGCCGCCCTGGCGCGAAAAATTTTGGCGGAGCGGGGCCAGAGGGGAATCCAGGTAGCTTCGGCCGGGATCGCCGCTTACCCCGGGGAGCGGGCTTCCCGGGAAGCAGTGGCAGCCGTGGCTGAAATGGGCATCTGTCTCCGTGACCACCGGGCAACCTCTTTGACCCGGGATGACATCAGGGAAGCCGGCCTGGTTCTGACCATGACAACCGCTCACCGGGAGTACATTAAGGAGCTGTTTCCCCAGTACTCGGAAAAAATATACACCCTTGCCGGTTATGCCGGAACACCGGAGGATATTCCGGACCCCCTGGGATATCCCCCGGATGCTTACCGCAAATGTGCCCGAAAGCTGGAGGTACTGATAGTCCGCGCTCTGGACAGGCTGGCGCCGGAATACTGAGACCCAAATTAAATGCCGGTTTAAAAAGGAATAAGCAAACTTGCTGTAGAACATTGTTATGTTATGGTTTGGCTTGGAACAATCATTTTCTTGGAGAGGATGTCTGGTATGAGGGTTGCCGTGGCCGGTGATCACGGTGGATTCAAGCTAAAGCAAGAAGTGATCGCCCTGCTGGAAAAATCCGGCATAGAGTTCAGGGATTTTGGGGCTTTTTCGGAGGATCCGGTGGATTACCCCGATCTGGCCTTGCAGGTGGCTGAAGGAATAATAAAGGGAGATTTTGACCGGGGCATTCTTTGCTGCGGCACAGGCATCGGCGTGGCCATTACTGCAAACAAGGTTCCCGGGATCAGGGCGGCCCAGTGTCACGACACCTTTTCCGCCCGGGCGGCGAGGGAGCACAACAATGCCAATGTCCTGACTATGGGCCAGCGGGTTATCGGATCGGGTCTGGCCGGGGATATTGTTGCAACCTGGTTGCAGGCGGAGTTTCAGGGGGGACGGCATGATCGCCGGGTTGCCAAAATATCCGCAATCGAAAAAAAATACAATTGTTCAGGCCGGTAAAAGCAGAACCGGCTGCGGGGAGGATTTTTTATGAGTTTAATGAGGCCCCTTGCAGATGTGGACCCGGAAATTCTCCGGGCGATCGAGCTGGAAACTGAGCGGCAGCGCCGCACCCTGGAGTTAATAGCATCGGAAAACGCAGCCAGCCGGGCGGTTATGGAAGCCCAGAGCTCCGTCCTGACCAACAAGTATGCTGAAGGTTACCCGGGGCGCCGCTATTACGGGGGCTGCGAATTTGTCGATATAGCGGAAAACCTGGCCATTGAGAGAGCCAGGAAACTGTTTGCGGCGGATTACGCCAACGTTCAGCCCCACTCGGGCTCCCAGGCCAATACGGCAGCTTACTTTGCGTTTCTGCAGCCCGGGGACACTATCCTGGGTATGGACCTGGCCCACGGCGGGCATCTGACCCACGGCAGCCCCATCAATATCTCCGGCAAATACTTCAAGTTTGTTTTTTACGGTGTGGAAAAGGAAACCGGGCTGATTGATTATGAGAAGGTTTTCGGCAGCGCCTTCCAGCACAAGCCGAAAATGATTGTGGCGGGGGCCAGCGCTTACCCCAGGGCCATTGATTTTTACAAGATGAGAGAAATTGCGGAAGAGATGGGGGCTTACCTGATGGTGGATATGGCCCACATCGCCGGGCTGGTGGCGGCAGGTTTGCATCAGACCCCTGTGCCCCATGCCGATGTAGTGACTACGACTACCCACAAAACCCTGCGGGGCCCCAGGGGGGGGTTGCTCCTGTGCAGGGACGGCGAGAAGTACGGGGCTAAACTGAACAGGGCCGTCTTCCCCGGAATCCAGGGGGGACCCCTGATGCACGTTATTGCCGCCAAGGCGGTTGCCTTGAAGGAGGCGCTGGAACCAGGCTTTATAGAATATCAGCAGAGGATTGTAAACAACGCCCGGGCCCTGGCCGCCGCGCTGGGGGAAAGAGGCTTCAACCTCGTTTCCGGGGGAACCGATACTCACCTGATTCTGGTGGATTTGAGAAACAAAGATATTACCGGCAGCGAGGCCCAGACGCTTCTGGACGCTGTGGGCCTTACCGTCAACAAAAACGCCATTCCCTACGACCCGCAGCCGCCCAACACGGCCAGCGGCATCCGTATCGGCACCCCGGCGGTAACGACCCGCGGTTTAAACGAGACAGACATGGTCCAAATTGCTGATATTATCGATTACGCCGTGGTTAACCGCCACAACCAGGACAAACTGGAACGGGCCAGGGCCGAAGTGGTCGGTTTGTGTGACCGCTATCCCCTTTATTAAAATAAGTTTTAAGGTGTATTTTCGCTAAAATCAGGGGTCCGGAGAGGAAATAAGGGTGAGAACTTGCAGACGTTTCCATCCCGCAAGTTTTTTATTAGATAGTTAGAAAGGCCCCGGAGCAGGTGCAAAGATGTGAGAGACAAGCTCTTTACCACCGGTGAAAACCCGGAAAACAACATTAATCCTGACGAAAGCCGGGACAGGCCCCCGGGGGGACCTGTTCATGAGCAGATGCCCGGCCGGTTGCCCTTCGCGGTTTGCCAATCCTGTGGTGTTTCTCACCGGCCCGGTTGGGACCAGTACTTCATGGACATTGCTCTGGTGGTGGCCAGCCGCTCCACCTGCCTGCGGCGGAAAGTGGGGGCGCTCATCGTTAAAGACAGGCGGATTCTGGCCAGCGGCTATAACGGCGCCCCGGCCGGCCTGAAACACTGCCTGGAAATAGGCTGCCTGCGGGAGCAGCAGGGCGTTCCGGCGGGTGAGCGCCACGAACTGTGCCGGGGCTTGCATGCGGAGCAAAACGCCCTGATTCAGGCTGCTGTTTACGGGACTGCTATTCAGGGCGCGGTTTATTATGTTACTCACCAGCCCTGCGTCATGTGCGCCAAAATTATGATAAACGCAGGAATTCAAAAAGTCGTTTTTCGGGGCGACTACCCGGATCCCCTGGCGCTGAAACTCCTGGAAGAGGCGGGGGTTGTCCTGACCCGGTACGGACCAGGTGGAGAATGAGAATGTTATCCACCGGCAGACGGATATAAATTCATCCATATGGGAGGCGGGCTGGTGGAAAATAAGAACATTGTCCTGCCCAGGCTGGATAATTTAAGGCCCACTATTGAATCAACCGCTTTAAAACTGATGGAGGAAGCCGGCGAACTGGCCCAGGCCATCGGCAAACTAAGGGGTCTCTCCGGGGAGGCCGAGAGATGCAGTGAACAGGAAGCCGTCCTGAAAATAACCCGCGAGCTGCTTGATGTGGCCCAAACCGCCGTGTCCATGATGTTTGTTCTGGAAGAAAAGTACGGTGTCGACCTGGAGCTGGCGCGGCGGGAGCACATTGCAAAGCTCCTAAAAAAAGGGTATTTAAAAAAGGTTTAAGGCATAGAATACTTCCAACTGGATATTGACAGGGTTCCTTCCCCCGGTGGTTTTAGAAAATGTCCCGCTTTACTTCAAGGAGATGAAACTTTGCTCAAGGTAATAACTGTTTTCGGAACCAGGCCCGAGGCCATCAAGATGGCCCCCCTGGTAAAAGAGCTTCAGGCGCACCAGGGGGAAATCAACTGTAAAGTGGCTGTTACGGCACAGCACAGGGAAATGCTGGACCAGGTGCTGGACTTGTTTAAAATAACCCCCGCTTACGATCTTAATATTATGCGGGAGGGACAAAATCTTTTTGATATCACGGGCCGGGCTTTGTCCGGCCTGCAGCAGGTCCTGCTCCGGGAAAAACCGGATCTGGTCCTGGTGCATGGTGACACCACAACCACTTTTGTGGCTGCTCTGGCCGCCTTTTATTTGCAAATACCCGTGGGGCATGTGGAAGCGGGACTGAGGACTAAAAATAAGTTTTCCCCCTATCCGGAAGAAATGAACCGGCGTCTGACCGGGTCCCTGGCCGACCTTAACTTTGCGCCCACCTCCACCGCCAAACAAAATCTTCTCGATGAAGGGGTTGCGGCCGCAACGATTTTTGTTACCGGCAATACAGTTATTGATGCCTTAATGGCGACGGTACGTCCCGGCTACCGTTTTGCCGATCCGTTTCTGGGCGGAATTGATTATGGCAGGCGAAAAATTCTCCTGGTGACAACCCACCGCAGGGAAAACCTGGGCGAACCCATGCGGGAAATATACCGGGCCCTGCGGGATGTGGTCAGAGATTATCCCGATGTGGAAGTGGTGTTTCCAGTTCACAAAAATCCGGCTGTGCGCAGTGTGGTTAAGGCTGAACTGGGCGGACTGAAGCGGGTGCATTTGATTGAGCCCATGGATTACGAGCCCTTCGTCAATGTGATCGGCTGCAGCTACCTGGTGCTCAGCGATTCGGGCGGCATCCAGGAAGAGGCGCCCTCCCTGGGCAAACCTGTGCTGGTTCTGCGTGACACCACGGAACGCCCGGAGGCGGTGGCAGCCGGCACGGTCCGGTTGATTGGAACCACAAGGGACGCCGTGGCCATGGAAACCCGCAGGCTGCTGGACGATGAAGGTTTTTATAAAACGATGGCAAACGCCGTCAACCCTTACGGGGACGGCCGTGCTTCGGAAAGAATTGCCCGGGCGATCCTGTTCAAGTTTGGTTTAACGGCTGAAAAACCCCGGGAGTACAGGCCGGCCTATTAAGATGCAGGGACCGCGGGGCCGATAAATAACTTTCTCTCCCACCCGTCTTTTGGCAATAAGTTTCTTTAATGACCAAAAACCGGTTAAGGCGCGGCATGGATATATATGGCATGATTTTTGCATATTGAGAAAAAATTTTTAAAATTAGCCCTTCCCCTGGGAGGAATAAAATTATTTTTGTAGAAACCAGATAAATAACGGTTGAGAAATAAGTTTATTGCAGTAAAAGAGAATATTTTACCGGGGTGTTATTTAGCCTTACGGGACACGGTGGGGAATGACCGGAAACAAAGACCGAAAAAATAATCATAACCATAAGAAGATTAAGCAAGGCCGGGAGGGAGTCTTCCAGGCGCTTGCGCTCACCACCACCATTGGTGTGGAGCTTGCCGTTGCAGTGTCCCTGGGGTACTATGGTGGGCAGTATTTAGACAAGAAAATGGCCACCGGCCCCTGGTTTGTGCTGGCGGGAGTTTTAATAGGACTCGCTGTCGGTACTGTTGGTGTATATAAAACCCTTAAAGGGTTTTTAGGGGAGTAGGAAATGCGGGATTGGGATTTTGAAGGTCTTCTAGCAAGGACATTAAGAATATCTTTTTGTCTTCTGGTATTCTTTTGCCTGGCCCTGGTGTTGCGGCCCAAGGACCCGTTTATATGGGGTTTTTTGGTGGGCACCGGGGCAGGTATGTGGAATGCTTTTTTTCTGGGCAAAAGGCTGCGCGCCATCCTGGCCATGACGGCGCCCAAGGCCAACGCGCACCTCAAAACAGGTTACGCCTTAAGAATTTCCATAGTAATTGCGGTACTGTTTTTTGTATCCCGCACGGATTCCATCAGTATTTACGCAACAGCTGCGGGTTTTTTTGTGGTTCCCTGTATTTTTACCATAGGCGCCGCTTTGATGCTGATGGGGATCTGGAAAGGGAGCCAGGAAAGGCCAAATCCTTAAAATATCACAAAAATCCAAAAAAGAAAGGGGTGAGAAAGAGTTATGATGAGTTTGCACGAAGTCGAAGAACAATTAAATTTTTGGGGGTGGCCGCACCACCCGTGGGAGGTAACTCTCGGCAATACGCATTTGGCCTTTAATCCCAAGACCCTGATCATGACCTGGATTACCATGATCCTGGTGGCGCTTTTTTGCGTTGCGGCCACGCGCAGTATGAGCTTGAACAGGCCCAAAGGGGCGCAAAATATTTTAGAAATGTTATGGGAGTTTATAAGAGGCCTCGTCAATGACAACATGGATCCGAAAAAAGGCTTATCTTTTCTCAGCATTGTCATTACGTACTTTATTTTTATTTTGTTTTCCAACCTCATCGGATTGGTGCCGACATTAACTTCCCCGACAGCCGACTACAATACCACCCTGGGCCTGGCCCTTTGTACCTTTTTCCTGATTTATATCTACGGCATCCGGTACAAAGGCCTCGGTTACTTCAAGCACTACATTAAGCCGTTTGTATTCTTCCTTCCCATCAACATTATTGAAGACGTGGCCAAACCCATCACGCTGACTTTCCGTCTTTACGGGAATATTTATGCTGGTGAGGTTTTGATTGCTGTGCTTTTAGGGATGCTGGGAGGATGGATCCATGTTTTCGGGGGCTTTATAGCTTCTGTGGTTTGGCTGGCCTTTAGTATCTTTGTTGGTTGTATTCAGGCTTTCATTTTTACCATGCTCAGCATAGCTTACGTAGGTCAGGCTGTTGGAGAGGATCATTAAATTGCCGGGAAACTACTTAGCGGAGAATTTGCGCCTGAAAGCACCTGCTTACCGGGATTTGCCGGGGGCAACCGGTCTGTATGGAGCGGTAAAAATAAAGTGATGGAGCAGGAAAACTGCCGGAGAGGTTTAGACGGGGCGCCCTTGCTGGATACTTTAACGTTATCCAGGTAATTAAATAAGCTTAATGAAATTAACTTTGGAAAGGAGGGGAAATGTATGGAATTAGGAGCTGGCGCTGCTATAGGAGCTGCCCTGGCAGTGGGTCTGGCGGCCCTCGGAGCCGGTATTGGTGACGGTATGGTAACCGGTAGTGCTGTTTCAAGCCTTGCCCGTCAGCCGGAGGCCAGAGGTTCTATTCTGACCACCATGTTTATTTCTGTAGGTCTGATTGAGGCTATGCCCATCATTGCGGTCGTTATCGCCTTCATTCTTATAGGCAAAATGGGCTAGCAGGGATCAAGCGTTATGGCAAAAAAGGCATAGCGATTTGGCCCGTGAGGCGTGAGCGTTGTCGTGGATGAGGCAGGGATCCGGCATGTTGGATTCCTGCTATCCCGGTTCTGAATCCTTAGCCCTTGTATTTAATATGTCAAATCAATCTGTCTCTTAAAACGGTGCATGGATCACGCTCCGCGTCCATTTTCGCTATTGCCTTCCTTTTGTCCACAGGGAGATGGAAGGAGGGGAACGAGTGTTAGAGTTTAACGCAACTGTGCTTGCGCAGATAGCTGATTTTATAATTTTATTAGTTTTCCTGCGTCTGGTGGTCTACAAACCCCTGACCAAACTTCTGAACAACCGCTCGGATCACATTGCCAATACCATTGCGGCTGCCGAACAGGAAAGGCAGCAGGCTGAACAGCTTAAGGCCGGGTATGAGGCTGAAATGCGCCGGGCCAGGGAGCAGGCCCAGGAAATAATTCAAAAAGCAGCCAAGGCCGGGGAAGAACAGGCCGTGGAAATCATTGAAAACGGTAAAAAAGAGGCTTCCAGAATTAAGGATGACGCCCTCACCAGCATTGAAAGGGAAAAACAAAAGGCAATTGCGGAGCTGCGTGACCAGGTTGCTTCCCTGTCCATAATGGTTGCCGGTAAAATTATCAATGAAAGAATGGATGATAAAATTCAGCGCAGTATGATTCAGGAATTTATTAAAGAGGCAGGGGAACTGCAATGATCGGGGGGCCTGTAGCGGGGCGTTACGCGGCAGCGCTGTACGATATCGCCCTGGAACAAAAAAATATGGTGGATAAAGTTGAGAGCGAGCTGAAAGCAATTAAGGATATCATTGAAGGTAATCCTGAACTGCAGAAGGTGCTTTACCACCCCCAGATTACTCCTGCCGCTAAAAAGGATTTATTGGAACAGCTTTTTAAAGGAAAAGTTTCTGAAGTTACAGGTAACTTTCTTGCCTTGCTGGTAGACCGCCGGCGGGAGACCCATATCCCGGACATTGTGGCCGAGTTTGTCGCCCTGGCCAATACCGGCCGGAATATCGTCACGGCCAAAGTCGCCACGGCGGTAGCAATGAACGACCAGGAAAAGGGTGAGCTGAACCGGGTTTTGGCCAGACTGACCGGAAAGAAAATACAAACCTCCTATGTTGTTGACCCTTCCCTTCTTGGCGGGGTTGTGGTGCGTATAGGGGATAAGTTTATTGACGGCAGTATTAAGACCAGATTGGCTACCCTGAAAGAGCGCCTTAAGGCAATAAGTTAACTAGATAGGGGTGAACCAGTAGATGAATTTGCGACCTGAAGAAATCAGCTCGATTATTCGGCAGCAGATAGATAAGTACCAGGCCCAGATCGAGATGACCGATGTTGGCACCGTTATCCAGGTCGGTGACGGTATTGCCCGTGTATACGGCCTGATGGAATGTATGTCCATGGAACTGCTGGAATTCCCCGGCGGCGTGCTGGGGATGGCCCTCAACCTGGAAGAGGATAACATAGGCTGCGTCATTCTCGGGCCTTATAAGCACATCAAAGAAGGCGACACCGTCAAGCGTACCGGCCGGATCGTTTCCGTGCCCGTGGGCGATCCCCTGATCGGCCGCGTGGTGAACCCTCTGGGCCAGCCCTTGGACGGTAAGGGCCCGGTTAACAGCGACAAGTTCAACCCGGTGGAAAAAATCGCCCCGGGTGTTATCTTCCGGAAGTCGGTGCACCAGCCTCTCCAGACGGGAATTAAAGCCGTTGATTCCATGATTCCCATCGGCCGGGGCCAGCGGGAATTGATCCTGGGTGACCGCCAGACAGGCAAAACCGCCATCGCGGTGGACGCCATCATCAACCAGAAGGGTGGAGACGTTATCTGCATTTACGTTGCCGTGGGCCAGAAGCAGTCCACCGTAGCCAACGTGATGCAAAAACTGCAGGAAACGGGCGCCATGGATTACACTATTATAGTGTCCGCTACCGCTGCAGACCCGGCTCCCCTGCTTTATATCGCCCCCTTTGCCGGGGCGGCCATGGGTGAAGCCTTCATGGCCGAAGGCAAGCACGTTTTGATTGTTTACGACGACCTGTCCAAACAGGCTTCCGCCTACCGCGAGCTTTCCCTGCTTCTGCGCCGGCCGCCGGGCCGGGAGGCTTATCCCGGTGACGTGTTCAACCTGCACAGCCGGCTTTTGGAGAGAGCCTGCAAGCTCAGCGACGACCTGGGCGCCGGCTCCATGACAGCCCTGCCCATTATTGAAACCCAGGCGGGGGACGTTTCGGCTTATATTCCCACCAACGTTATTTCGATTACAGACGGACAGATCTTCCTGGAACCGGACCTGTTTTACGCCGGCGTTCGCCCGGCCATTAACGTGGGTATTTCGGTTTCCCGGGTGGGCGGCTCGGCCCAGGTGAAAGCGATGAAAAAGATCGCCGGCAGCCTGCGGATCGACCTGGCCCAGTACCGCGAACTTGCCGCCTTCGCCCAGTTCGGGTCCGACCTGGATAAAGCGACTCAGGCCAGGCTGACCCGTGGTGAGCGTATGACTGAACTGTTAAAACAGGGGCAGTATGTGCCCATGTCCATTGAAGATCAGATCATGAGCATCTTCTCCGCCGCCAACGGTTACCTGGACGATTTGCCGGTGGAACAGGTGCAGCCCTTTGAAGCCGAGTTTTTGAAATACATGAAGGCCAACAAACCCCAAATCGGAGAAGCCATCCGCAAAACAGGCGATCTGGGGGATATTGAAGCGGACCTGCGCGCGGCCGTAGAGGACTTCAAAAATGGGTTTAAATCGGCCAGGGGTTTATAATTAGAGTCTTAGATCAAGCCACTGGCGGTAGCGCAAGATATATGGAAATAACCTTAGACTACCGACTACCCAATTAAGAGGTGGTGAAAACGTAGATGGCAAGTTTGCGAGACTTGCGGCGCCGCATTAAAAGTATTAAAAGCACCCAGCAAATTACCAAGGCCATGAAAGCTGTTTCAGCGGCTAAAATGCGCAAGGCTCAGGATGCAGTGCTGTTCGCCCGCCCCTATTCCAAGCGGATTAAAGCTGTCCTGGGCAGGGTCGCCGTGGCTTCCAGCGGGGTTAAGAACCCGCTTCTGGCCGTGCGCGAACCCCAAAAGGTAGCCTTTATCGTTATCACGGCCGACCGGGGACTTTGCGGCGGTTTTAACAGCAACGTGATTCGCAGCGCGACCCAGGAGATTAAAAAGACAACCTCCGAATTGAACTTAATTACCATTGGGCGCAAAAGCCGTGATTTTTTCCAGCGCCGCGGGTATAAAATCGCCAAACAGTATGTGGGTCTGGGTGAAGATGTCAGGTACGCCACAGCCAGGGATATTGCTTCCTTTGTAATTGAAAAATATTCCGCTGAGGAGTACGACGAGGTTTACCTGATCTACAGCCAGTTCATTAATGTGCTGATACAAAGGCCCGTCATGCACAAAATCCTGCCGGCCGAGCCGCCTGCCGAGGAAAAATCCGAAGATGAGGCCAAAAAAGTGGATTATATCTTCGAGCCTTCCGCTGAAGCGGTGCTGTCCGAGCTGTTGCCGAAATATGTTGAGAACTCTATATTCCAGGGGCTGTTGGAGACTAAAGCCGGTTTTTACAGCGCCCAGATGACAGCCATGGACAACGCCACCAAGAACGCCTCGGATATTATCGACCAATTGACCATGACCTTGAACCGGGCCCGGCAGGCCCAGATTACCAAGGAGATTTCCGAGATTGTCGGCGGCGCCGCGGCCCTGGAGTAGAAGCCGGCACAGGGGCTAACAGGATGAATAAAGACCTTGTTGTCCAGGCCCGGAGTACACTGTTTGCTGTTGCGGCTGAAAAGACCGGGCAGGACAGGGCAATGCGGATTTCTAATTCCTGTTAACTCGCTTGTAGTTATAAGTTGTAGCGAAGGAGGTAAGAGCAGCGAATGAACGTTGGTCAAGTTGTACAGGTCATCGGCGTTGTGGTGGACGTTCGTTTTCCGCCCGGGCAGGTGCCAGACATATATAACGCTTTAAAAATTCAAAGCGACAAAGAAGACATGTTTGGACGGAAATTTAACCTTACCATGGAAGTTGCCCAGCACCTGGGCAACAACACAGTCCGCGCGGTGGCCATGACCGCCACGGACGGCCTGGTTCGCGGCATGGAGGCTGTGGACACCGGGGCTCCCATCAGCACCCCGGTTGGCAGGTCCACCCTGGGGCGTCTCGTCGATGTTCTGGGGGAACCCATTGACGGCAAAGGCGCCATTGAGAGCGAGTTAAGGTACCCCATTCACCGCCCGGCCCCCACCCTGGTGGATCAGTCCACCAAGACGGAACAGCTGGAAACCGGTATTAAGGTTATTGACCTTTTGGTGCCCTTCGTCAAGGGCGGTAAAATCGGTATGTTCGGCGGCGCCGGCGTGGGCAAGACAGTTGTTGTTATGGAGCTGATCAACAATATTGCGAAACAGCACGGCGGTATTTCAGTTTTTGCCGGTGTGGGCGAGCGTACCCGGGAAGGCAACGACCTTTTGCGGGAGATGACCGAATCCGGCGTTCTGGATAAGATGACCATGGTGTTCGGCCAGATGAACGAGCCGCCGGGAGCCCGCTTGAGGGTGGCCCTGACCGGCCTGTGCCTGGCGGAATACTTCCGTGATGAAGAGGGCGCCGACACCCTGTTGTTTATTGATAACATTTTCCGCTTTACCCAGGCCGGCTCCGAGGTTTCCGCGCTTTTGGGCCGGATGCCTTCCGCCGTGGGTTACCAGCCGACTCTGGCCACTGAGATGGGCCAGATGCAGGAGCGGATTACTTCTACCCAGAAGGGTTCAGTTACATCGGTTCAGGCCGTTTACGTGCCTGCCGACGACCTGACCGACCCGGCCCCGGCTACCACCTTTGCCCACCTGGACGGCACCGTGGTGCTTTCCCGGCAGATTGCGGAGCTAGGTATTTATCCCGCGGTGGACCCCCTGGACTCCACCTCCAGGATTCTCGACCCGCTGGTGGTGGGCAACGAGCACTACGCCATTGCCCGGGGCGTCCAGAAAGTGTTGCAGCGCTATAAGGAACTGCAGGACATCATCGCCATTCTGGGGATGGAAGAACTGTCCGACGAAGACAAGCTAATCGTGGCCCGGGCCCGGAGACTGCAAAAGTTCCTGTCCCAGCCCTTTACCGTGGCGGAAGCCTTTACCGGCATGACCGGCAAGTACGTGACGCTGAAAGACACCATTCGTGACTTCCAGGAGATCCTGGACGGCAAGTACGACGACCTGCCGGAAGACGCCTTCTACATGGTGGGCAGCATTGCCGAAGCGGTGGAAAAAGCCAAGAAATTAGTGGGATAAGAGAGAGGGGTGCGCAGCGATGTCGGAAAAGAAACTACGACTGGAAATCGTAACTCCTCAGAAAAAAGTTTTCAGTGAGGATGTGGGTTTTCTGGTGGCGCCTGGTACCGACGGGGAATTGGGTATACTGCCGGAACACGCCCCGCTGATCACATCTCTTAACATCGGCGTTCTGAGAATCGAGCAGGAGGGCAATAAGTTTAAAGTTGTGGTAAGCGGCGGCTTCATGGAAGTCCGCAACAACAGGACAACTGTTCTGGCAACCTCTGCCGAAAGAGCTGAAGAAATAGATGTGGCCCGGGCCGAGGCCGCCAAACAGCGGGCCGAGGAAAGGCTTGCCTCCAAAACCCCCGATATAGATACTCTCCGGGCCGAGCTGGCCCTAAGACGCGCTCTGACCCGCTTGAAGGCGGCTGGTGATGGCCACTAGGACGGCGCGGCAAGTTAATCATATGGATCTTTTAACCGGACGAACAGTTCCGGTTATATTTTTTTTGGGCCTATGTTTCGCAGAACAGGATTAAGTATCCCCCCGAATATAATTGGCAAGAATAGGAGTATAAATATTAACTCCTCACACCGGAAGGGTGCTTATGCTTAATCAACGCTTTTTAGCAAAATTTAGTTGGAAGAGGAAGCTGGGGCCGGCAGCCCTGGGTGCAATTATCGCGGTTTCCCTCCTGGTTTTGGCCCTGTCCCCTCTTTGCGGGGATATCCTGGGGGTTAAACGGGAAAACGCCGCCCTAACAGAATTGTTTGAGTGCTCCGGGGCTGAACTGAACTCTGTAAATGTAACTGGTTGGGTTAGGATTGACGAAAGGGCGGCCGGGAACCGGGAACCCCTGGAACTGGCGGATCTGGTTGCCGACAGGTTGGGCCTGGCTGGGGAAGGCCGCAGTTATGAAAGCTGGCAAAACCCCTATGCCCGGGGAATCAGCCTGAAAGGCCGGTTGGGCGGCGTCCGGGCCGTTTCCATAGCGGGTCAGACCATGGAAATCGCCGGGATCGGATCGGTCTCCCACGTAATGGTCAGCCTGGACGGAGTAAACGGGAAAAAGACAGCCGCCCTTAAGCGTAAAATCCGCCGGGCGCTTGACGGCTGCGGCGGGGAGTGCCTGACAGCCGTGACTTATGCCGGTAAGATTAAAAGCCCCTTGCAAAGCGGGGAACTCTTAACGGGAGCTGAAAAAATGATGGGCCAGGCGGGCGCCAGTATTAAGGAAAAGACCGTGCAGGACAACCTGGTCAGCTTAACAGGTTTAAGCCCGCAGTTTAAAAGTGATCTGCGCTACGGCGAAAAACAAATAAACCTTAATGTGGCCCTGCGGGCCAGCCCGGCAGAGCAGGTTACCTACGTATACGCGGCTACCCCGGTTATATTTATGGAGTACTAGCGGGGGGATCAGGTGGAAAAGTTAATTGTTAGCGGCGGAAAAGGTCTCAAGGGTACCGTCAAGGTAAGCGGCGCTAAAAATGCCGTCCTGCCCATTATTGCCGCCACCCTGCTTTCAGAAGGGACCTGTACCTTGCAGGATATTCCCGGTCTGGCTGATGTGGCGACCATATGCAAATTAATCGAAGGTCTGGGCGCAAGGGTTTTAAGGGACGAGGGAGAAGTCACCGTTTTTGTGTCGGACCTCAAGAATGCGGAGGCGCCCTATGAATATGTGCGCTTGATGCGGGCTTCCTTTCTGGTGATGGGGCCCTTGCTGGCCCGCACAGGCAGGGCTGTTATTCCCCTGCCGGGGGGCTGCGCCATCGGTATCCGGCCCATCGACCTGCATCTGAAGGGTTTTAAAGCCATGGGCGCCAAAATTATTTACGGCCACGGCTGTATTGAAGCTGTAACCAGCGGTCTGACCGGAAGCAGCATTTACCTGGACTTTCCCAGCGTGGGCGCTACCGAAAACCTGCTCATGGCCGCCAGCCTGGCCAGGGGCAACACGGTTATTGAAAATGCCGCCGAAGAGCCGGAAATTGTGGATCTGGTCATTTTTTTAAATTCCATGGGCGCCAGGATCAAGGGCGCCGGAACAAAGGTAATCCGGGTGGAGGGCGTGCCCCGCTTGAACGGAGCTGTTCATACCGTGATTCCGGACCGGATCGAGGCGGGGACGTTTCTTGCGGCGGCAGCCATCACCGGCGGGGACATGCTGGTGGACAACGTGATTTGCGATCATCTCAAGCCGGTTACCGCCAAACTCAGGGAGGCCGGTGTGAATGTGAAGGAATACGAGGGCAGCATCCGGGTAACCGGCGGGGAACAACTGCGTCCGGTGGACATCAAAACCATGCCTTACCCCGGTTTTCCCACCGATATGCAGGCCCAGCTGATGGCGGTTTTAAGTCTCGCCAGGGGGACCAGCGTTGTTACTGAAACAGTTTTTGAGAACCGGTTCATGCACGCCAATGAGCTGAAACGGATGGGGGCGAGGATAAAGATCGAAGGCAGGACAGCCATAGTTCAGGGCGTGCCCCGTCTTGCCGGCGCCCCGGTGAAAGCCACCGATCTGCGGGCAGGCGCGGCCCTGGTGATTGCCGGCCTGGCTGCGGAAGGGGAAAGTGAAATCAGCAACGTTCATCATATAGACCGGGGCTACGATCGCCTGGAGGAAAAGTTAAGGAGTCTGGGAGCGGATATCCGGCGGGTTTGACCGGACGGGCGGAGAGACGGTATATTCCGCCTGCTTGAAACTATTGGGAGCGGATGTCAGGCAGTATCACCGGACAGACAGGAAGTTGGTCTGTTCCGCCCGCTTGAAGCTTTGGTGGCGGGTGTCCGGCGCGGGGGGAGACGGCCCGTTTTTTACCGCCGGCCGTTGGTCAAATCTAAGATCGCGGGGCATAGCAATTTCATTTTCACCGTAATTGCTGTTTTAAACCCTCCCTTATCCGGAGATACCTGGGCGCAGCCAGGTTTTTATGGTTAGCCGGCGTTAAGCTGTTGATCCGATAAGTCGGTTTATTGGAAGTAAGGTACTACGGAGGGTGAATAGCAAAAGAATAAATTAATTAACAGACTATCCAACAGGTTGTAATTCATAGATTAGTTGATTTGCTTCATAATTTAAAAAAGGTTAACTGACAAAAATCCCACGGTGCATGTTATAATTTTCCATGCAATGTAATATAGATGAAGTATCCTTCCCGGTAATCCTTGCTAAACAGTTTGCAACAGGCTGTTGCTGCCATATGCACTGTGCCGTCCGAAACAGCATCCACAACCGGGAATGATTGGCCTTATAGACCCCAAGGCCGTGTGGGCTTTTGCACCACCTAAAAACCTGACAGAGGTGCTTTACGTTGCGCAGGTTATTGTTTGGCTTCCTGTTTCTTTCAATTGCCCTGGTTTTGGGGCTCCCCTATATTTTTAACGGGCAAATTCCGGCTAAATTTTTCCCCGGGGCCACAGTTGTCCGGGTTTACCTGCACGGTACAGACAAAATAGTGAAAATGCAGCTGGAGGATTACCTGGTGGGCGTGGTGGCGGCGGAAATGCCGGCGGAGTTCCCCCTGGAAGCGTTAAAGGCCCAGGCTGTGGCAGCCAGAACCTATGCCGTCAAGCGCCTGGGAGCAAACGGTGTGGAAAATCCGCTGCACCAGGGGGCTGATCTGTGCGACGAGCACCGCCACGGACAGGCCTGGCTATCCCGGGCGGCATTGAAAGAACGGTGGGGAACGCTTCAGTACTACCAGCACTATTACAAGGTAAAGCAGGCTGTTGATGAAACCAGGGGTCAGGTGCTTGCCTGCCGGGGAGAGCTGATCGACCCGGCCTACCACGCCTCCTGCGGCGGACGAACGGAAAATTCCGAAGACGTATGGAAATTTGCGGCGTCCTACCTGCGCAGTGTGCCCTGTCCTTATGACGCGGACCCCGAACCCGTTCAAACTGTTTCCTTTAGCCTGGAAGATGTGGACCAGGCCCTGGGCACAACCCTCACCTCCCTTCCGGTCTCAGCAAAACAAAACAGTCAGCCGGAGTTTAGAATTACGGAAAAAACGGCTGCAGGCAGGCCCAAAGGTTTGCTTATAGGGGGACGTTCCTTTTCCGCCGTGGCGGTGCGGGACTTGCTGGGCCTGCGCTCAACCAACTTTACCTGGAAAGTGGAGGCTGGGAAGGTTGCCTTTACCACCACCGGATACGGCCACGGGGTGGGGCTCTGTCAGTACGGGGCCAAAGGCATGGCCCTGCATGGCTACGACTACCGCACGATCCTGGGGCACTATTACAGTGGGGTGGAAATCACAGGGATTGAAAAGCATTGACTTTCCCGTTCGGCAGAATCAGGGTTTAACACAAGATAATCAGGATACCGGGGGAGCTGCCCGTGCCGTGCCGCTGCCGGTACGCCAATTATAAAACCGAGGGAGGCCTGGTTTCAACAACAAGACGTTCTAAACAAAGAAATTTAGAAAGTTGTATTTTCCCCACACCTCAAAAATCCATCAAAGACGACATCACGAACCCAATGCAGGAAATTTTCAATTGACCATTGACCACGAATTATTTCCAACAAAGCCTTTGGAGCAGCTTCTTTAGCAGATAGACTGGTGATACAGTACTGAATATCGCTTTTAGGTTTTTCGCCCCGCAGGTTTGTGAATAGCCTTTCCACCCTGGCAAACTGGGCGGCCTATGATTATAATTAGAAAATGGAGGTTTTTTGATGAAAATTCTAGGCGTTGCCGGCAGCAAAAGAAAAAAAGGCAATACTTCCATCCTGGTACAAGAGGCACTAAAAACAGCGCAAAAAGAAGGCGCAAAAACAGAATTAATTTTTCTTGGTGATTATTCCATAAAAGATTGTCAGGGTTGTGAAGGGTGCAAAGAAACTTACAGGTGTGTTATAAATGATGACATGCAAAAAATATATCCCCTCCTTTTAGAGTCGGACGGCATCATCCTGGGTTCACCTACCTATTTTTATAATATATCCGCTGATATGAAAGCCTTCATCGACAGGTGTTATTGTTTTGAAGTATTTGCTGAAGACGACCGTTCCTGCTGGTTGAGCATCAATGAGGCTCTGGGGGGTAAGTATGCTGCTGTAATAGCAGTTTGCGAGCAGGAAAATGAAAAAGACATGGGGTTCACCCCAGAAGCAATGAGCCTGGCGCTGCAGGCCCTCGGCTACAGGGTAATCGATCAGATTAAAGTGTTAAATCTTTTCAAAGCAGGTGAAGCTTTAACCGACAGCGATGCGCTGCAGCGTTGCGGAAAGGCCGGAGAGAAATTGGTAAAAACAATACGGCTGAGAAAAGCTCTTGAGCTGAAAATAAAAAAATATGAATACATAAAACGCTGATAGTTAAGACCGGGGCTTCACCCGGGGAATTAAACCCGGAGGGCCCGGGAGTATAAATAATTTCGTGTAAATGGAAATCTTTATTAAGGTACAGGATGGCGAGTGTGGGGCTTGCAGGGGGGCGGTCTTCCAGGTTATATAAAAACTTATTTCTTGTCTTCATCCTTTCCGTAGAATACGGGACCTCCGGCAGTTTTGCCCTTTTGGCCTGTTGTTTTGCCAGGTCCTGAAGATTTAAGCAAACTATGCTTATCATATGCCATCTCGGACAATCGTATAAATGTCTCCTTATTAATACAATACCGATTGCGCAGTTCTGCTATTCTGTGCGCTGCATCTCTTAAAGTCGGAGCCGCCAGTACATACTCCTCGAAACTTGGTTTCTCTTGTTTGGGTTGGGGAGGAGAGGGATCGTCAGTATTTCCAACAAGATAATCAATACTTGTTTCATATAAATTGGCAAGGGTTTTAAGGGTTTCAATGTCCGGCTCACTAACCCCTTTTTCATAACCGGACAATGTTTTATTATTTATATTTGTCAGAGATCTAACCTGAACCTGAGTTAAATTCTTTGCTTCCCGCGCCTTCTTTAGACGCACTCCCACCAGCCTCATTTCGTCATCACCGATCATATATTAACATTATTCGCATTTCCAATGAATTTATTCTTAAATACATAGATTTTTACCTTGACTTCTTGGGAGCTAAGAATTATTATATTATTTAAATCTTCCGAAAAGTTGGAAAAGTGAGGTGGTACTATGCGATGGTAAACAATAATTCAAATACAAAAGATAGTTTATTAACATTCGAAGACTTCTGGAAAAATCTCCGGAAGGAAGCCGCAGGAGTAAAAATTGACGTTTTATTTGAGGCCGGATGCCTGGAAATGCAATGGTCATTCAGTGAACAGCGAACAAAGCTGAGGGTAGTTAAACTACTCCAGCAATACGGCGTCAAATACCGGGAAAGCCACTCTGCAGTGCATTTCTGGATTAAGGCGGATAAACACGGGCAAATGAATCTGGTACTGGCTTGAGCATCCTGCTCAATTTTCCTGCCGCGGTTGTAAGGTAGTAGCCTGCCATTAATCTGTTGCATGGGTTGCACTGATTAGGGGTGGGCTTTCTTGTCGATGGTCTTAGGCGGGGTTGACGTCTTCGCCCCTCTTCCGGGCGCTGTTTTCGCATCAGACCGGATTAAACCTGAGGCAGGAATCAAGTCAGTTTGTTTTTGCACCGCTCCTGGCCATGCTGCAAGCTTTTTCCTGCCTGTAGCGATCGAGACGGATTTTGTCGGGACGAGCTTGCCGACAATGATTCTGTTCTGTGGGATTGATAATGATCCAGGCATATAACATACAAGGAATCTTTGAATAAGGTACATCAAAGAAAAAAGGAAATGTCGAGGGCAGGGAAAGTAAAATCCGCCTGCCCCGGAATATGGGCGGACCTTCGCGTGAAAAATTAGAAATCAAGATGGTAATATCCCAAAGGGGCTCTTGGTTTTACGCGGTTGCCATCTTACGATGTGGGTTGCTTTTAAATCCAGCTGGCTAATTCGCGATACTTTGTTTAAAATAAAGGAAGCAGGAGGAATTCAGCCATGCCTAAGGATATATATATCGCGGATGACGAACCAAACATACGTGATGTAATTAAATCTTTTCTCGAAAGTGAAGGTTACTGTGTCACCGCCTTCGAAAGCGGTGACAAGCTGCTTGCGGCTTTTAAAGAAAAACCATGCGATCTTGTGATCCTCGACGTTATGATGCCGGGATCTAACGGTTTTACCATATGCTCGGAATTGCGCGATATCAGCACGGTGCCCATAATCATGCTCACGGCGCGTGACAGCGACTTGGACTACGCTACTGGTATAAACCTCGGCAGCGATGATTATTTTACCAAGCCGTTTTCCGCTTTGTCTCTTGTCATGCGCGTTAAAGCAATATTCCGCAGGATAGAATTTGATAAGGGTCAAGATAATTCTCAGCAGCGTGTTCTTACCTTTGCCGACGTTCAAATAAACATCAATCGCAAAACTGCTCTGCTTGGTCGTGCTCCCCTGGAGCTGACACCCAACGAATACAGGCTCTTATGCTACCTCATCGAAAACAAAGACAGGGCCATATCCAGGGACGAACTGCTCGGCAAAATATGGGGATACAACAGCGAAGTAGAGACTCGCGCCGCGGATGACACCGTACGAAGACTGCGCAAGAAACTATCGGGCAGCAGGACAGTAATCGATACGGTATGGGGCTTTGGCTTTCGCCTCAAGGAGCGTGAAGCCGGTGACTAACCTCAGCGGGCGCAAGATAAGCATCCGCACAAGGATATTGGTTATGGTGCTTTCGCTAATCGCGGCAATTTTTTTAATGGTTCTGGCCGTTTTTAACCTGCTGGTTGGAGAATACATCAAAAACAGCGTAAACGAACAACTTCAATATGCCAGGCAGCTGGTGGATGACAGGTCGCTCCCGCCAAAGTCCCCGCCGGGCGGACAGCCACCGCCGGCGCCTGAGAATGATTTCTTCCCCGATATGCGCAGGCTGCCGGGCGGTCCCATGGACAAGGCGGAGACAATAGTTGTTTCAGATAATTATGAGCTTATTTTCCCTAATTCGAGCATGGACTTTATACGGAAATTTGATGAAATACAAGCGTTGGCCGCACAGTTAAAACAGGAGCGGATAAACCTGCAAAGCAACGAAATTGCACGGATTAATGCTTCCGAACGGGAGTACTATTTTGTATCGGCTGAAATTTCGCCAAATCCTTTCGACGCCGTGTCCTATTTAATATACTATATCGACATGACGGCCATAAAATCCTTTGCAGATCGCATCAACATGGTACTTTTGGCGGTTATGGGTATTGCCGGGTTTCTGGCCGCGGCAATTGCTACCTTCTTGTCCGGCCTGATTGCAAAACCCGTCAGGGAACTTACACGGTTCGCTGTACAGATCGGCGGAGGGGATTTTTCGGGAAATTCCTTTAATTACAGCGATATTGAGCTGGCTGAACTGGCGGAAAGCATGAACAAGGCGGCGGCCCAGCTTGATGCCTACGACAAGGGGCAAAAACAATTTTTCCAAAATGTATCGCACGAGCTCAGAACTCCCCTGCAAGCTATCAAGAGCAATGCTGAAGGAATCAAACACGGGATTCTGGGCTCCGAAAAATCGAGCAGGGTGATTATTAGTGAAACTGACCGGCTGAGCGAAATGGTTGAGGATTTGCTTTATCTCTCGCGAATGGACAGCATAACAAAAGACAGTAAACCCGGGGAATGTGATTTGCGCGAGCTGCTTTCCAACTGTGCCGAACGTCAAAGGAGTCTGGCGGCGGGGCGAAATGTCCAGTTCATTTTTGAGTTTGATGACATGCCGGTAAATATGCGCTGTGACGAAAAACACATGTCCCGCGCCTTTTACAACCTTATTTCCAACGCCATAAGATATGCAAAAACCAGGATCATCCTTGCCTGCCGCCGGGCGGAGGGCAGGATAACTATAACGGTAGCCGATGATGGTGACGGCATTTCAACTGAAGACCTTCCGCATATCTTTGACCGTTTTTACAAAGGCACCGGGGGTAAGTACGGTATAGGTCTTTCTATAGTAAAGTCTGTTATTTTGCAGCATAACGGCAAAATTGAAGCTCGGAACACCGGCTGGGGAACCCTTTTTACAATTATTTTTGCTCCGGTAGAGTAACTTTGGCGGGGTCTTTTCAAACTCATAACATACCGCGCCCCTCTTTATTTTAGAGGGTCTTATTTTTTTGCGCTCTCATTAAAATTATTACCGGCCATATTTTAGGCCGGGACAAAGGGAAAAGTACTGAAAAGCGCGCCCGGAAGGTGAACCGGTTGAGCGCGTTTTTTTGCCGCAGTTTTGCGGCATTTTTACTGCCTGTTTTCGGTGATTTGCAGCCCGCTTCCGGGTTAGAATTAAAAAGAGTTGCGCAACAGCAAGTGACCCTCACGCCAGGACTGTCAATGGACAAAGGTCTGCGGCAGATCTTTCCGGTATGAAATGAGGGGAAAAGAAAGTGGGGTGATGATTAATTACTAAATTAAAATACCGCAATGAATTAAAACATGTCGTTACTGTGGCGGATGCGCTGGTTATCAGAAGCAGGCTGTCCTGCGTGCTGCGTACCGATAAAAATGCCGGTCCCGACGGCAGATACCATATCCGCAGCTTGTATTTCGATACGCCGGGGGACAAGGCCCTTGTTGAAAAGATGGAAGGGCTGCCCCTAAAGGAAAAATTCCGTTTTCGTTTCTACAATCATAACCATGGTTTCATCCGCCTGGAGAAAAAGATCAAGCACTACAACAAAACAGCCAAACTCAACGTAAGATTAGACAAAGAAAGGGTACAGGATATCCTACGCGGCAATATCTTATTTCTGAAAGATGCGGATCAGCCGCTGCTGAGGGAGTTTTACCTGAAGCTGAGGACGGAAAGGCTGGAACCCAAAACAATAGTAGACTATATGCGGGAAGCGTATCATTATCCTGCCGGGAATGTACGGGTGACTATAGACAGTGATATCAGGACGTCCGTAAGCTCCCTTGACCTCTTTGATGCCGCCCTGCCAAACGCAAAAGCCATGGATTCCAGAATCTGTGTTCTTGAGGTTAAGTATGACGGCTTTTTGCCGGAGTTTATCCAGGACATCGTGCAATTAAACAAGTGCACTTCAGCAGCGTTTTCCAAATACGCAGCCTGCCGTCTGTATAACACGGCCTCCCGCGGCTTGATGTAAAACATTGAGCTAAACATGTAATCCAGCATTAAAAGTTAAGGGAATTAGTTTTACTGGTGGTGGTATTTATAGCGTAAAACATTGAGCTAAACATATAATCCAGCATTAAAAGGGAGTGGTTTAAATGGAATTCAACTTTAACGATATTTTTAAATCCAGTTTTCTGGAAAAGACCTCCGGTTTTTCCTTTACCGACGCGGCTCTGGCCATAACGGCCGCTTTCCTGGTGGGCATGTTCATATATCTTATCTATAAAAAAACTTTTGGCGGGGTCATGTATTCACGGGCTTTTAACATTTCGCTCGTGCTGCTGGCCATGCTGACCACTATGGTTATCCTGGCCGTAACTTCTAATGTAATCATCGCTCTCGGCATGGTGGGCGCATTGTCCATTGTTCGCTTCCGTACCCCGATCAAAGATCCGATGGATTTAGTCTTCCTTTTCTGGTCAATAGTGGCGGGCATAGTCATTGGCGCCGGTCTTATCCCCCTGGCGGTGCTGGGTTCAGTAATTATCGGCATCGTACTTATTGCTTTTGTCAGCCGCAATATAGTTGAAACACCTTACATCGTAATCGTCAACTGTACGGATGAGCAAGCCGAAGGCAGTGCTGTGAGCCTTATGAGAAAGGTTTTCAACAAATACCGCGTGAAGTCCAAAACCGTTACCGCGGAAAAAGGCATTGAAATGGTATATGAGATACGATTGAAAAACGGGGAGACCAAGTTTATAAACGATCTGTCGGCCATATCGGGAATAACAAACGCCGCTCTGGTAAGTTTTAACGGAGAATACGCATCGTAAAGGAGTTGATTTTTATGATAAGAACCAGGATCATTTTATTATCCCTGGTGCTGGTACTTTTTTCGGGTCTGTTCATATTGGCCTATAAATATTTCGGCGCCGGGACCGTAACAGTCTACGGGGACGATTATGTGACCAGGTATTTTCAAAGGGACGAGGTTATGGAAGTAAATATTAAAATCGATGAGGCGGATTGGGACAAAATGATGGCTAACCCCACTGCAGAGGAATTCGTCACGGCAGCGGTTGATGTAAACGGAGATACTTATCCTTCCGTAAGAATAAGGCCCAAGGGCAATTCCAGCCTCAGATCGGTTGCCGACAGCGACAGCAACAGGTACAGCTTTAAGATAAATTTTAACGACATAGCAGAAAGCCAGACTATGGCGGGACTCACTCAACTGAACCTGAACAATTGCTTTTCAGATCCTTCCTCCATGCGGGAATATCTTTCCTACCAGATTTTTGAGGAAATGGGTGTAAGCGTTCCTGCCTTTTCCTACGCAGCTGTGTCTGTAAACGGCGAATATTTTGGGCTTTACCTCGCGGTAGAAAGCATATTGGAGCCTTATCTGGAAAGGAATTTCGGAAACATCACCGGTGATTTGTATAAATCCGTGGGCAATACCCTTAAATATAACGGCGACGGTTCTACGGACTACACAGGTTTGGAAGTAAAAAGCACTTTAAAGAACGCCGACTGGTCCAAGCTGATTAAGATGATCGAGGTGTTAAATAACGGCGGCGATATAGAGAAATACCTCGACGTTGACGCGGCGCTAAGATACATTGCCGTTAATACGGCCCTGGTCAACTTCGACAGCTATCAAGGCAACTTCGCTCATAATTACTATCTTTATGAGCAGGATGGTGTTTTTACCATACTTCCCTGGGACTTAAACATGTCCTTCGGTGGTTTTAACTTCGGCGGCGATGCTTCCAGGTTATATATCGACGAACCGACCCAGGGGGCGCTTGCCGACAGGCCTCTTATCGCCAGGCTATTGGCAGACGAAAATTATCTGAGAACCTATCATGGTTATCTGGAGCAAATCGTCGCCAACTATTTAAGCGGCGGCTATTTGGAGGCCGAAACCTACCGGCTGAGCGGACTGATTTCCGAATATGTCAGGAACGATCCCACGGCCTTTGTCACTTATGAACAATTTGAGAAAAGTATTTCCGGCACGGACACCGGCGGTACTGAGGCGGATAAAGAAACGGCAGGATTGACAGCAGGCCGGCAGGGGAAAAAAAATGAAGATACCGTCCGTAATGGCTTCCCAATGAGCGGGGCACGGGGTTTCGGCAACAATACCCCCGATATCCTGGTATTTGCCGCCGACGTATCCGAATCAATCCGTAAGCAGCTCGACGGGGAAATACCCTCCACCAATAACGGTAACGGATCAGGCATGGGCAGGGGTATGCCCGGTGGTGATGCTCAGGGGATGCCCGGTGGTGATGCTCGGGGTATGCCCGGTGGTGATGCTCAGGGGATGCCCGGTGGTGATGCTCAGGGGATGCCCGGTGGTGATGCTCGGGGTATGCCCGGTGGTGATGCTCGGGGTATGCCCGGTGGTGATGCTCGGGGTATGCCCG
>CAZCGU010000005.1:61263-195021 GCA_964498525.1 uncultured Pelotomaculum sp.
GATGCTCGGGGTATGCCCGGTGGTGATGCTCGGGGTATGCCCGGTGGTGATGCTCAGGGGCCACCTGATCAACAGCGTCCCGGCGGTAATTTTGATATAGAGGGGCAGGAAAACGGCGCCAGACAGCCCGGCAGGATGTCGCCGCTGCCGGAGGGTGTGGACATGGAGGACATAGAGGCGCTAAGGCAGGAAATCAGTCAGGCGGGTGAGCTCACCGCTGAGGTGCGAGAAAAAGCCGAAAAACTTGGTATCTCTAATGATATGCTGGAAACGATGGCCCGCAGCCGGGATCAAATAATGTTTGGGGGGATGCGCCCGCCGGAAGGCGCCGATGGCAATCGCCTAATGGGTATGAGCGGGCAACAACAATCACGCATTGACAAAAATGCTTTAGCCAGGCCTTTGCTGGTATCAGTGGCGCTTATTACAGCAGGAATAACCATCGCCTTGTTGTTTAAGCGCAGAAGATATTCAAAATTCTAAAGTTAAATAATCAGGAGCATAAATAATTCCGTGTAATATAGAAATCTTTATTAAGGTTTTGATTATGCTGCAAATGGCTCTTACCCGCCAGGAGGATAGGGCAATGCTGGAGAGCAATTAATTCCAATCAATCTATTTTATTATTACTTCCGACCACCACCGGGACGCCGAAGGATTTGATTGCCTCCAGCATTTCCAGGATCCTTGCCTTTTGTTGTACCCTGTCCGGCCAGGTACGTCCCTCCAGGGGATACTTAATCCCCAAAGTGCCGTATTTCAATTTCCCGTATTCGTGGAACACAAGAAGCTGGACCTGCTTTACCGTATTTCCCATGTTGTCGGCAATAAATTGTGCCGTAGCCCTGGCATTTTCAATCGTATCGTTGTGATGCGGGATAACTGGCACACGTACGACGCAGGGGATATTCAACTTGCTGATCCGGGTTAGGTTTTCCAGGATTAATTCGTTCCCCGCCCCGGTAAATTCTTTGTGTTTGCCGGAATCCATATGCTTGATATCCGTAAGGATATAATCCGCATATGTCAGAACCTGTTCAACTATATCCCAGGCCGCGTAAAATGTGCTTTCAATACATGTATTTATCCCCAGCCTTTTACAGGCTTTCATAACCTCCATGGTGAACTGCCATTGAACCAGCGGTTCACCACCGGAAATAGTTACACCGCCCTTATTACCGTAAAAGCTGCGGTCTTTGAGGATTTCGTGCACTGCTTCCTGAACAGTCATGTGCTGTCCCCATATCACCAGGGAATTTCCCGGACAGGCCTCGGCGCATTTCAGGCATTTAACGCAGAGGTCACGATTAATGGATCGTACCACATTTCCATCAATACCAAGAATCTTTTGGTAGTTGGCGTCGGGGCAGAGGTTCAAGCAGTAACCGCATTTATCTATTCCTATACACCTGTCCGGGTATACGCCAATCTCCTGGTTTTTATTAAATCCTTCGGGATTGGCGCACCAAAGACAGCGAAGGGGGCATCCTTTTAAAAACAACTCGGTCCTGGTGCCGGGTCCGTCATGGACCGTATATCTCTGGATATTAAATACAACACCCGTTAGTTCATTTTTCCCTGATCCTGCTGTCATCTTAATCACCTCAATTCCAGCCGGCAAGGGCTGATCTTATGGCCTGCTGCGCCGGCTCCACACGTGAATCTGGTGTGGGGCCGGATACACGTTCGCAAAAACACCTCCCGCTGGTTAAGCAAAAGAACCATACGGGAAACCTGGGATGGAACGAGTCCATCCCAGGTAGCTTTAATTAATTAAATGCTGCCAGCCCGGCTTCCGCACAGGCCATGTCCTCTTCAACCGATCCCCCGCTGACACCAATGGCGCCGATGACTTCACCGTTTTCATCCTGCACCGGATAACCGCCGCCAAAGATAACTATTCTGCCGTTATTGGTGGTATTTAGTCCGAATAGCGGACCCCCGGACTGGGCTGCCGCGCCCAGGACATGGGTGGGTGTTTTGGTGGCGGCAGCTGTGAAGGCTTTGTTGAGGGAAATATCGATACTGGCTAGAATTGCTCCGTCCATGCGATGCTGGGCAACCAGATTACCACCCTCATCCACCACAGCGATTATTTGCGGCACCTTGATGGCCTTTGCCTTTGCCCTGGCAGCCTTGATCATTTTAAGGGCGAGATCCAGCGTCATCTTCATGCAGTCCTGCCTCCCATCGTGCCCATGAACCTTGCGGGCCTGAGTTTAAAACTCCAATTCCGTCCTGTTAATAAGATCCTGTTGCAGACTGGGGTCTAATTCAGTGAAAAAGGCGCTGTAGCCGGCGACCCTTATAATCAGTCCCTTGTATTTTTCCGGGTGCTTTACCGCATCTTCCAGTACCGCCCTGCTGATAACGTTGATTTGATTGTGCATACCTTTGCGCTGGAAGTAGATTTTCATCATATTTATAAAGTTTTCGTCCCCTACTTCACCCATAAGGGTTGAGGGTGTAAACTTCATATTAAGCAAAGTCCCGTTGGAAGCTATGCCGTGATCAAGGGTGGATACAGATTTAACCACCGCGGTCGGACCGGAAATATCGTGTGAGCCCCTGAGGGTATGGACCGGGGACACTCCGTCGGCCACAGGCTCTCCCACTTTTCTTCCGTCCGGTGTGGCGCCCTGCATGGCGCCGGCGGGTATATTGCCCGATACCGGATACAATCCCGGCTGGAAGATTCCGTCGTGGGCATTCGGGCGTTTTTCCAGGTGCTTGCAGTAAGAAAGGGCGGCAAACCTGGCCAGCTCATCGGCATACTCGTCGTCGTTGCCGTAATGGTGAACCTTGCTGCTGTTTACCAGCGCGTATAAAGCCTCGTGTCCTTTCCAGTCCTTCTTCAGCGCATCCAGGAACTCTGCCCCGGTAACCTTTTTTTCGTCAAAGACCAGCTGCTTAATTGCCGCCAGTCCATCCGCCACGTTGGCTGTTCCCACACCCTGGGGGCCGGTAAAGTTGTATCTGGCCCCGCCGGCGGTTACGTCAATACCCTTGTCGATGCAGTCTTCAATTAAAATTGACAAATAGGGAAGGGGTTTTCGGGTTTGGTGGGCGATATCTTCACAATTGAGGAATGAGATGAGGCGATCCACCCAATATTTCATCTGTTTATCATAGGATTGCTCAACTTCTTCGAATGATTTGAAATCAGCCAGCGAACCGGTTGGGATCCCCAGCTGTCCCCCTGCGCCTGCACATATGGGATAGCGGAAACATTTTTCATTACAGGTCATGCACCGGCCATTATTAAGCGACAGTTCAAACACCTTGTTCATATTAAAGAAACAGGCGTCGTGCCAGCCGTATTCACGTCCGCCGGCATCGGGTTCAACACAGCCAAGAGCGTTATAGTCCCGGGCGTCCTCAATTGTTCTGCCCCGGTTGACCATACTGGGGATGATCACTTCATCATTAAAAAAGGAGGGTAAGCCAAAGCCCATTTTGGCCACCTTGGTGCATTTCACCCACCATTCGTAAGGTTGATTCAGGTGGTGCCTGGTGGTTATCCAGGGGGCTTGCAGCCTGAGATGAGCCAGCGCGTCAATACCCATGAAGCTCAGTTCATTGGTGGCGTCTTCGCCGCCGGGTGTCACTCCGCCAAGGGTCAGGGACGGCCCGCCTATTTCGACGCCGCCGAAAGCCTGGGTAGAGCCCGCATCCCTGATCTTGGTGAGTTCGCAGACCTTGAGCCAGAAGCACTCGATCAATTCCTGCATAAACTCTCTGGTGGCGTTACCATCCTCCAGATCTTTTTTATAGAAGGGGTACATATACTGATCAAAACGTCCGTAGGCAATTGAATGCCCGTTTCCTTCAATCAAAATGGCAACAGTGATGAACCACGCCATCTGAATGGCCTCATGGAAAGTCCTGGGCGGATTCTCGGCAATCCAGTCGCAAGCCCCGGCGCACTTCAGGAGTTGATTATCCTTCCTGGCGAAAGCCATTTCCTTTGCTTTTTCGGCGTATCTCCGGATATATGTGGTGATTGCCTCCAGGCAGATCAATTCCGCCCGGTAAAAATTATTTTTCCTGATGCCTTCAGGAAGGGTTAGATCCAGTTCAGCCATCTTCTTTTCTACTTTTTCGCGCATACCCTTCCAGCCATTGGCTAACAGCATCTCAAAACGGGGGGAACAGTGGCCAATTCCCCCAAAGAAATAGTTGCCCGGAAGGAACAGCCCTTTGCCATAGGCAGCTTCACCCTTGAGTTCGTCATCGGTCATGAGGCTTTTAGCCAGATCGTGTACGGTATTGTTTTTCCAGTAGGGGTGAATGGCCCTTAGAGCTTCCTCTGTTTCTTTGGTGTACTCAAAACGGTCGCCATCCCTTTTGTTAAAGGGAGCGTTATCAAATTCATCGATGAACCAATCATAGGAGAACTCCGGAAAAACAGGCGCGCTTCTGGGGGGCGCCGCCATGTCGCCGAGAATCAGGTTGTCATTGATATAGATGGGAACCTCTCTTAGTACTTCCCGGAATGCTTCCGCACATCTTACGATATAGGGTTTTTCAACATTATTCTTCATGGTTTCGGTCCAGATAACCGCCCTGTTTTCGTCGATGGTGTGGGGGGTATCCAAAAATTCTTTTCTTAACTTGTTGATCCTGGCAAAAGGAGAAAAATTGCCGTCCCCCATACCCGATGTTCCCGTGCCCCAGTCGTTATCAAAGGGTTCCAAACCGTATTCCAGCATGGTTTTTGCGATGGCCATTTTATTGCCTCCAATCTTTCAATTCATGGAACAACCGTGCTTTAGCGACCGTCACCCAACACTGCCAGACCTTGCCGCCTTTTTTATCCCTCCTTTGTTTATTTCCGGACGGGTCTGAAACGTCCCTTTGCCTCAAGCCGAAGGCAGCTTTCCGCTGATCCGCTAAGTCTATTTTAGGAAAAGACATGTTTAAAGTCATGAAAGGGACTTATCGTTCCCTGATAGTTTTTTGTTATAAAATACTTTATGAAAGGGCAAGCCAAATCAGGTTGCAAAAAGATGTAAAAATATTCACTAAATTGGACAAGGTTATTACATCGGACCGGAAATGAGGCCGAAAAAACCATGGCTTTGACGGGGTTTCCCGGCGATGTAAGGTTAGATGAGGGCAGGATTTAAGCGGGGAAACGGGGTTCAAATCGAAAAGGGACCCCGGGCGATTCCCGGCAAAGGGAACCAATCCAACCAAAGTAATGAGGTCAGGTGTGGTTTGAATCTTTAGAATTTATTTGCTAAAATTGAAATAGGTTTTGGTTTTGACCCGTGGCGGCATTTCAATAAAATATTTTATCCTCGCACTCCTAAACATAGGAAGGAGAGGTGTTTGCAGTGAATAGTGGTTTTGATATATTTAGAGGCTACCGCATGCAACCCTCCAATTTGACTTCACCTCAATCCAACGGACTTCTCCTGGTGGATTTCGTGAACACCAAAATTCTCAATACCATACAGGATAAGTTTACCCAGGTTACAGGGGTGCACAGCGTTATAACCGATACGGAAGGACGTCCGCTAACTAAAATTGATACGTTCACCAGGTTTTGCAAATTGATTCGTTCCTTACCTGAAGGTAAAAAAAGGTGCGAGGAATGTGACCGGGAAAAAAGCATGGATGCGGCGCGCAAGGGGGAAGCAATCTTTTATAAATGCCATGCGGGGTTAATTGATGCGGCAATGCCCATCGTGCTGAACAACCATCACCTGGGAAATTTTTTATGCGGCCAGGTTGTCCTGCAGGGTGAGGAACTGGATTACGACGATATAAAGAAAAGGGTCAAGGACCTTAATATTGATGAAAGCCTGCTGCGCCCCTATCTGGAGGAGATTGAGGTTGTAACCGAAGAAAAACTAATAACCGCTTTGGAAATGATGACTTTAATGACCAATTACATTGTGGAGATGGGCGCCGTCAACATTATTCAAAAACAATTGATGACAGAGATGAGGGCCAAGGCGGAACTGGAAAACCTGCTCAAGGAAACGGAGTATAAGGCCTTATTGGCCCAGATTAACCCCCATTTTTTATTTAACTGCCTGAACACCCTGGGGCGGGTTGCGCTGGCTGAAGGGGCCTATGAAACCCAGGAACTGATTTATTCCATTTCGGATATGTTAAGAAGCCTGCTCAAACATACGGACAGAATAATATCCCTGGAGGAAGAGCTAAAGTATGTTAACGACTACCTGGCAATCCAGGGGGCCAGGTTTGAGGATCGAATTTCCGCAGTATATGAAATATGTGACGATGTCAGGGCGGCGGCCCTGCCTAAATTCACTATTCAGCCACTGGTGGAAAATGCCATTGTTCATGGACTGGAGCCGCAAATAGAGGGTGGAACCTTAACTATTAAGGCTGCTGAAATGGACAACAATGTAGTTATTGAAATAATTGATACAGGTGTGGGTATCACTAAAAATAAATTGGAGGAGCTGCGACAGCTTATTCAAGGTAAAGGTTCTTATTCCGGCGGAAAACTAAAAAGTCTGGGCCTGATCAGCGTTCATCAAAGAATCCAGCACTATTTCGGTCCACCCTATGGCTTGCAGCTAAATCCGGCCGGAAAAGGCTTCAGGGTAACTGTTACCCTGCCCTTTATCACCAAGGACTAAAGGAACATTATTATGTACAGTGTACTGATTGTAGACGATGAGAAGCTGGAAAGAACGGCCCTTCGCCTGATCATAGAAAAAACAATGCCAGCTTTCCAGGTTATTGGTGAGGCTAGAAATGGCAACGAAGCTGTGGATTTGGCAATAGGTTTAAGGCCGGACATTATCTTAATGGATATTAAAATGCCCGGCAGATCGGGTTTAGAGGCTGCGGAGGAAATAATCAAAGCACATCCCGAAGCCAGGGTTATAGTATTGTCCGCCTTTGACTATTTTGACTACGCCCAGAAGGCCCTCCATGTTGGGACGGTGGGTTACTTATTGAAACCAGTGCGCCCCAGGGAGCTAAAAAAAGTATTGGACGCCTGTATCGGCAAAATGGAGGAAAGGGCCCGCTTGCTGGAAGAAAATCGAAGAATCAGAGAACAACTATCAGAATTGTGGCCTTATATCCAATCGTCATTTATTTATGATCTCGTTAATGGTAACATTTCCAGTGAGCAGGAGCTTAAACAGCGGGCCAGCATCCTTGGCATCGACTTGTTTCCCGCGCTGGTGATGGTTCTTGGAATTGAGAAAACGGGGGCCGTGGCCGAATCAACAAACGAGTTTAAGAACCAACTAACCAGGCAAAGGGTATATGGGGTTATCCAGGATGTTTTCCGGGATTGTTCGTCTGTTCTGGTAACACCGGTAATGGCTGAAAAATTTGTCCTGTTAATCCCCTCTGTTTGCAAAAACGGGGCTGAAACCTTTTATAGCTTTTGCCACCGCAAAGGAAAGGCGATTATCCGTCAGTTATCGGAAAACGGCATCTCAATCAGCATCGGAGCGGGAAGATGTTACGAGGATGCGCTGAAAATCCGGAAATCATACCTGGAAGCTCTGGAGAATCAACGGGGGTCTTCTTTTGCCGGAGGAAACGAAATCTTTACCTGTTTTAATTGCAGCTCAACTGCTTGTCAGCAATTGTGCGAAGATCATTACCTTAAGGGATCCGAATTGTTTGATTTAATAGGCGGGGGTGATTGGGAAGGGCTTGCCAGGGCCATTGATTTAACATGGGAAAATATTCGCAACAGTAACCTGGGCGAAGAACTGCAAAAGGCTACAGCCCTTGAATTGCTGATAATTCTATACCGGGTTGTGGCAACCAGTACATTTGCAACACAACCAATGGCTGTGTTAAGCCTGAACAATATCAGGAATTTGATGGACAGCAACAACATCAGCCAGCTGGGTGAATCCTTCCGTGCGGCGGTTAATGAAATAATTGATGTTATTAAAGGGAAAAAGGACATTGCAGCTTCAATAGTCAGGGTTACTCAAAACTACATCAGGGAGAATTACTCCAGGGAAATTACTTTGGAAGACGCCGCCAGGCATGTGCATGTCAGTCCCTGCTATCTGAGCAGGATCTTCAGCAAGGAGGCGGGCTTGTCCTTTAAAAAGTACCTGACAAATACCAAACTTAATTATGCCAAGAAGTTACTGTTGTTGACTTATAAACCTGTAAGTGAAATAGCCTTTGATGCAGGTTACCGCGATGTCAGTTATTTTTGCCGGGTTTTTAAACAGAGCCAGGGTCTTTCACCCAATGAATACCGGGCGGCATACAGGTCCAGGGGCGGATTTGGTTAGGTCCCCGGTCTTTGACAAAATTGGGTGTTGATAGAACTTGGTTGCTGATTTCATCGCCAGGATCTCATTTCGGTTTGCCATAAATTTGGATAACGTGCCTTTTGTGCTTATATCTGAACCGGCCTGTTGCCTTTTCATTTTTGATTGTTTTTTGGCATAAAACTTGCTTCTTAAAGTTAGCGCAGGTTTGATCAAGTCTAAAAATCTTGGGGGGTTATTCTAATGTCTGAAGAAAAAAGTGTAAAGGTTGCAATTGTCCAGGCAACTCCGGCTATGTTCGACACTCCTTCCACGATTAAGAAGGTTTGCGCGCTTATCAAGGAGGCCGGGGCCAATGGCGCCAGGATTATGTTATTTCCCGAGGCATTTGTCGGTGGGTATCCCAAAGGCATGTATTTTGGTGTTCGCGTTGGCATGAGAACAATAGAAGGAAGAAAGGATTACCGCCGTTACCATGACAATGCCATCCTGATTCCCGGGGCGGAGACGGATAAGATCGGCAGGGCAGCGGCCCAGGCCGGCGCCTATGTCGTGCTGGGTGTTATCGAGAAGGAAACAAACAGCTCCACGGTATACTGCACTGCCTTGTTCTTCGGGCCGGACGGCAAGGTTCTCGGCAAGCACCGCAAGATAAAACCCACCGCTGCTGAAAGATACATCTGGGGCGAAGGTGACGGCAGCACGCTGCCTGTTTTTGATACCCCTTACGGCAAGATGGGCGCCGTCATCTGCTGGGAAAATTACATGCCCCTGCTAAGATCCGCCATGTACGGCAAGGGTGTGCGCATCTATCTTGCTCCCACCTTTGACGCCCGGGACAGCTGGCAGATATCCATGCGGCATATTGCCCTGGAGGGCCGCTGCTTCGTAATTACCTGCAACCAGTACCTGACCAAGTCCGCCTATCCCACTGACCTGTACTGCTATGAAGAACTGGCTGATCAGCCCGAGGTGCTGCACCGGGGCGGGTCCGCCATCATCAACCCCTATGGAGAGTACCTGGCGGGGCCGCTTTGGGACAGGGAGGGCATCGAATACGCCATACTGGATCTTGGTCAAATTGAAGAAACCCGCTTTGATTTTGATGTTTGCGGGCATTACACCCGCCCGGATTTACTTAGATTAAATGTCAACGAGGTCAGGCAGGATACCTTCATTTATGAAAGCGAAATCCCCTGCTGCGAGCCGGAGAAAAGCGAAGACGAGGGATAAAATCTTAATAGTAATTGTTTCTTTCTGTGCAGGATTAAAATACCCGGGCGCACATCAAAGGGTGTCAAGAGAACAAGCCTCTTGACACCCTTTTTTCATGCAGCATATCGTTTTGCGTTTTGTATACCCGCCTAATTTATCGTTTGTATCACACAATCTGCTACACAGCAGTTGTCTGAGTTGTTCAAATACACCCGGACGATGTACTTTCCGTCGCTCAGGTCGTGGCCATCAGGAAATTCAAAAACCCAGGCGCCGTTTTTAGCAGTTGCCTGCCCGCTGAATAGGTTGACGCATCTTTCTTTAACACACTTAATATCGCCATCTTCTGTGATAATATTAATACTTCTCGTTTTAAGGATTTTTGAAACATAAATGCTGATCTTAGCTCCGTCCATTGCGTTGGTGGCGCCGCTAACGGCATTTTTGTTAAGGGACTCAATAGAAATTTCCCCTGTACAAGTATTTATAATATCTCTGTCGACTGCGACAACTGTCGCTTCATCAATGTTGGATTTAATTGTCTGGTCCTCCAATACACCATGACCCTGGGCGGTATTAGTGACGCTGCCCGCGTTCAGGTCGGCCTGGGTGACGTAGTAGCTGGCGGTAAAGATGATGTACTGGCCGGGATTCAAGGTGCGGCTGGAGCTTACATTCTCCGTTGAAGTTGTGACAACCTTATCGTCGGTTACTGAGAAGGGACCGGTCAAAGGTATGTCGCCGGTATTTATCAGCTTGTAGCTGTAGCTGATAACGTCACCCACCTTCTTGTAGGTGGAAGGTGTGGCTGTTTTCTCCAGGGTCAGCGCTCCGGGGCCTAAGCCTGCGTCAATGGAGAGGTTCAACAGGCCCGGTCCGCCGGTCAGAGTAACTGAAGCCTCGCCGGTGGCTGGATCTGCATCGCTGTCAAGTGTATCATCTGTTCCCTCCTTTTGCGGGGAAAATTTATAGCCTTCAGGGGCAACGAAGCCGACGGTATAGGAGCCGGGTAAAAGCCCGTTGAAGAAATAGTTGCCGTTAGCGTCGGTGGTGGTGTCCAGAAGGATTGTCCCGTCACTGTTATAGAGGTTCACTGTAACATTGGGAATGCCTTTTTCGCCCGGGTCCTGGATGCCGTTGCCGTTCGCGTCGTTCCAGACTAAATCGCCGATCCCGCCAAATATAGGTGTGGTATCGTGGACTTTAAGGGTGGTGTCCAGACCTGTAACCCAGGCGTTGTTAAGGAGCACAGAAGTGCTTTCTGACAAATCCGCGTAACCCTTAATGGTTACCTGGAAAGTCACTGTAAAAGACTGGCGGACCGGCAAGGGGCCGAGGTCCACTCCGCTTTCGTCCAGGGGGAATGCTGTGACGCCAGTAACGTCGTCAGGTATTGGAACGATGCCGAAATAAGTGCTGTTTGGTACGTAAACCGTATCCTGGGGCAGGGTGTCTTCCAGGTGAATATTGGCCACCAGGACGCGGCCGATGTTGTTGATAACCACGGTATACTGAATCGTGTCCCCGGGAGTAATAAAGCCGTCCCCGTCACTGTCTTCTTTCAAAACACCGTTCTTGCCCGCCGAGAAGAGCGGGCAGGGCGGCACGCTGGTGCCCACATCGAGACCGGGCGCGACGATGCTGGCCACGTCGGGATCCTGTCCCCAGGCGCCTGCCAGTTTAACATCGGTATTCAGGACATACACCAGCAAGCCGGACTGGTCCCCGTCGATATCATAAATCTTGGCCTGTTCCAGTTCCTTAAGCTGGAGTGAGATGTCATATTTGTTGCCGTAGGGGTCTTCATGAGCTCCTGTATTGGGATCGGCGTCGTAGTCCACGTAGACGGTTTCGGGGGTGTCGCCGTTGCCGACAGTGGTAATCCAAAGCGGATTGCCGTTTTCAGTTGGATTGGTAGACGAAGTGGGGTCACGGCCTATCCCAAGACCAACCAGCAGCTGGGGAGTCAGCGCGTCATGGGGAATCAGGGTGAATCCCCAGTCATAATACTGGTTGCGGGTGTAGTTGCGGGGTGTTGTTCCCGTAAAAGTCGAGTCGGTAGAGTCAGTGGCGGAAAAGGCATAAAAGTCGGATCCGGCGAAGAAATGTGCGCCGGTGCCGTCGGGCAGAACTTGTTTAAAGTATGAACCGGCGGGAACAGTTAAGCTGTCCGAAGTTAAAACGCCGCTTTCCCGTCTCGTATAAGTTACTTCAAGATTGCTTTCGCCGGGATTATACAGCCAGACTGAAGTACCATAGTTAGGATTGGAAGTGCTGGTAGATGCGGGAGTGTAATAGCTATTTGACCAGAAGTCCACGGGCAAAAGGACCGAGTCGCGGCTTCCATACCTTGACCCTATGTCGCCGGTGATAATATCAACTTGCACCGGCCGGTCAGATTGGACTTTGCCCCCGACATACACGCCGCCATTTACACTTATGCTTTGTCCTTCGGCTAAATCTAATTGGGTTTCAAAGGAACCATCGGCGTCAGCATCCACCTGCACAAACGCTCCGCCTTCGCCGGCCATGATCTCCAGACCTGTATATTCAAATATCTGATAGTCTTCGCCATCAGGAATATTTTCCCCCACGGGAACCAGGTAATACGTGCCCCAAAGGCTGGTGTCATACATTTCGACACAGCCGGCTAATAATGTGCCTGAGCCGTCGGCCCAGCCTGTGCGGCTTAATGTGATGTTCTTGCTGGAGGCAATCTTATCCCGGCCGTCAAAATCGATTACATCCTTCAGGGTAGAAGTCTCAAAGCTGTTATTGAGAATGATCACATTGCCCGCATTGATGATATCCTCCGGGAATCCCGGAGGCGCTCCGTTGGCTGGATCGCCGTCACCCCATATCTGTGTGCCTCCCGGGTTCTCCGCGCTGTAGAGATTGGACGGGTTGGCGATATCAGGATCATAACCGTTTTCCCATTGGTCGTAATAGATGATGGTGTTATCGGCAATAGCTGCTATTGAGATGTAAGTCGTGAAGGGATTCTTCGGCGTCGTTGTGCCGGTAATCGTCCGGAATGCTTGCAGCAAATTGTCTTCCGCGAAAGGCACATAAAAGGTTTGAACCGGTACTGGATTCCCCTGGGCAGAAGCTTGCGGGGCTGCCATTGCAAAAATGCCGGTGAGCACGGTTAAAAGGAGGAATATGCTGCCTGCATTGCGCAAAAGACGTTTAAAAATAGAGTTATTACTTGCAATTCTTGTTGTCATAGTACCCCTCTTTCTTTAAAGTAATTTGTAAAACGATTAGATGATTGAAAAATAAAAATCATTGTTTCCAGCAGTAATATGCCACCTCCCTTGTATCTTTCAAGGTCATTATTATCCACAGGTGCTCAATTAACCAAAAATCAGGCAACTCTTAGGCAACTCTAAAATATGGAAATCTGCAAGACGATAGATTAAGAGAATATTCGAGTGTGAATGATTTGACGTGAGAATAGCATATATGTCACCCATAATTACATAATTATAGCAGCAAGCCGCAGCAGTTTTATCAGGCATTTTTGTCTTAAATATGTACAAGCTTATTAATTTCCATATTATCATAAAAAAACGGGCTTTGGGAAAAAGTATTTAGTTAGTTACGCCATAGTACCGGTCAATAACTGCTGCCGGGTACATGAATCCGCTCCTTATCATAAATATAGCTTCGGATGCGGTCTGTCCGGCCTATGGGTTTTAACTGTTCGCAGCAGACGGGGGCGGGGTAGTGTGGTGCCGCCGGTTTTGCTTGTTAAGATTTGGGTCCCGGCCAAGTTCTACAGATCCCTATTTATGATATGACTAAATAATTTCCAGTTTTATTATAGCCGATAATTGAGATTCCTGGTATACATTGTTCATTATTATTTGTGTAAATCTGCTAATTTTATTTTACCGGCTATATCCGCCTGAATTTTATTCCGCAATTATGCGGAATACAGTTTAACCAGAGAATATGACCGGTTGCGGCAGTCCGCTGGTGGAAGCATAAATGCCTTGAGTATAGATTTCGCAAGGATTTCTTCAACCGGTCCCGCCTGCTTTTTACGCCGTTCATTATTGCTAGTCCCTTTTAGGGCAGGTTGCCCCGCAGTTAACCTTCAGCCCCTCCGGAGCGGGAGGTTTTCTGCGCTTGCTGAAAGTCAGGGCAAAGAACGTGGAAATCAGGGCCATGACGGTCAGGGCCAGGGCATGTTTGGCCAGGCAGGGGTAGCCCAGGTTCTTTACGGCCACGAGCCTTAAGGCCTCCGCCATCCAGGTCAGGGGAACCAAACGGGCCGCGTTGTTGATCAGCTCCGGCATGTGGGTCGGGGGCCAGCAGTAGCCGGAGATCATGAAAAATGGTGCGGACAGGAGCAGCAGGTACCGGGTTACCTGCAGGGAGTTGGCCGCCCAAAGGGACAGAAGAAAACCGGAGGAGGTAATGGTAACGATGTAAAGCAAGCCCAGGAAAAGGATTAAACCGGTTGACCCTTCAACTTTTACCTGGACTGCGCTTCGGGCAAACCAAATCAGCAGGCCGTAGTTCATCAGGTTGGTAAAAAAATAGGGAAGGGACTTTCCCAGGAAGATCTTCCAGGCAGCCACAGGCGCACAGAGATACTGGAGCCAGCTGTTTTTTTCCTTCTCCCTGGTTACGGTCAGGCTCACGCAAAGCAGGCCTATTTGTTGTATTATGATCATGTACAGCCCCATCAAGATGTAGTTAGCGTAGTTGTAAGTGGGGTTGTACCAGACCTCGACATTACCCCGCCCGGTGTTCAGGGTATTGCTGATTTCCGGCGCCGTCAGGCCCTGGCCGGCCAGGCGGGCAGCGGTATAACCGGCATTAAAGGAGCTGATGACCTCCAGGGTGTACTTCCGGATATTTAAGCCCCAAATCAGGTTTGAGGCGTCATAAACTGTTAAAACCTCCGCATTCCGGCGCCCGGTGATTTTGGTCCCAAAATCCCCGGGGATGACGACGCCGGCCCGGACGGACCCTTCCTTCATCCCCTTTTCCAGACCGGGATAGGTGTAGATCTCCCGGACGATCTTAAAGTGCGGGGAGTTTTCAAAGGCCGCAACCACTTCACGGCTTGGCCCGGAGTTGTCCAGATCGACCACGGCCAGGGGGATATCTGTGAGAAGCCCCGAAAAATAGACCGCGCCGCAGAGGGAAGCGTAGAGGAGGGGGACGGCAAACACCAGCAGGAGAAGAATTTTATCTTTTAGAATGTGGATCATTTCGTAATAGGCGATGGCTGCCACTTGTTTCAAAGGGACTCACTCCTCGACTGCCCGGTGACCGGGCGGTTCATCTTTTCCGGCCTGCCCCGGCGGGTGGCGGCAGCCACTGTGGTCATGCTTCTGTAATGCTTTTACCGTAATCCCAACCGGGCGCGCCCCGCCGGGCCGGCCCTTCAGCTCCGGGAAGCGATCACAGCGGCGGCGGCGTAGCTGACCGCCGCAATCACCAGCAGGGCTGAAAAGAAGGGGGACATGAAAGTCCAGCCCGGGTCTTTAAAGGTCAAATAGTTTATTCCCTGGAAAAACCAGGTTTGCGGCAGGACTTTGACAACCTGCTGTACAATTCGGGGCATGGCTTCCAGGGGCCAGGTATAGCCGCAGAGGATAAAGGACGGAACAGCGATGATCATGCCGAACCTGGTGGAATTAACGGCAGTGCGGGCGAAGCTGGAAACCAGGGTGCCGGTCGCCTGCAGGGCAACGGCAAACACCAGGGTAAACAAAAAAAGCATCCAGAAGCCGCAGGCCAGAGGCAGCTTGAAAACAATGAAGGAAAGATAATAAACCGGCAACACCGTCAGGGTGAAGACGGTGATTTGGACCACGGACTTGCTGAAAAAAAACATGAGTTTGGAAACCCCCGCCGCTTTCAGCTGCAGCCAGCTCTTCCGTCCTGTTTCCCCGATGATGTTCTGGCAGGCCGCCAGCATACAGCACTGCTGCCACAAATTCAGGGCCAGGGCCAGCACCAGGAAGTAGGCGTAATTCAGGGCGGGGTTGAACCAGGGTTCTTCCCGGAAGGTGACGGAGCTGTATGCTTCCCGGGCCTGGTCCGGGTGCATGCCCCCGGCCATGAGGGTTTTAATCCCCGCCCGGGCGTTGATTCTGCCCGTTATGGCCAGGACCGTATTGGCTGCGTTGGTTGCGTAAATCATATTGCTGCCGTCGATGATGATGGAAAGGTTGCCCTGGCGTCTTAAGGAGACATCTCTGGCGTAGTGTTCCGGGATTACGATCCCCACCAGTATTTGCCCCTGCCGGATTAGTTCTTCAACTTCGGCAAAACTGCCGGGGTGGGCTACAACTTTCAGGTTTTCCGCTCCGCTGAAATCTTCCGTCAACTGCCGGCTTTCCCGGGAGCAGTCCAGGTCCGCAACAGCCGTTGGGATATCTATTAAGACCTGGGCGCTGTAAATAGCGTAAAAAACCAGCAGTCCCAGGACGGAACCTGCCAGTAAAATATTCCGCAGCCCTTTGTCGCGCCACAGGTAGTAAACCTCCCGGCGCATAACAGCCAGGCATTGCCTAAGCATGGTCCTCACCACTTTGTCCGTCAAAGGATTTAACCCGCCGTTCCCATTCGGCCGCGGCCTCCCCGGGCCGGCAAATTGTCAGCAATCCCTGCTCCAGCCAGCCCACTCTATTAATCCGGCCGGAATCATCTCCCTTAACCCCGCCGGAATCATCCCTGCCGCCGTAAAAACCTTGTCTGGCCCAGGCGTCCATGTTATTAAAGCTAAGGATGCAGGCGCCGCCGCCGGCCAGGTATTTTTTCAGTTCCACGGCTATAATATGGTGGGAAAGCGGGTCGATGGAGGGAAAAAGCTCATCGGCCAGCAGGAGTTCCGGTTCGTTAAGCAGGGCGCAGGCCAGGGCCAGGCGCTGGTAAACTCCGGCTGCCAGCCCGGTTACGGGCAAGTTCAGATAATCAGTTAATTGAAACTGCTCGACAACCCGGTAACAGCCGGCTCTGCCGGTGTTTTTCAAAGCTGCTAAAAAATCCAGGTTCTCACCGGCTTTTAAATCCTGAAAAAGGCTTTTATCCTGGGTTACCAGACCCAGCCGGTGTTTGAATCCTTCGGATTTCCGGAGGTCACAGCCCAGCACTTCCACGTTTCCCCCTGAGAACCTGTCCAGGCCGGCCAGAATGTGCAGGAAAGCGGTTTTCCCCGCTCCTCTGGGGCCGAACAGGCCAAAGCATTCCCCCCGGTAAACCTCCAGCGAAATTCCGTCTAAAATTTTTGTGCCGTCCCTTTTCTGCACGAGATCCGTAACCCTGACAACGGGTTCCATGTTAGTTCGCCTCCTCCAGGAGCCTGACTCTGGCGGTCATCCCGGTTTTTAAAACCAGGTCGGGGTTGGGAAGATCGATTTTCACCTCAAAGCTGCGCAGGTCATGTTCGTCCTGCTCGCTGACGGCCTTGCGGACGGCAAAATCACCGGCGTTATTGATCCAGGTAACCTTTCCCGGAAAGATCCTGTCCGGAAAGGAGACCACGGTTATTTCGGCTGCCTGATCCAGGTGGACGCGGCCAATTTTAGTTTCGCTGATAAAGACCTTGACGTAGGTGTTGCGGATATCGGTTATTTCCAAAACCGGCGTTCCGGCGTTGACCATTTCACCCTCCTCCAGATTCTGCTGGGTGATATAGCCGGACAGGGGGGCTGTTAAAAGGGTATTGTCCAGGTAAGTCCGGGCCTCCTCAACAGCCCCGCCGGCCTGCTTGCTCTGGCCCAGGGCCGCTTCGTACTGGGATTGGGCCACCTGAACCTTTAAGCGGGCGGCCAGGGCCTGGTCCAAGACCCCCCGGGCTTCCCTCAGTTTGTTTTGGGAAATCTCGTAATTGTTTTTGGCGTCATCCAGGCTTTTGGCGGATGCCGCGCCGCTTTCGTACAGGGCGGCGGCCCGTTCCAGGGACTGGCCGGCGTCCTGTACGCCTACCTCGGCCTGGGCCACCTTCGCCCCGGCCTGCTCAATGGCGGTTTCCACCTGCTGACTGGTCAGCGGCACGGAATCCGCCGCCTGGCGAACTTGAGCCTGGGACGCGTTGTAAGCGCCTTCGGCCTGGCTCAGGCGGGCCGCGATTTCATGGGTTTCCAGCCGGGCCAGTTCCTGCCCCTTTTCCACGCAGCTTCCCTCTCCCGCGGAAAGGGAAGCAATTTTACCGGCGACCTTAAAGGAGGCCTGAACGCTTTTAGCTTCAATGGTTCCCGTGGCGGTCAGGCTCTCCCGCCCTTCCAGGACAAGGGAGTGGTGCCTGTGGTGGTTTATAAACAGCAAAACGGTAAGGCCAATAACCGCCAGAAAAAGGATGGAAATAATAATTTTCCCGCGATCAAGTTCGGCAAAGGCTCCGGCCGCCATTATCTTTACCCGCCTCCTTTATTTTAAATGCCCGTTTTAAGCCGTTGGCTGCCCGGGAAGCCCGGGAACATTCCCTGTGTTGGGCCGGGGGACCCTCAACACGGGGATCAAAGCAGATTTTCCTGTATGTGCGCAAGGGGCCTTCCTGTGTTTTGCCTCAGGTCCCCGAAGGGCAAATACCCTTAAAGAAGATCTGCCCGATGGCCGCGTGCACGGGCTGAACGGGTATTGTCCGGTTATAGCTGAGGTAGTGAAGAGCCGACAGGGCGACCATCCCAAAAAGAACGGAAGTGGCAATTTCCGGATCAACCGCCTTAAAGGAACCGTTCCGGATACCGTCCTCAACAACATTACGGATCAGCTTTAAACAGTCGGTGAGCATCTCAGAAAGAGCATCCCGCCCCGGGCCGGTGCTGAATAGTTCCTTCAAGTATAAAAAGACAAAATCCTTTTCCTGATTAAAAAAGTGCAGCTGCCCCTCGATGAGCCTGCTGATTTTATCCGGTGGGGAAGAAGCTGCTGCCAGGGCTATGTTCAGTTGTTTTTTGAACAGATAAACCCCTTCCCGGATTACGGCCAGGTAAAGGTCCTCTTTGTTGGCAAAGTGATAGTAAATGGTACCCTTGGCCACGCCTACGGCCCGGGCTATTTCTTCAACCGTGGTTTTGTGGTAGCCCTTTCTGGCGAAAATTTCAGCAGCTGTTTCAAAAAGGTCCCGGTTGTCTCTCCGGTTTCCTTTAAAAGCCTGCGAAAACGTGCCTTCCATGAAAACCTACCTCCAAATTTGTACTGACCAGTCAGTTCTATTATAAAATATTCCACCCCAGGCAACAAGTCAAGGATAAAATGGCTGCTTCTGCCCTTTTAAGGAATTTTATTTGGCCTTCCAAGGAAATACCTTCTAGGGAGGTTCTTTTACGGCGAACGCATTTCCCCAACTAAGGCGCATATATATCTAAAAGGAAGTTGGCTTATTAGCAGTTTTAAACCAGATAAAACAAGACTTTTAAGGACTGCTTCCAAGTTATAATATTGGAGGTTGGGCAATGCAGGAGTACATACAAAAGCGCGTCCTGGATATTTGCTTTTACATCCTGGAAACCCGGGCCACGGTCCGGCAGGCCGCCCAGGTTTTCCAGGTCAGCAAGAGCACCGTACATAAAGATATGACCGAGCGTCTGCCATCCCTCAATAAGCAGCTTGCCCAGGAAGTAAAAACAATCCTCGAGTTTAATAAAGCCGAGCGCCACCTGCGGGGCGGTGAGGCCACCCGGAGAAAATATAAAGAACTGGCTTAAATTTCAAATTAAATGCAGGATTTTGGCGATCCCGGTAGAATATTATTTGCTGGGACGAGAACTGGGACAATCGGCCGGTATGTTCGTCGTAGTTTTTTAAGGTAGCGTACGGGTCTTATTTTTTTGATTTTGGGAGGGGACAGGCTTATGTTGGGCGGAAGCGATATAGGGGTCGACCTGGGCACAGCGAACGTCCTGGTTTTTGTTAAAGGGAAGGGAATTATCCTCCAGGAGCCTTCGGTTGTTGCCCTGGAGAAGGGGAGCGGGCGCGTCATTGCGGTGGGTTCCGAAGCCCGCCGGATGCTGGGTCGCACACCCGGGAACATTGTTGCCATCCGGCCGCTGCAGGACGGGGTGATCGCGGATTACGACGTTACCGAGAAAATGCTTCGATATTTCATTAGCAAGGCTGCCGGCGGACGCAAGTTTTTTTTCCGGCCCCGGATCATGGTCTGCATTCCGTCGGGGGTTACCGGTGTTGAGGAGCGTGCCGTAAGACAGGCCTGCATTCAGGCCGGCGCCAAGGAGGCGCACCTGATTGAGGAGCCCCTGGCGGCCGCCCTGGGCGCGGGTTTGGATATAACACAGCCCAGCGGTTCTATGATTGTGGATGTGGGCGGTGGAACCACCGATATAGCTGTGCTGTCCCTGGGAGGAATTGTCTGCAGCAACTCCCTGCGGGTGGGTGGGGACAAGTTTGACGAAGCCATTGTTAAATATATCCGCAGGGAGTACAGCCTGGCCATTGGAGAACGCACCGGTGAGGAGCTGAAGGTGGAGGTGGGCACCGCCTACCTGCCGGGCGCAGTTGATATAAGCACGGAGATCAGGGGCCGGGATATGCTGTCCGGGCTCCCCCGGGCTGTCAAGGTTAGCCGCAGTCAGGTACACGAGGCTATTAAAGAAACCCTGGATCTGGTGGTGGCAGGTGTAAAAGAGGTATTGGAACGCACCGCCCCCGAACTGGCCGCGGATATTATCAATAAAGGAATTGTCATGACCGGCGGCGGTTCCCTGCTGGACGGAATTGATCGCCTGATCAGCGAGGAAACCGGCCTGCCGGTATATATTGCCGAGGATCCCATTTCCTGTGTGGCCAAGGGGACGGGCTATGCCGTTAATACCATAGGTATACTCAGCGCCTCCAGCAAAAGAAAGGGTTTAAAGAAGATCGTCTAATGGTTGAAATCAGGATCAAATAGCCGGGGCGGGGCCGGGGAAGTCTCCGGACAGGCAAAAACAGTTAAGACTGTTAACTATTTTTCAGTTCTAAAAGGAAAACCTCCGGGTTCTGTCGAAGGTATAAGGGCTTGTTTGTGTGCCCAAGACCATTCCAAGAACTTTACGGGGGTTTTTTATGCGGTTTTTTAAACAACGCCATAGGGTTAAGAGTTGTTTTAAGGCTTTGATTTTCGTGGTTTTACCGGTTTCGTTTTTTCTCTTGCCAGTATTCGCGCTGCTCCATACATACCAGGGTTTTGCAGTAACCAGAGAAGCGGAAAAGGTTTTTACCACGGACGGCCGGAGTTATGCTTCAATTCAGTTTTTAAATGACAGGGCCCGGGAGATCACAGGGGCCGCGGCGGCAGGCGCACCCGGCTTTATCGTACCGGAAGGCCTGACCGGGGCGGGGCAGATTGTAGCTGTTGCGGACAGCGGCCTGGATCTGGGGCGGTTGGATGATATCCACCCGGATCTTCAGAGTACGCCCGGCCAAATGCCCAAGGTAGTGATGTTAAAATCCTGGGCCGGGCGATCAGTCCCGGACGACCCGGACGGGCACGGCACCCATATGGCCGCTACCATCGCGGGGACCGGAGCGGCTTCGGACGGGAAGTTCCGGGGTGTTGCGCCGGGGGCTAGCATTTATTTCCAGTCAATTTTGGATCCGGACGGCAAACCGGCGCCCCCGGCCAGCCTTACCGACCTGTTCTGGCCGGCCTATTCGGCGGGGGCCCGGATACATGTGGACGGCTGGGGGGGCGGACCCAACGCCTACCGGGAGACCCCTTCCCAGGTGGATGAATTTGTGCGCACATATCCCGATTTCCTGGCTGTTTTTGGGGCGGGGAACAGCGGTCCGTCTTCCAGGACCATTACCGGCGAGGCTAATAGTAAAAACGCCCTTGTGGTGGGCGCCTTCGTGCTGCCCAGGCCGGCCCTGGCGCCAGGCGCCACCGCCGGCGGCCTTCCGGCAGACTTTTCCTCCCGTGGTCCGGCCGGGGACGGGCGGATTAAGCCTGAAATTCTTGCCCCCGCGTCCTCCGTGGTTTCGGCCCGGTCCCGCCTGGTGGAAGGAAATCTGCCAGGTTTCCCGGATTATACCCGGATGCGGGGGACAAGCATGGCGGCCGCCATCACCGGCGGCGGTTCCGCCCTTTTAATGGAGTACTTCGAAAAAAACCTGAAGGCTTCGAGGCCTTCCGCGGCCCTGGTTAAGGCCGCGCTGATTAACGGCGCCAATGCCGGGGTAAAAGGTCCCTCCGAAGATGGTTTCGGCGTACTGGATCTGGCTGGAACAATTATAGCTTTAAATGACGGTTCTTTCCGGTTTTCTGACGAGTGGGCCGGGGTGGCCCAGGGGGCCGAGATTGTCTTTAAATACACCGTCAGGGATAGTTCCAGCCCTTTTAAGGCGACCCTGGCCTGGACCGATCCGGCGGCTGAACCGGGCAGCGCCCGGACCCTGGTCAACGACTTGAACCTTGTGGTAGAAACGCCCGGCGGGAGTTCCTACCACGGCAATCATTTCCTCGGCAAAAATGCCCCGGACAGGATTAATAACGTGGAGCAGGTAATCCTGCCTGCCCCCTCTGCCGGGGAATACACCCTGCGTGTTTCCGGGGCGGCCGTCCGGCGCAATACCGTCAGCGGCAGCGTTGCCCCGGCTCAGGATTACGCCCTGGTCTGGGGCCAAACTTCCACGGAGGGCTTGTTAAAGGTGGCCGGCGAGAGTTCCCTCACCCTGGAGGACGGCACTATGTTGGAACCGGCCGGCACGCCGGTGGTAAACCTGTTAAATGAAACGGTGTCGCCGGCGGACAGCGGGCACCTTTTCCCCGGGTCTCTGGTCTACCGGACCCTGGAGCGGATTTACGTCGTAGCCGGAATGTGGCGGGAGACCGGGGTTAAAGCCATTAAAACGGCGGAAGGTTATATCCTTTCGGAACTGAACCCGGCTAAAAGGCTGGGCGGCTACCTCATTGCCGGTGGAAGCGAGATCACCGTCAACGGCGAGAAAATGTCCCCGGACAAGCTGCCCCAGGGGGTGGAGGTCAGCGGGGTGATCAATCCCTTTAATCAAAATTTATACCAGGTGCGCGCTGCTTATACCAGGCTGGAGGGAGTGGTCTCAGCCCTGATCGAGGAAGACGGTCAAAAAAAGCTGTTCCTGGGCGGGGGAGGGGAATCATACCGGATATCACCGGAAGCGGTTTTCTCCTACGAGGATAATTATGTCAACGCGGGGGCGGGGGATCTGCCCTTTGGAACCGGGGCACTGGAAGAACTGGAAGAGGTTCTGCCGGGGATGCCGGTGCGGCTGCACCTTGCTCCTTCCACAGGCGAAGTTCAATACCTGGCGGTAAAACGGCAGGTAGCCCTGGGTACGGTAAGCGGGACATCTGCGGCGGGGAGGGAGATCCGGCTGGAAAGCGGGGCGGTTTACCGGCTTTTGACGGGGGCCCCGGTAAAAAAGGACAGGAAAAAGGCAGGTTTCAGCGACCTCAAACCAGGGGATTACGCGGCTCTGATGGTCCTGCCGGATTCCGGGGAGGCCATCGGGCTGGTGTCCTACAGCAAGGTGTTTTACGGCAAAGTTGTTAATTTCTCGGAAAAAACCAGGACACTTGATCTATTGGACGACAGCAGCCGGTATCTGTCCATTAACCTGCCGCCGGAAGCGGTGATCTACTGCTGGGGTGACCGCGCCACAAAAGACGCAATTACAGCCGGCAGCCGGGTCCGGGTTACCACCGATCCCGGCGCAAAGGAGGTCTGGCGGCTTGATCTGGCCCAGACCCTGCACGATAAAGGCAGGTTTTCGGAATATAACGCCGGAACCGGGCAAATTGCAACCCTGGAAGGAAAGGAGTACCTTGTTTCCGGCTCTACCCGGTTTTTAAAGAACGGATACCCTGTGGAGCCGGAAGATTTACATACCGGGGAGCAGTTGGAATTGGAGTATGCGGCGTCACTCCCCGCTGCCGCCGCTGTGCTGACCACAGTGAACGCCCGGGCAGCCGCCCTGCCGCCGGAGCTGTTTGTCTCCGTTCTCCCGCTGGCGGAGCGGGTGGTAATCACCGGCAGGACCGGGGCGGGTTACACCCTTTACCTGGGGGGGACGGAGGACCCCCGGGAAAAGATTTCCCTGGGGCAAGACGGCCGGTTTAGCTGCACGGAAAAAAATGCCGGCAAGGAGCAGTACCGGACCCTGGTGGTTCTGGACCCGCGTACTGGCGGCGTGAGCGGCAGAAGTATAAAGCTTCCGGCTCGGAACGGGGGCGCCGGGTCTTTTGTTTCCGGGGTTATGGACGGGGTTCTGGCCCAATCCCGCAATCTTGCCGGGGGGGACGGCGATAAACCTGAAAATTTTAGGGACACGCCCCTGAAGAGGGCGGAAGCCGCAGCGTTGCTGGCGGGAGTTCTGAACTGGCCGGCGGATTCCGGGGCAAACTTAAAATTTGCCGATGTGGAAGCGGTTCCCCGGGTGTTCCGCCAGGCTGTGGCGGAGGCTCAGGCCAGGGGTATCTTTAACGGCAACTCCGAAGGCAGTTTTGTTCCCGGGGGCAGTCTCAACCGGGCCCAGGCTGCGGTTATCCTGGCCGCCGTCCTGCGGGATCTCGGGATCCCTGCCCTGCAGACTGACAGGGTGTATCCTTATCTGGATTATGAGAACATACCGGCCTGGGCCGCTCCGGCCGTGGCGGAAGCCACGGCCCTGGGGATTCTGCGCGGCCGGCCGGATGGTGCCTTCGCGCCTTCGGATGCCATCACCGCCGGCGAGATGGTCCTGGTCCTGGAGCGGCTGCTGAATTATGGCGAAAATTATTTTGCGGCCGCACCCGCGGCTGAGGGGACAGCAGGGGCGAATACTGCGCCGGCGGGGTCGGGAGGGGCGGCAACGGCGGCGGGCGCCGGGACGGCAACTACGCTCGATTCGACAACTGTACCGGGCCCGGCAGGGTTGTCAGGTCCGGTAACGGCGGCGGGGACGGAAGAGCCGGCAGCGACCGCGGGGGCGGCTGGGGCGGCAACGGCCGGTTTGACAACCGCGCCCGGCATGGCAGGGACAACAAGCACGGCAAATACGACTGATTTGACAGCAACAGCCGGAGCGACCGGTGTGGCGGGGACGGAAGGGGCGACAGCGAAGGCAGGGACGGAAGGACGGCACCAGTGACGGCCAGAAGACAGCTGCGCCCGGCACAGCCGGGACAATAGGCCGGCAAGGACCACCGGATTGACAACTGTACAGGTCTTGGCAGAACGGTGGGGGCGGCAACGGCGGCTGCTCGAACAACAACGCCCGGAGCCGGCGTTGAAAGCCGGCCCCGGGCGGAACTTGTGCAGTGAACCGGGGAATCCTGTTGGTTAGCGGGTAATCCCGGCGGTTTGGGTCGTTTCGTCCCAGGCTACCGTCGCGCCCAGCGCTTCAGCCACAAAGCGCAGGGGCACAAAGGTGCGCTCCCCTTTGATTTCCGGGGGCACGTCCAGCAGCAGGGATTCACCTTTGACCCGGGCTGTCTGTTTGCCGATCCAGAGCTGAATTTTATCGACATTTCTAACCAGATCGATTCTGTTTTCCGCTGCGCTCCACTCCACCCGGGCGCCCAGATTTTCCGCTACAACCCGCAGCGGTACCATGGTCCGGCCGCCGTTGATGTAAGGGGGCGGTTCGGATTGGACGACCACGTTATTGACCATCAGACGGATGCCCCTGGCTATGGGGCTAAGCTGGGCGCCGGGCTGATAGGACCACAGAAGGGCGTAGCGGCCAGTTCCCCGGGTAGTCTCCGCTTCCACGGCTCCCTTGATACCGTTCCAGAACACCTGGGAAGGCAGTTCAACCCAGTCGCTTTCCCCTGCGGCGCAGTAGCCTATTCTAAAAAAACCTGGGGGCAGACTGGTATCCAACCGGCTTGCCCTTTTATGGTCTATCCCGTCAAAGGAGAAAATAAGCCGTACCGGTTTGGCCAGCCAGTTCAGGTCAACCTTGTCCACGTTGATCATTTCAATGTTGACGGCGCGGGTCACAAAAAAGTCTTCCGTGGGGGGAAGCTTGTTTGAATCCAGGGCATCCACTGAAACCTTGACGGACCTGTCACTGATGTTGGCGGGCGCTTCCAGACGGAATCCCGCTTCATCAACAGAAATGCTGCCGGGTATTTGCCACAGGGCGCCGGACGCCGCCCAGACCGGCCGGCCCGTTAAGAGAAGAGCCAGGGAAAGAACCCCCAGGAGCAGGGCGGTCTTAATATTTTTCATGGTCCTTCATCCTTTCTTGGTGATATTGTCCTGGTATTTAATGGAGATCAGTTTTAATCCAGAAGCGTTTTCCCACCTCTCTTTCGCTGCATTTATAAGTATTTCGCTTTAGGTCCGCTCTGGTATATTATAACATGACCGGGCCGGACAGGTAAGTGACGGCTTCTTATTGTTAGCGAATACGGGCCCGGCGTAAGATTCCGTTTTCGTAATGGTTTAAAGGAACCCCCCGGCTGTTTACCCCGGGTATCCATGATGACAGGGAACCACCCCAATTCCGGAAATAGCTCAAGTAGTCAACGTTCGGGTACCTATGTGATGACAGGGAACCACTCCATCTGTTTAACAAAAAGGAGAACCGGCTTATCGGCCGGCTCTCCGGGTTTCTTGAATTATATTGATTCTCAATTCTCAGGTTATATTTGGTTCCCGAATTATATTGATCCTGTTTTTGAAAACCTATTTATTCTCCAGCCAGAGGTTGATTACCTGTTTGCCGGCCTCTGCCTCCCAGGCGTCCAGCAGCTGCTTGTAGGAAGCGGCCTGAACATCCAGCTGCCTTCGTTCATCGCTGTCTGTGGCTGTGTCCCGGCGCTCCAGGAGTTCATTGTACTGGACCGTGGTTTCGTTGTAAAGGGGCAGAAGGTCACGTTTTTCATCCTGCCTGTGGAAGGATGTCCCCAGGCCGGACAGTACCCCCGTCAAATAAGGGGCCTGGTCCGAATTCACCGTGATGCGCATCACCAGTACTGTTTTCCCGCTGGTCTGTTCCGGAAAGACCTGGGTTGCGGCGCCCACCCCCGCGGCCAGGGAAGCGGCCCTGTTTCTGGCGGCGGCCAGGTCGTCCACGGACACCTTGAGAACCGTACTGGTTACCTTCATGTCGTCACTCAAGAGAACCCTGGCGTTTCCTGGGTTAACCCCCGTACTGCCGCCTGCCGGTTTGACGGCGGGCGGGCCGTTCTCCGCATTATTGGAGTTTCCGGCTTGCTGCTGGTTCGGGGCAGCGGCAGGGGGACTGCCAGCCTGGTTCCCGCCGGGTTTATCCCCGGCGCCTGATTCCGGCGGCGCCAGGGACGGGGCGGCGTCCGGCGCGTTTCCATCCGGATTGACCGCGTTATCGTTGTTATCATTGTTAACATTATCATTATTGACAGGGGACCCACCGGCGCCGCCGGGTTCCGGAACCGCAGCGGTATTCGGCGGGGTTGTTTCCATAACGATGGTTTTTCCGTTTCCGGCCATATTCAGCCCGTTCATCACGCCGGCTGAACCGCCCGCCAGCAGCAGCAGGGTTGCCGCCGCGGCTGCGGTCTTGCGCCAGGTTACGGGCAACCAGGCCAGGGCGCCGCGCCGCTGTGGTCCGATGTTGCTCATTACCAGGGAGCTTAGAGCCGCCGGGGCCTGAATTTCTTCCCTGCCCATTTCCCGCAAGGTTCTGGATAACCGCTCCTGCAGGGCAAGTTCACCCGCGCAGGCCTTGCAGGACGCCAGATGCTGCTCCAGCGCCGCATTCTCTTCCTCCGAAAGAAGCTGGTCCAGGCGTTGGGTAATGTAATATTCTGCTTTGCGGCAATCCATCACGTTTCACCTGCTTTCACCGGCTGCGGGTAAAGCCACGCCGGCTTCCCGCGACCGTTTTGTCATTTCGCGCCGCATAGCTTCCCTTGCCCTGCTGAGACGGGATTTAACCGTGCCCAGGGAACAGTTGAGCATGCGCGATACCTCTTCGTAGCTGTAACCTTCGATCTCCCGCAACACCAGGACGGCCCTGTGTTCCTCCGAGAGACCCTGCAAGGTTTTGCGGACGAGCCCGCGAAACTCCTTTTCCTCCAGCGCCTGGAGCGGATCCCCGTCCAGGGCGGGCACCTCGCGCTGGAGGACGCCGCTTTTATCCGAAGGAAAGGGTTCGTCCAGGGAAACGGGCTTGCGGCCGTTGTTTTTACGCTGCAAATTCAACCACACGTTCACCGTAATCCTGTGGATCCAGGTGCCGAAATCAGCTTCATTCCGGAACCTGCCCAGAGCTTTAAAAGCCCTGATAAATGCTTCCTGGGCCAGGTCCTGGGCGTCGTCAGGGTTTCCGGTCAGATGAAGACAAAGTCCGTAAACCTTGTTCTGGTAAAGGAGCACCAGTTCTTCGAAGGCGCCCGGGTCGTTTGATTGAGCTCTTATCACTAGAATTTTGGGATCATGCACGGGAAGCCACTCCTGATAACACAGAACCCCCCCGTTTACCTTATTAGACACAGGTAGGGCGGAAAAGTTCCGGCCCCGGGAGGCGCTGTGCAACATTTTCATACTATCTATTCGTTTAACCGGCTTAAAAGGGATGGTTTCATTAGTTAACTATTAATCAGCTTATGTTAGATAATATCATATGCAACCGCACCGCGCAATCGACTCCAGCTGCGCTGTGCAATCAATCCCGGGTCGCCGGCGGGGGCTCCCGGGCGGCTTGCCCGGGATAATTTCAATTGTTCCGCGGGCGTCGGCTTGCACGTTATTTAATGAAGGTAAATTTTAATCGCCGGGGTGATCCCTTGTTCCCGGGGCAGGAGCGGTGGTTTGTATGATTTTAATCGGGAAGCGGCCTCCCAGAAATCGCTGGATTGCGCCACGCGTTTAAACTTGGGTAAAAACTAATTTCCTAAAAAATAATTACAAGCGGAACTTTTAGCGTCAAAGGGCTGTCTAACTAATCAGGTAGCAGACGAGGAGGAAAGAAACGGTTGGCCAGGGGCCATCTACAGTTTGCGTTGTACTTCCTGGCCTTGTTGACTACCTTCCGTATTATAGGATTCACGTCTAGATTAAGCAGTGTTTTCAGCCCAATTACGCCAGCAAACTTTCACTATTGAAACAAGGGGGGATGGATAAAGCAAGTTTACCTGATCCTACCGGTGGAGACGTTACCGGTTTGTTTAAAAAAAAGTTTTAGGAGGGAATTTTGTGAAGCTGAAAAGAAAAGCACTTTCAATTTTACTTACTCTGTCTTTCCTGGTCTGCATGCTGGTGCCCATGGCGGCCCCCGCAGGCGCGGCCACCGGCTACTCGGTTCTTTCGGCTCCCAACGTGGACGATAATGATGTGTGGGCACTGGGAACTGTTTTCGGCCAGGTTATAGCCGGCGGTCTGGAGAAGGGAGATACCATGACCTTCCGCCTGCCCGGCGACTTTATCTGGTCCAAGGCCGGCACTAAGGAGACCCGCATGACCGACTGGTCCGGCGAAGTCCTTGCCAACGGCGACATCCGCTACGGGGAAAAGGAAGGCAACTACATCCTGCTCCCGAAATACTATGGCGGTGACAATAACGGTCTGGTAACGAAAGATGAAGCAGGCGATGTCATTGACATGCTGGAATTCACCATGATCAGCGACAAGGAAGTAAAAGTGGAAATAATCGGCGAGCCCCAGAGCGGGGAGGATTGTTTCTTCTACATCTACCCCAAGAACATTTTCGTGGCTGACGGCTTTGACGGCGCCATCGAAATGATCTTTGACTCGCCCGGCGGCTCCGGCTTTGCCGATGGCTCCGTAACCGTCGGTTATGTTTCCGGCGGTCAGATTACGGTCAGCGTCAGCAGCGTGGATTCCTTCAGCGAAAGAGACTCGGTTACTTTCCGGATCACTGAGGACACCGCCAGCGCTTTCGAAGATAAGGATGAATCCCTGAAGCTCAGGCTGCCCAGCGGTTTTGTCTGGGGAAGCAGCATTAACGAACTCAAGACCATCTGGGGCGACACGAGCCTGGAAGCAGCTTTAAGAGCAGGCGCCCTTAAAATTGACGAAGATGAAATAATCTTTAACCTGTCCAAGTTCTCTGGAACCAAAGACGCAGCAAGCATTGAACTGAAGATTGACGTTGTTGTGGACGACGAAACCAGCGCCAAGACCGGCGACATCATTGCCAGAATCTCCGGCAAGAGCGACATCACTCCGTCCGAGCTGAAAGTCGGCGTGTACGGCACCTACGACGCCGAAATTAAAGTTGTGGGCGATGTTCCCACTGTTTACGCAGGTCAGCTGGAGCAAGTTATTGCCGACATCGCCATTAATGAAGCCGTTTCTGACAGCATCGTTAAGGGACGGACCCTGACCCTGGAACTGCCCGACAACGCCCGTTGGGGTGACGTGGATGACGACAGCCACAAGGGCCTGAGCATTGACCTGATGAGCTTCCCGGGCACCGACGGCAAGACCGCCAAATTTGAATTCACCGGAAAATCCAGCGAGGCCGCCAAGCTCGTTCTTAAGGAAATGGAAGTTGTCCTGGAAGCCGGCGTAACCGGCGACCTGGTTGTCAAAGTAGGCGGCACCGCGGGCCTGAGCGGCGAACTGACCGTGGCCAATATTATTGCCCCCATCACGGCTGAAGCCGCCGCTGTTCCGGAAGTCAGGATCGGTAGCGTGAACGCAGCCGGCGAAATCACCATCATTGAAGGTAAAGCAGAAGCAATCAAAAAGAACAAGTGGATCACCCTGGACCTGCCCATCGGCGTACGCTTCGCCAACAAGCCCAAGGTTGAAGTTGTGGAAGGCGACCTGAATGTTGACGTAGGAAGCGTCAAGCTGGCCAAAGATGCCGACCAGGACGATAACCAGGCCCTGTTCTACGTCAAGGGCGACAGCTCCGAGCCCAGCAAGATCAAAGTATCCAACCTCAACTATATAGTTGACCGGACCGTTCCGGAAGGCGACATCAAGATTGCCGTCAAGGGCGACGCCCTGGTGGAAGTCAACGACCCCAATGAAGTTTATAAGTACTACTCCTTCGAAGATAAGAGCACTGTAGTAGTAATTGACGGAAAGAAAGCCTTCTCGTTGGACAGCGACTATAAAGTATTCCCGAGAACAGGTTCCGCGGCCAAGGTTGCCAACGCCATGGTTGTTACCCCGGCCGACAGCAGCTACAGCTCCAATGCGGTATTTGTAATCGGTGACACCAACTACACTGTAAACGGCGTTCAAATGACCGCTGATGTTGCCCCGTACCTGAAGAACGACCGCACCTACCTGCCGGTCCGGTACGTAGCCACCGCCCTGGGCGTGGCAGACGCCAACATCATGTGGAATGAAGCCGAGCAAAGCGTTGTAATTATCAAGGGTGACCGCGTAGTCAAACTGGTCATCGGCAGCACCAACATGATGATCAACGGCGTGCCCTTCGGCATGGACGTTGCTCCTGAAATCGTCGACCCGGGCCGCACCATGCTGCCGCTCCGGTGGGTTGCCCAGGCTCTGGGCGCTGACGTCCAGTGGGATGCCGCCACCCAGACTGTGACCATCGACACCCTGTAAATCAATACCCCGTATGTTGTAAAAAAACCGGACTCCATATGGAGTCCGGTTTTCCCTTGAATATTGGATAGGCGGAAAAAGGGAAAGGGAAGGTTGTTTGCGCCCGGCAAAGTGGTATTGGTATACATAATAAATGCTGACAAGAATGGCCTTGACAAGGCGCACAGAGGCAATTTATACTTAATCTAGTAAAAAGTTAAGGAGCTTAACCAAAGGGTTTGGCCGCCTGCTAAAACAGGTTTTTTATCGGATCTGTCACTGCTGAAAAATTCAAACCGCCACCAAAATAATTTGAGGGACTACGGCCGTTGGCCATTTCTATAGCACAGGCAAAACAAAAGCCAGACACAAATTAGACCAAAGCTGACCGGCAGCATTAAAGCAAAAGCAGACGGACGCTGTTACACAGGTTAAACAAGTGCTGACCGGCGCCGTTACATAAATGAAACCAAGCAGGCCGGCGCTATCACAAGTTAAACGACGCAGACAGGCGTTGTTACATAAGTCAGGCCAGGGTGGGCCGGTAATATTACATGAGTTAAAAAAGGCGGGCCAGCAATAATACGCAAAACAGAAAAAAGCTGACCATCACTGGTATACACACGTAAAACACAGCAAACCAGCGTTAATACGCAAGTACAAGTGAAATAAAATAGAAGGGGTGGTGTGTGGTGAAACCCGGCCGATTGATTTTTCCTCTCCTGCCTGCGCTGTTGTTTTGTGTCCTGGCGCTGCTGCCGGCGGCGTCAACTGCCGCAGCCGGAGGGACTTCCTACCAGGTGATCAGGGCGCCGGTGGTCAAGAATGACGCCGTTTATGAATTGGGGGTTGTTTTCGCCCGTTTTACGGCCGCCCAGCTGCAACAAAACGATGTGGTTACCTTCCGGCTGCCGTCTGATTTTATCTGGACAAACGCCCCTGAGAAGGCGGGGGAGGCCGCTGCCGCCGCCGCTGCCCAGACATCGGGGCAGTGGAATGAGGTAACGGCCACAGAGAACTACGTACGCTACGGAACATCAAATTATGTGGAGGTTCCCCGGACCTATTCCGGCAATGACAACGGTCTTTTCCAGGGGGCGGATCCGGTGTTAAGCCTTACCAGTCTGAGCGGCAACGAGGTTAGAATGGAGATTACGGGAGACCCCGACCCGGGCCGGGAGTGCTGCTTCTACCTGTTTTGCAAACGGGTTTATATACCCGGCGGGTATACGGGGGAAGTACCGGTACTTTTTGAGGCCCCGTCCCACTCCGGCTTCGCCGGCGGAAAAACCGTACCCGGCAGGGTGAGCGGGGGAGGATCTTCAGAGGTTGCCGGGGAAGATGAGCCGGCGGACGATAAGTCCGCAACCGGTAAGACTTCAACCGGTGAAACCCCGTCAGACTTGACCCCACCGGGGGAAGACGTTCCACCGGCGGCGGAATATAAAGTTGTGGCCCGGTTTGTCATAGGTGAGAAAAAATGCGTTTTAAACGGGGCCGAAGCGGAGCTGGACGTGTCTCCTTACCTGAAAGAAGGGCGCACCTATCTGCCGGTGCGGTATGCTATGCAGGCCCTGGGTGTGGGGGACGGCGGAGTTCATTGGGATGGTACTGATGGCGAAGGCGTGGTAACCATCAACGATGGCGGCAGGACGCTCAAGCTGCTGATTGGCAGTAAGGTTATGTATGCGGGTAATCTCCCCATTGCCATGGATGTTGCCCCCGAAATAGCGGAACCCGGGCGGACCATGCTGCCCCTGCGCTGGGTGGCCGAGGCTCTCGGGGGCAAGGTGGAATGGGACGCCGCCGGGCAAACCGTGACCATCTTAAAGGAAGGCTAAAGGCCGGGGGCGGACTTGCGGCTTGGGTCCGGGGTAAAAAGCCATAAAAAGTTTTACAGCAGGGCAAAGGCCCGGAACCGGAACTTTGAATAACCAGTTAGAATAATTTGTTGTAGCGGAGGAGGCAGGTTGTAGTGCGAAAACTGGCGATATTTTTTACACTGTTCGCGTTTCTCTTAACTTTGTTGCCGTTTCAGGCTCTGGCCCGGGAGCCGCTGACGCCGGAACTCACCCTGGAGGCGGCGGTGGAAAGGGCACTGGTTACGGACAATTCCCTGAAAAAGGCGCAAAAGGACCTGGAACGGACCGAAGAAGTCAAGGACTACCTGGCCGATAAAATCGACTTTATCCCCAAGGGACCGGTTCCTTCGTCCAATGCGGAATCAGTATTTTTAAACGTGACCCAGGCGGAAATAAGCCGGAACATGGCCAGAAGAAACTACAAGGCCGGGGAGGATGCCGTAGTGCTTTCTGTCCATCAGGCCTACTATGAAATATTAAGGAATCAGGAAAAAGTAAGTGTTGGCGAAAGCACTTTGAAGAACAGGCAATGGCTCAAGCAGGTTGTTTACGCGGGAAAAAGGGTGGGGACTGTGGATGCCCTCACTGTGATCCAGGCCGAAACCAACTGGGCCGGCGCCAGAACTTCCCTGGAAGCGGCCCAAAAGGCCCTGGCCGACTCATATCAGAAGTTCAACCAAATGGTAGGGTTTGGGCCGGAAGACAGGCCGGTGCTGGTTGACCGGCCGCAACTGACACCGCTGGAAGTCAAAAACCTGGATGTGGAAATTAACGCCATTGTAACATCCAGCCCCACCCTGTGGTCCGCCGAGCAGGGAGTGGAACTGGCCAAACTCACCAAAAGGCTTTATGATTTCACCAATCCCAGCGCCGGCGAGCCTTACGAGGTAAAGGACATAGATTTGCAAAAAGCTGAAGTTACCGCAGGCGATGTCAAGGAGCAGATGACCAAGCAGTTAAGGACGATGTATTACACGGCCAAACAGCTGGAAGAGCAATATGCGGGCGTTGTTGAAGGCACCCGCCTGGCCGAGGAAAACTTGCGGGTGGCGAAAGTCAAATTCGATGTCGGAGTTGCCACCAAAACAGATGTTTTGAACGCCGAACTGGACCTGGAACAGACCAGGCAGGGTTTATTAGAAGTTGAATGCCAGCATGATATCCTCAAGATGGCCTTCAAAAAACCCTGGGCTTACGCAGGCGGCAGCTAGCCTATCCCTATAATATAAAATTTTGAAATCTCAAGCCGGGCGACTTCCCGGCTTGCTCCTTTTTCTTGTATAGTGTACCGGGAAACTAAGTTATTAAGTTATTGGTTAATTAAAGAAAATACAACCGGAAAAAAAGGGTTTTACCATGCTTTAATGGAATATTTTCTTAATATCTATGTTTTTAGGAGGTATCGCTGTGCGTAAAGTTTTGCTTGGGGTAGTGCTGGGAATGCTCCTGGTTTTTGCGGGTATGGCCTTTGCCGGGGAAAGCCCGATTAAAATCATGCTTGACGGGAAAGAGATTTACTCGGATACGCCGCCCCAGATTATCAACAACAGGACATTAGTGCCCATCAGGGTTATATCGGAGGCGCTGGGGATTAATGTGGAGTGGGATCAGGACACGCGAACGGTGGTACTGACATCTCCCGAAAACCTGCCGCCCTTTAATATTGTTTCCTATGAAAAAATTAACAGCGAACACGGTTACTATATCCTGGGGGAAGCCAAAAATGAATCCGGGAAAACCTTTGCGGATGTTGAAATCAAGGCGGACATCCTTGATCCGGACGGAAACGTTTTAGAAACTCTGTCCACCTGGCTGCCCGCCGGAGTTACGCCGGGCGAAACAGCTTACTTCAGGCTTAAGTCCTATTCAAATCAGGAATACCTTGTCGATGACGTAAGTTTTCACATTTCGGCCAGGGATGAAATCTCCATTACCCCGGCTGAAGTGACCTTCAGTGATATCCGGTTTACCCGGGACCCGAACATTTATAACGACTTTCTTTATGTCACGGGTGAAGTGGAAAGGTCAGACGACGACCTTGTGAGGGATTATAAAAACCCCGTGGTTCAGGTGGTTCTGTTTGACAGCAGCGGGAGAATGGTCAATTACGGCGAAAGACATGTTGATTATTTTGAGAAGTCGAAATACGCTGAGTTTAAAATTACCCTGGAAAAAGGACCGGCCTACAAGACCTATAATTTCAAGTTCTTTTCCGACTAAATATCAATATTATCAATATCAGGGAATCTTGACAAGATTAAAACCTCTGCATATACTTAATTATGTAAAACATTAAAATGCTTAATAATTTGCATTGTAACCCCGGGAGGTCTGGGATGGGACAACCAAGCATTGAGAAATACTTTTCCCGCCTTGAGGAAGTCTTTGCGGAGATGGTCAGAACGCTGCACAATGAGCTAGCCAAACAGATGGTTTCGGGTATTACCGGAAGCCAGTTTTTTGTGTTAAAGAAGATCAGCGATAAGGGCCGGATGACTGTTTCTGAGGTGGCGGAAGAACTGGGCGTTTCCCTGAGCGCCATCACCGCCCTGGTTAACCGTCTGGTTAACAATGGTCTGGCCGCCAGGACCCGGGATCTGATTGATCGCCGTCTGGTCTGGCTGGAGGCGACTGACCAGGGCGCCGATGTTGTGAAGAGATGTATGGAGGGCCGGAAAAAGGTAGCTATAAAATATTTTGGCCGGCTCCCGGAAAAAGACGTGGAAAAGCTCATCGAGATTTACGAAAAAGTGTTGACCATGGTGCGTTCTGAAAAAGCGGAAAGCGCCGCCAGGAACCGGAACGAATCCCGATAAAACCGGTATTCCCCAGTTTGTGGCGCTAAAAAATCCGTTGTAAGTTTTTGCCTCCATAAGTGCTATGGGACTTTGTTTAAGAGGGCTTGGGAGCACCCGGAAGGGTCCGGGACTCCCTTTTGTCTTGACGCCTTCTTTTTATATGTGACAAGTTAAACAGGGGTTTTTTTAGATCAAGGGGTTCAATTCCGATCAACTGGTCAACAGGTTGTGGAAGTAAAAGGGGAGAGGGACGCTTGAAAAAGTGGTTCAAAATCGGGCTTATTAGCTTTTTGTCCATAGCAGTCCTGGCGCTGGCCGGATGCAGCCAGGGTGGCAGGGGGACCGGTGATAATCAACCAATGGTAATCAGTACAGCTGCGGCACGTGTGGGCGTGCTGCCGGGAGGAGCCGTGATCAGCGGCAGACTGGAGGCGCTTTATACGGCCGATGTCGTACCCAGGACGCCCGGCAAGGCAGCTGAAATTCCTGTTGACGTGGGCGACGAAGTGGCGGAGGGCGATCTGCTGGTGAGCCTGGACGTTGCCGACCTGGCTGCACTGGTGGATCTATACGCGGCTCAATTGGACAAGGCCAGGAATTCAGATCTGCCCGTTCAAAAAAACCAGGCGGAGCTGGCCCTGGCCAAGGCCCGGGCAGGTTTTATACTGGCGGAGGCCGATTATTTGCGAAGCATAGAGCTTAAAGGGGCTGCCGCCCTGTCCCAGCGGCAGTTTGAGGAATACGAAAGGACCTATCTCCAGGAAAAAGCCGGGTATGAGGCCGCCCAAAGGAGCCTTGAAATTCTGGTTGGGGCCACAATTCCTGAAACCATCCGGCAGTGCGAGGCTCAGTTACAGAAGGCCAGGGCTGATTTCAACAACAGCATCATCAGGGCGCCCCTCGGTGGGGTTGTCACGGCCCGGAACATCAACCCCGGTGAAATGGCCAACGCGGCCCAGACCATCATCAGCATAGCTAATCTGGACACCGTTGCGGTCCAGGCCGGGGTCAGCGAAGACCAGGTGAATAAAATTCAATTGGGACAGGAATTGCGGGTCAGGGTTGGTTCGGTGCGGGAGGAACCCTTTACAGGAAAAATTTCCAGCATTGCGCCGGCGGCGAATGCCACAACCAGAGCTTACCCAGTCAAGATCCAGATTCCCAACCCCGGCCACGTGCTGAAGCCGGGCATGAAGGTAGAAGTCTTGCTGGATACCGGGGCTGAAGCGGGAATTATAATCCCCGGAGCGGCCGTGACCACGCTCGATCAAAAGAGCTTTGTCTGGGTTATCGAAGACGGCTGCGCCGGCCGCCGGGAAGTGGCAACCGGCCTGTCCGGCGGCCGGGACGTCATGATCGTGGCTGGTCTAAAGGAAGGTGAAGAGCTGGCGGTATCAGGCATCGAAGCGCTTCAGGAAGGGATGAAAGTAGTCATCAAAAAATAAATCTCCACTGCTGATTGGGGAGCGGAATATGAAAAAAAAGGCTATAATTTATGTGGTACTTACCGCTATGATTCTTACCCTGGCGGGGGTTTCGTTTTATTACTGGTATAAAAATGCCCATTATGTTGATACTGAAGACGCCCGGGTGGACGGCGTGATTGTCAAAGTCAGCCCCCAGATATCCGGTATAATTACGGATATGTACATAGAGGAGGGGGATTTGCTGCGGGAGGGCGCGCTAATCGCCCGCCAGGCTGATTATACCCTCAGCCCGGGGGCAAATCCGGATCTGTCCGCAATCAAGTCCCCTCTCAGCGGTACTGTCATTAAAAAGATCGGCAATGTTGGCGAGGTGGGCGTCCCGGGGTCTCCTGTGGCCATGCTGGCGGATCTCAACAACCTGCACATTACGGCAAATATCGAAGAAACGGAACTGGCCAGGGTTAAGCCCGGCCAGGCTGTGGAATTTACCATTGACAGCACGCCGGGGATAAAGTACAGCGGTTGGGTTCTCTCCATCGGGGAAGCCACGGTTTCCACCTTTTCGCTGCTGCCTTCCCAAAATGTCAGCGGCAGCTTTACCAAGGTAGTTCAACGTGTTCCCGTTAAGATCGGAATCAACGGTTACCAGGGCCAACGGCTTCTCCCGGGCATGAACGCCGCTGTGCGGATTTACGTGAAGCAAAAATAAGTTATTAAATAAATTATGTACCGGGAAACTAAGTTATTAAGTTATTGGTTCTTGGGAGGCTATTGCTCGCTTGCCGGAGGCTGGGGAAGGCTCCAGTTATTGCCGGAAGGAACAGGGATGAAAAAAGAGAAGAAAGAGCCATTTGGCATAAGGAGAGGAAAAGGCAATGCAAAGGATGCTCTACCTGTTCTTATCTTTTTTCATCTTTTTTGTTGCGGGGCCGCCGGCCCTGGCCGGTACCGCAACAGCTTTCAGCGACCAGTTTGCGGATCTGAAGAGCCATCCCTGGGGCGCCGGTGAGCTAGCGCAAATGGTCCAATTGGGAATTATGCAGGGTTATCCCGAAGGGGACAAGTTTTACGCCCTGCCGGATAAACAGGTAACCCGGGCGGAATTTGCCGCCCTGCTGGCCAGGACCCTGTCCTGTGGGGACGGGCAGGAAGGCCCGCCCTTTACCGACTGGCAGTCTGTTCCGGACTGGGCCAGGGGACCTGCGGCTGCCCTCTACGAGGCCGGCATCGTCACCGGTATTCCCCGCCCGGACGGAGCTGTGCGCTTTCTGCCGGATGCGACGGTCTGCCGCTCGGAAATTGCAGCCATGCTCACCCGGGCTGGTGGAGGGGAAATGCCCCGGACCCCTGTCAACCCCTTTGGGGATGTACAGGCAGGCGACTGGTATTACGAATCCGTCCTGAAGGCATACGCACTGGGCCTGGTCAACGGGCGGGCGGACGGTCGCTTTGAGCCGGATGGTACGGCTACCAGGGTGGAGGTTATGGTGATGCTGTCCCGTTTCCTGGAAAAGGACACAGCAAACCTGCCCGAAGACGGTGTCCTGAAATCGGTGGTCAGGGATTTTTCAGAATTAACCGGGGCGGCTATGAACGGGGAAGGCGCGGAATCTCTGCCGGACTGCCTGACCGGTGAAGCGGCCCTGGCCTGGCAAAAGGGCGGCCTCGGGCTCTGGGAAAGTATCCCGGGCAGCGGCAAAGTTGAATTGACCTACCCGGGGGGCGCTCCGCAGGTGGAATTCAAGAGCAGTTATCTGGCGCGGGTAAAATACAAGACCAGAGTTGATATAACCGCCGCCTTGTCCGGGATGACGGGGGAACCCGGCCCGGCCGACGTTACTGTTGATGAGCTGTACCATTTATATCAAGAGGCCGGGGACTGGAAGATATATGCCCTGGACCTGGCCTGGTCCGTCGGGGGCGAAGAAGGATAACCGGCATAATAGCGCTTATAAAATAGCCAAATAAATGAAGCAGTCAAAACGGCTGGAAGCAAGGCCCCGTTATTTCCAAAGCGGGGCTTTTTTGCGTCAAACTGGAGAAACGCTAAAATTTGTGATAAAATATTCAAAGTGTATATCGAAAGATGTTGAAAATCCAAGCAGATTAAGGGGTATGCGCGTAATGGAAGCCGAGCTCCTGGGCGCCCGGATCGATGCGTTGACAATGGAAGAAACGGTTAACCGGGTTGCCGGTTTTATCGAGAGCGGGCGGCCGCACCGGATCCTGACCCTCAATCCCGAATACTTGTATCGCGCCCAATTTGACGGCGTCCTGATGCGCTTGCTCCACCGGGCCGACCTCGTTACACCGGACGGGGTGGGCATTGTGTGGGCCTGCCGGGTGGCGGGGTATCCGGTTGAGGAGCGGATTACCGGCATTGACCTGATGCAGCGTCTGATTGAGAAGGCTGCCGCCGGCAGCTGGCGGGTCTTTCTTTTGGGCGCGTCCCCCGGTGTGGCGGAAAATGCGGCCGAAAAGCTTCGCCGTGCTCACCCGGGTCTCCAGATAGCAGGCACGCACCACGGTTATTTTCAGGAGGACGAAGCCGGCCGGGTGGCCGAAGCAGTCCGGCAGGCCGAACCGGATTTTATCTTTGTGGCCCTGGGGGCGCCGCGCCAGGAATTGTGGATAGACCAGCATCTGGAAACCACTGGCGCGGCAGCCGCCATGGGGGTTGGGGGAAGTTTCGACGTCATTGCCGGCAAGGTTCGCCGTGCTCCGGCCTGGGTCCGGCGCCTGCGCCTGGAATGGCTCTCCCGCTTGCTGCTGGAACCGTCCCGCTGGAAGCGCCAGCTGGTTCTGCCGTGTTTTGCCTGCATGGTTTTAAGAAAATACAAGCTGTAAAATACTTTTAATCTGCTATAACTGCTATAACTGCCATAACTGCCATAACTGCCATAAATTTCTGCAGTATATTTGCTGTAAACCTGCTTAAATTTTGGTAACCTTTAACCTTTTTATGTCTTTAACCTTTTTGTACCGGCTGGACTTTACATTAACGAAGAGACCGGTTGCACAGGAGACAGCCCATGCCGAAAGTGGTTATATCGGGGTATTACGGTTTTTCTAACAGCGGGGACGAGGCGATGCTTTATGCCTTGCTCCAGGCCCTGAAAAAAACCGTTCCAAATCTGGGGGTAACCGTACTGTCAAGGGACCCGGGCTTTACGGCACGGGAATTTGGTGTCCATTCAATTTCCCGGGTGGACATCCGCCGCATTTGCCGGGAACTCCGCAAGGCCGACCTGCTGATTAGCGGCGGCGGGGGCCTGCTGCAGGATGCAACCGGACCCAACAGTATAATTTATTACCTTGGGGTGGTTGCCCTGGCCGGGCTTCTAGGGAAACCCGTTTTCTTTTACGCCCAGGGTATCGGGCCTGTGGGCACCAACCTGGGGAAGGCGCTGATCCGGCTGGTGGCAAACCGGGTCAGCGTGATCACCGTCAGGGATCCCGACTCCAGGGACGAACTTATTTCCCTGGGGGTTAAGCGGCCGCCTGTTTACGTAACGGCAGACCCCGTGCTGGGCCTGGATGCTGCCCTCATCGATCCCCAAAGGGGGCTGGATATCCTGGCTTCCCTGGGGATCAAGGACGGCCCCGTGGCGGGTATTTCCGTACGGCCGTGGCGGAACTTGAAAGACTACAAAAAAGTACTGGCTAAAGCGGCCGATGACCTCGCGGCCAGGGGTTGGAGGGTGTTGCTGGTACCCATGCACCGCCCGGTGGATGCGGACAGCTGCCGGGAAGTTGCCGGCTTGATGAGGGGGAAGGGCTATCTTCTAAACAGTCACACCGGCTTCATGGATCTGCTGTCGGTGGCGGCCAACCTCGATCTGGCCATCGGGATGCGGCTGCATTTCCTGATTTTCGGGGCGCTTTTCGGTGTGCCCTTAATCGGTATCCCTTACGATCCCAAAGTAAACCGGTTTTTACAGTCGGTCGGGCAAGCTCCGGGTTTAAATGTGGAGACCCTCAGTTACCCGGAATTATCCCTGCGCATTGAAGAAGTTCTGGCGGACCGGGCCGGTGTTTCCGCCGGTCTTGGGGAGAAGGTGGGCCTCCTGCGGGAAAAGGCTTTAAAAAATGCTGTACAGGTTGGCGAACTTTTTCGAAAAATGAACGTCTAATTGTTATAGGGTTTATTGCGGTTTCTGCTGTGACCTGGCAATGGGTCGTCCGGTATATATTGGTTTATCCGGCTTTTTGGTTATCCAGGCTTTTGTGGTTCAGGTTTCACGAGTTGTAAAGCAACAGTACATGTACGGCATCTCCGGCCGCGAATCGGCGGGTAATGCTACAGTCCGGCGCGGCCTGTGTTTTGGCCACGCGGGAGTACCAAAATATTGCTTAATCAACTGGTCAAAAAGAAACGCGGGTTTAAACAAATGACCAACTGGAAAAACAATGGCCGGCGCTTAAAAAAGCTGTGCCGGCCGGGATTAAAAAACAACAAAAAGCGAGGTGAAAATCCTGGTTTCATGGCAGGCTAACCGGAAAGACGCGTCAGATGCGGGTTAAACCTTGAGACCTGGAGTTTGCGCCGTGGCGCGGTACATATAGTGAGAGTCCGTAGCCGCAAGCAAGAACTCAGGCGAAGATAACACCTTCTTCCGGGCATTATGTTCGCGTCAGGCAGCAGCGGGGAAACCCGCCCGAAATGCTAGTCGAAAGGCTGCGGCCTGGCGGTGGAATCCTGTGACACTGCCATCTACTAGTCGGGTAGGTTAAACCATACGCTGCTTTTTAAACAAGTTTGCTTGTGTTTTAGAAGCCAGGAGTGATTATGCTTGTTTACAGGTCCAAAACAGCCCTGCTTTTACTTGTCGCGGCCGTGGTTTTACTGGCCTTTTCAGGTTACTCGGCCCTGGCCGGGGCGGAGGACACACCGGGAGGCAGCGGCGACCCCCTGGTTACCCAGAGTTACGTTGACCAGTACGTCCAGTGGAAAGTTGCCGAGATGAAAACAGGCCAGATTCTGGCAGGCCGGGCGGGTTCGGAGATAATCGTCCGGCGGGGGCAGGCGGTTGTGGTTGATACCACCGGAAACGGTATTCCTGATGTTACCGCCGGCCAGGATCTCAAAGCGGGGAACAAGATTTCTTTAAATCACCTGCTGGTCATTCCCCGGGAAGACGGGCGCGGGATAAAAGCCCTTGACCCCGTTGTAGTTATGTACAGGGGCGGGGCGACGATCCAGGGTTCCTGATGGGGAATGAGATCCCGGGGTGATGCCCTTCAAGTTTTCGCCCCCGGGAGGCTACGACCCGGGGATTCCCATGGGAAAACAAGCCAGATACGGCAGCGAGTAAAATCCGCCCGGTAACATTGCCGGTTGTCTGGCGCGGGAAATGGTTGTTTATTCTGGTGATCTGTAATAAAATACTTTAGTGTCTTGTCCCTATTGGCATGAAACGTCCCGGCGGTTACTGTTTTATGTCATTACAGTAGTAAACAGGTATTGCCCTGTTGCGGCAATATCTTTAGGTGGGGTGAATTTGCTTGAAAGCTCCCAGACGGAAGCTGAAAAGAAAGGTTCCTTTTATCCTCTGCTTTCTAGTTTTGCTGGCGCTGTTCGCCTACGGCTGCGTGCTGGCCAAGAATGCCTTCTTCCCGGACGCAATCCTAAACGCGGGTGAAGATGATGACAGTCCTCCCGTAATCAAAGGTGAGCGCCTTAACGTGCTGCTGCTGGGGATTGATGCCCGGCAGGGTGAAACAGTAGCCCGTACGGACTCAATTATCCTTGCCAGCGTTGATCCTGAGAGTAAGCAGATGTCCTTGCTTTCCATCCCCCGGGACACCAGGGTCAACATACCCAAGCACGGTTGGGACAAGATTAACAGCGCCACTGTTTACGGCGGGCCGCAGGTGTCCATGAAAGTTGTTTCGGATTTACTGGGGATCCCTGTCGGCCATTACGTCCTTACCAACTTCAGCGGCTTTAAAGACATCGTCGACGCCCTGGGCGGGGTCACCCTGGATGTGGAAAGGAACATGTATCACGAGGATATAACGGACGGGGGAATTTACCGGATTAATTTAAAAAAGGGCGTGCAGCGGCTGAACGGCGACAAGGCCCTGCAGTACGTTCGCTTCCGGGATTATGACCTGGGGGATGTTGACCGCACCAAGTACCAGCAAAAGTTTCTGGTTGCCCTGGCCAAAGAAATGCTTCAGCCCAGCACCATTACCAAGTTGCCGAAACTGGTTCCGGAAATCAACCGCTATATTAAGACCAACTTGAGCATGAGCGATATGCTAACCATGGTTTCTGCCGCCAGGCAACTGGCCGATGGCGAGATAGTCTGCCAGACACTGCCCGGGCGTCCCCTGGATATTAACGGAGGCAGTTATTGGGGGGTTGATCCGGCGGAAGCCAAACAGATGGTGACCAATCTTTTTAAAGGGGAAACAACTTCCACTGTGGTTATGAACACTCCCCTGACGGGGCGGTATGCTCCGCCACGGGAAACGGTTCCGGCTGTAAGCACCGGAGATAAGGAAACACCGGCGTCCGGCGGAGACCTGGAAAATCCGGATACTGCCGAAAAGACCGGGCCGGGGCAGGACAAAACCACCGTTTCCCCAAACAAGGCGGGGGGGGACGGTGTTGCCCCTAAAGCAAGCGGCACAAACGGAAAAGTGGTAATAACGCCTGTTAAAGAAGGGGATAACAAAGACAACCGGGATAATGACAATGAAGACGAAGATGAAGACGATTTAAATAAACAGGATGACGAGGACGATACAAGCAACAGCAACGAAGTTAACCGGGAGGTTAAAGATCCGCAAAATACCCAGGATGGCCAAACCGCTAAGAATAGCGGCGAAACCGCCGAACCGGGGAATGATGCCGGAAAGGATAGGGAGGCCAATGGCGCCGGAACGGACACCGGGACCGGCTCCCTGCCGCCGAAGACAAAGGGAGCGGACGGGGATACCCTTTCCCCTGCCGGTCTGGCGGTAACAGAGCGAACCGGTGGTTCCGCCTTGAATTAGACCGGTTCCGGAGGAACCTGCCCCTGTATTATTGGCTCCGCCTCGCTCAGGCGTATCCAAACCGGCAGCCGACGGCATAATGTTCCTCAAGCAAAAGGACGTCAGCCTTGACGTCCTTTTTTAATGGAGTTTTTAGCGCGTCTTGTCCCGGCTGCCGGCGCCGGCGGGGCCGTTTCCAGCCGGATTGCCGCCATTTTTTAATCCAAAGGCGGGGTTTCCTGGTTCTTCAGGTGGGGAAGGGCGGCGGTCATACCCAGCAGAAGCCAGAAATAAGTTGACATCATAGGGACCTCGAAAATATTTTCCACCCCGTTGTGCAAAAGCACCCCCAGCAGACCGGCAATTAAACCGCCGGCAAGCCCTTTCAAGTAGGGGTCGGTGAGTCTTCTGTACGTGTTCAGGGCGCAGCGCACGCCGTTTAAAAGAAGCCAGGCCAGGGCGGCAATACCGATCAGGCCGGTCTCCGCAGCTGTTTTCAAGTAAAAGTTATCCACGTAATTGCTGCTGGGAATGTGACGGGCCGCCACGGCCCCCCCGAAACGGCCGAATCCTTCCCCGGTCAGCGGGTTATTCTTAACCTTGTTGATGGCCATGTTCCAGCGGGCCACCCGCCCCGCCCGGGTGCTGCTGATAAGATAGGCCGGGGAAAGCAGGTAACCGATGCGGTCGGCTATCCCGGGGATAAATTTGGGGGCGGTATAGGCCGCCAGGGCCAGGCCCAGGAGAATCCGCCAGTTGTAAATCAGGCCGTAAATGATCAGCGCTCCTGCCATGGCCAGCCAGGCGCCGCGGGAAAAGGTAAAGATCAGGCTTAGCGCCATAGGCGCCAGGCAGAGGGCGTACAAATATTTTCGGGCCCTGCCCCGGGCGGAAAGCATTTGACTTAAGGTTACCGGCAGCAGCAGCACCAGGAAGCTGCCCAGGACGTTGGGGCTGCCCACGATGGAAAAAACCCTGGTCCGGACGGTTTCCGTGCTATCCACCCAGTTTTCCGGAATGGGGACCCCGATAATGTACTGATAGACGCCGTGCAGCGCCACCAGCGTGCCCAGGATCACCAGCCAGTTGATCAGGGCCCGGGCCTGGTCTTTATTCAGCAGGAGATTGCTGCCGATAAAAAACCACAGCAGGTATTCGAGGTAGACCCTGAGACCCTCCAGGGCAATGCCTGGATTAGGGGAGCGAACCAGGAACAGGAAGATCGCCACGGCCGCGTAAAGGCAGATGGGGAAATCCAGGGGCGTCAGGCGGTAGGTCAGTTTACCCCGCAGGGCCATTTGGACCGGCCAGGCCAGGAAGATCAGGATCAGCAAAAGTTCATCCCAGTTGCCCGCCCAGAAAGCGGTTGCCGGGGAGCGCCGCAGGACGAAATCTATAATAATATACGAAAAAGCAAGCCAGAGCAGCGTTTCCACCCGGATTCCGGCTGCACTGCGCAGGACTGTACTGCCTTCGAGATAGGGATGGGGCTTTAAGTTCAGGATCAGGCTGCTGGGAATACCCCGCCGGATGGCTGCCCCCGCCAGTTCCAGGGGGCGGGCCAGCAGGGCGCCCCCTGCGGCGAACGCCCTGCCCGTCAGCGAGCATCTCACCGCTTCCTGCCGGCTGTACCGGGCGGTACCATAAAACCACCTGCAAAAGACGCTTTGCCGCCAGGCCAGTCCCGCCCCCGCGGCGAGGCGGCCCGTCAGGCTCTCCCGCCAGATCTGCGCTCTGCTCAAGAGAATCCTCCTTTAAACGCAATTCTTTTATATTATAAAGCAAAGCCGCCCGGAAATCTACCGGATTTGCAGCTTCTTCACGGGCTGGTTGAGGCCAAAGGCCGCATCGGGGGGGCAGTCCCAAATATTCCTTGTTAAATACAAGGTAAATTGATAAAATGAGAAAGATTAAGCCGGGGAGGGTTCTCTGTGGAACCTTTAAAGGTATTGCATATTATCGGCGGCGGGGAATTTGGCGGCGCTGAAAGACACATTCTAAATCTGTTCGGCGCGCTGGATCCCAAAGCGGTGGAAATTACCGTGTGCTGCCTTTTCGACAAGCCCTTTGCGCAAATTGCCTCCAGTGCGGGGATCAGGTCCCTGGCTTTTCCCATGCGCCATAAGGGAGACTTTGGCGTAATTGGAAAACTGGCGGCGCTGATCCTTAACAACGGCTTTGAGCTGGTCCACACCCATGGTGTCAGGGCCAACTTGCTGGGCCGCCTGGCCGCCAGGCAGGCCGGCAAGAAAAAAGTTATAACCACGGTGCACAGCCTTTTGGAAAAGGATTACCCGGGTTTCTTTTACCGTCTGGCCAACAGCATGACGGAAAGGCTTACCCGGAGTCTGACGGATCACTTTATTGCTGTTTCCGGGGGATTGAAAGAACAGCTGGTATCCCAGGGGGTGCCGGAGGAGAAGATAACAGTAATTTACAACGGAATTGTCGCGGAAGAATTTAATCCCGGACCCAAAGCCGGCAGCATCCATGAAGAATTTGGCCTGGACGCCGCGGCGTCCCTGGTGGGTATCGTGGCGCGCCTGCATCCGGTGAAGGGCCACCGGTTTTTTCTGGAGGCGGCCCGGGAAGTGCTTCAGCAGCGCCCGGATGTTCATTTTCTGGTTATCGGTGACGGACCGCTGCGCCCTTCCCTGGAGGAACTGGCCGCCCAACTGGGGATTGCCGGCCGGGTAATCTTTACCGGGTTTGTCGAGGATATCCCTGCCGTAATGAATGAACTTCAACTGCTGGTCATCTCTTCCCTGTGGGAGGGTTTTGGACTGACGGCCGTAGAGGCCATGGCCCTTGATGTGCCCGTGATATCCACGGAGGCGGGCGGCTTGCCCGAAGTGATCCTGCACGGTGAAACCGGTTTGCTGGTGCCGCCGGCCAATTCCACGGCCCTGGCCAGGGGGATTGTCTGGATGCTGGATCACCCCGAGGCAGTTGCAGAAATGACCCTTAAAGCCGGCGTCGCAGTGCGGGAAAAATTTACCGCCGCGGTCATGGCGCGGCGCACCGAGGAATTATACCGCCGCCTGGCGGGGTGGCGCCGCCCATGAAGGAAGAATCCATACTTTGCCTGGCGGCGGCCGGCTGGGCCGGCATGTGGGCCAGGGCCCAACAGTTTATGACTATTTTTGCCCGGTGGGGCAACCGTGTGCTTTACGTGAATCCGCCGGTAACCTATCTCTCCCCTTTTAAAAACCCCTCCTTACGGGGGCAGGCCGTTGACCGCCTGAGCCAGGTGGACGAAAGGATTTACGTCTACACTCCGCCGGTTTTCCTGCCCTTCGGCAATATTTACCGCTCAATCAACCGCCTTAACCAGAGGATTCTCAGTGCGGGCTTGCGCCGGATTTACGGGAAGCTGGGCTGGGAACCCACCCTGTGCTGGACCTACCTGCCCAACACGGTAGATCTGAGTCTCCCGGGGGAGCCATTCCTGGTTTACGACTGCGCCGACGAACACGCGGCCTTTCCCGGGCTGATCCGCAAGGAAACCGTCCACCGGATGGAGCGGGAGCTGTTCCGCCGGGCCGGGCTGTCCCTGACCAGCGCCGGGGAGCTGTTTCAGCGGAAAAAAGAACAGGCCCCGGATCTCCTGATGGTGCCCAACGGGGCGGCCCTGGAGCATTTTCGCAGCGCCCTGGACCCCGGACTGCCCGTGCCCCCCGATCTGGACTCCTTGCTCCGGCCGGTAATAGGTTACATCGGGGCGGTAAGCCCCTGGCTGGACCAGGATTTACTGGCTGCCGCGGCCAGGGCTCACCCGGATTGGACACTGGTTGTAATCGGGCCGGCTGACACCGATACCGGCGCCCTGGCGGCATTTCCCAATATCCGCCTGTTGGGGCACAGGGATTACCGCCTGCTGCCCTCCTACCTGAAGGGGTTTGACGCCACCGTGATTCCCTTCCGGATCAACGAGCTAACCAGGGGGGTCAACCCTGTGAAGCTATACGAATATCTTGCCGCAGGCAAGCCGGTTGTTTCCACCGGCCTTCCCGAAGTGCGGGCCTTCGGGGAAGTGGTATCCCTGGCCGGCACCCCGGATGAATTTGTGCAAAGGCTGGAAGAGGAACTGGCCGGGGATTCGCCGGAAAAAATTGCTGCGCGTTTGAAGGTTGCCGGGGAACACTCCTGGGAGGCCAGGGCCGGCGTTGTGGCGGAACAAATTGCGCGACGCCGGGGCCGGGCGGACCGGAACAGCAACCAGGCCGGAAACTAGCCGGGAAATCCCCGCCGGCGCCGGCAAACAGCCTGCTTGGGTTCAAAAGTATTTGGCGGCCGCTCCGCTAGCGCGGGGCAAATAACAGACCCGGGGTCCCGGACCGGTGTTGAACTTTTTTGTTTTTGCCCTCGTTGGTTCCGGCGAGCAGCAGACCCGGGCTCTCCTTTGCGGAAGCGGCAGAACGGGTTGCAACCCTGCCGGAAGCTCCGCCGCCGCTGACATTTCCCGCCGGCGCCGGCAAAAAAGCAGGCCCCGGGGGGCCTGCTTTGTGCGGTCAAAGAAAACTTGCGGATAGCTCCTTTTGGTTTGCCATAAAGATAAAACCCGGCGGAAATTATTAAATTTTATTATTCGACCAGAACGTCCAGGATCATTCCTTTGAAGTCGTAATCCAGGGACTTGATATAATAGTCCTTGCTGCTCCTGATTTCCTGACCGCCCAGGTTGATGACCCCACCGGAAATGACTGTTTTACCCTCCACCACAACAACAAGATCTTTCAGGTAGGGGTCGTAGGCTTCAACCCGCCGGCCCTGGCTGTCGGTGGTAATCATGTAGGCCGGCCTGATTTCGATCTTCTTGATGACTACATCGGTAAAGCTGGAACCGGAAACCATTCTGTCCCCGACCTCAATACCAGTGAGCATCTCCGGCCGGAGCGAAGTGGCCAGTATTGTTGCCTGGACAGTCCTGGCAGTGCCGCTGCCGCCCCGTTCCTTCATTTTATAGGCTGCCCCTCCGATAACCAGAAGTATTGCCGCCACCACCAGCAGGTCTATGATATTGATCAAACCAAAAAGCTTTCCCTTTTCGTCTATTAACTTCATGCCCGTCCCCCTTCAAACATCCTTATTACAATATAAATCAATTTACCCTGTATTTCAACTTGAAGTTGATTGGGAGGGCTCTCTTTATCGGGAACCGCTTGCAGTTATTTTTATTAATACCCCGTAATACCCTGTTTCCTCTGCTTAAATCTTACACTCACCTGCTATTAATTTACAGCAAAAGATTGCCTCCGTTGAAAAATGGGGTTTTCATCTGCTGCTAAAAGTCTATAATAATATAAAGGCCTTTCTAAAGTTGATCGAATTAGCAAGTCAGTTGTTTAATCCTGAAGGGGGGCAGTACCTTTGTTGGATGTTAATAAAATTCGGGAAATAATACCCCACCGTTACCCGTTTTTACTGGTGGACAGGATCATTTCCGTGGAAGACGGCCGCAAGGCTGTGGGTATAAAAAACGTCAGCGCCAACGAGCCTTTTTTTCAGGGGCATTTTCCGGATTATCCGGTTATGCCCGGGGTTTTAATCATTGAAGCTATGGCCCAGGTGGGAGCAGTGGCAATTCTGAAGATGCCGGAATTTGCAGGGAAGATTGCCCTGTTCGCCGGGATCGACAAGGCCCGCTTCCGGCGGCAGGTGGTTCCCGGCGATCAGCTCCGGATTGAGGCCGAAGTTTTGAAACTCCGCGGCCGTGTCGGAAAGAGTATCTGTACGGCCTCCGTGGACGGGGAAGTTGCCGCCGAGGCCCAGTTAATGTTTGCGATTCAACAATAGTTGCGGTCAATTTGACGAAAATAAGGTTTACAAAGAGTAATATGGTGTTAAATAGGTTTAGCTGCTTTTTAATCAGTCATTTAGCCCGAATCTAGCCGGTTTGCCCATTGTAACCTGTAGCCGGTATGCGATACAATAATCTATGGTATCCTTGCTTGTACATGCCTTTCTGGAGGGTTGCGTGTGGAGATGCCTGTAATGGCCGTGCTTCTGGCTTTCGGGTTAGCCCTGGTGATTACTCCGCTGGTCAGGAAATGGGCCTTCAAGTGCGGCGCCCTGGATCGGCCCAACCAGAGAAAAGTGCATCATAAGGTAATGCCCAGGTTGGGCGGGTTGGCTATTTTTATCAGCTTTCTGGCAGCTGTCCTGATTACCCGGGAAATTACCTTGCAGGTGGCGGGCCTCCTTACGGGTGGCTTTTTGATCATTCTGCTGGGATTTCTGGACGACACCAAGGGTTTGTCCCCCAGGCTCAAGCTGGCCGGTCAGGTGATTGCCGCCTGCGCCGTAATACCCTTTGGCCTGGAAGTGAGCTTTTTAACGAACCCCCTTTCCGAAGAACCTCTCTTGCTGGGGATTTTAAGCATTCCCGTAACTGTTCTCTGGATTGTATCCGTTACCAATGCGGTGAACCTTATTGATGGTTTGGACGGGCTGGCCGGCGGGGTTACCTGTATCGCCTCCTTGACCCTGGCTGCCGTGGTCTGCATTGAAATGTATCAGTCAGCCAGTTCCCCGGCCCAGTGGGAGGCTGTTGTTCTGGCTTTGATTCTGGCGGCCGCTGTATTGGGCTTTTTGCGTTATAATTTTTACCCGGCCAGGATATTCCTGGGGGATACAGGCTCCATGTACCTCGGGTTCAGCATTGCCGTCCTGTCCGTTATGGGATTGGCCAAAAGCGCAACTTTTATTTCCGTCATTATACCTGTTGTTATTCTGGGCATACCCCTCCTCGACACCGTATTTGCTATCCTCAGGCGCTACCTGGGGCAAAAACCCATCTTCCAGCCGGACCGGGAGCACCTCCATCATCGGCTGATGCAGATGGGAATGAGCCACCGGCAGGCTGTATTAAGTATTTATGCGGTCAGCCTGGTACTTGGTTTGAGCGCTATTATTCTGACCCTGATGACAACCAAGCAGGCCGCTATTTTTCTAGTGGTTTTATCCACAATTGTTCTGGTGGCCGCCAACAAGATCGGGGTCACCCGGGCCGGGAGCCGGGCGCCGTATATAACCCACCCGAATAAGCAGCAGCGGTCCTCGCGTATGTAGGGCCGCTGTTAATATATTGGGGTGTTTTGTCGTATTCCCGGAGAAAGTTACGAATCGGGAGGTTATTTAATGAAAAAAGTAAGAAAAGCTGTAATTCCGGCTGCGGGGCGGGGACTGCGCTTTTTACCGGCCACCAAGGCCCAGCCCAAGGAGATGCTTCCCATTGTAGACAGGCCTGCGATCCAGTACATAATTGAAGAGGCCCTGGACTCCGGGATTGAGGACATCCTGATTATAACAAGCCAGAACAAGCGATCTATCGAAGATCACTTTGATAAATCCGGGGAACTGGAAAAATTGTTAGAAGAACAGGGTAAGCTGGATCTATTGAAAGAGGTGCAGTATACCGGCCGCCTGGCGGACCTGTATTACGTCCGTCAAAAGGAACCCCTCGGCCTGGGGCATGCTGTTTACTGCGCCAGGCAGTTCATCGGGAATGAGCCCTGCGCGGTGCTCCTGGGGGATGATCTTGTCCGGGGCGCGACGCCCTGCTTAAAACAACTGCTGGATTTGTACGAAAAAGTCCAGTCTTCGGTGATTGCCGTCATGGAAGTGCCCGGAGAACAGGTAAACAAGTACGGGATCCTTGATGCGGTGGAGGAAAGCCCCGGTGTATATAAAATAAGGGATTTGGTGGAAAAACCCCCGGTGGAAAGCGCGCCGTCCCGCCTGGCCATCATGGGCCGCTACATAATTGAACCGCGCATCTTTTCCATCCTGGCCGAAACCAGGCCCGGCGCCGGCGGGGAAATCCAGCTCACGGACGCCCTGCGGGAGTTGTGCCGGGAACAGGCTGTTTACGGCCTGGCTTTCCAGGGCCGGCGCTATGATGTGGGGGACAAACTGGGCTACCTGCGGGCTACGGTGGAATTTGCCCTGGAGCGGCCGGATCTGGCCGAAGAGTTTCGGGAATACCTGCGTGCTGTCTGCCGGGGGCTCTTCCCAGACAGCTTCAATAAATAAGTTGTCTGAAGGTGAATTAATCCATGAAATCGCTAAAGTTTGAGGCGCCTGAACAGCATTAAATTCAGTAAGGGGCATCAATGATCCACGTATTCTGACGCTCTTCGATGTGTTCGAAGGCGCCAAATTCAGTAAGGGGGCATCCTGTTGAAGGTTATGGTTACGGGGGGGGCCGGGTTCATCGGTTCCCATGTTGTGGATCTGCTTGTTTCCGCGGGTTTTTTCGTTTCGGTGGTGGACGATCTTTCCACCGGCCGTTTCGAAAATATCAACCCCCGCGTGAACTTTTACCGGGTCAAAGTTGAGGATGCCGGCCTGGAAGAGGTTTTTGCAGGGGAGCGGCCGGATGTGGTGATTCATCACGCCGCCCAGGCGGGCGTCGGGCGCTCCATGAATGAACCCCTTGCGGACGCGGAAATAAACATCCTGGGCGCTATCAACCTTTTGGAAAATTGCCGCCGTTACCGGGTGGGCAAAGTCATCTATGCCTCCTCGGCGGCGGTTTACGGGAGCCCGGCTTACCTGCCCGTGGACGAGGGGCACCCGTGTGCGCCCCAGTCCAACTACGGCGTTTCCAAGCTTACGGTGGAGCACTACCTGCGGGTTTACCAGGAGGTTTATGGAGTCCGTCATACCATCCTGCGCTACGCCAATGTTTTTGGTCCCCGCCAGGACGCCGCCGGTGAGGGCGGAGTGGCGGCTATTTTTATCGATTGCCTGTTGCGAGATAAGCCGGTAAGGATTTTTGGCGACGGCCGGCAGACCAGGGACTTCATCTACGTCGGGGACGTGGCCCGGGCCAACCTGGCTGCCCTAAACCGGGGCGACGGCGAGATCCTCAATGCGAGTACGGGGACCAGCCTGTCGGTAAACGACCTGTTCCGCCTGCTGCAAGGGCTGACCGGCAGTTCTCTGGAGCCGGAGTATGTACCGCCCAGGCCGGGTGACATCCGGCACAGCTGCCTGGCCAACCAAAAAGCCCGGGAAGCGCTGGAATGGAGCCCCCGCTGCCCGGTGGAGGAAGGACTCCGGCAAACCCTAAAATCTTACCTTAACCACAACCCCGCTTAAGCCCCGGGACAAGGGGACAGGTCCCTTGTCCCACCCGGCTTTGCGCGGGTGGTGGGATATAGTCCCGGTCAGGGGGACGCCACAGGGACGCAGAGGGACACAGGGACAGGTCCCTTGTCCCGGCAAACTTTGTGTAACATTAAAAGGGATTACCGTGTGCCCTCACCTGGTAATCCTTTTTCAGTCCATTTAGCGGTCCTTCCCCCCTCTTTTTATTGGTGCTGGCAGCCGGTGGTTTCCGGCTTTTGTAGGACCTGGCCGGTTCTTTGATCTTTCGAGTGGGACAGGGGACCTGTCCCCTTGTCCCACTCAGGGGTGCAGGGTCAGGGCGGGACGCAGTCCGGGATAGGGTGACGCATCCCTGCCGTATTTTTCTGCAAACAACTGCAACCTCTCCTTTTATGTTAGCTAATGAAGGTATGGTTGTATTTTTTGCCGGCCCTGCAAAGATGGGCCGGCTTTCTTTGTTGTGACCAGGCATAAGATAGCCAATTGCAGCCGGCGCTCCCCAAATAATTCACATACTGTTGACAAATATGGTCTATCATGATAGACTCAAGCTGTGGTTTATCCGAATAGACTTGCGAGGGGTGAAATATGTGGAGAAGTTTAAGCTCTATGATGCGGAGTATAAATTTGCAAGTATTATCTGGGACAACGAACCCGTCAATTCCACCAAGCTTGTACGGCTGTGCGCAGACAAGCTGGGGTGGAAGAAATCCACTACCTACACAGTGTTAAAAAAGCTTTGCGATCGCGGCGTCATGCAAAACCAGGAGGCGTTAGTAACTTCACTTATTAAGCGGAGGGATGTGCAAAAATACGAGATTAATGCAGTGGTGGAAAAATCTTTTGCTGGTTCTTTGCCGCAATTTTTAACGGCTTTTCTTGGCGGGCGCAAGCTAACCGAGGAGGATGCTGAGGAATTGAAGAAAATTATTGAGGAGTCGGTAGAATGAGCCTGCAGGGGATATTTATATCGATTCTAAACATGAGCGTCACCGCATCCTATGTGGCTGCCGGCGTTATTTTTGTTCGGATATTTTTCAGGAAAGCGCCGAAAATTTTCTCTTATGTCCTATGGGCGGTGGTGCTGTTTCGGCTTATCTGCCCCGTAACCTGCGCAGCCGGCTTTAGTTTTTTAGGACTGCTGCATGTGGATTCACAAAACAATAGGGCTGTATCAGATTATGTGCCGCATGATATAGGTTTTAGGCAAACCCCAACGATCCAATCCGGCCCAGGCGTCTTGGACAGAACCGTGAATTCATCCCTGCCCCAGGCAGCGCCAATGGCAAGCGTGAACCCGATGCAGGCATGGATGGAGGTTTTAAGCCTGATCTGGATTGCGGGCATTGTTGCGCTGCTTTCCTATAGTGTGATTTCGTACATAAAAGTAAAAAAACAGCTGCGGACCGCTACCCTGGTTAAAGACAATATCTATCAGTCGGATCGGATCGGCACGGCGTTTGTCTGTGGGTTTGTCCGGCCGAAAATATATGTGCCCGTTGCTGTCGGGGACGCCGACCTTTCTTATGTGTTGGAGCACGAACGCACGCACATCCGCAGGAAGGACTATCTGATTAAACCCCTGGCTTTTTTCGCCCTCATTCTCCACTGGTTTAATCCGCTGATGTGGCTCTCCTTTGCGCTGATGAACCGGGACATGGAAATGTCTTGTGATGAAAGCGTTCTGCAAAGGATGAGCCGGGAGGCCAAGGGCGGTTATGCGGGTTCCCTGCTTTCACTTTCGGCAAAAAGAAACGGGCTTTTGGCGGCCAATCCCCTGGCCTTTGGCGAAAGCCAGATCAAGTCGCGGATCAAAAATGTGTTGAATTATAAAAAACCGCCGTTTTGGGTCATAGTTCTGGCAGCGGTGGCAATGGGGGTCTTAATTGCCGCCTTGGCAACAAATCCAAAGCCCAGCCATACCGGGTCAAATACATATTCGGGCTACTCCATCGAGAAGCTAATAGCCAATAAAACCCCTTACGTGGGACATAACAGTAAAGTTGTTGGACTTATTGACGCCATGCCCCTGCCTGAAGGTATTGCCCGCGGTGCGGTGGAGCTGCAGACCGTCAACCCGCCCTATGGTATCATTATCAACTACATCATGCGCGATTCTGCTGGTGTGATGGTAAACGGAGCTATAAACACCCATGTTTTTTTCCCCAATGCCATTATGCTCTTTAGCTTAATTGACAACGTGGACGTGATTAAATGTCAAATTACTGATCAGACCGGCCAGGATGAGGGGACCTCATATTATTTGACCTATACCAGGGAAATGGCCGAAGAATTGCTGGGCGGGGATGTGCGCATCTTCGCGGCCGGCGCCGGCACCCTGAAAAATCTTATTGACCGGGCAGCCAATACAAAATCAGGGACCGGCATTGTCCCACCGGCGACAGCCAGCGCTCAGATCGAAGGGTATCTAAAAATAATTATTTCCTCCCCCCAAGCATCCTCCAACCCCTACGACTACATTAACGCTCATCAGAATGAATATGAGAGTATATTGAAAATGGGTGATGTGGCCCTTACTTGCCTGCTGTCCGAGTTTGAAAAAGGCGGCCACGATGATCTTAAGGGCTATATTATGATGGCTTCGTGCAAAGAACTTTTAGGCGCCAGGAACAATGTAACGGACGGGACCTTGACCCCCCAGGAATGGTACCGGGCGCTGTCTATCCGTGAGGAAGTCCGGCTGCCGGATTTTGAGTATGACGGCCAGGATCCAATTGAAAAATTTGTCTACGACACGGAAATCGAAAAGCATTCGGGCTATCAAAGAGGTGGTTTCACGGTTGTCGCGCCAAAAATTTTCGGCAGTTATGAGGAAGGAGATCTGCTGAAGGTCTTTGTCACCACTTACAGCGCAAGCTATAAGCTTTATGGTAATGCTTTGGCGGCGGAGGGAGGCGGCGTTATTCCGGCGGCAATCACCTATCGCAAAGATAACAGCGGCAGGTATATATTGGAAAGATACGAACAGGCGGGAGATGGCTCGCAATTTCCTACCTCCATCAGGAAATATTGCAGCATGCCCGCATCCGGGAGGGCAATTGAGGGCCTGGCGGATAGAATTCTTGCCCATTACGCGGACTATGAGGATATCCGCATCCTGTTGTACGATAACTTGACGAAACATCTAAGGATGAATGGTGTTTACAACGCCACCCTTACCAATTCTCTAGGTGAGGTTGAATTTCGCCTGGGTGTGTGAAGGGGTCGGGCTTGGAATACTTACTCATAGTGTTTGACTAAACTGCAGGTTAAATTAAAGTGGCGTCCCTCACAAGGGATGCCGTCTTTTTATATGGCTGTATTAACCCGGTATACGTTCTGTTCCCGGGGGTGGGCCGGATATTGTTCCCGGTAAGCATGTCAGCTAAGCAATAAATATAACTTTGTCCCCATTTGAGTTTACAATTGATATAATTGATATAATTGTTTGCAATTAATCGAAATATACGTAGATAAATAGCTTGTTCCATGGCTTGAAAAATAGAAAGTTACCGCAACTCGCTAAATATTGAGTGATACCGCTTATCAAGATCGCAAGCACTTTCTTCTGGAGCTGCTACAGGTCGCTGGCGGGCAAAGAACGACGATATTTGATTTGGCAGGGGGTTAAAATATGACGTCAAATACCACGCGCAATCCGCTTTTTCGCAGGCTGGAAATTCTCAAACTTTTGCACGGACGCAGCATGAGAACTGCGGAAATCGCCGAACATTTTAAGCCGGGTTGCGATGATTCTTTTATAAGGACGATACAAGGTGATATGGCCGCCCTGCGCAATGGAATTGATGTATTCGGGACAAAGGTCAAGGTTGAAGATGTTATAGAAAGCCACTCCATTAGATCTTACAAATCTACTGTCCATCCATTTTTCCTGGCCCTGAATTTAACAGAGCTTTTTGCCTTACTAAAGCTTCTCGAAGGCGCATCCGCCGACCCCGTAGTGGGGGCGTCATACAAGAATATATTTGACTGTATCTACAGCCAAATTACAGATTACGCCCGTAACAAGATAGATCCGGAACAAAAGCACCAGGTAATTGATGTTGTGGAAAACCGTCTTGACGAAGATTCATTTAAGAAAAACCTTCACTACCTATTGAAGGGCAGGGCAGCGGTACAAATAATGTACACAACGAACAGCGGCGCCAGAATAAACAGCCGGTGCCGCATTTGTGACTACAATAATGGTATTGTGACTTTTTTCAACAAGGAAAAAGGGGAAAAAGTGAAACGTCCCTATCGGGAGATTATAATTGACTGGGATGGTATTGTTTACAAATAAGCAAAACTCGAAAATTAGGTGTACTGTTTCTGGGATAAACCTCTGTTATGCTGGAAGCAAATCATAACAAGGAGGTTTTCCACAGTGAAAAAGTATAATAATGAACCGAGGTTCCACAGATTTCCGGCAAACGCGCCTGACTTTGAGGGTTGCCACTGTTCGCTCGAGATTCTCAAATCCGCCCTTGCCAGAGACTGCTGCGACAAAGAATTGTTGTAGGAGATCATGAAAAAAGGAGAAATCAGGGGAGCATGGGGGGAATTCTATACCGATAATTGGAAGGAGGTAATTTCCGTATTGAAGCCAGAAAAACGGTTATATCTTGCCTATGGGAGCAACATGTCCGCCGCCCAAATGCTGTGTTACTCGGCAGGACCTATATTAAAGATTGGGCGCTGCGTTTTCATTATTACGCCGACATAGAACCCTGTGCCGGCGGTAAAACGCCTGCTGTAATATGGGAGATTTCAGCAGATGACGAAAAGAACCTGGACCGCTATGAGGGATTCCCGAAACACTACAAGAAGGTGAACCTGGTTGCAGACCTGGACGGTACTCCCGTTCCTGCAATGGCCTATGTTATGACGGACTGGAAGAAAAAAGAGGCACAAGGGGCTATGTCGGCGCCGGAAGAAAAATATCTTGATATTATCCGGCAAGGTTATCTTGAAAACGGATTTACAGAAAAACTGCCCGTTTAATGATCTGACGCTGTCGGGGTAGGTTTTGCGCGGCGAGATTAAAGAATACATGCCTTTTACGGTTCGATAGGCTTAAAACGATAGAGTACTGTATCATTGCTTACGAGGTGAAAGATGACAGACGGCGCACAAAATTTTACAAGGCATGAAAGGAATATGCCGCATCCGTACGATATAGTTTGTTTTGAAGGGTTTATTGCCAGAGAAGACATGGTAACGCTACGCTAAGGGGGGGGGGGGGACGCAGGGACAGGTCCCTCGTCCCGGCAAGTTTTGTGAAACATTAAAAGGATTACCGGGTGTTTTCACCCGGTAATCCTTTTTCAGCTTCCAGCTTTGGGGGACCGGGGCTTTTCCTTGATCTTATCTGTGGGACAAGGGACCTGTCCCCTTGTCCCGCCCTGGGACAGGCTCTCCCATAATGCACAAAAAAAATTACCGTGTAGTTGCACCCGGTAATTCATTTCCGTATTTAACGGTCCCGCTCCCCCTTTTTTGGGGGACTGGCCGCCAGCGGCCCCCTGCCCCCGTGGGACTGGGCCGGTTCTTTGATTTTTCGTAAATAATCCTCAAACATCTTCTTTCGTTCGTCCAATTTTTTTAAGATACCTGCCTTATCCATTAAACCCCTCCTCCTGTTCCTATTTTTGCCACAAGCGGCAAAATCTAAACACCTTTTGCATAATTGCTGACGGCGCAGGCAAACTAAGGTCTGACGGCGACCGGCAGAACTCCGCCGGGACACGCCCGCCTTCCTCACAAACCCTGGAACAGCCCCGTTTTAGCCTGGTTACAAGGGAAAACCCGCCGGTCTAACCGGGTGGGATGACCCCGGTTCCGGTTTTAGAAAATGCAACAGCGCCGGCAGGTCCAGTCGCTTTATCCCGGCGGCTGGTTTTTCCCTGCATAAAAAAGGAAAAGGCCGGGGAATGCTGAAATAATATATAGTATGTCCATTACCAGTTACCGGGAGGTTGATAATGAAAATGAACAGGAAGATATCCTTTGGCACGGACGGCTGGCGGGGCATCCTCGCCGAAGACTTCACCTTTGACAACGTCAGGCTGGTAACCCGGGCGGTAGCCGGGTATTTACACGGCCAGGGACTGGCGGAAAGGGGGGTGGTGGTCGGTTACGACAACCGTTTTCTTTCGGAACGTTTTGCCGCGGCAGTGACCGGGGTGTTGACAGGGCAAAGGATCCCTGTTTATTTAACCGGGCGATCCGCCCCCACGCCTCTGGTGGCCTTCGCCGTCAAACTCCACAACGCCGGGGGGGCGGTTATGCTGACGGCCAGCCACAATCCGCCGGAATATAACGGCTTTAAATTCATCCCGGAGTATGCCGGCCCGGCATTGCCCCACATCACCGGGGAAATCGAAAACAACATAAAAAGGCTTCAGGCGGAAGAAGGCGCCCTGGATTTCCCGGCGGACGACCCCGACGGGAATCTTGTTACCACCATCGATCCTTTTCAGGAGTACGCCCGGCATCTGGCAACCCTGGTGGACCTGGAGGCTATCAGAAAAGCCGGTTTGAAAGTAGCGGTAGACCCTATGTACGGGGCCGGGACGGGGTATCTGGAAGATTTGCTGAAGCAGGCCGGGGTTTCAGTGACGGCCATCCACAACCACCGGGATCCCCTTTTCGGCGGCAGCATGCCCGAACCTACGGCCGAGTCCCTGGGCGAACTGCGGGAACTGGTCACAAAGGGCGGGATGCATCTGGGCCTGGCCCTGGACGGGGACGCCGACCGTTTCGGCATCATTGATGCCAACGGTGAATTCATCACGCCCAACCAGTATCTGCCTATCCTGTTTTACCACCTGTTGAACGCCAGGGGCATGCGGGGCCCGGCGGCCCGGACTGTGGCCACCACCCACCAGTTGGACAGGATCGCGGAGCGCTACGGTCTGACTGTGGAAGAAACATCGGTGGGTTTTAAGTATATCGGGCAGTGCCTGGCGGAGAAGGGCGCCGTGCTGGGCGGGGAGGAGAGCGGCGGGCTGTCCGTCCAGGGTCATGTGCCGGAGAAGGATGGTCTTTTGGCGGGCCTTCTGGCGGCGGAAATGGTGGCCTTTTACGGTACGGGCCTGACCGGATTGCTGAACCGGGTAGCCGAAGAGTTCGGGCGGGTCTACAGCCGGCGCCTGGATGTGCATACCACCCAGGCTGAAAAGGAACGGGTCCTGGGCGTCTTGAAAAACCTTGAGCCCGGCGCCCTGGCCGGGTATCGGGTAACCGGCAGGAATGCCCTGGATGGCGTCAAGCTGTTACTGGAAGGCGGCGCCTGGGTGCTGATCCGGCCTTCCGGCACAGAGCCTCTTTTTAGAATCTACGTGGAAGCCGCCACCCTGGATGATGTCCATGAGATTCAGCAGGAAGCCCGTAAAGCCCTGGGCCTGTAATCCGGGGCGCCAAAACTTGCAGGGAAAACAATATTTACAAAAAAAGGGTTTGCGGCCGGGATTGCAATGATCTGATTTCCCGGACACCGGACACTGGGGAAACGGGATTTATTAAAAAAAGGGATTTGCGGCCAGCCTGTAGAAATAGCATGATTTAGCGGGAAATTTTCTAATCGGTGTTGATAATTAAGCAATGACAACCGGCAAATTTATTTTTAAGGCGACGCTTCTGATCGCCTTTTTTAACTTGATGTCCAGGTTTCTGGGGCTGCTTCGGGACATTGTGATTGCCCATCAATTCGGCGCCGGGCTCTTCATAGACGCCTACCAGATGGCTTTAAAGATGCCCAATATGCTCTTTGCCATCATCAGCGGAGCGCTGGTGACGGTGGTTGTTCCTGTTTATACCGAGTATGCCGCCAGGGGGGAAAAGGAAGAGGCCTGGAAAATATTTAACACCATACTGATCCTTGTTACCCTTTTTTATCTTGTAACGTCAGTCCTGGGAGTTATCGGCGCCCCCCTCCTGATCAAGCTGGTGGCTCCGGGTTTTAAGGGGGCGGCGCAAGCACTGACGGTGGATTTGGCCAGGATTGTGCTTCCGCTGATGATCTTTGCGGGCCTGGCCTCCCTTTTTACCAGCCTTTTAAACGCCAATAATATTTTTGGCCTGCCCGCCTTTAGCACCTCGGTAAACAACATCTTCATCATAGTTTTTGCCCTGACCCTCGGGGATCTGTACGGTATTCAGGGGTTGGCCCTGGGTGCGGTGCTGGCTATGGCCGCCATGGCCCTGGTGCAGCTTCCCACCCTGCTCAGGGAGGGCTACAGGTTTCACCCGGCCCTGGACTTGCGGCATCCCGGCGTGAAAAAGGTTTACTATCTCGCCCTGCCTGCTGCCATCGGCATTGCTGTTAACCAGACCAACGTCTACATCAACGGGGTGCTGGCCTCCTGGCTGCCGGAAGGGAGCATTTCCGCCCTGAGTTACGCTGACAGGCTGATTCAGTTCCCGGTGAGCCTCTTCGTCCTGGCCCTGGGCACGGCAGTTTTCCCCACTCTTTCCGGGCAGGCGGCCGCAGGTAACAGGGAAGGGCTGGCCAAATTGCTTTTCACTTCCATGAAAGTGGTTATGGTTGGGATTATCCCGGCCAGCGTTGGCTTGATGGTCCTGAGCCAGCCCATTGTGACCCTGGTTTACAGACGGGGGGAATTTACCCAGGAGGCCGCTGTAATGACTGCGGCGGCTCTTTTGTTTTATTCGGTGGGTCTGGTGGGGCAGGCTTCCGTTATCCTCTTAACCCGGGGTTTTTACTCCCTGCAGGATACCCGCACGCCGGTCAAGTTAGGCGTTGTTGTTGTGCTGATCAACCTTGCCCTGAGCCTGGTTCTTATCCGCCACCTGCAGCATGCCGGTTTGGCTCTGGCCAATTCCCTGGCAAACCTGGCCTACATGATTTTACTTTTAGAGTTTTTGAAAAAGAAAATACCCCACCTGCGGAAAGGAAGGCTGTTCAAATTTACCCTGGCCACCCTGGCGGCTGCCGGAATGATGGCCGTAGCCAGCTATGGGGTAAACGGGGCCCTGGCAGCGCGGGTCCAGGGCACAGCCGGCCTGCTGCTCCAGGTGGGTCTGGCCATAACAGCCGGAATTTTTGTTTATGGGGCCGCCTTCCTGGCGGTGAGTAAAGAGGAAGCCCGCCTTTTCCTGCGGGCGATAAGACAAGCAGTCCCCAGGCGGCGGGATGATTGAAATTTTGCAGCCGTCGGAGTTTACAGAGTCTGGAATCGTCACCTTTTCGCCGGGGTTCACATAATCTGGGGAAAAAGAGGTGATAGCCTTGCAGTTTAGGATTTCCGGGCTGGGGCAGCGGGAAATTATTAATCTCGTTGACGGATCCAAATTGGGCTCCGTGAAGGACGCCTATATCGACCTGGAGAGCGGGCAGGTGCTTTCCCTGGTGCTGACGGGGGAGCGGAAGTATTTTAAGATGTTGAACACCGGCAGCGACGTAATCGTTCCCTGGGAAAGGATCAGGAAAATAGGGGTGCATACCGTTCTGGTGGAGGTATAGCGCCAAAGGGGCAGCACCGCGGTAAGTGTAAGATTTAACCAGGGGGAACGGGGCCCTGAATAAAAAAGTGATTTCAAGCGGTTCTCAACAATGGAAGCCCGCCCGGACCCTGCGGCTTCTATTGACATTTATCGAGCGATTTTGTTAGAATATATTGTACTCTTAAGTGAAATACAGGCAAGAGGAATAGGGCCCCAGTTCCTTAGAAACCTCTGTTCGGAGGTTTCCTTTGTGGTCTGGGCTTGTACTTTTTGGTAGGGAGGTATTTTATGACCAGGCGGCTTTTTACTTCTGAATCCGTAACCGAGGGTCACCCCGATAAGGTTGCCGATCAGATTTCCGATGCAGTGCTTGATTCAATTTTAGATAGGGACCCTTTGGCCCGCGTGGCTTGTGAAACCCTTGTTACCACCGGCCTGGTCCTGGTAAGCGGCGAAATAACCTGCAACTGTTACGTGGATATTCCCAGGGTGGTCCGGGAAACGGTTTGCGATATCGGCTACACCCGGGCCAAGTACGGCTTTGACGGCACCACCTGTGCGGTGCTTACCGCCATTGACGAGCAGTCCTGTGATATTGCCCGGGGGGTGGATCGGGCCATCGAGGTCCGTGACCTCCAAAGTGTTGAGGATGAGCTGGAGACGACGGGGGCGGGGGACCAGGGGATGATGTTCGGCTACGCCAGCAATGATACGCCGGAGTTGATGCCCCTGCCGGTTTCCCTGGCCCACGGCCTGGCCAAACGCCTGGCTGTTGTCCGCAAGAGCCGGGTACTGCCCTATCTGCGGCCCGACGGCAAGACCCAGGTTACGGTGGAATACGAGAACGACCGGCCGGTCCGGCTGGATACCATCATCGTCTCGGCCCAGCATCACCCCAAAGTTGCCCCGGAGGCAATTCGCCGGGATATCATAACCCAGGTAATCGGCCCGGAGGTCCCGCCGGAATTGTTGGACGACGCCACACGGATATTTGTGAATCCCACCGGCCGCTTTGTGATTGGCGGACCCCAGGGAGATACGGGTCTGACCGGCCGCAAGATCATCGCCGATACCTACGGCGGAATGGCCCGTCACGGGGGAGGGGCCTTTTCCGGCAAGGATCCCACCAAGGTCGACCGCTCCGCCAGCTATGCCGCCCGTTATGTGGCCAAGAACATCGTGGCGTCCGGCCTCGCGGACAAGTGTGAATTCCAAGTGGCTTACGCCATCGGGGTAGCCCGCCCCGTATCCATCAGGGTTGAGACCTTCGGTACAGGCAAGGTCAGCGATAAAGTCCTGGTGGAACTGGTGCGCAAGCATTTTGACCTGCGTCCGGCGGCCATCATCAGGGATCTTGATTTGCGCCGGCCTCTTTACAGGCAGGTAGCTGCTTACGGCCACTTCGGCAGGAGCGACCTGGACCTGCCCTGGGAGCGCACGGACAAGGCGGAAGCCCTGAGGCGCGAAGCCGGAATATAACAGGTTGAGGCAGCGTCTGAAACCGGGAAACTTTCCCGGTTTTTTCTATGTTTTCCCGGCCTTTCCTCAATAGACCAGCTTCGCCGGGACACCCTGGGGCACCCCCCGGGAAAATCCTGCATAAGGTACAGTACCAATGAGTAACGGGGAGGTGGTCCCATGCCTCTTCTGCTTTTGTCCCTGTTCCTGCTGCTGGTGGCGGGCTTCTGTTATCTGTGGCAACTGGTCCGGGCCAACCGTGGTTCCGCTTCCGGTTCCGGACGGATCCGGTTCCTGCTCCTGGTTCAGGACCAGGAGCCCTGGGTAGAAGGGTTTTTCCGCAAGCTTTTTTACGGGCTGCGAAACGTACCACAGCTTAAGATTCAGGTGTTCGACAGCGGTTCCAGGGACGCTACGGCAGCTATACTGGAACTGCTGAGCAGGTACTATCCCCTGGAGGTCCTGGCCGCCGGGGAAGTTGAGGGCCCTGCGGCGGTAAAGGGTTGCGGCGCGGCTAAGGAAGAAAACGGTTGCTATTGTGCCGATCTGCGGAAACTGGAGGGGAAAGCCCTTCTTAAAGCAGCTTCTTTTCTGGTCCGGCTTAATTGATCGCAGGTAAATTCCCGGGTTTGTCGAAATAACCATTCGAGGTGGGATGCTTTGCGGGAAAAACAGGGAACCGCACACATTCTTTATATCTGGCTGGTGGTGGGTCTGGCTGCCTGGCAGCTGTCCCTATTATTTCCCGGGCTGGAATTGGACAGGGTCCGGGAGCTGGCGCTGATTGTTCTTCTGGGGATCCTGGCCGAGTGGCTGGCTGTGCCGTTTCCCCACGGGCAGCTTTCTGGCAGCTATATCCTGGTGCTTGCTGCTTTCTTAATTTATGGTCCGGCGGCAGCCGCCTGGACCGGCTGCCTTGCCACCATGTTGGGGCAGGGCATAGCCAACCGGGGTAATCCCCTGAGGACAACCCTTTTTAACTCCGCCCAGTATGTCCTGGCAGTACTGGCGGCATCCTATGCCTTTAGGGCCACCGGGGGTGAGCCGGGCCTGGTCGGTACCGGAAACCTTCCTCCCCTGGTTGTCTTTACAATCACCTACATAATTGCCAATCATTTGCTGGTTTATCTTTATCTCCTCCCCAAAAGACGCCACCTGCCTCCTCAGGCCTGGCTGGATACCCTCAAGTGGGACGGATTGTCCTACCTTTATACGGTACCCCTGGGCTTACTGGTTGCTATGGTCTACCAGTTTACCGGATTGTCGGGTCCCCTGCTGCTTTTTGCCTCTGTCCTGGGGCTGCAGGTAATTCTTCGTTATTATGTCCGGCTCCAGGTAGCCAATCAGGAGTTAACCGCGTTTTATGAAGCGGCCCGTTTCCTGGAAGGGAACCCGGGGCCAGGTGAGGTTTTAGGGCAGGTCCTGAAAAGCGCGAAAAAGGCCGTCCCTTTCCATAGCGCGGCGGGTTACCTGCTGACCGGGGAGAGAGGGGCGTACCATCCAGTGGCAGCGGTGGGTCCTTACTCCAATCAAATTCGTTCCACGGCGGTTTATCTGGGAGAAGGGCTCACCGGTATGGTTTTGGAGAACGGCGAGCCGGAACTGATTGCCGACTCCAGGGCCGATTCCAGGGTCAAGGCGGATGCGGGCCTGACCCGGATTATGCGTTCGCTGCTGGTCATCCCGCTGTATACGGGCCGGGAGGCCCTGGGGGTTGTCGTCCTGGGGGACAAACGACCCCATGCCTTTGATGAAAGGCATCTGCATATTATGGCCATCCTGGCCGGACAGGCGGCAATTGCCGTGGAGAACGCCGTGACCAAAGAAAGGCTGGCCCGGGTCCTCACCCAGGATCCCCTCACCGGACTGCTCCGCTTCGGCAACTTTAACGAACTGGCGGACAAAGCCCTGGCCCGCACGGATGAAGAAGGGTTCCCCCTGGGCCTGGCCCTGATTGATATCGATAATTTCAAGGATTTTAACAAGCGCTACGGACGAAAATCCGGGGAACGGCTTCTGGGTGAACTGGCGGCCCTGATTGAGGGGGAAACCCGGAGAAACGATCTGGCCGCCCGCTACGGGGGGGATGAGTTCATTCTTCTCTTACCCGACACCCGGGGAAGCCGGCTGAACGAGCTGGCCCTCGATATTCTTTATGCGGTGCGCGACCATGCTTTCCTTAAACAGGACGGCCGGGCGGCCCGGATCACCGTCAGTATCGGAACTGCTGAATATCCCCAGGACGCCGGTGATGCCGAAGGCCTGTTGAAGGCTGTCCAGAGAGCCCTGGAAAAAGCACGGGAGCAGGGCGGGGACAGGGTTGAGGCAGCAGCAGCTTCCTTGAAGGTCCCCCCTCCCGGCTAAAGTGGCCTTGCTGAAATGGTTATACCCGCCACGCCGGGTAATCCCGTATTTTTCACCCCGTTAGTTTCCCGGAAAACATTACCTGGCCCGGGGCAGGGGAGGTTTTTTCTTGTCATCCGTCTGGAACGACTTCCTCAACTTGATATTTCCGCCCAAGCCGGAATGCCCCTTCTGCGGCCGGTCAGCGGCCCCGGGAGATATCTGCGGGCAGTGCCGGGGCGTTATACAGGGCTGCCGCGGGGAGACCTTTTGTGAACGCTGCGGCCGCCTGCCGGCGGTTGTTGCGATTGTTCCGGGGCTGGCCGGATCCGGCAAACTTATTTGTGAAGACTGCCGGAAGAGGGACTGGCCCTTTGTTCTGGCCCGGGCGGGGGGGCCCTACGAGGGTGTTTTGAGGGAGGCGCTGCACCGCTTTAAATATGCCGGTCAGCGCAGCCTGGCCCCGCACCTGGCCATTCTGATGGCGGAGGCCTTTCGTGCGGAGCCGTATTTTTCCAGGGTTGTGATTGATATGGTTTTGCCGGTACCCCTGTCCAAAGAAAAATTACGGCAAAGGGGTTTTAACCAGGCTGCCCTGCTGGCCGGGGAAGTGGGAAACCTTCTGAAAATACCGGTGGGCAAGGGGATACTGTACAAGGATGTGGAAACCCCCTCCCAGGCGGGGCTGAACCGGTCCGCCCGGGAGTCCAATCTTGCTGGAGTCTTTAGCGTGAGGCAGGCAGAACGGCTGGACAATAGAAATATCTTGGTTGTTGATGATGTTTTTACAACCGGCAGCACCCTGGCGGCAGTTGCCGCCACCGTTCTTGCGGCCGGGGCAAACCGGGTCTTCGGGCTTTCAACTGCCGCCGTCCGGTCTATTTAAAGAAGGATTTTCTTGCCGCCGTCCGGTTTAATTTAAGAAGTTGTGTGTTTTCTTTGAGGTCGTCCGGTTTATGGATGAATAATGGGTGATCCGGCAGTTGAATTCACCCCAGGATCCCCCAAAAGGGAAAAATCCGCCCGGAGGGCCTGGCTCCGGGCTTTCCTGCGACAGAATAACAAGCTGGATGAAGTCCGGGACAGCGGGTACTTTAAACAGCCAGGCTGGAATTCCCTGTTTTTCTACAAGAAACATGCCAGCTGTTTACATAAAATAACATTGTTCCCGGGAAAGATTTAATTTACCCACATTAAAAGGGCCTGTTTTATAAGTTACTAACACGTTTATACACATTATCCACAGGCTTTTCTGCACAAACAGGAATCAACAAGGAAATTTTCGACATTTAGAACCTGTTGTTTACCCGGGCCCGTTGCCCGTTGTTTTAATTCCGGGGATTTTGCCATCATAACCAATGCTTGACAATGGTAAAATTTATATGGTAATATGTTACTACGTGAGTTTGTGCCACGGTATCAAGATCTAGGAGGTATGAATGTGTTAGGGAGGGTTAAGTGGTTTAACCAGGAGAAGGGGTACGGTTTCATCGAGAGGGAGGATGGCGGAGATGTTTTTGTCCACTTCTCGGCGATTCAGGAAGAGGGCTTTAAGACCTTAAACGAGGGTCAAAAGGTTGAATTCGATATCGTCGAAGGCGCCCGTGGGCCCCAGGCGGCCAACGTTATTAAGTTATAGAACTGCTAGATTTACCCCAGCTAGCCTGGGGTTTTTCTTGTTAGGCGAGGTAAAAGGTCCTGATGCGAATCCTGCTTGGAGGCATAAAACCGTTGACTTGATTGGGAAGCAGGATTTCATGCTTATTTGGGGAATACTAGAACAGGAAGCGAGTTAAAGGGGGTTATTATTTTGAAAGTACTAGTTCGTGGCAGAAACATTGACGTAACAAACGCCCTGAAGGATTATGTTGCGAAGCGCGTCGGCAAGTTGGATAAGTATATCGACAACTTCGGCGACGCCCAGGTTACCATGACGGTGGAAAAGGATTCCCACCGCATTGAGGTAACAGTACCTATAAACGGAATGATTTTAAGAGGGGAAGAAAGCACGGGGGATATGTACACCTCCATCGACCTGGTAGTGGATAAGCTGGAGAAACAAATAGCAAAATACAAAGGGAAACTGCAGAAAAGGGGCGCCCGGTTTATTAACGGGCAGAGGATTGCCGTTCCTGTGAACGCCGACGAAGATGCCCCCCGGTTGGTCCGGACCAAACGTTTTAACATCAAGCCCATGCCTGTGGAAGAGGCCATTCTGCAGATGAACCTGTTGGGCCACAGCTTTTTCGTATTCTCCAATGCTGAAACCGAGCAGGTCAACGTTGTTTATAAACGGAAAGATGGGAATTACGGTTTGATTGAGCCGGAATACTAGAACTCCGCAATTGCTTGTCCCGGGCGCACTTTTCCCAGTGCGCCCGTTTTAGTTTTGCTGCTGTTAAGCCTTCGGCGGCAAAGGGCGGTAAACCGTCCTAAAAAAAGATAAGTTAAAACCAAAGCCCCATGGCAATATTATCCATAATTGACGGGTTTATTAAAAATACAGTATAATATTATGATGACGCCAGCCCTTTTTGCTTGTACCGGGCAGGGGTGGGGATGCGCTGTTGAGGGAAGGGACTATGGCTTTAAGGGTGCCGCTGATTTTAGTACCCTTGATGCGGATTTCAGGTAAAGAGGTGATTAAATGCTCGGGTTTATCAAGAACTGGCTTGATGACAACGCCCGTGAAATAAAAAAGCTGCAGCGCACTGTGGATGAAATCAACAAGCTGGAGCCGAAAATGTCCGCTCTTTCGGAGGCCGAACTGAAGGGCATGACTCCGGTTTTCCAGGAGCGTTTGGAGAAGGGGCAAACCCTGGAGGACATTCTTCCGGAGACCTTTGCCGTTGTGCGGGAGGCTTCCCGCCGGGTTCTGGGGATGAGGCACTTTGATGTTCAGCTCCTGGGCGGAATTGTGCTGCACCAGGGCCGGATTGCCGAGATGAGAACCGGTGAAGGGAAAACCCTGGTGGCCACTTTGCCGGTTTACTTAAACGCTCTCACCGGCAAGGGCGTGCACGTGGTGACTGTCAACGACTACCTGGCCCGGCGGGACAGCGAGTGGATGGGGCAGATTTACACCTATCTGGGGCTGAGCGTCGGTTTGGTGGTGCACGGCCTGGATTGGGGGGAGCGCCGGCAGGCTTATGCCGCGGATATCACCTACGGCACCAATAATGAGTTCGGCTTCGACTACCTGCGGGACAACATGGCTCACCGCCCGGACCAGCTGGTCCAGCGGGAGCTGAATTACTCCATCGTGGACGAAGTGGACAGCATTCTGGTGGACGAGGCCCGGACACCCCTGATTATTTCCGGCCAGGCGGAAAAATCCACCGAACTCTATTACACCTTTGCCAGGATCGTGCCGAAGCTGATCCGGGAAACCGACTACAACGTGGATGAGAAGGCCCACGCCGCCACCATCACCGAGTCGGGGGTGGCCAAGGTGGAAAAAATGCTGGGGGTGGAAAACCTCTACGACGACAAGAACATTGAGCTGACCCACCAGCTCAACCAGGCCCTGAAGGCTTACGGGTTGATGAAAAGGGACAAGGATTACGTGGTAAAGGACGGTCAGGTCATTATCGTTGATGAGTTTACCGGCCGCTTGATGTTCGGCCGGCGTTACAGCGACGGCCTGCACCAGGCTATAGAAGCCAAAGAGGGCGTCAAAATCGAACGGGAATCCCAGACGCTGGCCACCATCACGTTTCAGAATTACTTCAGGATGTACAACAAACTGGCGGGAATGACCGGTACAGCGCTTACCGAGGAACAGGAATTCAAAAAAATTTACGGTCTGGATGTTGTGGTCATACCCACCAACATGCCCATGATCCGGGTGGACCAGACCGATGTAATCTATAAAACCGAGCAGGCCAAATTCCGGGCCGTGGTGCAGGAAATCGCCGAAAGGCACACCCTGGGTCAGCCGGTCCTGGTGGGCACCATCTCCATTGAAAAATCCGAGATCCTGAGCGGCATGCTGAAGCGCAAAGGTATCCCGCACCAGGTCCTGAACGCCAAGTATCATGATAAGGAAGCGGAAATTGTCGCCCAGGCCGGGCGCCTGGGTTCCGTAACCATTGCTACCAATATGGCCGGGCGGGGAACCGATATTGTCCTGGGAGGCAACCCTGAATTTCTGGCCCGGCAGGAATTGCGCAAGCAGGAGCACGATCTTGATGCTTCCGCCGAACTGGACAGCCCGGCTGCTGCGCCGGAGGAGGACCACGCCTGCCAGGCCCTGCTGGAGGAGTACCGGCGGCAGGCGGAGGGGGAGCGCGGCAGTGTGGTTGAGCTGGGGGGACTGCACATCATGGGGACGGAGCGGCACGAAAGCCGCCGGATAGACAATCAGCTGCGGGGCCGCTGCGGCCGCCAGGGTGACCCGGGCTCCACCCAGTTTTTCAGTTCCCTGGAAGACGACCTGATGCGCCTGTTCGGCTCCGATAATATAGCGGGGATTATGGAGCGCCTGGGAATTGAAGAAGACGTTCCCATCGAGCACGCCATGATTACCAAGTCCATTGAAACGGCCCAAAAGCGGGTGGAAAACCGCAACTTTGACATCCGCAAGCACGTGCTCCAGTACGACGATGTTATGAACCAGCAGCGGGAGTTGATTTACCGGCAGAGACGGCAGGTTCTCACCGGGGAAGACTTAAAGGAAAACGTCCTGGAAATGATCGACGCCGGCGTGGAGCGGACTGTGAACGCCCACGCGCCGGAGGGTGTTTATCCCGAAGAGTGGGATTTGAAGGGGCTGCTGGACTACGCCGAGCAGTATTTTCTGCCCGGGCACGGGCTTAAGCCGGATGACCTGGAGGGTATGGGCCGCCGGGAACTGCAAAATTTCCTGGCTGAACGTTCCCGGGAGGCTTACGACGCCAGGGAGCAAGAGATCGGTCAGGAAACAATGCGGGAAATAGAGCGGATGGTCATGCTGCGCATCGTGGATGAAAAATGGATGGATCACCTGGACGCCATGGATCAGCTTCGGGAGGGTATAGGACTCCGGGCTTACGGTCAGAAAGACCCCTTGATTGAATACAAGTTTGAGGGGTATGAAATGTTCCAGAATATGATTGACACCATTCAGGACGATGTGGTCCGCTATATCTTCCGGGTCAACCTGGTCCAGCCCCAGCCGGAGAAGAAGCGCCAGGTTACGGAAAACCGCACCCCGGAGGAAGGGCCGAAAAAACCGGTGCGCCGGGAAAGCAAGGTGGGCCGCAACGAACCCTGCCCCTGCGGCAGCGGCAAGAAATACAAGAAATGCTGCGGCCGCGCGGCGGCAGTCTAACAAATACAGGGAAGGTGAGTCATGTACCCGGAACTTAAGCGCAGCCTGGAGCGGCTAGCCAGACGAATCGAAGATTTGAGGGTTTCTCTTTGACATAGCCAAAAAGGAAGAAGATATTGAACTGCTGGAAAGAAAAATGCTTGCCGGCGGCTTCTGGTCTGAACCGGAACAGGCCCAGAAAGTTGTCCAGCGGGTGGCGGGTTTGCGGGAAAGGGTTACTGTTTTTAAGGACCTGGCCCGGGACTGCGAAGACCTGGAGTTGCTGGCGGAACTGGGGGAAGAGGAGGAAGACCGGGATACCGCCGACGAGGTCAGGGACGGCCTGACTTCTATAACCCGGCGGGTGTCCGAGCTGGAGCTGGCCGTCCTGCTGGGGGGTCCCTACGACAGGGGGAACGCCATTATCTCCCTGCATGCCGGGGCGGGAGGGACTGAAGCCCAGGATTGGGTGGAAATGCTGCTCCGGATGTACATGCGCTGGGCGGAGCGGCGCAGCTTCAGGGTTGAGGTGCTTGATATGCTCCCCGGCGATGAGGCGGGTACCAAGAGCGCCACCATCGAAATCAGCGGTCCCAACGCCTACGGCTACCTCTGCTCGGAAAAGGGAGTGCACCGGCTGGTGCGCATATCGCCCTTTGATACGGCGGGCCGGCGGCATACTTCCTTTGCTTCGGTGGACGTGCTCCCGGAAGTGGAGGGCGAGCAGGAAGTCCAGATCAGCCCCGACGATTTAAAGATAGACACCTTCCGTTCCGGGGGGGCAGGGGGGCAGCATGTGAACAAGACCGATTCCGCTGTGCGCATCACCCACCTGCCCACAGGAATTGTGGTAAGCTGCCAGAACGAACGCTCCCAGCTTTCCAACCGCCTTGCCGCCATGAAAATGCTCAGGGCCAGGCTGACGGATCTGGAACTTCGCAAAAAAGAAGAAGAGCTGGCGGCCCTGCGCAGCGACCATCAGGAAATAGCCTGGGGCAGCCAGATCCGTTCCTATGTCTTTCATCCCTACAGCCTGGTTAAAGACCACCGTACCGGGGAGGAGAGAGGGAATATCAACGCAGTCATGGACGGCGAAATTGATTCCTTCATTGCCGCCTATTTAAAAAACAAGGCCCGTACCGGCTGTTAACCGGTCCCTGAGGCAGCCGGGGGGCTTCATATTACCAGGACAGTTACCAGGACAGCGGGTTGACAAACTGGACATCCACCCCGGGGGTACCCGCGCCGGGTTTGTTTGCCCGGGGCAGGGGTGGGGGCTGTGATTTTGCTGTAAATTATTTGATCCGGGCAGAGCCTTAAAAGCGCAAAGGCAGGTAATAGCCGGGGGGCGGTTTTTGGAAAAGACCGCCCCCCGGTACTTTTTCCCCCGGAACCCCAATCCCCCGGGGTTTTAAAACCATACATATTTGTCGCGATGTTAGAAGTTTGGCAGGATTTTTGAGCGCAAAACAGAATATGTATGTGGTTATTGTCGAATTGAGAGATGTTCCCAGTCACCGCCTGTGGGCAGGACCGTCTAAAATCCGCCGTTATTCCACATGCTATACGGGATAGGGTAAGAACCAAGCAAACACGGGACGTGTCCTTTGGTGAAAGGTTTATACGAAATTCTGGGGGTAAGCCTGGGTGTCCTGCTGACCGCCCTGGGACTGGATCTGTTTCTTATTCCCAATAAAATTGCCGCCGGCGGGGTCAGCGGGATTGCCACCATCCTGCATTATATTATTCACGTGCCGGTGGGAGCAACCATGCTGGCCCTGAACGTGCCTCTTTTCGTTCTGGGAATTCTGAGAATGGGCCTGCCCTTCGGGTTCCGCTCCCTTTACGGGACAATCAGTCTGTCCCTGGCCGTAGATTTGCTGGCCCCCGTCCTGCCGGTTCCCACCCAGGATGTCCTGCTTGCCAGCCTGTACGGGGGAGTTCTGGTGGGCCTGGGCCTGGGGCTGGTTTTCCGGTACAAGGGCACCACCGGCGGCACGGACCTGGCGGCTGTCGTCTTACGGACCTATACCGGGGCTAATATCGGCACGCTGCTGTTCCTGGTGGACGGGATGGTGGTGCTGGCTGCCTGGGTCACCTTTGATTCCGCCGAGCTGGCTATGTACGCGCTGCTGACAATTTTCATCGTTTCCTGGCTGATTGATGTGGTCCAGGAGGGCCTGAGCTACGCCAAGGCCTTTCTCATCATATCCCGGCGTTCCCCGGATATTGCGAAGGCTATTGTAGAGGGGTTGGACCGGGGCGCTACGGCCTGGCCCGCCCGGGGTGTCTATACGGGAACGGAGCGGGAGGTTGTCCTTACCGTAGTCAACCGTTCCGAAGTGAGCCGTTTGAAGGAAATTGTCTACGGGGCCGATCCCGGCGCCTTTGTAATTCTGGCGGATGTTCACGAGGTCCTGGGTGAAGGATTTAAAAGATATAAATGACAGGAGAGTGGGGATGGCAAAAATAAAGGAACTAGAAGACAAGGCAAGAATTTTGCGCCGGCATATCATTCAAATGATCTCAGCGGCCGGTTCCGGTCACCCGGGCGGCTCCCTTTCGGCTGCCGACATTGTTGCCGCCCTGTATTTTCAAGAATTGCGCCTGGACCCTGCCCGGCCGGACTGGCCGGACCGGGATCGCTTTGTCCTGTCCAAGGGGCACGCCGCCCCGGTGCTTTACGCGGCCCTGGCGGAGCGGGGTTTTTTCCCGGTGGAGGAGCTGAAGGGGCTGCGCCGGTTGGGCAGCAGACTGCAGGGTCACCCGGACATGAGCAAAGTCCCCGGGGTGGAGATGTCCACGGGTTCCCTGGGCCAGGGGCTTTCCGCCGCCAACGGTATGGCCCTGGCAGCCAGACTGGACGGCAGGGAATACCGGGTTTATGTCCTCCTGGGGGACGGGGAAATTCAGGAAGGGCAGGTTTGGGAGGCGGCTATGGCCGCCGCTCACTACAAGCTGGATAACGTGACCGCCTTGCTGGATCACAACGGCTATCAAATTGACGGTCCGGTACGGGAGATTATGTCTCCGGAGCCCGTGGCTGACAAGTGGCGCGCCTTTGGCTGGCACGTAATTGAAATTGACGGGCACAGCATGGACCAAATCCTTGGCGCTCTGGCGGAAGCCAGGGCTACCCGGGGACGTCCCACCATGGTTGTGGCTGAAACAGTGAAGGGCCGGGGCGTTTCCTTTATGGAGGGCCAGGTGGACTGGCACGGTGTTGCGCCCAAACCTGCTGAAAGGGACAGGGCGCTGGCCGAACTGGGAAGCGGGGAGACCCCGCCCCGCCCCGTACTTGAAAAGGAGGGAAGCCGGTCATGAGCCAAAAAATAGCAACCCGGACGGCCTACGGAGCAGCCCTGGTCCAGTTGGGCCGGGAAAACCCCAACGTGGTGGTCCTCGACGCGGATCTGGCCAAATCAACTAAAACAGCCGACTTTGGGAAAGTCTTCCCCGAGCGTTTTTTTGACCTGGGTATTGCCGAGCAAAATATGATTGGCACGGCCGCCGGCCTTGCCGCCGCCGGCAAGCTCCCCTTCTGCAGCACCTTCGCTGTTTTTGCCTCGGGCCGGGCCTTCGAACAGGTGCGCAACAGCGTGGCCTACTCCGGCCTGAATGTTAAAATCGGGGCCAGCCACGCGGGGATTACCGTTGGCGCGGACGGCGGCTCCCACCAGGCTGTTCTGGATCTGGCCCTGATGCGGGCGCTGCCCGGGATGACCGTCTTTGTACCCGCCGATGCTGTTGAGACAGCCGGAGCGGTCAGGGCGGCGGCGGCGCTGCGGGGCCCAGTTTACATCCGCCTGGGCCGCACCGACGTACCGGTTTTGCACGGCCCCGGTTTTCAGTTTGAGCCCGGCCGGGCTGTGGTTCTGCGGGAAGGCGGGGACGCGGCCATTCTGGCAACGGGCCTTATGGTTTCAGCCGCCCTGGAGGCAGCGGAACTTCTGGCCGGGGAGGGCACAGAGGTGGAGGTCCTGGACATCCATACCATAAAGCCCCTGGACGTGGAGGCTGTTGTGGCCGCCGCTAAAAAAACGGGCGCCCTGATCACCGCCGAGGAACACAGCATTATCGGCGGTCTGGGCAGCGCCGTGGCGGAGACCCTGGCGGAAAACCACCCTGTAATAATGAAGCGTATCGGTATTCCCGACAAATTCGGTGAATCCGGTTCCCCGGAGGAGCTCCTGGAGCATTTCAGGCTTACCCCGGCCTGGATTGCCGCGGCGGTAAAGGAAACCATAGCCCGGAAATAACCTGGGTGGCTGTTACCTTCGCCGTTCTTTTTAGGGCGGGTCATTTTTGAAAACAAGGCCCGGCCTAAAAAGTTCCCCCTCAGATCAGCCCGGGGACTTCAGAACGTTTATTGTCCCCGGTAAAGATGCACTGGAATACGCCCCGGGGCAAGTCCATTTGCATACCCGTCAATGTCGGCGCCCTGCCGGTTGTGAAGCGGCGCCCTGGTGGTACATCGTATTCCTGCTTTTACCGGTACTGGTACCCTTCTTCCCAGCCTTTTACATTTGTGTATGCGCAACGGTCAATTATACCTTTGCTGCTTGAGGGTGATCTTTCAGCGAGATAACCCGGTTTCCGGGAACGTCCCCGCCAAGGCCCCTTTATTTGCCAAAGACAACCCCATTGACTCTTAAAATCCCGGTAACCGACGGGCTTTTTTCTTTTTCCCCTTTTGAGAGAAGGAATCGGCGCCGCCGCTGTCGAATAGTATTGCGGCGTGAATGGTTGTCGGGAAAACACAAAACAGCTGACTTTAAACCGGGACAACCAAAATAGATTTGAAAAGTTTACCCTTCTTAATACAGCGTTAAAATATGTATTTTTGTAGATTTCCCCCGGGAAATACGTGTAGCGGCCCGCCGCCTCCCGGCATTCGCGGGCCGGCGCCGACGGAAATGTGAGGTGCGGCGATTGATTCAGCTATCCAAAGTGTCAAAAATCTACCCCAATGATGTGCGTGCTTTAAACGGTGTTTCCCTGCGCATCCGGAAAGGGGAGTTTCTCTTTCTAGTGGGTCCCAGCGGGGCCGGCAAGTCAACATTAATGAAGCTCTTGTACAGGGAAGAATTCCCCACCAAGGGCCAGATAATTTTTGACGGGAAAAGTCTGGTGAGAATGCGGCCCCGGGAGATCCCTTACCTGCGGCGTTCAATAGGCATGATTTTTCAGGATTTTCGTCTTCTGCCGCAAAAAACCGTCTTTGAAAACGTAGCCTTTGCTTTGGAAGTTATCGGAGCATCTAAGAGGGAAATTAACAGGGCCGTGCCCGCAGTGCTTGCCATGGTGGGCCTGGGGGAGAAGGCCGGCGTTTTTCCCGACCACCTCTCCGGCGGGGAGCAGCAGAGGGTAAGTGTGGCCAGGGCTATCGTAAACAACCCCGTTTTAATTATTGCAGATGAGCCCACCGGTAACCTGGATCCTGAAACTTCCTGGGAGTTGATGAAACTGCTTGCGGATATCAACCTGCACGGAACCACCATAATTATGGCGACCCACGCCTGGGATATTGTAGATTACATGAAAAGGCGTGTTGTTGAACTGGTTGACGGCAGGATTGTAAGGGATGAGGAAAAAGGGGCTTACCGCCATGAGGCTTAGCACTCTTACCTACTATTTCCGCGAGGCCTTTCAATCCATCCTGCGCAACAGCTGGCTGTCAGTGGCCTCCATCGGGGTTGTGGCCGTATCCCTGTTGATTCTGGGCAGTTCCCTGCTGCTGGTCTTAAATGCCAACAACATTGCCGACAACCTGGAGTCCAGCGTGGAAATCAGCATATTTTTAAAGGATGAAACCAAACCTGAAGAACTAAAGGAACTGGAAGACGCCCTCGGTGCTTTACCGGAGGTGGCGGAGTTAAGATACGTAAATAAGCAGCAAGCTCTAGAGGAAATGCAGGAGAATTTCGGCGAACAAAGGGATATTCTGGCCGGGCTGGAAGAAAAAAACCCCCTTCCCGACACCTTCCGGGTCAAAACCCAAACAGTGGATCAGGTGGTGCCCCTGGCCCGGGAGGTGGCGGCTTATCCCCAGGTCGATCAGGTGCGTTACGGTCAGGGTATTGTGGAAAAACTTCTGGATCTGAGCCGCTGGGTGCGTACCGCCGGGCTGGTAACCATGGTCCTTCTGGCCATAGCAGCGGTTTTCCTGATTGCAACTACAATCCGTCTGTCTGTTTTTGCCCGGCGCAAAGAGATCGGGATCATGAAATTCCTGGGGGCAACCAATTGGTTTGTGCGCGTACCCTTCCTGCTGGAAGGGATGTTCCTGGGGCTGACCGGGGCATTGCTGGCGGTGGGAGCCGTTTATTACGGATACATTTCTTTAATAAACAGCATCCAGGTTTCGCTGCCTTTCATGCAGCTGGTAACCGACCGCAGTTTGCTGGCGCCCATGCTGGAGGGTCTTCTGGCATTGGGCCTGGCTTTCGGGGCCATCGGGAGTTCAATTAGTTTGCGCAAGTTTTTGAACGCTTAATAACTGGCTACTAAATACCCGGGGGGGATCGGTTTTGTTTTCAAGTTTTGGGAAAAAGAGGGCGTTGATTCTGGGATTGGTTCTGACCTTCCTGCTGGGAACGGGCCTGGCCTTTGGTGACGAACTGGACAGCCAGTTAAGGCAAACCAGGGAGTTGCTTACAGAGAAAAAAAGCCAGACGGAAAAGGCCAGGGGGGTTGTCAGCGATTACACCTACCAGGTGTCCTCCTTAAACCGGACAATTAACGACGGCACGCTTAAAATCAAGGAACTTGAAGGGAGCCTGGCCCGTGCCCGGGAGAACCTGCGTCTTACAACGGCGGACCTGAAAAAAACCGAAGAAAATCTAAGCAAGAGTACCGGGGATTTAAACAAGAGAGTGCGCCATATTTACGAGGCGGGCAACGTCAGTTATCTGGAGGTCCTTCTGGAAGCAAAGGATTTCAGCGATTTCGTAAATCGCTACGAATTGCTGAAGCGGGTTGTTGAACAGGATGTCGCCACGGTAAACGAAGTCAAAGCGGCCCGCCAAAAATTAGATGAGCAGAAACAAGCCCTGGAATCCCAGCAGTACAGGCTTACGGCCATGATCGAAGAGCAGGATAAAGCCCAAAAGGAGCTGGCAGCCAGGCAAAACGAAAAAAATGCCCTGCTGCGTGAGGCCAAGGAAAACATGTGGGATCTCGAGGCCGAAGCAGCCCGGCTGGAGGCTCAGGAGCAGGAAATTTTAAGGGAAATTGCCCGACAGCGCTCTAAAAGCGACCGTCCCCAGTCCGAAGGGGGCTTTGCCTGGCCGGTGCCGGGTCACACGGGGATATCTTCCTACTTCGGTCCCCGTCCGCACCCCATTTTGGGGACCACCAGGATGCATAACGGCATAGACATACCGGCCGGCACAGGCACCCCGGTGGTGGCTGCCCAGGACGGTGTGGTCATTGACGTGGGCACCATGAGCGGCTACGGCAAAGTTGTTATGATTGACCACGGCGGCGGTCTCACCACCCTCTATTCCCACCTTTCCGCCCAGCTGGTTTCAGTGGGCGCTGAAGTCCGGAAAGGTGATACCATTGCCAAAGTGGGAAGTACGGGGTTATCCACCGGTCCCCACCTGGACTTTTCGGTCAGGGTAAACGGCAATCCGGTTAATCCGCTTAATTATTATTAAGAAAGTTGCAGGGATATTTCAAGACCCTTGCCAATTATTTTGAACTTGCCGTTCACCGGAGTTTATCTGCCGGAAGTTTTTACCCCGTCAGCAGTTTGGAGCGAGATGTCTCGCTCTTTTTTATCGGTAGTCTCAATTAAAAATAAGGCAAGGCCGGGTATTGGACATCTTTACCAGATTATAGTAGTATAATAACGTATGTAAAAAATGAACGGCAGGTGTACTCATTTGGCATCCTTAAATTCAAGGGCCGGATCCCGGGGCCCAAATTGGTTCACGCTTCTGGCGGTTATTGCCATTGTCCTGGTTGTCACAGCAGGAGGGGTCCTGGCCAGTAATTATAAGCATTTCGGCAACTTGATCAAGGTTATTTCCCTGGTGCGGACGCAGTACCTCCACCCGGTTGAGCCCACCCAGCTGGTGGACGGGGCCATTAAGGGCATTGTCGGGTCTCTGAATGACCCCTATTCCGTTTATCTAGAACCGAAGACATTTTCCCAGCTGCAGGAACAAATCAAAGGTTCCTTCGGGGGTCTGGGCATCCTGGTGGGCTTAAAGGAAGATAACCTGACGGTGGTTCGTGTCTACAAGGGAACCCCCGCAGCCGGGGAGGGGATTGAGGCCGGGGACGTTATCACCGAGATTGACGGGCGGGATGCCCGGGGTATCGATCTGGAAACAGCTATCAACCTTATGCGCGGGGAGGTGGGTTCAAAAATTGTGCTGACCATTGACAGACAGGACGTAACCAGGCAGTTTACCCTGATCAGGAAAGAAATCAGCGTTCCCACGGTGGAGGGTCAGCTGATACCCGATACCGGCATCGGTTACATAGTCATCAGCCAGTTTACCGAGCGGACCGGGGAAGAAATGAACGAAACCCTGGCCAGGCTGCAAGGGGAGCAGCTGAAAGGGTTGATTTTGGACTTGCGGGACAACCCGGGCGGTGAGCTGACCGCTGTGGTAAATGTGGCGAAAAACTTTGTTCCCAAAGGGCCTATTGTGTTTATTGACTACCGTTTCGGCCGGGATCAGGAGTTTTCCTCGGAGGGACAGACCCTGCAACTGCCCCTGGTGGTCCTGATTAACGGCGGCAGCGCCAGCGCCGCCGAAATTCTGGCCGGCGCCGTCAAGGACACAGGGGCGGGCACCCTGGTGGGCGACAAAACATTCGGCAAGGGGATAGTCCAGACGGTTTATCCCCTGGATAACGGGGCCGGCCTCAAATTGACAACCGCCCGCTACTTAACGCCCAACCGTAATGATATACACGAAATTGGGATCGAGCCGGACATTCAGGTTCAGCCTGCGGCTGACCGTTCCCGGGACAGCCAGCTGGACCGGGCCCTGGAGTTGATGAAACAAAGGATAGCGGGCTAAATCCGCCGTCAGGCCGCGGGGTTTTGTTCCGCGACTTTTCCTCAGTCCGGAAAGGCAGGGCCTGTACCGGGGACCAGTCCGGCTGGAGTAAGGGAGGGTAGGCTTGTTTCCCTTTGCTGAAATTTTCCCGTTAATAATAAAATCATTCCTGCAGGCCTTTTTGAGTGTGCAGTTTTTGCCCCTTTTCCTGATTGTTATCGTGATCATTGCCCTGCAGTACCGCCGGATGGACAGTATGAGAGAAAGTTTTTTCGGACGGGGAACCGGGCGGACCGGCACGGATATACTGGTTGCCGCCGGTCTGGGGCTGGTGGGGGGTATAATGGGCAGTTACCTGATGATCATGATCGGCCTGACCCTGTCCGAGGCCGGACTAATCTACCTGTGGCCCGTTGCCATCCTGCTGATGCTGATCAATATGCGGTTTTTATGCTTTTCTTACGCCGGCGGACTTTTGGCCCTGGTCAGCCTGCTATTTGGTTTTCCTAAAATAAATGTGCCCCAGATCATGGCCCTGGTGGCCATCCTGCACATGGTGGAGAGCTTTTTAATTTTCGTCAGCGGCCACCTGGGAGCGGTTCCGGCCTACATAAAAGGACAGGGCGGGAGGATCACCGGCGGCTTTACCCTGCAGAAATTCTGGCCTATTCCCCTTGTGGTTCTGGCAGTAATGGCGGGGAGCGGCGCCGTAGAAGGCGGAATCGAAATGCCCAACTGGTGGCCGCTGATTAAGCCCGGGTTGCCGGGGGACCCCCATACTCTAACCTATATTCTTATGCCCGTGGTGGCCGGTCTGGGCTACGGGGATCTGGCCATGGCCAGGAGCCCGGTGGAAAAGAGCAGGCTTTCCGCCCTGTATCTGGGTATTTATAGCCTGGTGCTGCTGATCCTGGCCGTGCTGTCCGAACAGAGCAGGGCCGCGGCCCTGGCAGCAGCGTTGTTTTCCTTCCTGGGTCACGAGGCGGTTATCTATACCGGGCGGGGAATTGAACTGAGGGGAAAACCCCTTTATGTTCCGCCCGCGCAGGGTGTGCGGATTCTGGATGTGCTTTACGGCGGCCCTGCCTGGCGGGCCGGCATACGTTCCGGGGATATTATTCTGGCTGTTAACGGAGTAAGTGTGGCGGACAAAACGGATTTGTACCACCGGCTCCAGGAAGCCGCCCCGCCTTTGTCCGTGGATTACTGGAGCTATGCCGCCGGGGCGCCCAGGCGCGAACTTATGAGCCCCCCTCCCAGGGCAAGCCAATGGGGCCTTGTGCCGGTGCCGGAGGGACAGGAAAACCGATATGTGGAATTAGTGACCACCGGACCCCTGGGGCGGTGGCTGGAAAAAGCCTGGAGGAATTTTATACATTGACACCTTTCCGCCCCCGGGGATATAATCAATCCAGGAAGGCCACGGAGGCCGCCTTAGACACGAACGGAAAGCAAGGCCACGAAGGTCTTTTAATGAGTCCTGCGTGGTTTTTTTGTTCAGGCCCGGCTAGAGAGAGACCGGAGGGGGATGTCCCGGAACCGGCAGCGGGCCGCCTGAAGCGGATTTTTCCCGGAGGTGAAAAGAGATGTGTGAAGCCAATGCCTACTTACGAAAACAGGGTGCAGAGGATGAGCTCTTTCTGGAAATGGTCGACCGGGTGGTACCCTATGAAAAGGACAGCCTTCTTTTGGAGGACATCTTTGGCAGAAGGAAGATAATCAGGGCCAGGATTGTAGAGCTGGCCCTGGTCGACCATAAGATCATCCTGGAAAGGGAATAAAACCTCCTCTGGAGCCATGGATCATCCCCCGGGGGGATTCCATGGTTTTTATTTGACGCATTTAAAGCAGCTTAAAGCAGGGCTGCCGGCGGTCCCTGGGTTGGGGTAAAAGCATTACCCCTTCGTACCGTTGTCTAATCCGGGTGACGGACACAGTTGCGCGCAGCGCCGGGGGCCGGAAGTCAAAACAGGTTGAAAGGGTACCCTTCATCCGGTTAATTGGAGCGGAATCCCGTTAAGGTAATTGCCAATAACAGGTGCAAACCGGAGCGGTGTCAATGACATGCCGAGCAGCCGGCTGCTCCTTGGTTAAATCAGGCGGATTGACGGGACTTTCACTTTGGTCTTAACAATTGCTTGTATTTTTTAGGGGGATTATCTCTTTGAACAGGGTTGTTTATGAGCCAGATTTTGATTTGAGTGTTGTGGAAAGCCTGGGGGAACTGCAAGAAAGGGTGGCGGCATGTACCCGCTGCCAGCTGCGGGAGGGTTGTACCAGGGTGGTCTTCGGGGAGGGAAACCCCGGGGCCGGTCTGATGTTGATCGGGGAAGGGCCGGGCGCCGATGAGGATCGGCTGGGGCGGCCCTTTGTGGGTAAAGCGGGTCAGCTGCTGGATAAGATCCTGGAGGCGGTGGGCCTGGACAGGTTTACCCACACTTACATCGCCAACGTGGTTAAATGCAGGCCGCCCGGAAACAGGGCCCCCCTGGCCCAGGAAGCGGGGCAGTGCCTGCCCTGGCTCTATCGGCAAATAGAACTTATTTCACCGGGGATTATTGTCTTGATGGGAGCAAGCGCCCTGCAGTTCCTCATTGATCCCCGGGCGAAAATTACGGGGATGCGCGGACGCTGGCTGGTCAGCAAGAGCGGGATAAAAATTATGCCCACCTATCATCCCGCCGCGCTGCTGAGAGATACCAGGAAAAAGCGGCCCGTATGGGAAGATTTTCAACAAATTAAGGAAGCCTTTTTAAATCTTCCTGAAGCCCCGGGAGAACAATAGAAGTATACAATTTTGGGTTTTGACGTTACCACGGTGCAGTCTCCCCCGGACCCTTGGGAGGGCGGGCGGCGTCAATTCCAGCGGCCAGGCTGCCCAATGCAAGGCGCGTTCCCCCCGGTCCCGCGGGAGCGGCAGGCAGGGTCTTTAGTGTGTCCGCAAGGGTGTCCGTAAGGTTACAGGCCGCCTTTTCCCGGTGCTTTGTCCAAACGTCCGGTACAGGAACAGGGGACAAGGTTTTACAAGCCAGGCCCACGCTGGAGGGCCGGGGGAAGTCCCGGCCTTTTTAACTGCTGCACAGGGAAGTGCTTTTTACACTGCCCGTTTCGTCTCCGGGGCGGTTCTCCTGGACCGGTAAGCAGGCTGGAATTGGGGGCCAGGCTGTGACCCCTTCTTTTCTGGCCTGTACCAGGAGGGCTATGTACCTTCTTTCGGCGGCATTAATTTTATAGATGACATATTCGGAAAGGTCTCCGTCCGTGTAATTCATTTCTTTCAGGGCCTGCTGCCATTCCTGCCGGGCCCATTCAACAGCGTTGAGCAGGGAAAATTCAGCGGTCTTATCAAGGAGATCTTTAATTCTGCACAACTCCGTTACGATAATCGCTTTCAGAGCGTTTAGCTTTTCCATAAAATTTACCCCCTTTTATATATTATATTTCCAGGATCAGTTAATATAAAGGGATTTAACATTTTCTCACAAATAATCCCAAAAGTTTCTTAAGACAATTCCTTCCATATTCAGGCAAAATTAAAGCATGGGCGTATACCGGAGCCGGACAGGCTTTTTTTTGTGTTTTCCCTGCGCCGGCAGATTGCCCGGCAGTGAAACCCTTCAAACAGAACATACTTTTGGACCCTTTTTCTTTATGATATACTATTAGGGCAGGGATCCACAGGGACTGCGCCGGTTTCCGGCGGGTTATCCGGCGGACCGGTTAGTACCGGGTATTTATCCGCTTTCCCCGGGTTGGTTTCCTGAATCCAGGCGTTTAAACGCTTACCCGGCGGTTATAAATATTCCATTATTATCAACAATTAGAAAGCACAGGTGGATTCTATGAAACCTTTTCAATTAAAATCGGAATACAGCCCCAGGGGGGATCAGCCCGGGGCCATCGCCGCCCTGATTGAGGGCCTGCAAAGGGGGTACCGGGGGCAGGTTTTGCTGGGGGCCACAGGCACCGGTAAAACCTATACCATGGCCCAGGTGATCCAGGCCGTCCAGCGCCCCACCCTGGTGCTGGCGCCCAATAAGACCCTGGCCGCCCAGCTCTGCAGCGAATTCAAGGAATTCTTTCCCGACAACGCGGTGGAATACTTTGTAAGCTATTATGACTACTATCAACCCGAGGCTTACATCCCCCGCACCGACACCTACATTGAAAAAGATTCATCGATCAACGATGAAATCGACAAGCTGCGCCACTCGGCCACCACGGCCCTTTTTGAGCGCCGGGACGTAATCATCGTGGCCAGTGTATCCTGCATCTACGGCCTGGGCGACCCGGAGGAATACAGCACCCTGGTCCTTTCCCTGCGGCAGGGGGAGTGTTACGACCGGGACAATGTCCTGCGCAAGCTGGTGGACATCCAGTACGAGCGCAACGAGATGAATTTTAGCCGGGGCAAGTTCCGGGTGCGGGGGGATGTACTGGAAATCTTTCCGGCCTCCGCCTCGGAAAAGGCAATCCGGGTGGATTTTGACGGCGATGTGGTGGAAAAAATGCTGGAATTTGACGCTCTCACCGGGGAAATTCTGGGCTTGCGCAGCCATGTAGCCGTTTTCCCCGCCAGCCACTACGCCACTTCCAGGGCCAAGATGGAGCGGGCCCTGGTAACCATTGAGGCCGAGCTGGAGGAACGCCTGGCCGAACTGCGCTCCGGGGAAAAGCTCCTGGAGGCCCAGCGCCTGGAACAGCGGACCCGCTACGATATGGAAATGATGCAGGAGATGGGCTTTTGCAGCGGCATCGAGAATTACTCCCGCCATCTTACGGGAAGGCAGCCCGGCCAGCCGCCCTATACCCTGCTGGACTACTTCCCCCGGGATTTTATTATGATTATTGATGAATCCCACGTGGCTGTGCCCCAGGTGGGAGGGATGTACGCCGGGGACCGCTCCCGCAAGGATTCCCTGGTGGAGCACGGCTTCCGCCTGCCCTCGGCCTACGACAACCGTCCCCTGACCTTCCCCGAATTTCAAGAGCGGCTGAACCAGGTTATCTACGCTTCGGCCACGCCGGGCTCCTTCGAGCTGGCCAATAACAGCCGGGTGGTGGAGCTGATTATCCGGCCCACCGGATTGGTTGACCCGGAGATCTCCGTCCGGCCCACCCGGGGCCAGATCGACGACCTCCTGGGCGAAATCCGGCAGAGGGTTCAGCGCGGGGAGAGGGTTCTGGTGACCACCCTGACCAAAAAAATGGCCGAAGACCTCACGGATTATTTCCGGGAGGTGGCGGTCAAGGTCCGCTATCTTCACTCGGATATTAAAACCATCGAGCGGATGGAAATATTGAGGGACCTGCGCCTGGGCGTTTTTGACGTCCTGGTGGGCATCAACCTTTTAAGGGAGGGCCTGGACCTGCCTGAAGTGAGTCTGGTGGCCATCCTGGACGCCGATAAGGAAGGTTACCTGCGCTCCGAGCGCTCCCTGATCCAGACCATCGGCCGGGCGGCCCGCAACGCCGACGGCAGGGTAATTATGTATGCCGACAAAGTCACCGATTCCATGGGCAGGGCGATTCAAGAAACCAACCGGCGCCGGGAGAAGCAACTGGCCTACAATAAAAAATACGGAATTACGCCGGAGACGGTCCGCAAGGCGGTGCGGGAGGTAATTGAGGCCACCCGGGTAGCGGAGCCCAGGGCTGTGTACGAAGTTGGCACCCGGGGCAGGAAGCTGACCAAAGCCCAATTGAGGAAGCAAATCGCCGCCCTGGAGAAGGAGATGAAGGACTCAGCCCGCCAGCTGGCCTTTGAGCGGGCGGCCCAGCTTCGGGATATGATTATTGAACTCCGGCTGCAGCTCCGGGGCGAGAAGGGCCTCGGCCCCGCTATCCCGGATGGCATGGAGGCCTCGGGCTGATTGCCGCTATTGCCGTAAACAGGCGGCCGCCGCGGTCAAATCCAGGCAAAACCGGATAATCCGGGGGCGGAGAACGGGTCTGGATTTGCGCCGCCGGGGTTTGTATACTTGTTAAAAAGACCGGGAGCCTAAACAGGCCCGGCCGAGGAGTGGTTTTTTCATGCTGGACAGAATCCTGGTTAAGGGCGCCCGCGCCCATAACCTGAAAAATATAGACGTGGAGATACCCCGGAACAGTTTTGTGGTAATAACGGGCCTGTCAGGCTCGGGCAAATCCTCCCTGGCTTTTGATACCATTTACGCCGAGGGCCAACGACGCTACGTGGAGTCGCTGTCGGCCTACGCCCGCCAGTTTCTGGGGCAGATGGACAAGCCGGATGTGGACTATATCGAGGGACTTTCCCCGGCCATTTCCATCGACCAGAAAACCACCAGCAAGAACCCCCGTTCCACCGTTGGCACGGTCACCGAGATTTACGACTACCTGCGCCTGCTTTTCGCCCGGGCGGGGCGGCCCCACTGCCCCAATTGCGGCCAACCCATCACCCGGCAGGCCGTGGAACAGATGGTAGACCATTTGACCGCTCTGGGGGAAGGCGCCAGGCTTCAGATCCTGTCGCCCCTGGTCCGGGGCAAGAAGGGCGAGCACACCAAAATTTTTGAAGAAATCCGCCGGGGCGGCTTTGTCCGGGTCAGGGTAGACGGCGAGGTCCTGGATGCTTCGGAAGAAATCCGGCTGGATAAAAATAAGAGACATACCATCGAGGTAGTGGTGGACCGCATTATCCTGCGCCCGGAATCCGGACGCAGGCTGGCCGACTCCCTGGAAACAGCCCTCAAGACAGGGGGCGGCGTGGCCATAGCGGCCCTGGAAAAAGAAGAGCTGACCTTCAACGAGAATTTCGCCTGTGTGGATTGCGGCATCAGCATCACTGAGATTTCACCCCGCCTCTTTTCCTTCAACAGCCCCTACGGGGCCTGCCCGGAATGTACCGGCCTGGGGATCAAGAAGGAAATCGACCCGGACCTGGTCATCCCGGACCGCCGCAAATCCATCGCTGCCGGGGCCATCCAGAGCATTACCACAGGGGGCTATTACTACCAGTTCTTAGTGGGAATAGCCGGTTATTACGGTTTCAGTCTGGATACGCCGGTGCAGGATCTGGCGCCGGAACACCTGGATGTGGTTCTCCACGGCACCCGGGGCAAGCGGTTCCACTTTGTACTGCAAAACGATTATTACGGGCGCAAGCACGAGCTCCACGCGCCCTTTGAAGGAATCATCAACAACCTCAACAGACGTCACAGGGAAACCAATTCCGAGCACCAGCGCTCAGAGCTGGAGCAGTACATGAGCACCCGCCCCTGCCCCGCCTGCCGGGGCGCCAGGCTTAAGCCGGAGGCGCTGGCAGTCAAGGTGGGGAACCTGTCCATCACCGAGGTGACACGGTTCTCCGTGCTGGAGGCCCGGGCCTTTTTCCACGGGCTGCAGCTGACCGGGCGGGAGGAAATAATTGCCCGGCAGGTGCTGAAGGAAATTGACGCCAGACTGGGTTTTCTGGTTAACGTGGGCCTGGATTACCTGACCCTGGACCGGGGAGCCGGTACTCTTTCGGGGGGCGAGGCCCAGCGGATCAGGCTGGCCACCCAGATCGGCTCCGGCCTGGTTGGTGTGCTTTATATTCTGGACGAACCCAGCATCGGTTTGCATCAGCGGGACAACCAGCGCCTGCTGCGGACGCTGGAGCGCCTGCGGGACCTGGGAAATACCCTGATCGTGGTGGAGCATGACGAGGATACCATGCTGGCGGCGGACCACATCATCGACATCGGTCCGGGGGCCGGCGTACACGGCGGCCGGGTGGTGGCAACCGGAGCCTACCGGGATATTGTGGAAAACCCGGAATCCATCACCGGGCAGTACTTGAGCGGCAAAAAGGTGATCCCTATCCCTTCGCTCCGCCGCAAACCCAACGGCAAGGCCCTGGAGGTGCTGGGCGCCTGCGAAAACAATCTTAAAAACATTGATGTGGCCTTTCCTCTGAACTTATTTATCTGCGTCACCGGCGTTTCCGGTTCGGGTAAAAGCACCCTGGTGAACGATATCCTCTACCGGAGGCTGGCCCAGGAATTGCACAGGGCCAGAACCCAACCCGGCTGTTGCCGGGAGGTGCGGGGCACCGTGCACCTGGACAAGGTAATCGACGTCAACCAGTCCCCCATCGGGCGCACTCCCCGCTCCAACCCGGCCACTTATACCGGTGTCTTCAACGACATCCGGGACCTTTTTGCCCAGACCCCCGAGTCCAAGATGCGCGGCTACAAGCCGGGACGCTTCAGCTTTAACATCAAGGGGGGGCGCTGCGAGGCCTGCCAGGGGGACGGCATCATTAAAATTGAAATGCACTTTTTGCCGGATGTTTACGTGCCCTGCGAGGTCTGCAAGGGCCGGCGCTACAACCGGGAAACCCTGGAGGTCCGCTACAAGGGCAAAAGTATAGCCGATGTGCTGGATATGACCGTGGAACAGGCGGTGGATTTTTTCCTCCACATTCCCCGGATCCACCGCAAGCTAAATACCCTGTACGATGTGGGCCTGGGCTATATCCGCCTGGGGCAATCCGCCACCACCCTTTCCGGGGGCGAAGCCCAGCGGGTGAAGCTGGCTACGGAGCTTTCCAGACGCTCTAATGGAAAAACCTTCTATATTCTGGACGAACCCACCACCGGCCTGCACACCGCCGATATCCACCGGCTGCTGCAGGTGCTGCACCGGCTGGTGGAGGCCGGAGACACGGTTGTAGTCATCGAACACAATTTGGATGTAATTAAAACAGCCGATTATATCATCGACCTGGGCCCGGAGGGCGGGGACAGGGGGGGAGAAGTAGTTGCCGCGGGTACCCCCGAGGAAATCGCGGCTTTTCCCGGCTCTTACACCGGTCAGTTTTTGGGGAAGGCTCTGGGGAAGGATTCATGCGCCGGGGAAGGCGCCGTGGGCGGTTTAATGCCAAAACCCGCAACCGGAGACGGCAAATAATTGCAGAAAAGGGTCCGTTCGGGACCCATTGAAAGCCCGCGAGGGCCGAAGTCGGGCCGGTAACTTGAGTATCGAAAGAAATGCCGCCGGATTCGCCGGGTGCTTAATACTTGACGCCTGCCCGAAAAAGCAGAAGCAGGCTCAAAGGCGGTTGCTCCTGCGTGCGTATATAATGTTAAGCGCTTCCTGGCAAGAATATTTTTTCTTGTCCGTCAATAGAAAGCGGTGGGTAAAAATGCAGCTTGAGGAAAAGTTGAAACACATCCCCGCCAGTCCCGGAGTCTATATTTACCGGGACGACTGCGGACGGATCATTTATGTGGGCAAGGCCCTCTCCCTAAAAAACAGGGTCCGCTCCTATTTTCAGCCCGGCGCCCAGCTGCCGCCCAAAACCAGAATCCTGGTGAACAAGGTAGCCGACCTGGACTATATTGTCACGGACTCGGAAGTGGAGGCCCTGATTTTAGAGCAGAATTTGATCAAGGAGCACCGCCCCCGCTACAACGTCCAGTACAAAGATGACAAAAGCTACCCCTACCTGAAAGTTACCCTGGGGGATGATTTCCCCAGGGTGATGGTAACCCGCCGCCACGTCAAGGACGGTTCCAGGTACTTTGGTCCCTATACCCGGGTAGGGGCCATGAACGAAACCCTCCGTCTCTTGAAACAGCTTTTCCCCTTCCGTTCCTGCAAGAAGAAGGAGCCGGAAAAAAGGGAGCGGCCCTGCTTGAACCACCACATCCGGCGCTGCCTGGGGCCCTGCTGCGGCCTGGTGGGCAGGGAAAAATACCGGGCCATGATCCAGGAAGTGTGCTTGTTTCTGGAGGGCAGGCAGGAGGATCTGGTCCGGCAATTAATGGTCAGAATGGAGGAGGCCGCGAAGCAGCTGGATTTTGAACAGGCTGCCCGGCTCCGGGACCAGATCCAGGCTGTGCGGGAGGTAGTTGAAAAGCAAAAAATCGTCTCCGGCGGCTTTGAAGATAAGGATGTGGCAGCCCTGGCCGCGACTCAGGACGAGGCCTGTGTGATGTTGTTTTTCGTCCGGGGGGGCAAGCTGATCGGCAGTGAGCAGTTCATGCTGAAGGGAACCGAAGGGCTGAGCAGGTCCGAGATTGCCACCGCCTTTATCAAGCAGTATTACAACGCCGCCGGCTTTATCCCGGGGGAAATTCTCATCTCCGAGGATACCGGGGAAGAGAAGCCGGTCATCGAAGAGTGGCTTTCCGGCAAGAGGGGGTCTAAAGTCACCCTGAAGACGCCCAGGCGCGGTGAAAAGAAAAAGCTGGTGAAAATGGCGGCCCACAACGCCCTCCTGGCCCTGGAGCAGGACAGGTCGGTGGGGGCGGCGGAGCGGAACGAAATCGCCGGGGCGCTGGCCGACCTGGCCCGGGAACTGAACCTGGAGCAGCCCCCCCGGCGTCTGGAATGCTTCGACATCTCCAATACCCAGGGGTCCGGCAGCGTAGCCTCCATGGTGGTTTTTGAGGAAGGCAAGCCGGCCAGGGACCAGTACCGCCGGTTTAAAATCCGCACCGTGGAGGGGCCGGACGACTTTGCCTCCATGCAGGAGGTAGTGCGCAGGCGTTTCACCCGGGCCCTGGAAGAACGGGAGCTGCTGAGCACCGGAAGGCTGTCCGGCAGGGAGGCCCGCTTCCACCTGCTTCCGGATCTGGTTATTGTGGACGGCGGCAAGGGCCAGCTGTCCTCTGCCCGGCACGTCATGGGTGAGTTGGGCCTGGCCCGGATCCCGGCCTTCGGCCTGGCCGAGGAAGAGGAACATCTCTTTGCCGGGGACCGGCCCGATCCCATTATCCTGCCGGCGGGCTCCCGGGCGCTTCACCTGCTGCAGCGCCTGCGTGACGAGGCCCACCGCTTTGCCCTGGCCTACCACCGCAAGCTCCGGAGCAAGACCGGGCTGAAGTCCCTTTTGGACGAGGTGGAGGGCATCGGGGAGGTCCGCCGCCGGGCGTTGCTGAAAGCCTTCAGTTCCCTGGCTGAAATTGAAAAAGCATCGCCCGGGGAACTGGCCGCCGTCAAGGGTATGAACAAAAAGGCGGCCCGGGCCGTTTACGATTTTTTCCACGGGACATTACAGCAGGAACCGGGGAACAGCTGGGACTGATGTACTGGTCCGGGAATCGCAGGAGGTTTTTTTGATGCCAAGATTGTATAAGCTGATGGGAGCGTTGATCGAAAAAAGAGAAAGTTTTGTCGCAGCCACTATATTTGACAAAACCGGTTCGGCGCCGCGCACTGCGGGGGCAAAAATGGTTGTGCAGGGGGACGGCACCGCCACCGGCACCATCGGGGGTGGCCGCCTGGAAGCTGAGGCCATAAAACTTGCCGGGGAGGCTTTGCGCCAAAAGCACACTTTTATGCAGTCCTTTGACCTGACCGGCAGGGATGTGTCCGGGATGGACATGATCTGCGGCGGGCAAGGTGAAATATTGATAGACTATGTCGATGCCGGGGATGAGAACAACCGGATGGTCTATCGGGCAGCGGCCGAAGTCCTGGAACGGCGGGAGAAGGCCTGGTTTGTCACCATCCTGGAGAGCATTCCCGGCGCTGCCGGTCTGGCAAGGCAGCAGTGTCTGGTGCAGCCTGACGGAACGCTAACCGGAAAGGTTGACAGTGACCCTTATCTCCTGGAAAAGCTGATTACCGGACCGGCCAAAATATCCATCCACGCCGAGGCCTTTGGCCGGCAGCGCTTCCTGGTTGAGCCCTTGCGCCAGGGCGGTACGGTTTATATTTTCGGCGCCGGCCACGTGTCCCAAAGGATTGCCGCTTTAAGCGAGACCGTCGGTTTCAGAACGGTGGTAATGGATGATCGGGCGGATTTCGCCAACCGGGAGCGGTTTCCCGAACCCATAGAGATCCGGCTGATTGATTCCTTCCGGAAGCTGCCGGATCTGGGTATTGACGGGGACAGTTACCTTGTCATCGTGACCAGGGGCCACCTTTACGATAAAGTTATCCTGGAACAGGTGCTGCGGAGCGGGGCAGGGTACATCGGTATGATCGGCAGCCGGATCAAACGGGATCTGACCTATGAAGAACTGGTTAAACAGGGTTTCAGGCTGGGGGAGCTGGCCCGGGTCTACTCGCCCATTGGGACCGGCATCGGCGCGGAAACCCCCGAGGAACTGGCCGTAAGTATCGTGGGTGAGCTGATCATGGTGAGGGCCCGGAGGGAGCGGAGAAAACAAAAGGATGGCGGCGACAGCCGGGATTCCTGCTGTACCGTCCTGGCGCCGGAAGCCGGTGGTACGGTCCAAGAAAAATATGTATAATAATTGTAATTATAGAAAACACCCCTCCTTTGGGAGTATTTTCTTGATAGTAAGCGAAGCGGAGGTTTTATGACCAAAATTAAGCTGGTTGCCGTTGACCTGGACGACACGCTGCTTTCCCCGGACCTCCGGGTTACCGCCCGGGTCAAGGAAGCCGTTGCGGCGGCACGCGCCGCCGGCGTTCATTTTACCATCTCCACCGGACGCATGTACCCATCAGCCGCTAAATATGCCCGGGAGCTGGGCCTGGATATACCGCTGATTACCTACCAGGGCGCCCTGGTGAAGAACGCCCGCTCCGGTCAGGTTCTGTTGTACCGGCCGCTGCCCCTGGTTTACGCCCGGGAGATTATTGCCAGGGTCCACCAATTGGGCTACCACCTCAACGGTTACCTGGAAGGCGACCGGCTGCTGGTGGAGAGGGATACCCCGGAGGGCCGGCGCTACGCTGCCCTATCCGGGGTGGAGGCGGAGCAGGTGGGGGATTTTTTGGAGTACCTGGACCGCGATCCGGTCAAAGTTCTGGCCATCGCCACGGAACCCCTGCTGGATTGCCTGCGGGAAGAGCTGGCGCCCCTCTACAGGGGAAAGGTCCACGTTGCCAAATCAAAGCCGCATTTTCTGGAGTTTTCTCACCCCCGGGCCACCAAGGGGGACGCCCTGGCCTTCCTGGCGGGCCTCTACGAAATAAAAAGGGAAGAAATCATGGCTGTGGGGGACAGCTATAACGACCTGGAAATGCTGGAATACGCCGGGCTGGGCGTTGTTGTGGCCAACGGACGGGAGGAGATCAAAAAAAGGGCGGACTACGTAACAGCCGCCTCCCATGGGAATGGCGTGGTGGAAGCCCTGGAAAAGTTTGTGCTGGGGGAATCAATTACATGATCCGCCGCCCCGGCGCAAAAAATATTACCCGACGGGGGTCGCGGAGCAGGGGCTGACCATGCTTTTTTCAAGGCAAAACTCCAAGCCCGTTAACGCAAACAAGGCAGGGATCCCCCTGGGTAAAGGGAGGGAATTGCTATGTCCGATTACTGTGTAGCCGGCGTGGATCTGGGCGGGACCAAAATTTATACGGTCCTGGCCGGATCGAAGGGAGAAGTGCTGGCTGAAATAAAAATGCCAACCGAGGCGGCAAAAGGCCCGGAGCATGTGATTGACCGGATCCTGGAGAGCGTGGAGCGGGTTAAAGGTGAGGCGCCGCCCTCCTGCCGGCTGCGGTCCCTGGCCCTGGGCGCCCCGGGCCCCCTGAACACATCCAGGGGGATCATTCATTTTGCCCCCAATTTAAACTGGCACAATTTACCCCTGGGGGAGATCCTGGAGAAGAGGACGGGGGTCCCGGTCCGGCTGGACAACGACGCTAATCTGGCCGCCCTGGGGGAGTACGTTTACGGAGCCGGCAGGGGTGCGTCTGATATGATCTTTATTACCATCAGTACCGGGGTCGGCGGCGGTTTGATCCTGGGCGGCAAGCTCTACCGGGGGGCAGCGGACGGCGCCGGGGAGATCGGCCACATGACCCTTTTACCCGACGGTCCCCGGTGCGGCTGCGGCAACCGGGGCTGTCTGGAGGCCCTGTCTTCCGGCACGGCAATTGCCAGGGAGGCCGGGAAACTGGTCGCCGGCGGCGGCGGAAAAGGGATCCTGGCGGCGGCGGGGGGCGACCCCGGGGCAATAGACGCCGCCGTGGTGGCCTGCGCGGCGGCGGAGGGCGACCCCGGGGCGATTTCCATTATGGAAGGGGCCGCCCGGTACCTGGGCATCGGTATAGCCAACCTGGTCAATTTGCTGAACCCTTCCCTTGTCGTCCTGGGCGGCGGAGTTATGGCAGCCGGCGATATAATCTGGGCGGGGGTCCGGCGGGAGATCCGGGCCAGGTCATTGGAGGCCGCCTGGTCGCGGCTGAGCCTGGCGCCGGCCGGGCTGGGCGACCGGGCCGGGGCCATGGGCGCTGTGGCTCTGGCCCTGGGGACTGTTGATCCCCTGGAATAAAAGACCTTCATTGGGACTATGCTAGTGGAAAGAGGTGCGAGCGCGAGATGTTAGATTACGGTAAAGGTGAATGGCGCACCCTGGAGTCCGGCCTGCAAAGGGAATGGCTGGCCGCCAACGGCGTCGGCGGCTACGCCTCAAGCACCCTGATCAACCTCAACAGCCGCAAATACCACGGCCTGCTGGTGGCCGCCCACAATCCCCCGGGCCGGCGGGTGCTCCACCTGGCCAAGCTGGACGAGCGTTTCCGGGCGGGTTCCCGCACCTATAACCTGGCAGCCAACGAAAACCGGTCCGGTTTCAGGGAAACCGGTTTCGTCCACCTCCAGAGGGTCCAGGTGGAGCCCTTTCCAACCTTTACATACAGCTTTGGGGACATCTTCCTGGACAAAACTGTTTTCCTGGTGCACGGTGAAAACACCACGGTGATTCTCTACCGGGTCTGCAACGGGGCGGCGCCGGCGGTGCTGAGCCTGGTCCCGCTGGTCAACGGCCGCAGCCACCACTACGTCACCCGCCGGGATGGGCTTCAATTTAAGCAGAGGGCCATTCCCGGCGGTGTTTGTATCGCCGGGGCAGGCGGGGAGGATCTGCCGGACCTGCTGCTGACCTGCGGCTCCGGCGCCTTTGTACCCGGGGGAAGCTGGTATGAAGGGATGGCCTACAGGGCGGAGAGGGAGCGGGGCGAGGATGACTGGGAAGACCACTACGTGCCCGGACGTTTTGAAATTCTCCTGGAGGCGGGGGAAGTCAAAACCTTTGGGGTTTACGCCACCGTTGAAGAAAGCGGGTCTTCGGCCGGGCTTGACCCCCTGGATTTACTGGCAAAGGAGCGGGCCCGATTCAGGCAGCTGGAGGAGCGGGCCGCCTGCCCCGACAACTTTGCCCGCCGCCTGGCGCGGGCCGCGGACGCCTTTATAGTGCAACGCCGGTCCACCGGAAAAAAAACAGTCCTCGCCGGCTATCCCTGGTTTGCCGACTGGGGCCGGGACGCCATGATTTCTCTGCCCGGGCTTACCCTGGTAACCCGGCGTTTTCAGGAGGCGCGGGAGATCCTGCTGACCTTCGCGGAAAACAGCCGGCGGGGGCTTCTGCCCAACGCTTTTTTTGACGGGGCCAGGGTTCCGGTTTACAACACCGTGGACGCTTCCCTCTGGTTTGTACACGCTGCCAGGCGCTACCTGGCCTACACCGGCGACCAGGACTTTGTGCTGGCGCAGCTTTACCCGGTCATCAAGGAAATCATCCGCTGGTACGCCGCGGGCACCGATTACAACATCGGCATGACTCCGGACGGCTTGATCAGCGCCGGTTCCCCGGAGGTCCAGCTGACCTGGATGGACGCCAGGGTGGATGAGTGGGTGGTGACGCCGCGCCACGGTAAAGCGGTGGAAATAAACGCCCTGTGGTATAACGCCCTCCGCGTTTTGGAAGAGCTCTGCCTCCTTTGCGGGGACGGGTTTCCCGGCCCGGTCCGGCCCGGCCAGGTGAAGGAAAGCTTTTTAAAACAATTCTGGGACGAAAAAAGAGGCTGCCTTTATGACGTGATTACTCCGGAAGGGGTGGACTTCAGGGTCCGGCCCAACCAACTGCTGGCCGCAAGCCTGCCCCATTCCATGCTCAGCCGGGAGCAGGCGCTCCGGATGGTGCACAAGGTCTGGCGGGAGCTCTACGTGACTTACGGAATCCGCAGCCTTTCCCCCGCCGACGGGGAATACCGGGGCAGCTGCACCGGGGACCGCTACCAGCGGGACGGCGCCTACCACCAGGGGACAGCCTGGGGCTGGCTGCTGGGGCCCTTTATCACAGCCCTGCGGCGGGCCCACGGCTACAGCCCGGCCAGCCGGAAAACGGCCTTGAGGTTAATCCGGCCCCTGGGCGATCAGCTGCGGGCCCACGGCGCCGGCTACATCTCGGAGATTTTCGACGGCGAGGAGCCGGCCCTTCCCCGGGGTTGCATCGCCCAGGCCTGGAGCGTGGCCGAAGTGCTGCGGGCGTATCTGGAAGACGTGCTGGAAATGGGTCCGCCCCTTGAATCCGGGGGTTAAAGCCCGCGCGCCGACGGCAAAAAGACACACAGGCAAGGAAAAAAAATAGTAAAAAGAGAGGTGAAAAGCCTGGTTTCCTGACAGGTCTCACCGGAAAAACAGGTCAGGTGCGGCGCAAGCCTTTAGCCGTAGGGTTTTTACACCGTGGCGCTGGTAAAGGCAGTGCAGACCGGGGGGATCCGCCGGGTATCCATTCTTGGTCATCCCGGCTTCGGGAGGGGGATATGGCGGCCTGGATCCGCGAAATTCGCCAGGCTGTTGATCCTGACCCCGTAATGGGGTATACTCCCCGGCGGGGGTAACACTTGCCTCCGGTTAGTACACGTGGCAGCCGGCGGCGGTAGGGATCCTCCCGCCCTGGAACACAGGCAAGAACCCCGGACCTGGCAGCTGGATCCTGTGACACCGCCTTCCGTTAGTCGGCGGAAGTGGAATCCAAACAAATCTGGATTGTTTTAGTGAATCAGAATTGTGCGGTTTTAAGAAACCAGGAACAGCTATTATGGATGCTGTAAAGGATTTAAATTGCCCGGAGGAGCTTTGCAGGCTGGATACAACAGGTATGTTCGAAGCCCTGGAAGGGTTGCCGGCCCAGTGCGGTCAGGCCTGCTGGGACCTGGCCGGGAAGGTCGAACTCCCGCAGATTGAGGCGATTTCCAATATCGTTGTCACCGGACTGGGGGGCTCGGCCATCGGAGGGGATCTGCTAAGGGTTTACACCGCCGGCAAAATGGCCGTGCCCGTAATTGTCAACCGGGACTACGTCCTGCCGGAGTTTGTGGGCCCCGACACCCTGGTCTTTGCCGTCAGCTACTCCGGAAATACCGAGGAAACCCTCAGCGCTTACGAAGAAGCCCGTTCCAGGGGCGCCTCCATAATTGCCGTAACCACCGGCGGCCAACTGGGTGAACTGGCCGGCCGGGACGGGGCGCCCCTGATCGGAGTCCCCGGCGGCATATCCCCCCGGGCAGCCACCGGTTTTCTATTTATCCCCACTTTGCGGGTTTTGCAAAAGCTGGGGCTGCTGGAGGACTCAGTGGACGAGATTACGGAAATGATCGATTTTATCCGGACTTTACGGGGAAAGCTGGCGCCGGAAGCTCCCCAGGCGGAAAATCAGGCCAAACAGCTGGCCCAAAAGCTGTACAACCGGATCCCCGTCATCTGGGGTTCCACCGGTACAACCGAGGTGGTGGCCCAGCGCTGGAAGGGCCAGATCAACGAAAACGCCAAAGCGCCTGCCTATTGGAACGTGCTGCCGGAATTGAATCATAACGAAATTGTGGGCTTTCAGTTTCCCCGGGAGCTGCTGAAGAAACTCCACGTGGTGATCCTGCGGGACGAACGGGATCACCCCCGGGTGCACAAACGTATTGAAATTACCAGGGGTGTAATCCAGGATGTTGTGGACGGCTGCACCGAGGTCTGGGCCACCGGTGAAGGTGTCCTTTCCAGGCTTTTTTCCCTGATTTACACCGGGGATTACACCAGCGTTTACCTGGCGGCCCTGTACGGCATAGACCCGGGTCCGGTGAAGGTGATCGACTATCTCAAAAAGGAGCTGCGGAACGATTAGGTTTTTTGCCGACTACCACACCCACACAAAATACAGCGACGGCCGGGGCGCCCCGGCCGAAAATATAAAGGCGGCCGTCCGGCGCGGCCTGCGGGAAGTGGCCATCACCGACCACGGTCCAAAGAGCATCGGTACGGGTGTGGCGCAGGCGGAAACCTTCCTGACCATCAAGGAAGAGGTGGCCGGCCTGGCCTCCCGCTTTCCGGAGCTAAAGCTCCTGGTGGGGTGCGAGGCTACCGTAATCGGCCGGGACGGCCGCCTCGACCTGCCCCGGAAGATTATCAACCGGCTGGATTTGCTTATTGCCGGACTGCACCCCTATTATATTCCGGAAACCCCGGGAGACGCCCTGTACTACACCCTGCCCAATTTAGCGGCCAGGTTCTCCCGGAGCCTGCGGGAAAAAATGCGCAGCACCAACACCAAGGCCCTCATTGAAAGCATCCACGCCTACCCGGTGGATTTTATCAGCCACCCGGATCTGATGGCGCCGGTGGACCTGGATGAATTGGCCCGGGCCTGCTCCGGCACGGAAACCGCACTTGAAGTAAACACAGGGCACCATTATAATAAAGAAGGGATCGTCCTGGCCGCCGCCCGCCGGGGAGCCAGGCTGGTTGTCAACAGCGACGCCCACTATCCGGAAATGGTGGGAAACCTGGAGGCGGGGGCGGCCTTGCTGGACCGGCTGCGGTTTCCCGCCGAAATGGTGGTTAACGCTGCAATATGAGTCCTGCATACCAGAAAAAGGGGGTTGGTAAGAATATCATGCCGAAACTTGTTATCGTCACCGGCCTTTCCGGCGCCGGGAAAACCCAGGCTATGCGTTTTCTTGAGGATCTGGGTTTTTTTTGTGTGGACAACTTGCCCCCGGCCCTAATTTCCAAGTTCGCCGAACTTTGTGCACAGGCGGCCAGTAAGATTAATAAGATAGCACTAGCAGTGGATATCCGGGGCGGGGAATTCTTCAACACCCTTTTCGAAGTATTGCATCAGATTGATCTGCAGGGAACCGGGTACGAGATCCTTTTTCTGGAAGCTTCCGATGAAACCCTGGTGAGGAGATACAAAGAGTCCCGAAGACGCCATCCCCTGAGTTCCCACGGCGAGATCCTGGAAGTGATCCGGGAAGAACGCAGCCGCCTTCAGGATTTGAGGGGCAGGGCAAACAAAATTATCGATACCTCCAACATGGCCGTACAGCAGTTAAAAGAAGAGATTGCCGCAATTTACGCGGGTAACACGGATAATTCCAGACTGCATATCACGGTCATTTCTTTTGGCTACAAATACGGCATACCCCTGGATTCCGACCTGGTCTTTGATGTTCGTTTCCTGCCCAATCCCTTTTACGACCCGGCTTTGCGGCCCTTGAGCGGTAATGACCGGCCAATCCGGGATTATGTTTTCGGATCCCCGCTGACAGGGGAGTTCATGGTAAAGTTCCGGGATTTTATCGAATTTTTGATTCCCCAGTACATCAAAGAAGGTAAAACGACCCTGATGATTGCCATCGGCTGCACCGGGGGTATGCACCGTTCGGTGGCCCTGGCCAACCGCCTGGGGGAAATCCTGGAGAATAGTGATTGGCCTGTAACGGTTCGTCACCGGGACATTAAGAAAAATAGGGGTTGAAAAAGTTGGTCCTGTTTAAATGGCTCTACCCGGGAATGTGTGTCAAGCGGTGGCTGTTTCTTGCTTTAGCCGGGCTGCTTCTGGCAGCCCTGGGTGTAGACCTGATTATGGGGGGCAATCTGTTCGGGGGCCTGGCCGGGCCTGTGCACAACCTGGAAGCCGGACTTCTGGGGGGAGAGTTGCATTGGTTATCCGGGGTTTTTTTGCTTATTCTGGGTCTTGCCGTTATGGCCCTTGGTATCCTGAGGGCCTTCCACTCCGTGGCGGTTGCCCTGGCCCCCGAAAAGGAAGGCAGGATGGCCGAGATTATCTACGCCAGGCACAATTTGCGGCGGGGCCCCAAGATCGTTGTTATCGGCGGCGGTACCGGACTGTCGGTGCTGCTGAGGGGTTTAAAGGAATATACCAGCAATCTCACCGCCATAGTATCGGTTGCCGATGACGGGGGCAGTTCCGGCCGTCTGAGGGGCGACCTGGGAATGCTGCCCCCCGGGGATATCCGCAACTGCCTGGTAGCCCTGGCCGACAAGGAACCCCTGATGGAAGAGCTCCTGCAATACCGTTTTAAAACAGGCGAACTGGCGGGGCATTCCCTGGGCAACTTGCTCCTGGCCGGTCTCACCGGCATGACCGGCAGCTTCGACCACGCGGTCCGGGCCTTGAGCAAGGTGCTGGCCATCCGCGGTCAGGTATTGCCGGTGACGCTGTCTGATGTCACCCTTTGCGCCGAACTGGAGGACGGGGCGGTGGTGCAGGGTCAGTCCTATATTTCCCGTGGTCCGGGCCGGATTAAAAAAGTATTTTTGCGGCCCTCCCGCTGTCTGCCGCTGGCCGAAGCCCTGTTTGCCATCCGGTCGGCGGACGCCGTGGTGCTCGGGCCGGGCAGCCTTTATACCAGTATCATCCCCAATCTACTGGTGAAGGGGATTCCGGAGGCGCTGGCTAAAACTCCGGCCCCCAAAATTTATATCTGCAACGTGATGACCCAGCCGGGTGAAACGGATGGGTATACTGCCTCCGGTCACCTGGAAGCCCTTTTTGCCCATGGTGGAACGGCAATCGATTATGCAGTTGTCAACACCGGGCCGGTTCCTCCCAAGCTGCGGGTCCGCTATCTGCAAATGGGGGCCAATCCCGTTGCTGCGGATATGGAGGAAATTGAAAGAATGGGCGTTCACGCGGTGGGGGCGGACCTGGTGCATAAAACCGAGGTTGTGCGGCACCATCAGGATAAGCTGGCCCAGACAGTTTTGCGCCTGACCTTTGCGGACAGGGGACGGCACAACAGGGTCCGTTATCTAAATGAACGGCGCCGGGATGGAAAGGTTGAAGAACTTACCAGGGCGGAAATTTAGGGAACCTGGCGCGACCTGCGATAACGGAGAAGTTTTTCCGGATAATTCACCAACGCCGCAACCTGCTGTCGTTAAAGGTAATAGAAAAGTTAAAAATTTTGAACAAAAAAGACAGCGTGCTGGTTCCGCTGTCTTTTTATTGGTATAATATATGCAAGGGGAAAGAGGGGAATTTGGCTTGTCCTTTTCGGCGGTAACCAAAAATGAGTTGGCGCGGGTTTCAGGTCAGCGGCCTTGCTGCCGTTTGGCGGAACTGGCCGCCCTGGTTAAAATGGACGGGAGTATCCGAATCAGCAGCTCACGCCGGATTTCTCTGGGCATTATTACCGAAAACGCCGCCGTGGCCAGGAAAATTTTCTCCTTGATTAAAACCTTATTTGGTCTGCAGACAGAGGTTCTGGTGCAGCGCAAAACACAGCTAAAGAAAAACAATGTCTACTGGGTACGAATACCATCCCAGCCTGGCCTGGGGGAAATCCTCAGGCGTCTGGGGATGCTGGATGCGGCGGGAAGGCTAAGCAACGAGGCTGTAAGGGACGAGCTGGTTCGCCGGGAATGCTGCCGCCGGGCTTACCTGCGAGGGGTCTTTTTGGGTGGCGGTTCCGTAAACAGTCCCGAGGGCAACTACCATTTGGAGATTATTACGGACAACGAAACATTTGCCCGGTATATCGAAAAATTGATGCAAAAAATGCGTCTTTCCGCCAGGATCAGCAGGAGGAAAAACTGGTTTGTCGTTTACCTCAAGGAAAGCGAGCAAATCATCGATTTTTTAAACCTCGTGGGCGCCCACTCCGCGCTGCTTAATTTTGAAAACGCCAGGATTTTCAAAGATATGCGCAATCAGGTAAACCGCCTGGTTAACTGCGAAACAGCCAACCTGAACAAAACGGTCAACGCCGCCGTGCGGCATCTGGAGAACATTGAACTGATTAGTGATACCGTAGGTTTGGGGCAAATCCCGGAATCCCTGCGGGAAGTAGCCGAACTCCGGGTTAAGTATCCCGACGCCAGCCTCAAGGAACTGGGGGAACTGATCCAGCCCAGGCTGGGCAAGTCCGGGGTCAACCACCGCTTAAGGAAGATCGAAGAAATCGCCGATCAAATCCGGAGTGGCAAAGGATGAGGAAGTACGAATCGTTCCCCTCTCCCGGTGAAAAAAACTCAATGCGGTATTCGTTCCGGTTGGTCAGTCTCCCCAGGGTTGCCTTGCATTTCTTAATCATTACTCTTTGCCGCTACCTTCCTTTTCTGGAATTAAAGAGCATACTGTACCGTTTCTTTTTGGGCATGCAGGTGGGCAGGAATGTCTCAGTGGGTCTGATGGCTATGTTTGATGTTTTTTTCCCGGAGCTCATCTCCATTGGCGATGATACCATTATAGGCTACAACGTGACTGTCCTGACCCATGAGTTCCTGGTGCGGGAGTACCGCAAAGGGCCGGTTGAGATTGGGGCGGGGGTTTTAATTGGTTCCAACGCCACCATCTTGCCGGGGGTCCGGATCGGTGACGGGGCTATTGTGGGCGCCGGTTCCCTGGTCAACCGGGATATCCCCCCGGGGGCCCTGGCCGCGGGGGTTCCCGCCAGGGTCAGGCGCCGGGAGACAGGCGCCGGGCGCCCGGAGGACGGAGGGGATGCCGGGACCGGTTCCCCCCAAGGCACTAATTAGAAATTTTTCAAAGGGCGGCTCATTTTGGATCAAGTTATCAGGCTCTGGCGGCATTTCTGGCATAATCCTTGGCAGGCGCGCTTTATGTTACCCCTTATCGTTATCAACGCGGCTGGTTCCGTCTACGGTTATTACTGGTACCACGAACAGCTTGCCCGTACACCGCCGCACTTCTGGGCTTTTGTGCCGGACAGCCCCCTTGCCACCACTTTGTTTGCTCTGGCGCTGCTGCTCAGCCTGGCCGGCCCGGGCAGGATCCTGTTTCAGGCTGTGGCCCTGACGGCTTCCCTTAAGTATGGAATCTGGGCTGTTGTAATGATTTCCCATTACTGGCTCAAGGGCGGCCCCCTGGAGTTTACCGAGGGGATGCTCTGGGTGACCCACTTTGGCATGGCCCTGCAGGGATTTGCCTACCTCAGACAGCTCCGGCCAGGGGCCGGGGTTATACTGCTCACTGCTTTTTGGATGGTTCTCAACGATCTTATGGATTACGGCCTGGGGCTGCACCCGGATTTGTTTGCCGCCGGGCAGACCCTGCCGGCCCTGATCACCGCCGGGGGGCTTACCCTGACGATTACTGCGGGAATGGCCCTGGGCCGGCGGTTCGCGGCCGGGCCGGCGGGGACTGGACCGGGTCGTTAGGCCGGTAAAAGAATGTCAGAAAAAAATCTTTTTGGCTGTCCCGGTCTAAGGTATGAAACAATTACCTGACGAATATCTCTTGGATCAGGACGAGCCGGGCAGGAAAACGCCAGGTCATTAGAGAATTTAAAATATAACGAAAATTGTCATTTCTTCTGAGGGGTGAAAAAACGCAATGCGCATGGGTTATGGGCTTAATGTAGAACAAACTCAAAGGTTGATCATGACCCCCGAATTGCGCCAGGCTATTACGGTATTGCAGCTTTCTGCGCTTGAACTTTCCATGTATATTGAACAGCAGCTGGAGGAGAACCCTTTGCTTGAGCTGAGGGAAGAGGGGGTAGACAGAGGGGAAGAGGCCGGGGTTGAAGCAGAGGAAAAGCCGGCCGGGGAGGAAGAATTAGATAAAAAAGAATATGATCTGGACTGGGAGGAGTATTTTCAAGACAGCAGCGATCTGGGGGTAATTCGCCAGGAAAGGACGCAGGGGCAGGAGGAATACAGTTACGAAAATTTTCTGTCCCAGTCGATGACCCTTTCCGAGCACCTGTTATTTCAGCTGAACCTGACCCTTTACAAGGGGGAGGACCGGTTTATAGGTGAATATATCATTGGAAACCTTGATGAACATGGCTACCTGCGGATGCCTCTGGAAGAAGTCGCCTTGCGTCTCGACGTGAGCGAGTCCAGGGCTGCCGATATGCTGAAGGTAATCCAGGGCTTTGACCCCCCCGGGGTTGGCGCCAGGAACCTGGAGGAATGCCTTTTAATTCAGGTTAAGTACCTGGGAATTAAAGATATCATTCTGGAAAAGCTCATCAGGGACCACCTGGTGGATCTGTCCAAGGGCAAGCTGAACAGAATCGCCCAGGAATTGGATATAACCGTACAGTCTGTTCAGCGGTCGGCGGATCTTTTAAAAACCCTTGATCCCAAGCCGGGCCGCAATTTTACAAGTTTGCACAGCTCCCGCTATATAATTCCGGATATCATTCTGGAAAAGGTGGAGGGTGAATATGTTATACTGGTAAACGATGTGGCCATTCCACGTATTACCATCAATGCGACCTATCGCTCGGTGCTCTCCAAGGATAAAAACCATGATTCCAGAACCCGCCGCTTTGTGGAGAACAAGCTAAACGCGGCGGCCTGGTTAATCAGAAGTATTGAGCAGAGGAGACTGACCCTGTACAAAGTCGCCAACTGCCTGGTTGAACTGCAAAGGGGCTTTTTGGATCATGGCGTAAAATACTTAAAACCGCTGAATCTTAAAAAGGTGGCCGGCATGGTGGGCCTGCACGAGTCCACTGTCAGCAGGGCTACCTCCAACAAATACATTCAGACTCCCCAGGGTGTTTTCGAGATGAAATACTTCTTCTCCACGGGTTTAAACAACTCGGCCGGAACCACCACTTCATCTGAAAGCATTAAAAAAATGCTGCAGGAGATCGTAGCCCGGGAGGACGCCCGGTCCCCGCTGAATGATCAGCAGATATCCGAAATGTTCAGGCGGGGCGGGATTACCATATCCAGGCGTACTGTGGCCAAGTACCGGGATGAACTGGGGATCGCCGCCATCCGCCAGAGGAAGAGATACTAGAAAAAATAACTGCAACCACCGGGGTACTGACAACAGGTCGGTACCCTGTAATTCTGTTAAATATTTTTAAAAGGAAGGAACTATTCAACGCAACGAGAATTAAAGTATATACTATTTCATAGAATGTGGTTAATAAGGTATACTAATGAAAGGAGCGGGTAGTACTAATGGGGTGAAAATAGGGATTAATGGTCTCGGAAGGATAGGCCGTGACGTCCTGAGGAGCGCGTTAAAAAGACCGGATATAGAGGTTATGGCTGTCAATCATAAGTCCCGGAGAATCGCGGTAACCGACACCTATGCCCAGTCAGTGGCCCACATGGTGAAGTACGATTCCATCCACGGCACCTTTGACGCGGACGTCAGCGCCCGGGACAACCGGGCAATTGTTGTTGACGGCCATGAAGTCCTGCTGCTGGCTGAAGGAGATCCCGAGCTTTTACCCTGGAAAGAGCTTGGAGTCGAGTTCGTTATCGAGTCCACGGGCAGGTTCAATAACCCGGATGAAGCGGGCAAGCACATCCTGGCCGGCGCCCGGAAGGTTGTTTTGAGCGCACCGGCCAGGGGCGACTGCATGACCATTGTAATGGGGGTCAACCAGGAGCAGTACGATCCCTCCCGGCACCATGTGGTGTCCAACGCTTCCTGCACCACCAACTGTTTGGCTCCGGTGGCCAAAGTGCTTCACGAAAATTTTGGCCTGGAAAAAGGGCTTATGACCACCGTTCACGCCTACACCAACGACCAGCAACTGCTGGATATGCCCCACCGGGACATGCGAAGGTCCAGGGCGGCCAATCTGAACATTGTCCCCACCACCACCGGGGCGGCCAGGGCGGTGGCCCTGGTGCTTCCGGAACTGCAAGGCAAGCTGAATGGATTTGCCCTGCGGGTTCCCACGCCCAATGTTTCCGTGGTGGATCTTGTGGTGGATCTGACTAAAAATGCTTCCGCCGCTGAAATTAACCTGGCTTTTCAAGAAGCCGCGGCAGGCCCTTTAAAGGGGATTCTGGATTACTGTGAACTGCCCCTGGTGTCCATGGATTATAACGGCAATCCCCATTCAGCTATCATAGACGCCCCCTCCACCATGGTTACCGGCGGCAACATGGCCAAAGTAATCGCCTGGTACGATAATGAATGGGGTTATACCCAGCGAGTGCTGGACCTGCTGATGTACATGGCCTCAAGGGAATAAGGTTGGGTTTTTAAGGACAATTTATTCCCAAAGGAAGAAAAGCGCTGCGACAACATTTTTACGCGGGCCGGGCAACGGCGGCGGGTGAATGTTCTGGCAGCGCTTTCCAGGGATGTCCAAAAAAGAGGTGTTTGCATATGGCTAAAAAGACAGTTAAGGATCTTGACGTGGCGGGGAAGCGCGTGCTGGTCCGGGTGGATTTTAATGTGCCCCAGGATAAAAGCGGGCGGATTACCGACGATACCCGGATCTGGGCGGCCCTTCCCACCATTGATTACTTAATTCAGCAAAAGTCGAAAGTCATACTGGTTTCCCACCTGGGGCGCCCCAAAGGTAAAGCAGATGAAAAATATAAAATGGATCCAGTGGCTGCGCGCCTGTCTGAACTAATAGAAAGGCCGGTCAAGAAGGTGGACGAGGCTGTGGGTGAAGTTCCCCGGTTGGCTGTAGAGGAGATGCAGGGCGGGGATGTAATCCTTCTGGAGAATATCCGTTTCTATCCGGAGGAAGAGAAAAACGAAGAAAATTTCGCTAAAATGTTAGCCGCCCTGGCCGACATCTATGTTAACGATGCTTTCGGGACTGCTCACCGGGCCCACGCCTCCACCCAGGGAGTCGCTGAATTTCTGCCTGCTGTGGCAGGCTTTTTAATGGAAAAAGAACTGGAAATGCTGGGCCGGCTGCTGGCCAACCCGGAAACTCCCTTTGCGGCTGTTATCGGGGGGGCCAAGGTGTCGGATAAAATTGCCGTTCTTTCAAATCTGATAGAAAAGGTGGACATCCTGATTATTGGTGGCGGGATGGCCAATACCTTTCTCAAGGCCCAGGGGTTCGACATCGGCAAGTCCCTGCTGGAGGTCGACAAGATCGATCTGGCTAAAAATTTGATGAAAAAGGTTAAAAACAGGGGGGGCCAACTGCTTCTGCCGGTGGACGTGGTGGCTGCGCCCGGGGCTGCCCCCGATGCCGAGCCCAGAACAGTTCCCGTGGATAAAATTCCCCCCGAATTTATGGCCCTGGACATAGGACCCGAGACCCTGGGCCATTTTGCCGCGGCCTTGAAAAAAGCCAGGACTGTGTTCTGGAACGGGCCCATGGGTGTTTTTGAAATGAAGCCCTTTGCCGTAGGCACCGAAGCCCTGGCCCGGGAATTGAGCGAGGTTAAAGGCATTACTGTAATAGGCGGCGGCGACTCTGTGGCCGCTATAAAACAAGCTGGGCTGGCGGACAGGATTACCCATATTTCAACGGGGGGCGGCGCGGCCCTGGAGTTTCTGGAAGGAAGACAGCTGCCGGGGGTAGTGGCGCTGCAAGATAAGTAGGGCCGGCTTCCTAAAAAAAGGAAGGGGGGAAATAATGATGAAAGGCCGCAGGCCGCTCATAGCGGGAAACTGGAAAATGTTTAAGACTGTACCCGAGGCAGTTTCCTTCGTGCAGGAATTAAAAAAAGCCGCAGCCAAGTTTAAAAATGTGGAGGTGGCGGTTTGTCCTCCCTTTACCGCTCTGGTTCCGGTGGCTGCAGCCCTGCGGGGCACTGAAATCGCCGCTGGCGCCCAGGATGTCCACTGGGAGGACAAGGGGGCCTTTACCGGTGAAATTTCGCCGGTAATGCTGAAAGATGCCGGATGCCGCTACGTTATAATAGGACACTCGGAAAGGCGGCAGTTTTTCGGGGAGACCAGTGAACTGGTTAACCGCAAGATCAAGGCTGTCCTTGCCCATGGTCTAATTCCGATAATGTGTGTGGGCGAGAAGCTGTCAGAGCGGGAGGCGGGTATTACCGGGCAGGTGGTGCGGGAGCAAACAGCGGCCGGTTTGGCCGGTCTGACCCCGGAACAGGCAGCCGGCCTGGTCATTGCTTACGAGCCGGTATGGGCCATTGGTACGGGAAAAACGGCCACGGCAGAGGATGCCCAGCAGGTAATTGGCTATATCCGCGAAGTTGTGAAGGATTTGTCCGGCGGCGGGGCTGCCGGAAAGGTGCGCATCCAGTATGGCGGAAGCGTCAAACCGGGAAACGCCGCCGGATTGATGGCCATGCCGGACATTGACGGCGCCCTGGTGGGGGGCGCCAGCCTTGATCCGGACAGCTTCCTGGGCATTATCACAGCCGCCGCCGGTGCAGGCTAGCGGGTTCCTGATTATCCGGGGGTGTGGCGGGTGCAATCGCGGCGGGCCCCCGGGCGGTTCCCGGCCTGCCGGTAATGAGGTTCTGGATTGGGGCCCCGGCCCCAAAGTCCAAGGTCCCGGCAAGCCCCTGCGTGGACCGGCCAACTGCCGGAACCCCGGACCCAGGGCGGTATGTTCAGCGCTTTAAAGGGAACAGCCGGCATTTTTAACGCCTGGTCCGGCGGATCCGTGACATAATTGGAGGTACCTTTTTTGACTTCAGGCAAAAGGCCTTTGGCGCTGGTCATCCTGGACGGCTGGGGTTTTTGCCCCGGGGTGGAAGGGAACGCCATAGCCCGGGCGGACCTACCCAACTATAAAAGATTTCTTCTGGAATTCCCGCACTGTGTCCTGGCCTGCTCCGGAGAAGAGGTGGGACTGCCGGAGGGCCAGATGGGCAACTCCGAAGTGGGGCATCTTAATATCGGCGCCGGCCGGGTTGTCTACCAGGAATTAACCCGGATTTCACGGGCCGTGCGGGACGGTAGTTTTTTTAAAAACAAGGCCCTGCTGGATGCGGTGGAGCATGCCAGGGGAAGCAACAGGTCCCTGCACTTGATGGGCCTTTTATCCGACGGCGGGGTGCACAGCCACATCCGCCATCTTCTGGCCCTGCTGGACCTGGCGGCCGGGCAAAATCTGAGCCGGGTCTTTGTCCATGCTTTCCTGGACGGGCGGGACGTACCGCCGGACAACGCCAGGGAATACTTTGAAACCATGAGGCAAAAACTAAGTGAGCTGGGATATGCCGTGGCTACAGTGATGGGACGTTATTACGCCATGGACCGGGACCGGCGCTGGGAACGGATCGAGCGGGCCTACAACGCCATGGTTTTTGGTGAGGGCATCCAGGCCGGGACCCCTCTGGAAGCAGTGGAAATGGGCTACGCCAGGGGGGAAAAGGACGAATTTATTCAGCCCACCGTAATTATGAACAGCGCCGGGGGACCTGTGGCCCGGGTGGAGGACGGGGACGCCGTAATTTTTTTCAACTTCCGGCCCGATCGGGCCCGGCAGATTACCAGAGCCTTCGTGGACAGGGAATTCACCGGCTTCAGCCGGAAAACCGGCTATCCGAAAGTGCATTTTACCTGCATGACCCAGTACGACAGGACCATTGAAGCGCCGGTGGCTTTTTCGGCCCAGGCCTTAAACAACACCCTGGGGGAGGTTTTGAGCAGGCACGGTATTGCCCAGCTCCGCCTGGCCGAAACGGAAAAATACGCCCATGTCACCTTTTTTTTCAACGGCGGCGTGGAAGAACCCAATCCCGGCGAGGAACGCATCCTGGTGCCTTCGCCCAAAGTGGCTACCTACGATCTGCAGCCCGAGATGAGCGCGCCGGAGGTTACTGAAAATTTTTTGGAGCAGCTGGCTCTGGACAAATACGGCGTGATTATCATGAACTATGCCAATCCGGATATGGTAGGCCACACCGGGGATATGGAAGCAACGGTCCGGGCCCTGGAAACCGTGGACTGCTGCCTGGGCAAAGTTGTCCGGGCCGTGCTGGAAAAGGAAGGTACGGTCCTGATTACGGCGGACCACGGCAACGCGGACGAAATGCTGGACGAAAAGGGGTGTATCTGCACCTCCCACAGCACCAACCCCGTTCCCTTTATCCTGATCAGGCGGGACACGTCCGGCCTGAGCCTGCGTTCCGGCAGTCTGGAGGATATTTCCCCCACTATCCTGGATCTGTTGAACCTGCCCAAACCGGAAGAGATGACGGGATCTACGCTGCTTAAAATGAATCGCAAGTTAGAGAATTAATGAACTTGCTGCAGGAACAAACCGTTTTTTGAAACAAAAGGAGGAAATGACCTGTGTCCACTGTCATAGAAGAAATTATCGCCCGGGAGATCCTTGATTCCCGCGGCAACCCCACCATTGAAGTTGAGATCTACCTGGAAGACGGAAGCATGGGAAGGGCCGCCATTCCTTCCGGGGCGTCCACCGGAACCCGGGAGGCTGTCGAACTGCGGGACGGCGATCAGGAGAGGTTTGCCGGCAAGGGGATGCTGAAGGCCGTTGAAAACGTCAACGATATCCTGGCGCCGGAAATCACCGGCTACGACGCCACGGATCAGATCGGCATCGACAGGGCCATGATCGAGCTGGACGGCACGCCCAACAAGAGCAAACTGGGCGCCAACGCCATCCTGGGTGTTTCCCTGGCCGCCGCCAAAGCCGCCGCCTGGTCCCTGGGCTTGCCTCTGTACCAGTACCTGGGCGGAGCCAACGCCAAGGTGCTGCCGGTACCCATGATGAATATATTAAATGGCGGGAAGCATGCCGACAACAATGTGGACATCCAGGAATTTATGATTATGCCCGTGGGCGCCAAAAGTTTCAGTGAAGCCTGCAGGATGGGAGTTGAAATTTACCACAAATTAAAGGGCGTGCTTAAAACCAAGGGGTTGAACACCGCCGTGGGCGACGAGGGCGGCTTTGCCCCGACCCTGGCCTCCAACGAAGAGGCCCTCATGCTCATTATGCAAGCCATCCAGGCCGCGGGCTACACCCCCGGCGAAGGAGTGGGGCTGGCCATCGACGCCGCCGCCACGGAGTTTTATAAAGACGGCAAATACGTCTTTGAGGCCGAAGGAAGAAGCCGCACCGCGGAGGAATTGATCGATTACTATACCGTGCTGGCCGGCAAATACCCTATTATTTCCATCGAAGACGGCCTGGCCGAAGATGACTGGGACGGTTGGCGGTTATTCACCGGACGGCTGGGGAAACAGCTGCAGATCGTCGGGGACGACCTCTTTGTTACCAACACTGAACTTTTGGGCCGGGGAATCAGAAACGGAGTGGCCAACTCTATACTGATTAAACCAAACCAAATCGGTACCCTGACCGAAACCCTGGACGCCATGGAAATGGCCAGGCAGGCCGGTTACACCGCTGTGGTTTCCCACCGTTCCGGCGAAACGGAGGACACCACCATCGCGGATCTGGTGGTAGCCACAAATGCCGGGCAGATCAAAACCGGCGCCCCCGCCCGCACGGACCGGGTCGCCAAGTACAACCAGCTGCTCCGGATCGAGGAGGAACTGGGAGACCTGGCCGTATTCAGGGGAGTTAAAAACCTTTACAACCTTCGCTTCTAACTTCTGGCGGGGTGGGCTTTTAACAGCCTTTTATTTGCGGCTTCCAATTGTCAAGGTTTATAAACCTGTGGTATAATTGCTTCGGCACAGCCGTGCCGGGGAGGTGAGTTTCGTGGCAGTTGTTAAGATTATCTTTATGGTTTTTCATGTTCTTCTGGCACTTGCCCTGATTGCCGCAGTGGTACTCCAGTCCGGCAAGAGCGCCGGTCTTTCCGGCTCCATCGCTGGTGGGGCGGAAACAATATTCGGCGGTAAAAAAAAGGGTCTGGACGAACTGCTGAGCAAGATTACTGTTATAGTAGCCTCATTATTCGCGGCAACGGCCCTTTTACTGGTGCTTTGGAAGTAAATAAGGGGTACCCGGGATAGAAAAACAGAAGGGCACGGAAGTGCGAAGCGCGAAATGCGGATGAGCGGGAACAAGGAAGGGCGTAACAGTACCGCAGAATGAAAGGGTGACCGGCGGAACCATCATTAAAAGCAATGCCGCCGGCACGGTAGAATCACATTGGTAAAATACAACCCGGTTAAAAAAGGGTGGCAAATTTTGGGATATGGCAAAATAAATTAGTCTTTTAGAAGCGCCGGAATCCGGCGCTTGTCTGATCTCAGGGGAAAAGAAGGAGAGGACGGCGGCCTGGAAAGGAGATATGTGGACCAAATGGGGCGCCCCTTATTTGGCTGTCCCCGGCGACTGGGGGCAAGGGCTTCATCTCCATATCTGCTTCCGTATATTTTTGCTGCTGCCCCGGTGGCCAGGGTAGGGGGAGCAACGGCACTGATTAATATTCAATTTTTTCTGTCCCCCCGGCATCCAGGAGAGGGAGTAAAGCGCTTTTATTGATTGCAACGGTAGGCAAGGCTGTTCCCCCGGCGTCCGGGGGGTGAAGCAGCGCCGGGGATATCCCCGGTAAAAGTTGCTAAAAAGAGGTTGTTCTAGTAAAATAAACAGGGGACTGAATTGGAGAAAGAGGGGAAGGATATGCACAAATCCCTGCGTGATGAAGGTATGTGCTTCGGCTGCGGCTCCCGCAACCCCATCGGCTTGAAACTGGTTTTTGAGCAGGATGGGGAACTGACCCGCACAACCTTCACAGGCGCCCCCGAACACCAGGGCTGGAAAGGCGTGGTTCACGGGGGCCTCCTTGCCACCCTGCTGGATGAGGCCATGGGCCAGTGGCTGTGGGCCAGAAATTTTGTCACCATGACCGCTGAAATGACCACCCGCTACAGCGCCGCCACGCCAGTTGGGATGAAGCTGATTGTTGAGGCTGAAAGAACAGCGGAAAAGGGCCGGCTGATTCAAATGGAGGCCAGAATAAAACTGCCTGATGGGACGGTTTCCGCCCGGGCCGCTGCCAAATTTTTAAAAGTCAAACCCGAGGACATGCAGAAAGGAGCGTCATCCTTTGAACAGAATGGAAGCCCTGTCGTTGCTGAAGAAAAACCTGACCAATAAGAACCTGTTTAACCACTCCCTGGCCGTAGAGGCGGTTATGCGCCGCCTTGCCGAACATTTCGGTGAGGATGTGGAAAAATGGGGTCTGGCCGGCCTATTGCACGATATCGACTACGACCGGACCAAAGACTCCCCGGAAATACATAGCATTGAGGGCGCGGAAATGCTCAATGACTTGGGTTTGCCCGGGGATATCGTCTATGCGGTTAAAGTGCACAATGATTACCACGGCCTGCCCCGCCTGTCCCTGCTGGACAAGGCCCTCTTTGCCACCGACCCGCTGACCGGTTTTATCGTGGCAGGCGCCCTGATCCGCCCGGAAAAGAAGCTGGCCGCTGTGGATGTCCCTTTCCTTTTGAAACGCTTCGGCGAGAAGGCCTTTGCCCGGGGGGCCAACCGGGAAACAATGAAAGCCTGCGAGGAAATGGGCCTTTCCCTGGAAGAGTTTATGGAAATGGGCCTGGAGGCCATGCAGGGGATCGCCGGGGAGCTGAAGCTGTAAAATTTTTGGGCAGGAAGGCGCCGGCTTGAAAACGGCCCGCCGGCACAGATCCGGGGCGGCCATACCGGCAATAATTGTAATTTATTTTATGGTTGTGAGCCGGCGTTCTTGACAAAGCGCAAAGGGATGCTATAATTACACTGCACACTTAAAACAACTGTTGCCGTTATTGTGTTCACCTTAGCCCTTAACCTTGCCGGAAAGGGTTTGTTTTTTCAGGAGAGCCGTTATGATAGTCAAAACCGTTACGGAAAATAGAAAAGTAAGGCACGAGTACCACATCCTTGAGACCTACGAGGCCGGCATAGCCCTGACCGGAACCGAGGTTAAGTCGTTGCGCGCCGGCAAGGCCAACCTCCAGGACAGCTATGCCCGGGTTGAAAACGCCGAGTTGATGCTGTATAATATGCATATAAGCCCTTACGCCCAGGGGAACCAGTTTAACCATGAACCCAAGCGCACTCGCAGGTTGCTGATGCACAAGCAGGAAATCATGCGGCTTCTGGGCAAAACCCGGGAAAAGGGCCTGACGCTGGTTCCATTGAAGGTCTACTTCAAGAATGGCCTGGCCAAGGTTGAGCTGGCCCTGGCCAAAGGCAAGAAGCTCTACGACCGAAGGGAAGACATTGCCGCCCGGGACGCGCGGCGGGAAATGGAACGGGCCGCCAAGGAGAGGTCCAGGGCTTATTAGACTGGGAATCAGCATTGTGGCGTTATTTAGCTGTGCTGCCGCGTTTTTTTGATGTGAGTTTTCATCGCCAACAGCGGGGCATACCGATTAAAAAATAAACTGCAATACCAAATAAATTGCAATACTAATTAACTGCAATGCAACGCCTGGCGTGTTAAAACCAATTGATAGCGTGAGTTTGTTGGGATCAACCGGTGTCAGGTGGTGGCAGCAGAGAATAAAAAGTTAAATTAAAACTTATTGTCACGTTTAACCTGGATGAAACAACCCAATAATATAATTATGGGGGCGCACTGGTTTCGACGGGGGAAGCGGTGGCAGGAGGAGCGAGCCGGGGTTCCATCAGCCCGTTAAACGGTGGGAAACATTTAATTGCCAATAACGAATACGCCTTAGCTGCTTAATTGCAGTTAACCTCCTACCCGCGCTGGGCCCGTGGCCCGGGCCAGGGGGTCATTTAAACGGGCTGGCTTGAACCCAATTCTCGGAGGGTTCAAGTAAGATTCATCGAGATAGTTCCAACGGAGCTTGGCTATAAGCGCCTGCGGACCGAAATGTAAATTATAGCCTGCGCTCGGAGAAACTCCTGTGGTCGGTCTTCCGGACGGTGGGTTCGATTCCCCCCGCCTCCACCAGATTATCTACCATCTATTGATAAAAAGAATTTTATCGGTGGGTGGTTTTTGTTTTGCCTGAAAAGCTGGTAATAAAGCCGTTATAGCGTTCTGGTGGAGCGGCTTTTATCATTTCATGGCATGTTGTTTTGGTAGTGATAAAAACCCCTCTACTATTTTTCTATGGTGTTAGAAAGGGTAATCGTTGAAAGTTAGCAGGGGGTGTGCATCGTTAACTAGTATAACATCCGCTAATAATTTGTGCACATTATAATGCTATTTCACATCTTATACTTCCAGTGGTATACTACCGGTGAAGCGTTTACTTCTTCTATATATTGATAAATACGATTAACAAGTTCTTCTTTGCTATCGACCCTGATACCTTGTAAAAACTGTTTTGTCATCTTTCCGAAAAAGCTTTCTATTAAATTAAGCCATGAACCATGCTTAGGTGTGAATACAAACTCAAAACGTCCCGGTTTTGCAGCAAGATATTTCTTTGTTTATTTGGATGTGTGTGCAGAATGGTTATCAAGAACCAATCGGATTTTGTCGCCTTCCGTATATTTCAAATCAATTATTTTCAGGAATTCAATGACTGTTCGGAGACGTATGTGCTCGCTGTCCCTTCCTACAAAACCATGATCGATAGAGGGACGAAGATCTTTAGTCGTGTTTGCAATGGCTTGGATTCCTGGCTTTTCATCATAAGATATTGTAACCGTCTTGTTTCCATCAACTGGAATCAAGTTGCCTTTTTCGTCAAAGCATAATTCTAATCTATTTTAGGAGGTATTATTATGTCAGTTACATTCAACCCTATCGGAGAGGTGAAAATTGAAGACAGGAATTGCTTCATTGAACTGAATAATGAAGTTTTTCCCGCAACGTTGGGACTGGATGAGTACAGTCACATACAGATTGTTTGGTGGTTCCATTTATACGACAGTGAAGAAACAAGAAAATATTATGTTCTGGATAAGCCTTATACAAAAGGGCCGGAAAAGATAGGCGTATTTGCGACCAGATCGCCTGTCAGACCGAACCCCATAGGAATTACGTCATGTGTACTCGTTAAAATCGACAAAGAAAATCACAGACTGCAAGTTGAAGATTTTGATGCTGAGAATGGCACGCCTATTCTTGATATCAAGCCATACCAACCCTCCATAGACCGCGTAAGGGATGTCGAAATGCCGTCCTGGTGCAAGCATTGGCCGGCTTATGTAGAGGAAAATACAGGGTTCGATTGGAGCCAGGAGTTTAATTTTCCGGAGTAATACTTTATTGTAGTATTATAAGTGAAAGTAGGTGATTAGTCTGCATGGGGTACAGCGTTGATTTGAATAGAGTACCCATCCTCCGATATATGGAAATTCTAAATAAACAAAATTTGTTGCCGGGTCGAAAAATATTATTAGAAAATCTTGAAGAGAATTTCCATAAGATGGCGGCCGCCGGTATTCATAATTTGGCTGAACTTAAAAACAATATATCTTCGGCCCAGCGGCTTTTCGCATTTGCCTTAAAGACAGGTGTGCCTGAAAACTACCTGACTATTTTGAAAAGAGAAATGGGAAGTCTGGAGCAGAAACCAGTACCGATTTCTGATTTTCCCGGTATTTCTGCCAATACAGTCTCTATTCTGTTGAATAAGAGCATAAGGACATCAAAAGATGTATATGATTTGGCAATCAATCCCAACAACATATCCATAGTAAGCCGGGAAATGGGCGTTGAGGCCAACGAACTGCAAGAAATAAATAGCTTGTGCAACCTTGTCAGAATTAACGGCATAGGGGCAATCGCCGCAAGAACCATGTATGAGGGAGGTTATAAAAGCGTTGCCGAGATAGCCCATGCAAAGGCTACGAAATTGCTTGAAAGCATGAACGCGGTTAATATGAACAAGAAGTATTATAAGGCTAAACTTGGCGAAAAGGATATGCAGTTTGCCATAGACGCGGCGAATATAATTCTGGAAGCAGAGGTAAGTAATGCGCCGGATAAACTTCGGACCAAGTTGGCCCGAAGTGACAGATAGATAAAACGGTAGTCATAAACGTATAATCCGACTTTGAAGGGAGGGCGGATTGCTACATGGAAAACTGGATATTGATGATGATCCCACCATGCTCCTGTTGTTTTTAATGGAAGAAGGGGTTGATCCTAACGTCCATAGAAAACGCCCATTGTCAAGTTGGGTTAAGGCTAATTCCCAGGGATTATGTTCCAGTAAGTAATAAATTTGCTAATAGATCACGCATGCTTTGAGTCCAGGTTCTTGATTTGTATGCCGGGTAGTATTAAAAAAGCTGGTTATTGACAATGAATTTTAGCCTTTGCTTTTGCTGTTCTTGCGTTCAATTAAGCCATTTTTCACGTTGGTTGCTTAATGTGAGAAGCCCCCTTGTTCTGTGCTAAAAAACATTGAACCCTTCTTACCGGTTACAACAGAGTGTGATACAATTGTATTACATTTGAATGATCAAGGAGGCCTTGACTATGGCTCATATATCCCTAAGACTGTCCGAAGAGGAAAAAAAACTAATGGAAAACTACGCCAACTGGCTCGGTGTTAGCCTGTCGGAAGCTATTAAAGCCGTTTTCTTTGAAAAGTTGGAAGAAGAATACGACTTGCGTATTATAGCGGAATATGAAACCGCGGAAAAAGAGGGCAAAATCGCATATAAAACCTTTACTCAGGTAGTAAACGAGCTGGGGTTTGAAGATGAAATATAAGGTAGTATTCACAAATAAAGCAAGCAAGGCCCTGGAGAAGATTGAACGCCCGCAAAAAAAAATGATCCTCTCCTGGATAAAAAACAACTTGGTGGACTGCGAAGAACCAAGAAAACAAGGCAGGGCCCTTGCTGGTGATAAAAAAAATTATTGGCGGTATCGCACCGGCGCTTACAGGCTCGTCGCTAAAATAGATGACGGCCGGCTAATTGTGATTATGATTAGCGTAAGCCATAGAAAAGATGTTTATAGGTAGCCGGACACCCCTGGTTATTGGTTAACCGCCTTGATCGGCTTATAATCTAGTGGTGACAATCTTGCAAATTTTTGATGGTAGAACGGGAGGAATGTAAAATGCCGGTCACATGGTTGGGAAGACAACCAAATGGCTGTAACATGGGAGCCGAGTTGTTCGAGATGAGCTGGGTGCGGGCCATCGTGCTGTTTTCTCCTACCTGGCCTGGGCGCTTTGCTACTATGGATACTCCTATGTTTGTTAAAAGAGACGTCGGCGAGGCACCGTACCGGACTTGGACAACTGCGTCAAGTCTATCGTGGACGGGCTGAATAAAGTGGCCTACGTGGACGACCGCCAGGTGGTGCGGATCCTGGCTGAACGCAAATGTGACCCTGCGGAGCGGGCGAAAGTAGTGGTGCGGCAGGTGGTCCAAAGTTAGATGCAAGAGACTATCATCTGCCGCTGTAGGTTTAGGTTTGAAGGGTGTATAAACAAATGCACCGTCAGCAGGAAAAACAAATTACAGGAGCGGGATTGCAGCGAGTGCGGTTTTGATGGCGGAAAATATAAATATGACGTCGTTAAAAAGAGTGGTAAAATAAGGAGGAGGAAATGAGAAAAGCAGATTTTACCGCGAGAATTAAAAAAATTGAAATCGTAAATAGGGTGCTGACTGACGGATGGGCGCAGTCCATCCGGGTAATCCTGGAGGACATTGAACTTACCGACGATAATTTATTGGAGTTAAAGTAGTTTAGGCCCAATGAACAGGTGTTGGCGGAGCTGAGCCCGATCCAGGCCAACCTTTTTGGTTTCGACGCAAAATCCGCGGGAGTCGGCGGTAATGGGCGGGAACCCCAAGAGCTTTCCAGTGCGGCTGGTGAGGAAGAAGATTTTATCAGTTTCGTCGAGGGCGAAGAGCCATTGGGAAACAACGAGAAAACCAGGAAGGAGTGGAAGTTTGGTTAAGTTGTCAAAAGGCGAGATATTTGCCATATACGAAGCGTTATCAATGAGTTACGGGTGTTACTCTGATAGCGATAGGCAGGACGACGCTGATAGAATTAAACAAGTTTTGGATTTATTCCACTATGTTAAAAACGCTAATGTGGAGTTGACCCCGGGGGAAGGGGACGACGGCGGCAATATTGAGAGAATAAACGAAATTCTCAAGCAAAGGCAATTAAGGTTGGAAAAAAAAGATACCGGGAACGTTCTTACTTTTCCGGGGCGTCTTTAGAAGGAGGGCTGACTTTACCTTATCCACCCTTGACATCTACCTGACAACCCAAACTCAGGACCAAAGCCCGCGAACCTGGGCATGTGCAAGCCGCACATGCCAGGTGAGCGGGCTTTGGTAAAAGTTCTAAGTTCAGCGCCCGGGAAATGTGATAATATTACCGGCTTCTTTTTGCTGTTTTGTGGAATCTATTAACTTTGGTTTCAATAAGGTACGGCCTCCACCAGATTATCTACCATCTATTGATATAAAAGAATTTTATCGGTGGGTGGTTTTTATTTTGTCTGAAAAGCTGGTATTTAGGCCGTTCCTGCGTTTTGCGGTCGTTATTAATGTGAGAAGCCCCCTAAATTCGGGCCCAAAAATTAAGGCCACAGATTAGCTGGACACACCTATTTTCCACCTGCTGCGGTGTATCTCAGATACCTCCAGGGCGTTCATCTTGCAAACATTTTTGACCACACATTCATATCCTCAAAATCCCCGCTGATGTTACAATTGTTGATTAATACCCCGTTAAAGCTGTACCCGGAGGCGGCGAACACCTTGTTCATCCCTATCGAGCTGCTGCGGGCGAGGGTATAAAGACACTTGTAACCTTCGTCTAACAGGCGGGATTCCATCCGGGAAAGGAGATGGTTTGCCAGACCGCGCCCCCTCCATGCGGGAAGTGTGGCAAAGTCCGTCATCTCCGCGTTTTTCTGCGGCTTGTTAGTCTCCGCTGAAGAAGCGGCCACCAGTTCACCGTTATGCCAGGCCGTTATATAGCAGGTATCGTTGTCCATCGTATGCTTAATGTAGTCGGGGTCGGAAACAGGGAAAGGATATGTGGAGAAAACCCTGCTGAACAACCTGGCTAAATCCGCACAGTGCTTTTGTTGCGCCCATTTAAACGTTATCCTGGCCGGCGGGAGTTTTTTCCCTGTTCCCGTGACGGGACATGAGGTCAATTTCTCTATCAGCCCGGCCCCCCTGCTGTTTGCCGGGGTTTGTCTTTCGGCGCGCAGAAATTTAGCAAAGACCAGGGCCGGCTCTTTGCCCAGATAATACCCGGGAATGGATGCCTCCAACTGCATCCCGGCCTGTAAAAAATTTTTCTCCCATTTGGGAGCGGACTTGAGCCAGAGCTTGTCCAGGTTTTGCGCCCCTGCTTTTTCTGTCAGGGCCTGCAGCATTTGAGCCGCGCCACAGCCCCGGGTCAAATTAAACTTGTAAACAGTTATACGCTTATTGAACGGAGATATAAGGACGCGGCAGTTGAAGCCGCCTCCTGTAATAACCTCCCAGCTATCCCGGACCGGCATGGCCAAAATTTTTTTAACAGCCATGAGCCTTGCCCTGATGAACGGCGTAGCGAGCCTTGCGGAGGTTTCCTTCCGGTATCAGGCTGATTACCCGTTTTTTTGGATCAAGGAGCTTTTGCAGTCCGACAGGTTCCCGCGTCACATTGGGGTCTTTGCATATTGTACAGCTCTCCGGGCAAACAAATTCAGCATTTTGGGGTTCCTCATAAACACAGATCACACCCTCGTAATTGCGCAGCACTGTTTTTGTACTGGTCATGGACAACTGGTAATTAGGCAGGACGGGGATCTTGCCTCCCCCGCCGGGCGCGTCCACGACGTAAGCAGGAACGCAAAAGCCGGAGGTGTGGCCGATCAAAGACTCCATGATCTCTATTCCTTTGGCTACCGGAGTGCGGAAATGTTCAATGCCGCGTGACAAATCGCACTGGTACAGATAATACGGGCGCACACGGTTTCTGACCAGGAGGTGCGTGAGTTTTTTAATCACCGCCGGGCAGTCGTTGACGCCCCTGAGCAAAACTGTTTGGTTGCCCAGGGGGATCCCGGCGTCGGCCAGCCTGGCCAGAGCGCGCATGGAATCGGGCGTGAATTCAAGCGGGTGGTTGAAATGGGTATTGATCCAGACCGGATGATATTTTTTGATCATATTAACCAGTTCGTAAGTGACCCGCTGCGGCATAACTACCGGAATACGCGTGCCGATGCGGATTACCTGGACATGAGGGATCTCCCTTACCTTGCGCAGGATCCGTTCCAAATGGGTGGCGGAGAGCATGAAGGGATCCCCGCCCGAGAGCAGGACGTCGCGGATTTCCGGGTGTTTCTTAATGTAGTCTATCCCCAGGCCAATATTCCCATCACCAATACAGGTGTTGTTGTCACCCACTTTGCGTTTGCGGGTACAGTGACGGCAGTACATAGCGCATTCATTGGTTACCAGGAGCAGCACCCGGTCGGGATAGCGGTGAGTCAGCCCCGGTACGGGTGAATCGGAGTCCTCGTGCAAGGGATCCTCCAGATCACAGCTCCCTTTGATTAACTCCCGGGAATCTGGAACGCATTGCTTGCGGATGGGGCATTCGGGGTCTTTTTTGTCGATCAGGGACGCATAGTAAGGAGTAATGGCCATGGGAAAAACATCACCGGCCGTTTGCACACACTGTTTTTCCTTATCGCTTAAATCAATGTACCTGGACAGTTCTTCCACCGACCGGATCCTGTTCCGTAATTGCCGGCGCCAATCTAACCAGACCGCGCGCTCCCCCGGTTTAAACGACAAGTGTTGTGTACTCATACTCATGTTGCCACCTCCAATTCAATTTTGGATAACTGATTGTAATAACATTACTTAATATGGATAAAAAGGAAGATAGGCAAAAAATAAATGGCCGGAAGGATCCGGCCATAATATAGCAAGCCCAATTCTCCTCTTGTACGCCTGCGAGGTTAGCTGACGGATTCGGGCCAGAGATAGCCCTACGATTTCTAAAGGCTGGTCGCCGGAGGCCGGATTGATGACTTGCTAAATTTCCACCTAAAAAACCCGGCTGTCGGACCTGTGGTTCCCAAAATCGATTCACCCCTAAAAAATGGGTCCCCCGCTTCTTAACATAAGAATTAGGCGTCAAAATAATATGCTGTTATAATCACCCACAACTTATTATATTATATGGAGTTGTCTGTTGTAAAATGCCAAATGCCGGATTCATAGCTCTCTAAACCCCTTATCAAAGGTTTTTTGGCAAATTACCTCTTGGTGACGGCAAATTGAAACCAGCTGTGCCGTACATGCCGCCGTACTTTTTTCAAAAAATCAGAAAGGCCAAGGGCGAAGCTTTCAAAGTGACAAGTATCGAGGATGTCAAATTCATTCTTGACATCTTGGAGGTTTCAGCTTAAAAATAGATCACTACGAGAACCAAGAACCTGTACGGGTTAGAACAAGAATGTCGAAATTTAAAATGTTTAGTCTTATTATTACTTCCATGCAATGGACCTGTTGCAGAGGTGTTGAGGGGGACGAGATATGAAGACGAATATTTGGATCAAACAATTGATGAAGACTCTGGATGAGCGGGTGGATGTATCTGCGCGAACAGCAATCATGGAATCATGTGGAGAAAAGTGTCCATTCACCCACCTTCCTGATGAAAAGCTCCGGCAGATCAAAAGATACTCCCGCGATGAAGAGGAGTTTCTGGAAAACCTCTGTCGTCAGTGGCGTCTCCGAAACGAGAACGGCGAGTATTATGTGGTTTTTGACCAATGCTATTGCCCGTTAGTCAACGAAAATACTGAGGGTGCTTCAAAAACGCTGTGTTTTTGTACGCTTGGCAATATTAAACACAAGTTCGCCATCGGATTGGATCGCGTCGTTGAGGTGGTTATGGAGAAGAGCGTTCTTGCGGGAGACGATGAGTGTCGGTTTCACATTAAAGTTTAGTTGTGTGAAATGTTCAAGTATGGTATGGCATATTCCAGAAGCATATAAAAGACATGGTTGCTTCCTTTTTGTTCCGTTGAGGGGGAGAAGTTTTTTAGTTATCCGCACAACAAGAATTTCTTGACTTCTTTCATAAGTTTTGCTAAACTATAAGTTACGCAGGGGGACTCTCCGGAGTTGAGAAGGTAAAACCTGACCCTTTGAACCTGTTGGTTAAGACCGGCGTAGGGAGCATTCAAACAACATTGTGAATGTTTGAGCCTTCCTGATGCGGGAAGGCTTATTTTATTGCAATGATCCCATAACCGAATATGATACACGTTTGCGGGGGGACTCTTCGGAGTTGAGAAGGTAAAACCTGACCCTTTGAACCTGTTGGTTAAGACCGACGTAGGGAAGCAAATCATCCATTTTAAGGATGAGGGCGCTTTGACTTTTTACGCGAAGCGCCCTATTTCATACAGGGGTGCTTTCTGTTTCGGCGGAGGGCATCCCTATTTTTTTTGAAAGGGGGTTCAAGTATGAACAATCAGCTGATCAGTTATATATTCGGTGTCGGAAAATACCACGCTCAATTGACCGAATTTTGCAAAAGACTACTCAGTGAATGAGGCCGTAGGGTTGGCCAAAGACTATGTTACCGCCGCTATCGAGCACGCAGCCGATAGGGTGTAGCCACGGACCCACTACCTACTTCTATAAATCTTTTAGAAACGGAGAAATTAAGATATGACTTATAAAACACAGATGCAGGCCGCAAAAAGAAGCTATATTACCAGGGAGATGTCCACGGTAGCACAAAAAGAAAATATCCCCGCCGAACAAATTTGTCAGTGGGTGGCAAAGGGACAAGTGGCGATTCCCGCAAACATAAATCACACCGTCCTATCGGCCGAAGGGATAGGCAGCGGACTTAAAACTAAGGTCAACGTTAACCTCGGTATTTCAGGAGACTGTAAGGACTATTCCGTGGAAATGGAGAAGGTGCGGTTGGCGCTTAAATTCGGCTGCGATTCCATTATGGATTTGAGCAACTTCGGCAAAACCAACATCTTTCGCAGAGAGCTTATTAATCGGTCCCCATCCATTATTGGCACTGTACCAATGTATGATGCTATCGGTTACCTTGAAAAAGAACTCACTGACATCACAGTAAAAGACTTTTTCAAAGTAGTGGAGGCGCATGCCCAAGAGGGCGTAGATTTCATGACGATTCATGCAGGTATCAACCGGCGGGCGGTGGAGTTTTTCAAACGCGAGAAGCGGGTGACCAACATCGTGTCGCGCGGTGGTTCTTTACTCTTTGCCTGGATGGAAATGACCGGCAATGAAAATCCCTTCTTCGAATATTACGACGAGTTACTCGAGCTTCTCCGGGAATACGACGTCACTATCAGTCTTGGAGACGCCCTGCGACCCGGTTCGATTGCCGATGGCAGCGATGCTGCCCAGATAGGCGAGCTTATTGAAATTGGCCACCTCACCAAGCGGGCGTGGGAGCGTGATGTGCAGGTGATAGTTGAGGGACCGGGTCACATGGCTATCAATGAAATCGCCGCAAATATGACACTGCAAAAACGCCTTTGCCACGGCGCGCCTTTTTATGTATTGGGGCCGTTGGTCACTGACATTGCTCCCGGCTACGACCACATTACCTCGGCTATCGGCGGTGCAATAGCGGCATCCAGCGGGGCTGATTTTCTATGCTATGTTACTCCCGCCGAGCATTTGCGGCTACCCGATCTTGATGATGTCCGGGAGGGTATCATTGCCAGTAAAATTGCCGCTCACGCAGCCGATATCGCCAAGGGAATACCGGGCGCGCGGAATATTGACAATAAAATGAGCACAGCTCGCCGGCGCCTCGACTGGGAGGAAATGTTCAACTTGGCGTTGGACAGCGAAAAGGCACGATACTATTTTGAAAGCGCGCCACCCGCTGACAGGCACAGTTGTTCGATGTGCGGCAAAATGTGCGCAATGCGCACCACCAATGAGATACTTGAGGGTAGAAAGGTACAATTTTAACCCGAACAAAAGGATTAATGATCAGGACGGCCTTACACGATACGATGAACCGCGTGAATACAGATACTCAGGCGGGGAGGTGCGGTTACCTGACTTCCCAGCTTCTCAAATTAAATCTAAATGACTGGAAGCTGTATCTCATCGTCGGCTGTGTGTGGACCGCATGGCATATTCCGTATTATTTGGTTTTCTTGCCGGAGACGGATATACAAGCGATAATGCCGACCCTGATTGTAAGGCCGGCTGTCTTTTTGCACGACGTTGCTAAACCCGTAATTTTCCCATTGGACGTAAAGGGCGAGGGCTGCTTTTTAAAACATAATATTGTCCCAGCCTACCTTATACCTATTTCCTAAAAAAGCGGTTGCTTACAGCCTGTAACAAAAGAAGTTGCTTTGGATAATATTAATGAATTCACACCGCAGATTGCCTATTTCGAAAAAATAACCCTGACTCGCGGTTAGCAGAATATTTACGATGCTATATCAGATTATGCTTTAAAGACTGCCTCCAAACGGAAACTCAGTCCAAATCAAGGAGTAAACGAAATTTATTAAAAGGACATCGTATTAGACGATGTCCTTTTAATAAATTTATGTGCTAATGTGGTGAAGGGAGCGATTATTTTTCGAAAAGGCTTTTACCTTGCCTAAATCTGTAACTTTTATTAGAATAGATGATATAGGAAAATATCGTCAAAAGCGGGGTGACCTGTGATGTTGGGTTGGCAGACGAAAGCCCTTTGGGGAAAGAAAGCCAGGAACTATCAAAATGAGCAGTGGCTTCCCCTCGTGGTACACATATCTGACGCAGCGGAAATTGCCAGATTATTATGGCGCGATTGGCTTCCTTCCTGCACCAAACGTGTGGTTGCCCGGGGGATATCCAAGTCGCAGGGTGAAACTGCCTATTTTGAAGATGCGGCATTACCGTGTTTTGTCTTTCTTGCATCAGTTCACGACGTTGGCAAGGCAATCCCAACATTTCAGGGTAATTTTAGGGGTACAGAATATGACGAAAATCTTCGCAGGCAAATAGTTGATGCAGGACTGCCGCTTTCAAATAGTGTTCATCCAAGGGTAGCAAGGCACTATTGGGCCTCGCAACTAATTTTAGAGAAACATGGATATTCCCGGAAGCTTGCCGTCATTCTTGGCGGCCATCACGGCCAACCCCCAAACAATGCGCAATTGTACGATCTTCGTACGGCCTACAAGAGCGACCTGGGCTGGGATAAGGGTCAGGAGGCCTGGAGGGAGGTGCAGAAAAGGTTGCTGGCGTATGCGCTTGAGCTTGCTGGTATATCGGAGCAGGAAGCGCAGTCCTGGCAACCGGATATCACAGCTCAAGCACTGCTAAGCGGGCTGGTAATCATGGTAGACTGGATTGTCAGCAATGAAATATATTTCCCCCACATCGATCTATCCGGAAGTGCCGGACCTTCCGCAGCGCGGGCAAAGGCTGCATGGGGTAAACTCGACTTGCCCGATTGCTGGAGTCCGGATAATGCCTGGGAATGGATGGGTGTGGATTTTTTTGAAAAACGTTTTGAGATTAAAATACCACGCCCGATGCAAGTCGGAATGTTGAGTTTGCTAAGGGATGTGTCATGCCCTGGAATTGTGATACTAGAAGCTCCTATGGGTGAAGGAAAGACGGAGGCAGCCCTTGCAGCTGCAGAACTTTTAGCGAACAAGACGAAAAGAAGCGGCATATTTTTTGCCCTCCCGACTCAGGCTAGCGCCAACGGCTTATTTTTACGGTTTTGCCGGTGGATTGAAAGGCTGGATGAAGATGTTAAACACGCAGTAAAACTTGCACACGGCAAGGCGGATCTCAATGAATTGTATAATAAAATACCCAAAACAACAGAAAAACTGATCGGCTTTCAAGTGGGTGGTGAGGAAAACGAGGAAACCAGTGACGACGCCCTTATCGTACATGAATGGTTTTCTGGTCGCAAAAAAGGTATTCTAGCCGATTTTGTAATCGGTACGATTGACCAGGTGCTAATGGGCAGCCTTAAACAAAAGCACCTGGTGTTGCGGCATCTAGGACTCGCCAATAAAGTAGTGATTCTTGATGAATGCCATGCCTATGATGCCTATATGAGTCAATATCTTTACAAAGTTTTAAGTTGGTTGGGTGCGTATGGGGTGCCGGTGGTTGTTCTTTCCGCAACATTGCCAGGAGAAAAACGCCAACAGCTGATTGAAGCCTACTTGAACAAAAAAAGCACAACAGCACCAGAGTATGATCCAATATTCGACAAGGGAAAACCGGAAATCACGGTGTTGCCCGCGTGGGTAACCACCCGCAATTATCCGATTATCACTTTCACCAAGGGTTACGATGTACACCAGGAAAAGATAGCTGGTAAACGGCGTTCATATAAAGTTGTGCTTAAAGTATTGGACGACGAACTGATCTCACCAGTTTTGGAAGACCTGCTTTCTGAGGGCGGTTGTGCGGGCATTATTGTCAATACGGTAAAACGCGCTCAGAAAATAGCGCACGAACTAAGCCGGCACTTTGGTGGAAACCAGATCCAGCTCCTACATTCCCGTTTTCTTGCCGTAGATCGGGCGCAAAAAGAAAAAGAGCTTTATGCAAAACTTGGAGCTGACGGCGAACGCCCGCAGCGCTGTATTGTCGTCGGTACACAGATTTTTGAGCAAAGCTGTGACCTGGATTTTGACGTGCTAATCTCTGATATCTGTCCTATGGACTTGCTGATTCAACGCATTGGCCGCCTGCACCGGCACCCTCGCCGGCGCCCGTTTAAACTACGACAGCCCCGCTGCTTTCTTGTTAGTATGAGCGATTCAGGCTTTGACCGCGGCGCTGAGCTTATTTATGGCAAATATCTTTTAATGAACACTAGGGAGTTAATTCCATCGCACCTAAAAATACCCGAGGATATTCCAAAGCTGGTACAAGGGACCTACCTACCGGAGGGATTGCCAATGCGGCCGGAACTACTAGAAGAGTATAGGGAGGCAAAAAGCAAGCATGAACAACGAATAGCTAAAAAAATAGCAAAGGCATATGATTTTCAAATTTCCGATCCATATAAGAGGTTGGATAATTTAGTTGGTTGGTTGGATACAAGTATTACTGACGACCCATCCGGCAAACGTGGTGAGGCAACTGTACGCGATACGGAAGATTCGCTGGAAGTTTTAGTTGTTCAGCGGCGAGGTGGGGGGTACTACATGCTGCCCTGGCTGGCCAAATTCAAAGATCGAAAAATCCCTTCAGACACACCGCCGGAAGTGGGACTGGCCCGGGCGATGGCGGAATGCAGTATACAACTTCCACGTGAGCTGTGTTGGAATTTGGATCAGACCATTGCGGAATTGGAAAAAATCTCGCTGCAGGAGTTGCGCGCGTGGCAGCAGTCATCCTGGCTCAAAGGAGAATTATTCTTGGTACTCAATGAGCAGCTTAGCACAGAGCTGTGCGGGTATCATTTGCAATACGATCAATGCTATGGGATGCTTTCGAAGAAAATTGAAGAGGGGGATGTGAATGCATGACAGGGTCTTTAACTTACTGCATGAACCATGGATTTTGGTACTAAACCTGGAAGGAAAAACAGAAGAAGTATCGTTGTTGACAGTGATGGAACGCGCCCATGAATTCCGTGGCCTTGCAGGAGAGCTGCCCACTCAGGACGTAGCAATTCTACGCCTGCTATTGGCGACACTGTATGCAACCTTCACCAGAGCTGATGTGCAAGGGAGTAGAAAAACCATCAATAATGCCACGGAAGCATTAGAAAGATGGCAAAGTCTATGGGAACTCAATCGCTTTCCCCTTGGACCAATAAAAAAGCGCTTGTGTCATTATGAAGAACGCTTTTTCCTCTTTCATCCGGAGCGGCCGTTTTATCAGGTAGCGGGGTTGGCTAAGGGAACAGATTATACCGCGGCGAAGCTGTTGGGGAATCTTTCTGAGAGTGGCAACAAAGTCAGGCTGTTTCCGGTTAGGACTGGGGATGGGAAACGCTCGATATCCTATGCAGAGGCAGCAAGGTGGCTCCTGTATTTAAATGCCTTTGATGATACATCCAGTAAACCTTCGGTCCGGGGTCAAAAAATGCCTTCTCCCGGTGCAGGATGGCTTGGAAAGCTAGGTTTAATATATGCAAATGGCGCTGATCTTTTTGAGACGCTTATGTTGAATTTTGTTTTACTAAACGACAATGGCGAGCCCTGGGGCAATGGCAATGCAGCATGGGAAATTGATGAGCTAAGAACTAAAGAACGGGAAGAAATAGTACTTCCCCAGGATCAGCTTACCATACTTACACTACAATCACGCCGGCTGTTCCTACAAAGGGAAGCAAACAGAGTTTTAGGTTACAGATTATTGGGCGGGGATTTTTTTCCCAGAGAAAACGCAATTACTGAGCAAATGACACTTTGGAGGAAGGATTCAAAGGAAGATGTGTATCTTCCCAAGCGTCATGATCCCTCTAAACAATTGTGGAGAGATTTCCCTTCCTTTCTTGCGGACGGGGACGATCTAAAAAAACCTGGAATAGTCCGTTGGTTATCAATACTAAAAGAGCGGGGTCTCATTAGCAATACGATCACTTTTCGGATAGCCAGCGTGAAATATGGTGATAAGGATTTTTTTGTTACGGATGTATTTGAAGATTCCCTATCTCTCAATACAGGTATGCTTTCTAAACTGGGGGAAGAGTGGGTTATGCGGATTATCAGGCTTCTGTCCATCACGGAGGAATGTATTGCGCAACTTGCCTACCTTGCTGCCGATTTGGCTAAAGCCTCTGGAGACAGCGATAGTATCTATCATAAAGCTGGAAAGGGTATCGGCAATGTTGCCAAAGCTGATGCCTATTTTCGTCTAGATGTGCCATTTCGCAGATGGCTTGCCGATATTGATCCCGCACAATCGGATATGGGTGAGACCGAGCAAGTCTGGAAAGATACTGTCGGACGGGTTCTCCTGCAACTTGGGGAAGAGATGACACATCAGTCTGGAGAAAAAGGCATCGTGGGCCGATGGGTGAAAGGCAAAGATGACAAAAAAGGTAAGCTCTATACCGCGCCGGGCGCATTGGTGAAATTTAGTTCCAATATCAAACGTACCATAGGGAAAGGAGGTTGAGGATTTGAAAAAGCAAAGAAGCCAGGCCTACCAAATCAAAATGCTAACCCGTCGGAAAGTAGAACGCCTATTAACGGAGGGGCCCTGGAGCCGCGCTATGCTAGCTAAGCTGCGCAGGGGAATTGGTAAGGAACCGGGAGAAGTGCCGGAACTGTTTGAAATTCTATTTAGTGATATGCCCGAAGAACTTTACGGTAAAGGTGATGAGCCCAGTTATGCTGTATGGGCGATTTACACGACTTTGACGCTGTTTGCGCTGCATCAGCAGGGTAAAGACCATCCTATGAGCGTTGACGGTGAAGCCGGGGGCAAAAAAACGGGAAATTCTTTGGGTGCTGCCGTAGGATACCTTGTAAAAAAGGTTGTAAAAAAGGATAAAGATCGTGAACCCGCCATCAAACGGCGTTTTGATGCGGTGTCAACAGCTAATGAGTTCACGGAGTTTGCGCACCACGCCCGTGGCTTGATCCAATTACTCAGGGCAGGGGATATTGTCCTGGATTACCCCCGCTTTGCCGAGGATCTATATTGGTATCAGTTTGATGAAGTTAGGAACCGGATTCGACTGCGCTGGGGCGAGGACTATTATCGCATCGCGCAATTGCATACTGAGAAAGAAAATGGAGGGGTTTCGTAATGAATAGTCCGAAAGGCCGTGTTTATGTAGATATTCATGTAATCCAGACTCTGCCGCCAAGCTGTGTCAACCGGGATGATACCGGCAGCCCCAAGACGGCTGTTTACGGCGGTGTACGCCGTGCCCGGGTTTCCTCCCAGGCCTGGAAACACGCTATGAGGGAGATGTTCCAAGAATCGTTCAACGAAAATGAACTTGGTAAGCGTACTAGATTGTGCGTAGATTGGGTTGCCGAGAAGATTATATCTCTTGATAATACTATTGATGGGGAAAAAGCACAGAAATATGCGCAGGACACTATAAATATTGCGTCAAAAGATTCGAAGAAACCTATTGTCCCGAAAACTAAAAAAGCAAAAAAAGGTGAAGAAGAATCTGATGACAGCAAGGTATTGCTTTTCTTAGCGTCTGCACAAGTAGAAAAGATTGCAGAACTTGCTTTAGACTGGATACAAACAGATAAAAAACCGGAAAAAGAAACTGTAAGTCAAAGTCTGACTTATGGTTGCACAGTTGATATAGCTTTGTTTGGCCGAATGGTAGCAACAGCTCCGGACTTGAAGGTTGATGCTTCTGCTCAGGTTGCCCATGCGATCTCGACCCATAAGGTCGAAAATGAATATGACTATTTTACGGCAATGGACGACCGTTCGCCAGAGGATCAGCCGGGAGCAGGTATGATCGGCACGGTTGAGTTTAATTCTTCCACTCTTTATCGTTATGCAACAGTTGCTGTCCATGATTTGAAAAAGAACCTCGGTGATACCAATGTTGCTACAGAGGCCGTCAAGGAATTTATCCGTTCTTTTGTTTGCTCCATGCCCACCGGCAAACAGAACACGTTTGCCAATAATACTCCTCCTTATGCGGTGATGGTTACTATCCGCCGCAATCAGCCTGTCAATTTGGTGGGTGCATTTGAGACACCTATCAAAATCAAGGTGGGGGGAGGTGGCTACCAGAAAAAATCAACCGAGGTGCTGGCAAAGTATGCGCAAACTGTGTATGAAAAATTTTATGCAGAACCTGAAAAGGTATTTGTAACAGCTATCAATGATGAGCTTGCCGGTTCGGGCGATTCATTAAAGTTTTATGAACTTTTAATAAGGACAGAGGAAGTTGTACGTGGATTTTTGCAAAAGGCTAAGGTACAGGCATGAGTACCTTATTGTTACGTTTGGCGGCGCCCTTACAGTCTTGGGGTATTGCCAGTAAATTCGATACCCGTGATACCGCGAGAGAGCCAACCAAAAGCGGAGTGATTGGCTTGCTGGCTGCGGCGCTGGGTCGCAGCCGCACGGAGAATCTGGATGATTTAAAGGGGCTTTGCTTTGGGGTGCGTATTGACCAACCAGGAGTATTATTGCGGGATTATCATACCGCACGGCAAAAAAATGATAAGGCCTCATTCGTCACAACCCGTTATTATTTGGCTGACGCGGTATTTCTGATTGGTTTGGAAGGAGAAGAAGATTTACTGCAAAAACTTGCGGCGGCACTGCAAAATCCGGTTTTCCCGCTCTATTTGGGGCGGCGCTCTTGTCCGCCGGTTGGTCGGTTGGTACTGGGTCTTAGGGAGCGGACACTCAGGCAAGCCATTGGGGAAGAGCCCTGGCAAGCCAGCGAATGGTATAAGAATACAATTCAAGGAAAGCAGTTGGATCAGGTCAAACTAACCATCGTTTGCGATGCTCAACCTAATGAGCAAGATGCTTTTTTGCGACGGGATTTACCGCTCTCATTTTCCCAACGGCATCGCAAATATGGTTTTCGCCTGGTTATAGATGCCGCTAACGCGCTGTCCATACCGATGACACAACAGACTACAGAACTGCCAACAGAGCATGATGCTATGGCTGGATGGGGGGAATAGTATGTATCTGTCACGGATTGAACTGAATACACGCAGGAAAAGCACGATGAACGCCCTGGCTTCGTTACAGAGACTGCACGCCGCAGTGGAAAGCAGTTTTCCTGCTGGTTTAGAAAAGACTCGGCGCAATCTTTGGCGTATTGACCGCCTGGGCAATGCACTCTACCTTCTGGTTCTTAGCAACAGAAAACCAGATTTTTCGCACATTGTAGAGCAATTTGGCTGGCCAGGCGCCGAACAAAAATGGGAGACCAAAAGCTACACACCACTGTTGGAGCGGATTGAGACAGAGCAACGATGGCAGTTTCGATTGCGAGCCAACCCTGTACACAGCGTCAAACGAGCAGGTGATCTTCAGACACAGGAACATATTAAAAGGGGCAAAGTATACGCCCATGTTACTGCGCGGCAGCAAGAACATTGGCTGTTCCAGCGCGCAGCAAACTGCGGCTTTAGCCTGGAGGAAGGCTCATTTCGGGTTGTGCAGCAGGAAGTAAGGAAGTTCCAACGCCATGGCAACCGAGTGACGCTGGGTATAGCAACTTTCGAGGGTGTTCTTGAGATTACGGATTCAACGCTGTTCCTTAGCACACTAACCTGTGGGATCGGGCGGGCCAAGGCCTATGGTTGCGGCTTGCTGACCATTGCGAGGGTGTAGTTGTGAGCAGGATACCCGGCATGGAGCGACCTGAGCTTCAGGCTTTGCCTACTATGCGGGAGCGGATATCATTTTTATATTTGGAGCGCTGTTTAGTTAGCAGGCAGGACAACGCTATCACTGTTACCGATCTTCGCGGTACAGTACATGTTCCTGCCGCCGCACTAAGTGTAATACTGCTTGGGCCCGGTACTAATGTATCGCACCGGGCAGTGGAGCTCATCGGTGACACCGGAGCAAGTGTGCTTTGGGTTCGGCTTAAACCCCCAATTATGGAGAATATCCTTGTAAATGATCCGGTCCTAAAA
>CAZCGU010000006.1:0-13131 GCA_964498525.1 uncultured Pelotomaculum sp.
CCCCTTAAATGATATTATATCAAATTCTCTGCTTGTCCGGAATCTTCTGTTTTCAAATGGAAACACACGGGGACGATTGTACGTCCAACGAAGGCTGGCGTGGTCAGGAGCTAGACATGCCAGGGTAAACCAGAGTCCTGCAGCTCAGATTTTCCTGGTTGCCGTCATTATGCTTATGGCGCTGCAAGTTAGTTGAAAACTCGAAAAAAATCAATTGCGCATATACGCTTCCGGGTGAAGTGGACGAGATCTATCAGAAACAGGATACGAGGCCCGTACGCCAAGTTCTGTTAGAAGGTAATGCCGCAGTACGTACTGCGGCATTACCTTCTAAGCAGATTGGTATTATCAGAACATTATTATTTATAGGGTCCGACCGGGAGAACAACACGACCGAAGACTGTGTTGAGAATCCCCGCGGCTGAGGTATACCAGGCTACAAAGGCTGTCGCAATGCCGACGTAACCCCCCCAGGTATGAGCCGCATGATTTCCTGAGGCCCCCAGGGTCAAAAGGATAAAGGCCAAAAGCAATAAAGTAAATGTTACTGTAAGGGCTTTGTTGGTTCCGAAACTTCCAATCCACATATAAGCGGTAAAGATGGTCCAGGCGAGGAGAAACAGCCAAACCCCCTGCGCCGGTACAACCCACACTTTTTGTACGGCAAGCAGTTCAAATAAACCGAAGGAGACCCAAAAGCCGCCGTAAGAGGAAAAAGCCGTAGCCCCAAAAACATTATTTTTCTTGAATTCCCACATGCCCGCCAGTACTTGTACAGTACCTCCGTAGACCAGTGCCAGGGCAATAACCACAGCCACTGACTCGGCTACAACCAGCCCGGCATTGACCATGCTGAGGCAAAAGGTGGTCAAAGCAAAACAAGCCAGGCCAAGGGGCCCCGGATCAGCAATCGCTGATTCTTTAATTTCGTATACCTTATTATCCGCCACAAGTACACCCCCTAATAAAACTTCTATTTGTCTGTTAAACCGGTTGCTGTTCTTCATCACCTCCCTGAAAAAAATATTGGTTCATTTTGATTATAATGGTTTGTTTGAATAGCGTCGATATTATGAATATATTGTTCTGTTTTGCTTATTCAAAAAATTAAGAATTGTCCCGGGGGGGGGCCAGTGGCTGCCGCTATTGCAACATTGACATGGATGTAAAGATTCTATTTATATTTATATCATGGAAATGTGTCGTTTCTTTTTAAGCCTGGTTAAAAATTGTAAAACTTAGCAATACTAAATGAAGAATCTTTTTCACGAGGTGATTAAAAAGTGGGAGAATTCCCATCTGGCTTTGGAGGTCTTCTGACCTTTATTCAGGTATTTTTTGCGGTGGTTATCGGGCTTTATTTCTGGAATCAGCTCAAGGCCCAGCAAGGGAGTAAATTAATTGTGGAAAAGGAATCCAGGAAGGAGATGGAAAAGCTCCAGCGGCTACGCTCCATATCCCTGACCGAACCGCTTTCGGAAAAGACTCGCCCCACCTGTTTTAAGGAAATCATCGGCCAGGCCGAAGGTATGAAGTCCCTGCGGGCCGCCCTCTGCGGACCTAACCCCCAGCACGTGATAATTTATGGCCCACCCGGTGTGGGGAAAACCGCTGCGGCAAGGCTGGTGATGGAGGAGGCCAAGAAAAACCCCTTGTCTCCTTTTAAGGAAGACGCCAAATTCTTTGAATTGGATGCAACTACGGCGCGTTTTGACGAGCGCAATATTGCCGATCCCCTTATTGGCTCTGTGCACGACCCAATTTACCAGGGGGCGGGACCCATGGGTATGGCCGGGATTCCCCAGCCCAAACCCGGCGCGGTTACCAAAGCCCACGGCGGCCTGCTGTTTATAGATGAGATCGGGGAACTGCACCCGATCCAGATGAACAAGCTCTTGAAGGTAATGGAGGACCGCAAGGTTACTCTGGAAAGCGCCTATTATAACTCCGAGGACAGCAGCATCCCTTCTCATATTCATGATATTTTTCAAAATGGTTTGCCGGCGGACTTTCGCATGGTGGGGGCAACAACCCGGGGAGCTGAACATATCGCCCCGGCTATTCGCTCCCGCTGTCTGGAAATATTTTTCCGGCAGCTCCAGCCGGATGAGATTGAAGTAATAGCATCCAACGCAGCGGGTAAAGTCGGTATACCGCTGCGGGAAGGAGCCCTGGAGGTTATTAAAAAGTACGCCACAAATGGACGCGAAGCGGTCAATATTATTCAAATCTCCGCGGGGATAGCCATTACCGAAGGCAGGAATGAGATTGGCAGAGCGGATATTGAGTGGGTTATCAACAGCGGTCAATATTCCCCCAGGCCGGAAAAAAAAGTACCGTCCCGGCCCCAGGTGGGTCTGGTCAATGGTCTGGCCGTTTACGGGCCCAACATGGGCATGGTGCTGGAGGTGGAATGCAACGTTATGCCTGCCCTGCGGGGGCAGGGCAAGCTGACAGTCACGGGTATGGTGGAAGAGGAGGAGATTGGCGGCAGCGGCCGGACCGTACGCAGGAAAAGCATGGCCCGCAGTTCCGTGGAAAATGTTCTCACTGTGCTCCGCCGGACCATGGAAGTAGACCCCAGGGATTATGACATTCACGTCAACTTTCCTGGGGGGACGCCAACGGACGGCCCCTCCGCGGGGGTGACCGTGGCCACGGCGGTATATTCGGCGATCATGGGGTTGCCTGTTGACAACAGGATAGCTATGACCGGTGAAATTTCTATCCGCGGTCTGGTTAAGCCGGTTGGTGGTATTGTGGCCAAAGTGGAGGCCGCCCGGCAGGCCGGCGCCCGGAAGGTTATTATACCCAACGAAAATGATCAAGAGCTGTTAAAAAGCCTGAAGGATATTGAAGTAATTCCCGTGGAGCGCCTGGAGGAGGTTTTTCAGGCTGCCCTGGTTTCCACGCCCCCCGCGGAAAAAAAGAAAGAGAGCAATACCCCGGCGCCATTGGAGGTGTTGAGCGTCCCGGTTTTTGGAGCCGGACAGCCACTTTCCAAGTAATTGTGAAAAAGTTATTTTGGCTATCCAACAACGTCAATTACCCCCGAAACCCGGCTCTTAGAGCCGGGTTTCACAGTATTCGTAGTAATTATTGCTATAGCCCGATTTCTAACTTTTATGATAAAATGTATGCGTAGCCCTGTGCTTGAAAATATACAAATATTAGAAACAATCCTTTGAGAAGGAGGTGCAGCTGTGAAATCCGAAGTAAAATTCTTGCCTTTACTGCCTTTGCGGGGTATTCTTGTTTTTCCTTATATGGTTATTCACCTCGATGTGGGACGCGAAAAATCAGTGCAGGCCATAGAGGAGGCAATGATCCAGGACCGGATCATCTTTCTGGCTACTCAGAGGGAAGCCCAGACCGATGATCCCGGTGTGGATGATATTTATCAGATAGGTACGGTGGCCGAAGTTAAGCAACTTCTAAAGCTGCCCGGGGGAACCATCCGGGTTTTGGTGGAAGGCATCTCCAGGGCCAAGATCCGTCGTTTTCTGACGGATGAGCCCTTTTTCCAGGTGGAAGTGGACCAGTACTCCGAGGTTTTCGAAAAAAACAGCGAGATTGAAGCGCTGATGCGCAGCCTGGCTTACCAGTTTGAGCAGTATGTCAAACTGTCCAAGCGCATTCCCCCCGAAACGGTTGTTTCGGTAGTGAACCTGGAAGAGCCGGGAAGGCTGGCGGACATCATTGCTTCCCACCTTGCGCTGCGTATAGACGACAAGCAAAATGTCCTTGAGGCGGTCAACATCGTCCAAAGGCTGGAAAAGTTATGTGCCATTGTCGCCAAAGAACTGGAAATCGTAGAGTTGGAACGCAAAATCAACATCCGTGTGCGCAAACAAATGGAAAAGACCCAGAAGGAATACTATTTGCGCGAACAGATGAAGGCTATCCAGCGTGAACTGGGAGAAAAAGACGAACGTATGGCCGAGGGCGAAGAACTGCGGGAAAAGATTGCCGAAGCAAAGCTGCCGAAAGAGGTAGAGGAAAAAGCGCTGAAGGAAGTGGAGCGTCTGGAGAAAATGCCGCCCATGGCAGCCGAGGCGGCTGTGGTGCGCAATTACCTTGACTGGCTTTTGGCTCTGCCCTGGAACAAGGGCACCCGTGACCGCCTGGATATTAAAATGGCGGAAACCATCCTCGACGAGGACCACTACGGATTGAAAACTGTTAAGGAGCGGATCCTTGAATACCTGGCCATTCGCAAACTGGCTAAAAAAATGAAGGGACCCATTATTTGTTTTGTGGGGCCGCCCGGTGTTGGTAAAACATCCCTGGGCCGTTCCATTGCCCGGGCTCTGGAGCGCAAATTTATCCGTATGTCCCTGGGTGGTGTGCGGGACGAGGCGGAAATCAGAGGTCACCGCCGCACCTACGTCGGCGCCATGCCGGGCAGGATTATCCAGGGCATTCGCCAGGCAGGTTCCAGAAACCCTGTTTTCCTGCTGGATGAAATAGATAAGATGAGTATGGACTTTCGGGGCGACCCGTCCGCAGCCCTGCTGGAGGTACTGGATCCGGAACAGAACAATACCTTTAGCGATCACTACATCGAGGCGCCCTTTGATTTGTCTAACGTGATGTTTATTACAACGGCCAACCTTCAGCATAACATTCCCCGGCCGCTGCAGGACCGGATGGAGATTATCTATTTGTCCGGCTACACGGAAGAGGAAAAGGTTCAGATTGCCATGCGCCACCTGCTCCCCAAGCAGATTAAGGAACACGGGCTGAGCAAGGGTATGCTCAGGATGACGGAGAATACGGTGCGCAAAATTATCAGGGAATACACCCGGGAATCCGGGGTGCGGAACCTGGAGAGGCAGATTGCAACCATTTGCCGTAAAACCGCCCGGCAGGTTGTTTCTGATAAAGTAAGCAGGGTTCAGGTAACACCTCTGAATTTGAACCAGTACCTGGGCACCCCCCGTTTCCGGTACGGGGTAGCGGAACAGGACGACCAGGTGGGTGTGGCCACGGGGCTTGCCTGGACGGAGGTTGGCGGGGATACTCTGGCAATTGAAGTTTCGATTTATAAGGGGAGCGGCCGGCTTACGTTGACTGGAAAACTGGGCGACGTGATGAAGGAATCGGCCCAGGCCGGTTACAGCTATATCCGCAGCCGTGCCGCCGAGTTAGCCATTGACGAGGAGCTTTATGACAAACAGGATATTCATATTCACATCCCGGAAGGGGCCATTCCCAAGGACGGGCCCTCGGCGGGCATTACCATGGCCACCGCCCTGGCTTCGGCTGTAACGGGGCAAAAGGTGAGGCACGACGTGGCCATGACCGGGGAAATAACCTTGAGGGGCAGGGTCCTGCCGGTGGGTGGAATAAAGGAAAAGGTTCTGGCCGCCCACAGGGCAGGTATAAAGACGCTGGTTTTGCCGAAGGATAATAAAAAAGACCTGGACGAAATCCCAAAGAAAGTTAAAGATAAGCTGAATTTTATCCTTGTTGAGCACATGGACCAGGTGCTGGAGACGGCCCTCGCCGAGAAAGAATTTGGCTCCGAGGACGTGACCGGGACTTCCCCGGTGCTTCCCCAGCCCCCGGCATATCAAGAGCCCGTTGTGCATAACGAAGGGGGAGCCCAGTTACCTTCATGAAAATAAACCGTTCGGAATTTGTTACCAGCGCGGTTCGCAAGTCAGATTACCCGGCCGGGGAACTTCCGGAAGTTGCCCTGGCCGGGCGTTCTAATGTGGGGAAGTCTTCTCTTTTGAACAAACTTGCCGTGCGTAAAAGCCTGGCCCGCACCAGCAAAACCCCCGGCCGCACCAGGCTGATCAACTTTTTCCTGATTAACGATGTCTTTTTGCTGGTGGATCTGCCCGGCTACGGCTACGCCAAAGTATCCGCCGGGGAAAGGGAAAGCTGGCGGAAGATGGTGGAGGGTTACCTGACAACCCGGGCCAACCTTAAAGGTGTGGTTCTGCTGGTGGACAGCAGGCATCCCCCCACATCCCAGGATGTGCAGATGTACGGCTGGTTGAAGCACCAGGGAATTCCGGTAGCTGTGGTTGCCACCAAGGCGGACAAGCTGTCCCGTTCCAGGCTGCTGCAATCATTGAAGGTTGTCCGTGAGACCCTGGCCCTGGCCGAAGGGGAACAACTGGTGCCCTTTTCGGCGGAGACCGGGCAAGGCCGGGAGGATCTTCTTGAAATAATAGGCCGCTGGGCCGGCATTCCGGAAGAGGTCAACGATTAATATTCTTGGTTATTATATTTCTGGTAAGAGGCACCGGTAAAGAACCGGGGGATTACGTCAAAAGGCGGAGACGGACGTTTTCCGGGTAAGATATGGATGGGCGCATTGTACACGCGCCCATCGTTTTTTTATTTATTATTATTTTCCGTTTCGGGAGCACTGGTCTGGGTCTGATTATTTTTGGCCGGCGCCTGTTCGTCCGGTGTGGGTGTGGTCGCCGGACCAGGCTGCGGGGCCGGGGACGGTACCGCAGGCGCAGGCGCAGGCACGGCTGGCGCCGGAGTGCGAACTGGTGCAGGCGCCGGTGAAGCTGTTGGCGCGGGAGAGGCCGCCGGGGCGGGCGTGGCTTTTGACGCGGGAGTATCTGTTCTGGTGATTTCAAAACCCACACCGCTTATGGTCCGGTCGGTCAGGTTAAGGGCAACCACGCTTACAGGTCCGTCCTGGTCATCTTCCCTGGCGTTGACGTAATTGGCCCGGACATCCAGCCAGACAAAATCCTGGGCCGGTATTCTCTGAATCACTTCAGTTATTTCCGCTTTACGTTTTTTTTCGTTTTCGCCGACACTGATAAGAATGTAACTTGTTCCGTTAGCCTGAAGCCAGGTTGCGGTTTCTCTTTTAGCCAGATCCCCGGCAATATTTTTGACGACATCCGGCGCTTTGTTTAAATCAACTTTACTGAAGCCCACTTTAGATGTTTCGGGTACCACAAGGGGCTTTTGTTCCGGTGCAGGGGCGGGTTTACGGGCGGCGGAGCAGCCCGTGGTCAGGCCAAAGAGAACAAGAATCACCAAAACCAGGAATTTTCGCATTAGCATTAGAATAACCCCCGATAAAAGTTTTCTTTATTGTTTTCTAAGGGCGTTAAAATAATGCATAATATTAGATTGTTAACCCGGGGGGGACCGCATCTAATCTCTTTTAAAAATTTTAAACAGTTTTCTTTTTTCGGCCTTTTCCTCCTCGACGCTGCGGTCGTAGGTCACCGTAGCCATGGCCTGACCGGCAAAATCGCTCATAAATATTGTTTCAAAGGAAAAAGTGCCGGCAATTTCCCCGGCCTTGCTTGCGGCCATTTGAAACCTGTCGAAAGATTCTTTGCACACCATGGGATCGCAGGTCCAGATTCCCAGGGAACGGTACCGGTCTATGGAGTCAATGAGGATCTCCCGGTCAAGGTTGGGGAAGGATGGCAGAGCTGCATCCGCTGCTTCCCCGGCACTGTGCTGGTCAAGCCATAAAAGCGCCTTGTAAACGGCATTGGTGAACTGTTGAATAACCTCAGGTTTCGAGTTGATATAATCGGGCAGGGCTGCATAAGCCGTAACAAGCATATCCCCGGCAGCCTGCCCAATTGAAGCTGCCACCCGGCCGTAGCCTTTCCTTTCCGCGCTACTGGCATCGGGTTCCAGCAGCTGAATATAATTTCCGGTCCCGGCCCGGAAGGCCCCCATTCTAAGTTTGGCGGGTATGTTGTAATAGATGGTTACCGCCCGGAAGGGGGGCAAGCCCCGGCTCCTTAAAACACTCTCCAGGGCGATGACTGAACTGTCGTCCTGGGAACCGCTGATAATGGTTTTGTTTTTCAAGTTTTCCCACTGGAACTTAGCCGGGTCCTCTCTGGACAATAGCAGCGAGCCGTCCTTTTTGGCTATGGCGGCAAAAATTTTAGCTTGGGGTGTCTGAGACTGGGGACTGAAAATAACTTTTTGCAGGCCGCACAGGGCGACATCGGCCCTGCCGTCAAGCAGGGCGGCGTGGATAGCCCCGGGGCTGGCTGTTGAAATCTCAACGGCAAGGTTTTGTTCTTTAAAAAAACCCAGGTTTAAAGCCAGGTACTGAGGCAGGAAATAGGGCGAGCGCACGGACTCCATTACCCTGACAGTATGAATGGGAACGCCGGGAGGTTTAAGGATGCTTCGGGCAAGAAAAATAGCCGGGATCAGGATAACCGGGATTACTAGCCAAAAAACCGTTCTTTTCTTTCTGGGATTCATAGGTCAAAACCTCCAGTTTTTATTCCTTAAAAATACTATTTTCAAGCGGAGGTTTTCATGCTTCATTTAAGGTTGTCCGCATAAACGGATGTACCCGGCATAGAATTTATAAAAGTTTTTTAAGGGGGGTACAGATTGAAGGGCTGCACTTTTATGCGCTGGTCTAAACAGGGGGTTCCGTTAGCCGGGAAAATTAGATGCCGGGCTGTTCTGGCGGGTCTGGCCTGGGCTTTAAGCGCCACCCTGGCGGCCTGTGCTGTAATGGGCGCCTGGGTGGTGCTCTCAGCGGGGCTGGTTTATAATTTGAGTGCCTTTGGAACGGCTGGAACGCTCCTGGGGGCGGCTTTTGGCGGGTTTGCCGGCGGGAGGGCCGCTGGTACGCTGGGTTCACTGAATGGCTTTATAACGGGTTTAATTTACGGGTTGTTCTTGTCGGCTTTTGTTATGATTGGCAGCGGGGGGGATTTTTTTACGCCGGGTCTGGTTTTTCACACGCTGGTTTTAGGGGTGGCGGGGGCTGCCGGGGGAATCCTGGGAGTCAACCTGCCCGGCAAAGTAAGGTTGGCTCTGAAAAGGACAGCAAAACAGTCCGGGCTTTAGAGCCGGGAGCAAAAATGTTTGGTTTGGTCCCCCCTGGCAGGTGAAGGCTATTGTTTTTTTGCCTTGTAACCATTTCCGGCGCCTACGGCGCCCCCGGCCCAGCGGATAAGCAAAATAAGCGGGAGCAGTAATTTTACTGATAGTTTCTTATTACCAGTTCGGTTATCAGGCCCCGGCCGTCACCTTTACAGTTAATCGCCCGCCTGGCCTCGACTTCCACAAGGTTATAACCCCTGTACAGTTCGCGAATAAAAGGGGTGTCGGAATTGCTGAGCATCACCTTGCACCCCCTCTGATCAAGGGTCTGAAAGGCCCCGGCCAGCCGGCGTTGTTCCTCTTCCCCGAAGGAACCGGCAACATAGCTGGTGAAACGGGCGGTATTGGATAGCGGATGGTAGGGGGGATCCAGATAAACGAACATCCCGGGTCCGGCTTCTGCTTCTTCCAGCGCCAGGGAAAAATCGCCGCACAGAATCCTGGTTTTTTTAAGTCTGGCGCTGACCTGGTAGAGGTCCTGGGCGTGAACGAGCCGTCTGGTTTTGTAGCGGCCGTAGGGCACGTTGTGGAGGCCCTTGCTGTTAACCCGCCAGAGGCCGTTATACCCGTACTTGTTCAGGTACAGGAAACGCGAGGCCCTTTTAAGGGGAGTCATTTGCGCCGGGTCAAGGCTTCTCACCTGGTAATAGTATTCTTCGGTGTTGATGTGCTTCTTGAGATCGGTTAGCAGATCTTCCGGATGGTCCCGGACTACCTGGTAAAAATTTATTAGCTCTTCGTTTTTATCGGAGATGATGGCCCCGGCGGGGTTCAAGTGAAAGAAAACGGCCCCGCTGCCGAAGAAAGGCTCCACCAGGAAGTTTACCCTGGCGGGGAAAAGGAACAGAAACTGGACCATAAGCCTGCTTTTGCCGCCGGCCCACTTGATTAACGGTTTTACAGGAAGGTTTTGATTGATAAAACCGGCTGTCATATCAAAATCCCCTTTAATCTGCTGGTTTATTAATTGATAAATGATACCCGCCAGGACATTATATCACTAAACTGCGATAAAATCCCGGCTCCTTGAAGAGAGTCATTATTGTTAAGCGATCGTTATAATTCTAGAGATCTAAGTTGACACAGACCTTTAAAATCGTTAAGATATTTTGTAAGTCATATTCTAAAGGCTGTGAAAGGGAGGGGAAGGTTTCCCCGGGTTTTAGGCTGTGTGGCCGTTATTAGAGAGGGAGACCCGAGGCTGCAAGGTTTCCTGCCCGGTTCCGTTCCTGTCGCCCTTGAGCCCCCGCGCAGAAAATTTAAGTAAGCCCGGGCGGGTTGGCCCGTTACAGCCGGCGAGAGCAGCCAGTATGGAATGGCCCTTGGTTGGTGTTCCCCTGGAATCTGTCCCTGGGCGCCGGACTTTTACAGGTTATTCAATTTGGCTGAAATCAGGGTGGTACCGCGGATGATTCCCTCATCCGTCCTTGAGCGACGGAAGGGGGTTTTTTGTTGTGGATTCAAACTTTGTTATGAGGAGTGAACGTCTTGGCCAGAGCGGACATACCGATTACCTACGATCCCCGTTCGGTGGAAGATAAATGGTATAAATATTGGGAGGAAAGCGGTTTTTTCCACCCCGTGGTAAACGCCGAACAGGAGCCGTTTTGTATTGTCATGCCCCCGCCCAATGTGACCGGCCAGCTGCACATGGGACATGCCCTGGACAATACCCTGCAGGATATTCTTACCCGGTGGAGAAGGATGCAGGGTTGCAACGCCCTTTGGGTGCCCGGCACCGACCACGCCGGTATTGCCACCCAGGCCAGGGTGGAGGAGCAGCTGGCGAAAGAAGGCACAAACCGGCATGAACTGGGCCGGGAAGAGTTTTTAAAAAGGGTTTGGGCCTGGAAGGAACAGTACGGCGACCGGATCACCACCCAGTTGCGCAAACTGGGTTCCTCCTGCGACTGGCAGCGGGAGCGTTTCACTATGGACGAAGGGTGCTCCGAAGCCGTGCTGGAGGTATTTATCAAACTCTACGAACGGGGCTTGATTTACCGGGGGTATTATATTACCAACTGGTGTCCCAAGTGTCATACCACTATCTCCGATATTGAGGTGGAGCACCTGGAGCGTCCGGGGCACCTTTACTACGTCAGGTATCCGTACCAAGACGGGACCGGGGGCATCGTTGTGGCTACAACCCGTCCGGAAACCATCCTGGGCGACGTTGCAGTGGCTGTACACCCGGGAGATGAGCGCTATGCCGGGGCCACAGGGAAAAAGCTGGTACTGCCCCTGGTGGGACGGGAGATGCCGGTTATTGCCGATGAGTACGTGGATCCCTCCTTTGGCACCGGGGCTGTTAAAATTACCCCGGCCCACGATCCCAACGACTTCGAAGTGGGTTTGAGACACCAATTGCCCCAGGTTATTGTGATTGATAAGGAAGGGAAAATGAGTGAGGAAGCAGGTCCCCGCTACCGTGGCCTGGATCGCTACGAATGCCGCAAAAGGATTGTGCGGGACCTGGAAGCAGGCGGTTACCTTTTAAAGACGGAGGACCACGCCCATGCGGTGGGGCATTGCTACCGCTGCAACACTGTGATTGAGCCTGCGCTTTCCCGGCAGTGGTTTGTAAAAATGAAGCCCCTGGCCGCCCCTGCCATTGAGGCTGCCAGGGACGGCCGCATCCGGTTTGTTCCGGAGCGGTTTACCAAAATCTACTTGAACTGGATGGAGAATATCCGGGACTGGTGCATTTCCCGCCAGCTCTGGTGGGGACACCGGATCCCGGTCTGGTACTGCCGGGACTGTGAGGAGATGATCGTTTCCAGAAAACCGGTAACCCGCTGCACCAGGTGCGGCAGCGCCAACTGTGAACAGGATCCCGACGTGCTGGATACCTGGTTTTCTTCTGCCCTCTGGCCCTTTTCAACTTTGGGCTGGCCCGGGCAGACGCTGGACCTGGCTTACTATTACCCTACTTCAGTGATGGTTACAGGCAGGGATATAATCTTTTTCTGGGTTGCCCGGATGATTTTTTCCGGCCTGGCCTTTATGAACGAAGTTCCCTTTCGGGATGTTTTTATCCATGGACTGGTGATGGACGCTCTGGGCCGGAAAATGAGCAAGTCCCTGGGTAATGGCGTGGACCCTATTGATGTCATTGAGTCCCATGGAGCTGACAGTTTGCGGTTCATGCTGGTTACCGGCAATACGCCCGGGAACGATTTGCGTTTCCATTTCGAGCGGTTGGAGGGAGCGCGCAATTTTGCCAATAAACTCTGGAACGCCTCCCGCTTTGCCTTGTTAAATCTTGAGGATTACGACCCTGGCAGAAGGCCCGGGCAGTATACCCTGGCCGACCGCTGGATCCTGAGCCGCTACCGGAAAACGGCCGGGGAGGCCACCCGTTTTCTGGAAGCCTACGAATTGGGTGAAGCTGCCCGGGTTTTATATGAGTTTATCTGGGGTGAATTTTGCGACTGGTACATTGAGCTGTCCAAACCAAGACTTTATGGTAAAACCAGCCCCCGGGACCGGGAAACCGCTCAGCATGTGCTGGCTTCGGTTTTAAAAGGGACACTGGAACTTCTTCACCCCTTTATGCCGTTTATTACGGAAGAAATCTGGCAGCACCTGCCTGGCAGGGGCCTTACCATCATGCGCTCGCCCTGGCCCAGACCCAGCCGGGAACTGGAGGATGACGGGGCGGAAAAGGAGATGGGAGCGCTCATGGACATTACCAAGGCCATCCGCCATATCCGCAGTGAAATGAATGTTCCTCCCGGTCGCAGGGCGGAAGTCCTGCTGACGGCTCCTGAGGAAGCGGTCCGTTCCCTGCTGAACAGGGACGGAGCCTATGTAAGTGTGCTGGCCGGCGCTGACTTGAAGGTATTTCCCAGCCTGCAGGCGGTTCCGGAACAGGCTGCCCATGCGGTGACCCGGGGTGTGGAAATATTTGTTCCGTTAAAGGGTTTAATCGACGTGGACAAGGAAACTGCCCGTTTGAAAAAAGAGCTGGCTTCGGTGGAAAAGGACCTGGCCAGGGTGCGGGGCAAGCTGGGCAATCCCGGTTTTTTGGGCAAGGCTCCGTCAGATGTTGTGGCCAAGGAAAGGGCCAAGGAGGGTGAACTTTCCCAAAAGCAATCCGCCATCGGTGAAAGATTGACCATGCTGAAGGGGGATTGAGGGAAGGACCAATTGCCTGAAATAGAAGATAGCTGGGTGGCTTAAAATTTGGTGTGGCAGGTAAAGCTAAAGAGGTTCAGGTAAACATGCCTGGTAAGCTTGTTGCAGGGAGGAAGCAAAAGGACCGTCCCC
>CAZCGU010000006.1:13231-50888 GCA_964498525.1 uncultured Pelotomaculum sp.
GTGCTTCCGTAAGCTTGTTGCAGGGAGGAAGCAAAAGGACCGTCCCCGTGCTTCCGTAAGCTTGTTGCAGGGAGGAAGCAAAAGGACCGTCCCCGTGCTTCCCCTGCTGCCGGACACCTGCAAGACGGGGATTCTACCGCTGGCGGCGCCCGGGGGTTGGATAACACGCCAGGGGTCGGAACTGTCCTCTGCTGCCAGCAAATTTTTTGCCCTTTTTGGAGGAGCGATCAACTTGAACTATCAGGAGGCCCTGGATTACCTGGCCAATCTGGCTAAATTTGGTTTTAATTTCGGACTCGGCCGGATTCAGGAACTGTTAAAACGTCTGGACAACCCCCATTCCGGGTTAAAAATTATCCATATTGGGGGAACAAACGGCAAGGGTTCCACTACAGCTATGCTTTCCGCTATCCTGCAGGAGGGCGGATACCGGGTCGGCGCCTTCACCTCACCTCACCTGAAATCCTACACGGAAAGATACCGGATTAACGGGGAAGAGATCTCGGGGGAACAGGTAGCCGGTTTGATTGATGAACTCCGGCCCCACCTGGAAGCTATGGTTGCGGAAGGATTTGAACATCCCACCGAATTTGAGGTGGGTACCGCCCTGGCCTTTCTTTATTTCAACCGGGAGAAGGTGGACTTCCAGGTTGTTGAGGTGGGCCTGGGGGGGGCAATTGACTCCACAAATGTGATTGAGCCGCTGCTGTCGATAATTACCAACGTATCCATGGACCATATGGATTACCTGGGTCATACCATCGAGGAGATTACCCGGGTCAAAGCGGGCATTATTAAACCCGGCGCTCCGGTGGTTACGGCGGCGGGCGGGGAAGCGCTGGAGGTCATCGAGAGTATTTGCCGGGATAAGGGTTCGCCGCTTTACGTAACGGGCCGGGATCTCACCCGGCAGTCCGGGGCCTGGGATCTTTCCGGCCAGAGCTTCAGCCTGCGGGGCCGCAGGGAATTTTACCGGGACCTTTTTATTCCCCTCCTGGGTGGGCACCAGCTGGTCAACGCGGCAACCGCAGTTGCCGCTGCGGAGGTTCTTATGGACCTGGGTGTGTCTTTAAACGGTAGCGCCGTGCGCCGGGGGCTGGTCCGGACAAGGTGGCCGGGGAGGATGGAAGTTGTACGGCATAAGCCCCTGGTGATTATAGACGGCGCCCACAATTACGACGGCGCCAGGTGTTTGCGCCGGGCGCTTCAGGAGTATTTTCCGGGCCGGAGCATGGTCCTGGTTATCGGCATGCTGGGTGATAAGGAGCGCGTCCGGGTTACCGCTGAACTGGCATCTGCGGCCAGGGCGGTGGTAGTGACCCGTCCCGCTAACCCCAGGGCGGGAAACTGGCGGGAACTGGCCGGGGAGGCCAGGCGCTATGTATCCGAGGTTTACCTGCTGGAGGACACCGGGGAAGCGGTGCGTAAAGCCCTGGCCCTGGCCGGACCGGAAGAAATAATTTGTATAACGGGTTCCCTTTACATGGTGGGCGGCGCCCGGGAAATACTGCTGGCGCAATGTTAGCCCTCCGCAGTTAGCGAGCCCTGGCAAGCTCCCCCACTTGCGCAAGATGTCCTGGAACCTTCTTGATTTTTAAGTTTAGTAGACACAAAGCCCCTGTAAAAAGAACGGGAAAATGTTATGTAAAATGTTTAGGGGATACCCTTCCAGGAGGGGTATCCCCGTTGATATTACCGGATGGTTTTTGGCAATTTGGCAATAACTCATAAACAAAGATTTTTTAGCCATAATAAATAGAGGTCAGTAAGTACAAGCAATTTTATTTGGCTGTAACCGGGGGTTATTGTTTGGGGGTAAATATGTTTTTAAGGCTATTAAAAAAAAGAGCGGCAAAAAAGCCGGGGACCGGCCGGAACAGGCATGCTTTCCCAAAGGATATGGGGAGCGGGGACAGGGCTTTCAAGATCGGAAAGGTTTCCCAAAGCCTGCGGGAAAACAGGGGAAACCTGGTGGAAATATTGGGACAAAACGCCGATTTTGTAACCAGGGAGTTCAGCCTGGACCGGGGGAAAAGGGCCGGCAGTCTGTTTTACCTGGAAACGCTGGCCGATGATACCAGAATCAGTGAAAGTATCCTCAAGCCCTTGATGCAGGGGTTTCTTCCGGGCGGAACAGACCGGCCGGATGCGGATGTAATCGAATTAATCGAAAAGTCCGTTTTAACAGCCGCGGGGGTCCGCTCTCAAGTCCGCAGTATGGAAGAGGTTTTCAGCGCCGTTCTGGCCGGGACTGTTGCCTTGTTTATCGATGGCTGCGCCAGCGCTTTGTTGGTGGACCTCAAGGACTGGCCCCGGCGCGGTGTGGAAAAGTCAGACGTTGAAGTTGTTGTGCGGGGTCCAAAGGAGAGCTTTACAGAAACCATCGACGTGAACACCGCCTTGATCAGACGCAGGCTGCGCTCGCCCAACCTGGTTATAGAAGGCCTGAAGCTGGGACGGGAGACCAACACCACTGTAAACGTAGCCTATTTGAGGGGGGTGGTTTCGCCCGATCTCGTCCGAGAGGTAAAAAGCCGGGTCAGCCGGATCGAAATTGACGGCATTCTGGAAAGCGGCTATATCGAGGAATTAATCCAGGACGATCCCTATTCCCCGTTACCCCAAATAGGCTACAGTGAAAGACCGGATCGGGTGGTGTCGGCCCTTCTCCAGGGGAGGGTGTGTATCCTCACCGACGGTACGCCTATGGTCCTCTATATGCCTATTGCCTTCGGCGACATGTTGCAAAGCCCGGAGGATTATTACGAGCGCTACCATTTCGCTTCGGCCATCAGGCTGTTACGCTTTTTCGGTTTGGGTGTTTCCCTGCTTCTACCTTCCTTTTACATTGCTATCATCACCTTTCACCAGGAGATGATCCCGCTTGAGCTTTTAATCCACATTGTTACCCACCGGGAAGGAGTGCCATTTCCCGTCGTGCTGGAGGCTTTCACCATGGAGATAGCCTTTGAAGTCTTGCGGGAAGCTGGGGTCAGGCTGCCCCGGGCGGTGGGGCAGGCCGTCAGTATTGTCGGCGCTCTGGTTATAGGCCAGGCCGCAGTCCAGGCTGGTATTGTATCCCCGTTAATGGTAATTGTTGTTGCTTTAACCGGTATTACTTCTTTCATGGTCCCGTCCTATAACCTGGGCCTGTCCATGCGCTTGCTTCGTTTTCCCCTGATGTTTTTGGCGGCTACCCTGGGTTTGTTCGGGATGATAACCGGTGCGCTGGCGTTGTTGATCCATATGGCCGGCCTGCGTTCCTTCGGGGTGCCTTACCTGGCGCCCCTGGCCCCGCTAAAATTTTCCGACCAAAAGGATTTTTTTATCCGGGTGCCCTGGTGGGCCATGCATAAACGGCCCACGGAGCTGGCAAAAAGGAATGAGCGGCGGGAGACCCCGGATTTAAAACCACATCCCCCTGCGGGGGAAGGCGGCGGTTAGTTTTTCACCCGGTTTGGCAGTTGTGGTGATTATTTACCCTGCTGAGTTCTTTGTAATAGTAGCGGTCCCGGGCGGCATTGTCTTGTTGGGTATGTAAAATCCGGCTTGAATAGAGGTGGCGACAGTGGTAGGGGTTCTTAAAAAAGCCGTTTTGTTGCTTTTTGCCACAGCTCTATTGTTTTTCCCCACCGGCTGCTGGGATCAAATGGATCCCGAGGAGTTAGGCATTATCCTTACAATCGCTCTGGATCAAGCCCCCGACGGCAGGGTCAGGCTTCTGGCCCAGATCATCAACCCCAAGGCTCTAGTGGGCGGCGGACAGGGGGGTGGGATGGGGGGAGGGGCTTCTATCAGTTTCTTCCGGAATATAAGCTCTGAAGGAAATACGATCCTGGAATGTATCCGGTTGCTGTCCCTGCACGCGCCTTCCAAGCTCTTTTTTTCCCACAATCAGCTTGTCCTTATTTCCGAAGAACTTGCCCGGAACAGGGATATCGAAGAACTCATGGATTTCTTCGATCGCAATCAACAGTTCAGGCGAAATAACTGGGTCTTAATTACCCGCAGCGATCCCAGCAGTATAATGGGTTCCCCCGGGGTTACCCAGGCCACCCCTTCCCAGCGGATAGTAAGCATTATCAGGCATCAAGATCTAAATTCCTTTTATCCCGATATCCGTCTGGGGGAATTTATAAAGAATCTTGAAGACGAAGGGGGCGATGTTTTTGCCGCTGGAATTCAGATCGAACCCAATGAAGCCGAGGTGCGGGAACGGCTTGCCGGGGAGGTCGCGGGCAACGGGAATTATGATGGAAGGGAAATAATTGGCACACTGATCAAATTAGGCGGTACGGCGGTGTTTAAAGACAGCAGGCTGGTGGGCTGGCTGAACGAAAGGGAAAGCCGCGGCTTGCTCTGGATAAGAGGGAAGGTCAAGGGGGGGGAAATCACAGTTCCTTGCAGTCCGGAAGAAGCCGATGGACAGAACAAGAGCTTTTCCCTGGAGATATCCCGCAGCGATGCCAGGCTTCAGCCTGAAATCAGCGGTGAAGATTTAAATGTAACTGTAAAAATCAATGTAACAGCCACTGTTCACGAAATTGAATGCATGGAGGAAGTGGGGTCACCCGCCTTTCTCCGGTCTCTGGAAAAAGGACTGGCCAGCGCAGTTCAGGTGGAGGTGGAGGCAGCCCTGGCCAAAGCGCAGCAGGAGTATCAGTCCGACGTATTCGGTTTTGGAGAAGCCTTTTACCGGAAAAACCCCGTAATGTGGGGGGATCTTAAACCGAACTGGCCTGAAATTTATCGCAATTTACCCGTATATCTTGAAGTTGACGCCAGGGTTACCCGGACCGGGCTGATTACCAAACCGGTGGAGGTCAGCCGTTAAAACCGGCGGAAAGGGGGCTTAAAATGGCACTCACAATCTTCTTACTGGTCCTGGTTTTTCTAACGATTATTGCCGTGGATGCGCCGGGCCTGGTAAAAAAGAAAATGTGGCGGGAATTCGCCGCTTTTTCTGTTCTGCTGCTGATTGGCGTGGTGCTCAGTTTCGGTCAGGTTTTAGAACTGCCGCTACCCAACCCCACCAGGGGAATTGAAGCGGTGTTCGGACCGATTACCGTTTATTTGGAAAGGCTTTTAGGTTGATTGCCCGGTCACCTGGAAGTAATTCAGCCTTTTTACAGGTCACCCGTCTTTTGGCGGGCAACCGCCAACAAATAACTGCATATTTTTTAAAAGGCTTTTGCGTTACTTAATAAAAACTGCAAATATCTTCTGCGCGATTATATCCGCGTCACAGCTTGTCATAAAATACGTGAAATGGTAAACTGTTAAAGTAATATGAAACATTCTTAAAATATTATTTGGCCGGGGCGAGGGCAATGGCTAGGAGTTTCAAAAGTAGTGGCAACTGGTGGGTGCTGGTCCTCCTTCTTCTTATTGGGGGGCTTAGCGGCAGCGCCCTCGGTGATGCCCTGGCGCCGTCCGTACCGTTGCTGAAAGCTACCTCGACCATTGGCTTAAAGCCTTCAACGCTGGATTTAAGGTTTTTAAACCTGACCTTTGGGTTTACCTTTTCCCTCGGTCCACTTACCGCGCTGGGGTTAATCCTGGGCTACCTGGTTTACCGCAAGATTTAAAATGATAAGACAGCTAATCCTTGCCTCCTCATCTCCCCGCCGCCGGGAACTCTTAAAACAGCTTGGCCTGGATTTTCGCACTTTACCCTGCCGGATAGAGGAGATTCCGCCGCCGGGTTTGCACCCCCGCGAGCTGGTGGAAACCCTGGCTGCCAGGAAGGCCCGGGCAGTTGCCGCGCTGCTGGATGACGGAATCGTAATTGGAGCGGACACCGTCGTTGTTTCAGGCGGGCAAGTGCTGGGCAAGCCCGCTGACGCCGGTGATGCCGTGGAGATGCTCCGGCGGTTGCAGGGCAGGTCCCACGAGGTCTACACGGGGGTAGCCCTGGTCGATGCCGGAGGCGGGAAAGTTTTAATAGATCACGCAAGGACGCGGGTTTATTTTAAACCGCTTGGGGACCCTGAAATCTTCAAATATGTTTCCACCGGAGAGCCGTTGGACAAGGCCGGCGCCTATGCTGTCCAGGGTCTGGCCGCAATGTTTGTGAGCCGCCTGGAGGGTTGCTATACCAATGTAGTGGGGTTGCCCCTGGCCAAACTTTCGGATATGCTGGGGGAATTGGGTTATAATGTTTTGTAAAATTATTTGGATAAGTATTAAATGGCGCGGTTTTTTCGAAAAAAGTTTTTGGAGTGGAATCGCTTGGTTTCCTTGAGCTACCGTCCCACAATGAAAGAGCTGCCGGAAGACGCCCGGCCCCGGGAAAGGCTTTTAAAAGACGGAGCGGGAAGCCTGTCTGAGGTTGAACTGCTGGCTATCCTTTTGTCAACAGGTTACCGGGAAACCACTGCCCTGGAACTTGCTTCTCAAGTGATGGTTCAATTCCGAAGCATTCACCTGCTGCAAGATGCCTCGGCGGAAGAGTTGAGCGAAGTCAAAGGGGTGGGCCCGGCTAAGGCTGCCAAGGTTAAGGCGGCTCTGGAACTGGCCAAAAGACTCTCCCAGTATTCCATGCTGCCCCGTCCTGTTATTAAGTCGCCGGACGACGCTGCCGGCCTGGTAATGGAGGAGATGCGTCATTTTGACCGGGAACACTTCAGGGCGATGCTGTTGAACACCAGAAACCAGGTTATCGGAATAGACAGAGTGTCGGTGGGCACCCTAAATTCTTCTGCCGTTCATCCCCGGGAATTATTTCGCAACGCCATAAAAAGGAGTGCCGCGTCTGTTATCCTTGTACACAACCACCCCAGCGGCGACCCCACCCCCAGCAGGGAAGACGTGGAAATAACAGGGCGTTTAATTGAAGCCGGGAAGATTATTGGTATCGACGTCCTAGACCATATCATTATTGGGGATAATAGATTTACCAGTTTTAAAGCTAAAGGATTGCTCTAGACATTTTCAAGAAAGGGGCCGGAACATGCGCGTCGGTCTGTTTTCCAAAGATATGGGCATGGATTTGGGTACCGCCAACTCCCTGGTTTACGTCAAGGGGAAGGGTATTGTAATCAGGGAACCCTCGGTGGTGGCTATCCAGAAGGATAGCAGCCATATCCTGGCCGTCGGGGAAGAAGCCAAAAGGATGATTGGTCGCACCCCCGGAAATATTGTGGCCATCAGGCCCATGAGAGACGGGGTTATTGCCGACTTCGACGTGACCCAGAGTATGATCAAGCATTTTATCAACAAGTCCCTCCGGGGGCGCGCTTTTTTAGTTCGCCCCAGGGTCGTTATAGGTGTGCCGTCCGGTGTTACCGCTGTGGAAGAAAGGGCCGTGCGGGAGGCGGCGCTTCAGGCCGGGGCCAGGGAGGCTTATCTGATTGAAGAACCCATGGCCGCAGCCATCGGTTCCGGACTGCCGGTACACGAGCCCACCGGCAATATGATCGTGGATATCGGCGGGGGCACAACCGAGGTGGCGGTTATTTCCCTGGGTGGAATTGTTACCAGCCGCTCCATCCGGGTTGCCAGCGACGAAATGGATGAAGCTGTGATCAGCCACGTCAAAAGAACTTATAATTTAATGATCGGTGAGCGGACTGCCGAACAAATCAAGATCCAAATCGGTACGGCTTATCCCCTTACTTCAGTGGAGTTTGATGAGGTGCGGGGCCGTGACCTGGTTTCGGGGCTCCCCAAGACCATTGAGATAACCTCGGAAGAGATCTATAAGGCCCTTTCCGAGCCGGTTACCAGCATCGTTGAGGCCATCAAAGCTACCCTGGAGCAGACCCCGCCGGAACTGGCAGCGGATATCATGGACCGGGGCATTGTCATGGCTGGAGGCGGCTCGCTCCTGCGCGGTCTGGACCACCTGGTCAGCGAACAAACCGGTATGCCGGTGCATCTTGCCGAAGAACCCCTGCTGGCTGTGGCCTACGGCGCCGGCCGGGTGCTGGAGAATATCGATGTGCTGCGCAAGGTGCTGATCCAGCCCAAGAAGCTGGCTTAAGGGCGCCGGACGGTCGGGCTCTTGGTAGTTCCTTTGGACAAATAAACTTAAATAAAAACGTAACTTGCGGCACTGCAGTTAGGAGTGAAATTCAGGGTGAATTGGGTTACTGCTAAAAGACTTTTTTTACTTATGCTCCTGATTGCGGTTACCCTATGGGTTATGCGCCTTACTATCCCCGATGCGTCCGAACCGACATCCCTGGAGTCTTCCCGGCTCAGGGATGTTCTGGCGCCGGTGCAGAAGGGGTTAACCTGGCTCAGCAGGCAGGCTCATTTTGCCGTCACCCTGCCGGTGAATGCCTACCGGTCAGCCGAGCGTACCCAGAATCTGGAGCAGGAAATGACCCGCTTGGAAAGCCAGCTAACCCGGATGAATGAATATATACTGGAAAACCAAAGGCTGGCCGAACTTTTGGCTTGTAAACAGGTAATGGAAGAGGAGCATAGCTTAATAACGGCATCAGTAATTGCCCGGGATCCGAACAACTGGTTTGCTACGCTTACTATAAACCGGGGCAGCAGGGATGGCGTAAGGGAGAATGTGACGGTCCTGACCCCCCAGGGCCTGGTGGGGCGGGTGGTTTCAGTTTCCCCCTCAAATTGTGAGGTCCTGCTGATCTCGGATCCCCGCAGCGGAGTCGGCTCCCTCGTTCAAGAGACGCGCACCCCCGGCATTGTGGAGGGAACTGTGGGCAGTTCCGGAATGGCCAGAATGATTCATATTCCAAAAAATGAGATCCTGACGGAAGGTCAGGCTGTAATAACCTCAGGTCTCGGCAGCGTGTTTCCCAAGGGTATTCCGGTAGGTACACTGGGCAGTATCAGGGACGAACCTACGGGTTTATTTCAGAGTGCCGAAGTCAAACCCTATGCCAATTTAGATAAATTAGAAGAAGTATTGATTATTCTAAATACCTTTTCCGAAACCGGGGCTGCACCCGAAGGAGGTTGAAGTAGTTGCCTTTTCCCATTTTGTTGCTTCTCCTGACGGGAGCCTTGCTTCTGCAAAGCACTGTGTTGGACTACGTGGCCATCCTGGGGATAAAACCAGATCTGGTTATGCTCATTGTGGTCCTAAACGGCTTCCTCCTGGGGACCAGGGAGGGGGCCTTTTTGGGTTATGCCGCCGGCATGGTGGAAGACCTTTTTGCCGGCAGCTACATCGGACTGAACGCCCTCGCCAAAATGGCCGCGGGCTACCTGGCGGGGATGGCGGGCTTGCGCCTGTTCAGGGAAAACACCCTGGTGGCTACCGGCGTGGCTTTTTTTACAACCCTTGCCGGTTCTTTTATTAACTACCTTTTGCTGCTTTACCTTAAAGTTGAGGTGCTGCCCTTTTACGCTATTGTGAGGGTGATTATACCCGTTGCCGTCTATACTTCCCTGCTCACGCCATTGTTTTTCAGCCGCATCTTCCGCTTTGTAAAGCTTAAAGACCGGGAGATTTAGCGGGGTTTTTTTTTGACAACCGGACTGAATTTTGTTAAAATACATTTTTGTTGACTAGTTGCCTTTCATGAGGGGGCTGAAGGGGAGAAATGGAAAGAAAGTGGATCGAAACCAAAATGCAGTTTTTTTTGATCATTATTTGTGCAATTTTTGCTTTTCTGTCGATCCGTCTGGTTTACATGCAGCTCCTCCAAAATGACAGATACTCAACCCTGGCCCGGGAAAACAGGATCCGGTTGACCAACATTACTGCCCCCCGGGGCGAGGTTTTTGACCGCAACGGGATTAAGCTGGTCGGTAATCAGCCGGTATACATTGTTTCCCTGGTCAATCTAGAACAGGAGGATACCAGCGGCGTTGTCCAAAGGCTTGCTTCCATTCTGGATCTCGATCCGGCAGAAATTCAGGAAAAAATAGATAACCAGAGTCGTTTCTATGAGCCGGTCAAGATCGCCGACAGGGTTTCCCCCGAAATTGTGACCCGGATCGAAGAGCAGCGCCTGGAACTGCCCGGTGTGGATATTGGTATAGAATCCCAGCGAGAGTACCCCAACGGGATTACCCTGGCCAGTGTTATGGGTTACGTGAGGCAGATTAACCCCAAGCAGTTGGAGGAAAACAGGGATAAGGGCTACAGGCTTAACGACCCCTTTGGTCAATCAGGCCTGGAGTACACCTATGAATCATACCTGCGCGGCAAGGACGGCGGCAGGCAGGTTGAGGTGGATTCCATGGCCAGGCCTGTACGGGATTTAGGTGTAAAAGACCCGGTGCCGGGTAATAATCTCATTCTGACCATTGACAGCCGGGTTCAGCAGGCGGCAGAAGCCGCCCTGGAAAAGGCATCCCGGGCAGCCCTCTTCCAGGGCTACGCCGAAGCCAGGGCCGGCGCGGCCGTGGCTCTGGATGTCCGGTCCGGGGCAGTTCTGGCAATGGCCAGTTATCCCACCTACGACCCGGTAAAGCTATCGGGGGTGCTGAGCCAAAAGGATTACGAGGAGGTTTTTGACTCTCCCTGGAAACCAATGCTGAACAGGGCCTTGCTTGCCTATGCCCCGGGCTCAACTTTTAAGATGATCGTGGCCATGGCCGGGCTGGAGTCCGGCAGTACAACCCCGGGGGAAACTATCTCGGATCCGGGTTACTTTTTCTGGGGCACGACATTTAAGGACTGGAAGCCCGGAGGCCACGGCCGTGTGGATCTATTGAAAGCCCTTAAGGTGTCCTGCGATACCTACTTTTACCAGCTAGGTTTGCGGATGGGCATAGATGAGATTACCAACATGGCCAGGGAATTTGGTCTGGGTGAGAAAACCGGGATCGAACTGCCCGGAGAGGAAAGCGGTGTTGTGCCCAGTCCCGAAGCCAAACTCCAGTTAAGGCTGAACTACCTGAGCCGGGAAGCAAGGGAAAAAGTTCAGGACATCCAGCGCAAGTATAACGAACTTTTGGCTAAGACCACCGATGAGGGCCAGCGCAAGGAACTCTTGAAAAAGAGGGCGGAGGAGTTGAGGGCTGTGGAATGGGAGTTGGACTGGCACGACTATGATACCATTATCACTTCCATAGGCCAGGGTGACAACCGCTATACTCCATTAGAGCTGGCCAATTATGTTGCAGTCATTGCCAGCGGGGGCACCCGCTACAAACCGTATCTGGTACAAAAGGTCATCAGCCAGGACGGCAGGATTTTAAAAGAAAATACCCCTGAAATTGTGGGGCGCGCCAACGTCTCACCGCAAACACTGGCTGTGATCCAGCAGGGTATGCGGGAGGTTGCCCTGCCGCCGGACGGTACGGCCGTGGGCCTGTTTAAGGATTTACCGCCGGTGGCGGCCAAAACAGGCACGGCGGAGGTTCAAATGCGCGATGACCACGCCCTGTTTGTGGCCTATGCGCCCTTTGATAATCCGGAAATAGCCGTTGCGGTTCTGGTTGAACACGCCGGACACGGCGGTTCCGTAGCGGGTCCGGTTGCTGAGGATATGCTGGCCGCCTATTTTGGCCTGCCCCTGCCGGGTCAGATGACAGGTGGCATTTCCCAGTGACATCCAAAATCGGAAAATGCCGGCGTTATTTTACTCCGGTATTTTCTTTTTGATTGCAGGATTTGGTTCCTGCCCGTAGAAACCTAATTGTTGGTAGTTGTGATTCGGGAGGGGATTATTTTGGCTTATCTTAAGGGGGGTATTCACCAAAATACACTCTCAGGCTCCGGCCAGAGTACCCCGTCAGACCACGAGGACATGGTGGACGATAACACTATTCTGGTCCAACGTACTTTACGCTCCGGTCAGAGTATACGTTACGGGGGAAATGTTGTTATACTGGGGGATGTCAACCCCGGGGCCGAGGTGACGGCAACGGGCAATATAATTGTTATGGGGGCTTTGAGGGGTGTTGTCCACGCCGGGGCGGGCGGGGATGAAAAAGCCGTGGTCCTGGCCTTTCGGCTTCAGCCTACCCAATTAAGGATTGCCAATCATATAACACGTCCCCCGGATAATGAAAATATTGATCCGGAGTTACCCGAACTGGCGCGGATAAGGGATGGAGTGGTGACCATCGAGGCCTTTCAAACGGGTCTGGAGCGCCAGGGAAAACTTTTTTAAGACAGGGCAGTCACCAATACTCCAGCGCTGGAATTGAATGCCGCCGCGTGGAAAGAAAGCGGTTTGAGGGGGCCCGCCAGTTGGCGCCGGGCGCCCGGCGGGCGGTTAATTTACTGGTTAGCACCTCTTTAAGCCCAGTTTAAAATAACCCAGCCCTGTGTCTGTGTCCGGCGGCCGACCACATTATAAGAGGGGGAACTTAAAGCATGGGCGAAATTATCGTCATTACTTCCGGCAAAGGGGGGGTGGGCAAAACCACTACTACCGCCAACATCGGGGTAGGTCTGGCCGTAATGGGGCACAAGGTGGCGCTGGTGGACACGGACATTGGATTAAGGAACCTGGACGTTGTCCTGGGCCTGGAAAATAGAATAGTTTATGATCTTGTTGATGTTACCAGCGGAAACTGCCGCCTGCGGCAGGCTCTGATCCGGGATAAGAAGTTAGAGGGGCTGCACCTGTTGCCGGCGGCCCAGACAAAGGATAAGACAGCGGTCGGCCCCGAGCAGATGCGGGAACTATGTGCGGAGTTAAAGAAAGAATTTGATTATACAATCATTGATTGTCCGGCCGGGATCGAGCAGGGGTTTCGCAATGCCATAGCGGGAGCCGAAAAAGCGGTTGTTGTTACTACCCCGGAAGTTTCTGCCGTGCGGGATGCCGACCGGATCATTGGTCTTCTGGAAGCAGTTGAGCTGCGCGAACCGAAATTGATTATTAACCGCATCCGGCCCAAGATGGTCCGGCAGGGGGACATGATGGGTATCGACGATATCATCGACATTCTCGCTGTGGACCTGCTGGGAGTTATACCGGAAGATGAAATGATTGTTATTACAACCAACCGCGGTGAAGCTGTTGTGATGGATCAGAATTCACGCTCGGGGCAGGCTTACCGGAATATTGTGCGCCGTCTGACCGGGGAAGAGGTGCCTGTACTGGATTTTGACGAAGCGGAAGGGTTTTTCAAAAGATTTAAAAAATTGCTTGGTATTAAATAGACCGGGAGGGGGGAAACGGCGTGCTTGAATTTTTATCAAGGCTCTTTGGCAGGGACAGCGGAAGCAAAAATGTGGCAAAGGAAAGATTGCGCCTGGTGCTGGTACATGACCGAAGCAGCATTTCTCCGCAGTTGCTGGAAACATTAAAGGCTGAAATGATTCAGGTTATTTCAAACTATATGGATATCGATGAGCAGGGTTTGGAGGTAAGCCTGGATTCCACCGGCGGCAACTCGGTGGCGCTGGTCGCCAATATTCCGGTCCGGGGTATGAAAAGAAAGGTGTAAATAAACGTACCCCAAATTCAATACTAGACATCATGAAATTAATACCGGCTCGTTAAAAAATGACGGGCTTTTTTTATGCAGTGTCTTCGGCTATAATAGGTTAGGTGTGTTTAAAGATTTTAGAATTGCTATTTCAGAATTGTTATTCGGGGGAAGTGCGGAAAAAATGCTTACCCAGAACAGACTATTAAAAAAGATCGATTATACCGTTCTTTTTACGGTTATGATTATAATCGCCTACAGCCTTGTCGTGCTTTACAGTGCTACAAAGCCCACGGAACTATTGCCCCTGGCGGGATCCCCGGTCAGCAATGAGGACCCCCTGGAGGTTGTTAAAAAGCAGGCTCTCTATGCTATGCTGGGCTTCGTGGCAATGGCGGTGCTGCTTTATATGAGTTATGAAAACTTAATTGAGCATGTCAGGTTCCTTTATGTGATCAACCTGATTATGCTGACCGCGGTGATCTTCCTGGGCGACTCAGCCCTGGGCGCGACCCGCTGGATTGAAATAGGTCCTTTCAGATTTCAGCCTTCGGAGTTTGCCAAACTGATAATAATTATTTGCTTCGCGGCTTTTCTGGTGCCCCGGATAGGGAAATTGAACCGCCTGCGGGATCTGGTCCCCTGCTTTGCCTTTATCGCCCTGCCCCTGGGTTTTATTTTAAAACAACCGGACCTGGGCACTGCCCTGGTTTTTCTGGCAATTATGTTCGGGATGCTTTTCGCGGCCGGGGCCAGACCCCTGCTATTAATCAGCCTCCTAGCAGGGGGTCTGGGTTCGGTGTCCCTGTGGATTTGGGTCCACTTCTGGCTGCTGGCCAACCGCGGCTTCAATTTATGGATGCCTTTGAAGGATTACCAGTTGGAAAGGCTGCTTATCTTTATCAATCCCTGGAAGGATCCCCTGGGGGACGGCTATCACGTGATCCAGTCCCAGATTGCCATTGGACAGGGCGGCATCCTGGGGCGGGGCTTGTTCCAGGGCAGCCAAACCCACGGAAACTTCCTGCCAATCCAGGAAACAGACTTCATATTTTCTGTTGTGGGGGAAGAGCTTGGCTTTATAGGCGCAATGCTTCTTCTGGCTCTTTTCTTTACTCTGATTTACCGGTGTATCTATATCGCCGTCAACGCCAAGGACGATTTTGGCTATTTATTGACAGTCGGTGTTATTTCCATGATTGCGTTCCACGTCCTAGTCAATGTCGGTATGACCACGGGGGTTATGCCCGTGACAGGGATACCCCTGCCCATGTTCAGTTACGGAGGCAGTAATATGATCACCAACCTGGCCGCCATCGGCCTGGTCCTGAATGTCAACATGCGCAGACAAAAAATAATGTTTTAACCAAAAGGCCGGTGGGGGTACACCGGTTTTTTGATGGAACAGCAGGGGGCAGCCCCTGTCAAAGTAAACCCCTTTTGCAAAATAAAGGGGTTAATCTGCGAAGTGGTTATTTAAACGGCCTGGGGCCTTTTCTGTCTAAAACAAAACCTGGCGGCAAAATATATCTTCCCCCCTGGCATATTTCCTGTAAAAGGAAATATATTTTATAGACAAGCCTTAGAAGGGGGAAATTTACATATGACTGATTTTAAGCCAGGCGGGGTTTACAAACCGGAGGACCTCAATTCAGCTTACAAACGCTGGAATAAGCCGAATCAAGTCCGGTACGGTAAAAGTAATTTTTACAGGATCGGTGTGGCCTTGTTGATTTTTTTATTCTTTTTAGCCTTGAAAGAAACCAGCAATCCCTGGGGCCTGGAGGCCAGGGAAAATCTAAAAAAGGTCCTGACCACAGACTGGAACTACCAGCCCGTCATGGAAAGGATAGTTTGTTTCGGCCTGCAGCTGGCGAATTTGGACTGGCCTATGCTCAGTAATCCCCAGCCTGTTTTATCCCCTGCGGGACAAAGTATTGCGGCGGTAAACCTGCCGGTTCCAGTTTCAGGCAAGGTCGTGCGGGGATTCGGCATGGTCACGGACCCCCTTGACAATATGGAGCGGTTCCATTCGGGTATCGATATAGCCGCCCCCATCGGAAGCGCCGTCAAAGCCGTACAGGCCGGGGTAATCAAGCGGTTAGGTGAAAGCCCTGAATTGGGGACGTATATTTTAATCGAACACACAGAGGGGTTCTTTACACTTTACGGCGGGTTGTCCAGGGCCATGGTAGAAGAGGGCCAGCAGGTGCCGGCCGGCAGGATTATTGGTGAAGTGGGCGCGGTGGGAGATGTTCCGGGGGGCGGCCTGCATTTTGAGCTGAGGGAGAACAATAAACTGATTGACCCCTTGACAAAGCTGATGATTAATCCAAATTAAGGGGGAAGCTTCTTGAGAATTGGCCGTTTAGCCGGTGTGGAAATTCATTTAAACAATGCTTTTTTGGCCCTTCTCGGGCTGTTTTTTGTAGCCGGTGTTCTGGGTAAAGGGCTGATTGCCTTCGGGGTGGTCCTGCTGCACGAACTGGCTCACGTGGCTGTTGCCCGCCGTTTTGGTGTGCATGTGGAAGACGTGGAACTGTTGCCCTTTGGCGGCGTAGCCCGCATGGGCAGCGAGGTGGTTTTTGATCCAGCCAAAGAGGTCAGCGTTGCCTTTGCCGGACCCGCTGCCAACCTGCTCCTGGCCGGCCTGGTTGTAACCCTGAATAATCACGGTATCTGGGATAACGAGCTGGGCCGGTTTTTTCTCCAGTGCAATTTAATGATCGCCTCATTCAATCTGTTGCCGGCCCTTCCCCTGGATGGAGGACGGATCCTGCGCGCCTATCTGGCCCGGCGTGTGGGTTTTAAGCAGGCAACCTACCGGGCCTCCTGGTGGGGGCAATTTTGGGGTGTTATCATCGTTCTGGGCGGGACGGCCGGCCTGATCAGGGGGATATCCGGACTGGATATTCCGGTGGCAGGCATTTTTCTTTTATATGCGGCTACCCGGGAAAAAAGCCTGGCCTCCTTTCACTTTATCCGTCACCTGGCGCAAAAAAAAGAGGAACTGGCCAGGGCCGGGGTGCTGCCGGGGGAACCGCTGGTATCTCTGGAAACCGTCCGGCTGGGGGATTTGATCAGGTCCTTTGTGCCCCAGCGTTTTCACGTGATCCTGCTGCTTGATCGGAACTGGCAATACCGGGGAGTTGTAAGCGAAGTCCAGGTGATTGACGCCCTGCTGAGCCAGGGTGTTGACGCCCCGGCAGGGAGCCTGATCAAACCGGACCAGTTAACCAAATAATTGTAAGAGTTAAACTATTGCAGGTTTTTCTAGCCCCATGTAGAATAAATTGCAGAGAATATTATTTTGTTATTTTCTGGTTATAATACTTGATAGTTTGCTCTATGTTGCTTGCAAGATTGTCTTTTGTTATTATAATTAACATCTTCAGGAAGGAAGACGGAATTGGATTTCCTTGATCAAATTTTACCCCTGGTCAAAAAGCCGGCCCGCTATGCGGGGGGTGAGTGGAATGCCGTCCGCAAGGATTGGGGGACGGTGCAATACAGGGCAGCTTTTGCTTTTCCCGACGTGTACGAGGTAGGCATGTCCCACCTGGGGCTTCAGATTTTGTATGATGTTGTGAACCGGCGCCCCGGCGTCCTGATGGAGAGGGTTTTTGCCCCCTGGCCGGACATGGAAGAAAAAATGCGGGAGCACAGCCTTCCTTTGTTTGCCCTGGAATCGCGCCGGCCTCTTTTGGAATTTGATATGGTGGCCTTTACCCTTCAGTATGAGATGAGCTTTTCCAATGTTCTGACCATGCTCGACCTCGGAGGTATCCCCCGCCGGAGCGAAGACCGGGGAACTGGCGGTTATCCGTTGATCATAGCCGGGGGACCTTGTGCTTATAACCCGGAGCCCCTGGCGGACTTTATTGATTTGTTTGTTATCGGCGAAGGGGAAGAAGTAATTGGTGAGCTGCTGGATGTCCTGGTGGAAATGAAAGGGCAGGGTGCTCCCAAAAGGGAATTGCTCCTGGCGGCTGCCCGGCTTCCCGGGATTTATGCACCCGCGTTCTACAGGGTTTTATATCACGCAGACGGATCTTTCCGCGGGATCGTTCCCACTGTAGACGGGGTTACTCCGGGGATCAGCAAAAGGGCCGTGAAAGATCTGGATCGTGCCCCCTTCCCGGAAAAACCCATTGTCCCCACTACCGAGGTGGTGCATGACCGGATTATGCTGGAGGTTTTCCGGGGTTGTACCCGGGGCTGCCGTTTTTGCCAGGCTGGTATTCTCTACCGCCCGGTCCGGGAAAAAAAGCCGGAAACCATTTTAAGACAGGCGGCCAATCTGGTGAAAAACACCGGCTACGAAGAAATATCCCTGACTTCACTCAGTACCAGCGATTATACGCCGGTCCGGGAAGTGATTAAATCTCTTCTGGACAAATATGCCCGCCAGGGACTGGGGGTCTCCCTGCCGTCCCTCAGGGCTGATAATTTTTCAGTGGAACTGGCCAAGGAGGTCCAGCGGGTGCGCCGCTCCAGCCTTACCTTTGCGCCGGAAGCCGGCACCCAGCGTTTAAGGGATGTTATCAACAAGGGCGTCGGGGAAACAGACTTGATAGAAGCGGCAAGCGCCGCCTTCAGGGAAGGCTGGAAGGCCGTGAAGCTCTACTTTATGATCGGGCTTCCCACGGAAACCGATGAAGATCTGGATGGTATTGTCCGGCTGGCCAGGGCCGTGCTGGCTCTCGGCAGGAAGGCGGGCGTGCCCCGGGGGCGGCTCCGGGTGACCATCAGCGCCTCGTCCTTCGTTCCCAAAGCCCATACACCCTTTCAGTGGGAGCCCCAGGCTCCCCTGGACGAACTGCGGAGAAAACAGGGCTATCTGTCAGAAAGGCTAAAAGAGCGGGGGATTGTTTTTAACTACCATGATGCCGGAGTGAGTTTCCTGGAGGCAGCTTTCGCCCGGGGAGACCGGCGGCTGGGGGCGGTTTTGGCCAGGGCTGTGGATTTGGGCTGCAAGTTCGACGGCTGGTCCGAGTACTTTCAACTGGACCGCTGGCTTGAAGCCTTCCGTCTGGCCGGCCTCAACCCGGAGGATTACGCCAACCGCCGTTATGCTTACGATGAACCGCTGCCCTGGGGCCATATCGAGACCGGGGTTATAAAGCAGTATCTGGCCCAGGAACACCAGCGGGCCCTGGCCGGACTTGTTACCGATGACTGCCGTACCACAACCTGCCCTGGCTGCGGGGTCTGCAGTTGCCTGGAAATGGAACCGAAATTTGCGGGGGGTGAGCCGTATCCCGGTTTATAGAATGATGTACGCCAAGGTTGGGCCGGCCCGTTATATTTCCCATCTGGATCTGCTCAGGACCTTCGGGAGGGCTGCCCGGCGGGCCGGGTTGCCGCTGGCCTTTACCCAGGGCTATAATCCCCATCCCAAAATTACCTTTGCCGCCCCCCTGGGTGTGGGAATTTCCGGGGAAGCGGAATTTGCCGACCTGGAGCTGGCCGAAGATCTTCCCGTACCGGATGTTGCCGGGGCCCTGGCGGGCGCCTTGCCGGAAGGACTGCGCCTTTTAGAGGTAAGGCAGCTAAAGGGGCCCGGACCATCCCTGATGGCAATGGTGGATAGGGCGGCGTACCGGGCTGAAGCGAGGGCCGGCGTACCGGTAACCGGTGAGAAGTTGGAACAGGCTATTCTTTCTTTTCTCTCCAGACCCGAAATCCTGACGGAAAGAAAAAATAAGGAAGGGAAAAAAAATCTGTACGATCTGCGGCCCGGCATATTTTCCATGTCAGGAGAGTTAGCTGACGATATAATAAAGATAGAGGCGGAATTAAAAACAGGCAGCACCGGTAATGTAAGGTTTGAGGAGGTCCTGGGGGCTTTTGAAAAAACCAGTGGGATTGTTCTCCGGGGCAAGTGTGTACTGTTCAGGAGCGGTCTTTACGCCGCATCAGAAAAAGAAAAGATGCTGTGGCCCGGTTGAACAGTTTCTAATTTTAATATAATGGGTAATTCACTAGAGGGGAAAGGTTTTATGCTTAAGGAGATTGTTGTTAACGTAGGCGAGGAAGAGACCAGGGTAGCAGTGCTGGAAGACAATGTGCCGGTGGAAATTTACATTGAAAGATCCGTCAATCAGCGCCTGGTGGGCAATATTTTTAAGGGCCGGGTTGAGAATGTTTTGCCCGGCATGCAGGCGGCTTTTGTTAATATAGGTCTGGAAAAAAACGCCTTCCTTTATGTGGAAGACGCCCTTCCAGCGCGTTCGCCGGAAATCAACGAGCAGGGCGGCACCGCCCTGGGGGGCGCCAATATATGTGATATCCTAAAGCAAGGGCAGGAAGTGCTGGTTCAAATTGTGAAAGAGCCCATTGGGACCAAGGGACCCCGGGTAACGATTCACATTACGCTGCCCGGGCGCTATCTTGTTCTGATGCCCACAGTGGACTATATCGGGATTTCCAGGCGGATTGAATCCGAAAAAGAACGGGAGCGGCTCAAGGACCTGGCTGCCCGGGTCAAGCCCGAAGGTATGGGTGTAATAGTGAGAACCGTGGCGGAAGGGGTTGAAGAAGAGGAGTTCCGTCAGGATATCACCATGCTGACAAAACTTTGGCGTAAAATCCTTAGCAGGGCCGCCTACGGGCCTGTGCCCAACCTGGTGCACCGTGATCTGGAACTGGTCCAGCGAATTCTAAGGGATATTTTTACCGAGGATGTTGATCGCCTGACCCTGAATTCCCGCTATGAATATGAAAAGGTTCTGGATCTTCTGGATATAACAGGCCCGCGGCTAAAACTGAAAGTTTTCTTTGACGAGCGGGAAAATATTTTTGAGGAATACGGCATTGAACAGGAAATTGATAAAGCTCTCAAGCGAAAAGTCTGGCTTAAATGCGGGGGCTACCTGGTTATTGACCAGGCCGAAGCCCTGACTGCCATTGATGTCAACACCGGCAAGTACGTGGGAACAATCAACCTGGAAGACACGGTCCTTAAAACAAACCTGGAGGCTGCCCAGGAAATTGGCCGGCAGCTTCGCCTCCGCAACATCGGTGGCATTGTCATTGTGGATTTTATTGATATGACGGAGGAAGGACACCGCCAGGAGGTGTTGCAGGTTCTGGAAGCGGAAATCAAGCGGGATAAAACCAAAACCAACATCCTTGGCATCACCCAGCTGGGACTGGTGGAGATGACCCGCAAGAAGGTGCGTCCAAGCCTGGCTGAGGTTCTTCAGAAAACCTGCCCCTACTGTGAAGGTAAAGGCAAGGTGCTTTCCGAGGAGACGCTGGGCATCCACTGCAAGAATCAAATTTATAATATGGCCCGGCAGACTTCAGCTCAGACGATCCTGGTAGAAGCCAACCCGGTGGTAGCGGCAAGGCTCATTGGCAGCGGCGGGGCAAATTTAAAGGATTTGGAGAATAAAACCGGTAAAAGCCTTTACATCAGGGGGTCTACAACCCACCATATCGAATCCGTCGCTATTCGCCCGCTTCCGGATAACGAAGGGGTTACGGCCCATACCTTTCCGGTAAAACCCGGCGAGGTGCTGGAAGTTAAGGTGGAGGAACCCCATGTTTCCAATACTAATGACGGTATTGCCAGGGTCAACGGGTTTATCCTGGATATCGAGGGCGCCGGATCTCTTATTGGTGAAACAATTCCAGTTGAAGTAAGCAGGGTTTACCGGACTTACGCTAAAGCCCGGCCGGTTAAGATTTGACACCGGCTTTTCGGCCAGTGGCGTTAAAGGATAAAGCGCCCCCTGGGGCGGGCGGGAAGTGTTAAAAAATTGAACGAGGGCCTGAAAACCCGCCGGTGGTACAGGTTCCTTCATTATGCGGCCCCGTTTTTAGTCTGGTGGTTTAACCTGGTCATCTTTTCCCTGCCGGCAATGCGGGGCTAATCGCCATGTCTTGACAAAGCAGGCGGATATGTTAAAATGGTATATCGCAGGCATATTTACCTGCGTGACACCGCACGGAACGGGTTTTCTTAAAAAGGGGCAGGCCCTACCTTTTCCGGCGAGTCCTTAAATTACGGGAGGTGCATTTTTTGTACGCGATTATTGAAACCGGCGGCAAGCAATACCGCGTCCGGGAGGGCGACACGCTTTACCTGGAAAAATTACCTGCTGAAGCAGGTGAAGTTGTGGAAATTAACAAGGTTCTGGCTTTGATTAAGGATGATGAATTAAAACTGGGCACGCCTCTGGTTGAGAACGCCAGAGTTGTTTTAAAGGTTGTCCGGCACGGCAGGGGTAAAAAGATAATTGTATTTAAATATAAGGCCAAAAAAAATTACCGCCGCAAGCAGGGCCACAGGCAGCCCTTTACCCAGGTTACCGTGGAAAAAATAGAAGCTTAATTTTAATTCCACAGGCATGGATGAACATGGAAAGAGGTGATATCTTTGGCACACAAGAAAGGTGTGGGCAGTTCCAGGAACGGCAGGGATTCCCAGCCAAAAATGTTAGGCGTTAAAAGAGCCGACGGCCAATTTGTTCTGGCCGGCAGCATTCTGGTCAGGCAGCGCGGTACGCGGATTCATCCCGGCCGTAATGTCGGTATAGGCAGGGACGATACCCTTTTTGCTGTGACAGACGGTGTGGTCAGCTTTGATAGAAAGGGCCGCGACAAAAAAACCGTCAGTGTAACTCCCCAGGCAGCAATTGGAGGATAAGCATTGGAGAGAAGCGGTTCCTTTAGGGGGGCCGCTTTTTTATTAAATGTTTTATTGTATCCCGCCTTTTCAGGGGAAGTTTATGTCAGGCGGGCGGGGCAATACCACTGTCGCAGTTTGGAAAAGCGGGTCTCTGACCAGGGTACCTGCGGGGAGGTAGTGAGATGAGATTTAGAAAACTGCTGGATGTTGTTCAGGGGCAGAGACATGACTTTTTAAACCATTTGCAGGTTATCTCCGGTTTGCTTCAGTTGAAGAAAGAAGAGCAGCTGAGGGATTATCTGGCTCAGGTCAGCATGGAGCAGGCGAGGCTAAGTAAGACTGCAAAGATCAAGATTCCCGAGGTTACCGCATCCCTCTTAAACGCCTGCAACGAAGCCGCGCTGAATCAGGTTGAGTTGGAACTGGAGGTGACTTCCAATTTTACCGGCTGTGTCATTCCCGGTCCGGTGGTGGCCGAGTCCCTTGAGCTCTGCCTGGGCCCCTTCTTCAGATTAATGGGTTCCCCGGATATTGGGGGCAGATCCCTGAAAATATATTTGGATGAGAGTGAGGGTAATTATATCTGCCGTCTTCTCTTTCCTGAACCCCCGCTGGGGGATCCCGGCCTTTTTGACAAGGAGCTGGAGTCCGTGGGGGGACTGTTGGGTCCTGGCGGCGGACGTGTCAACATGGCCGTGGTAAACGGGGGGGTAGAATTATTTTTGCTTTTCCCCGGGAATGAAAAATAATAATTGGTTAAACTAAACCACAGGTGATTATGATGTTTTTTGACAAAGCAAAGATATATGTAAAGGGCGGCGACGGTGGTAACGGGTGTGTGGCCATGCGCAGGGAAAAGTACATACCGGAAGGCGGTCCCTGGGGGGGCGACGGAGGCCGTGGCGGCGACGTTATTTTCCAGGCCGACGAAGGATTGCGGACTCTGGTGGATTTCCGTTATAAAAGGCACTGCAGGGCTGACCGGGGAAGACATGGGGAGGGCAAGAACAGGCATGGGGCATCCGGCGACAGCCTTGTTTTGCGGCTTCCGGTGGGCACGGTAGTCAAGGACGCCGCAAACGGGGAAATAATAGCCGATCTGCTCCAAAACGGCCAGCAGGTTGTGGTGGCAAAGGGGGGCCGGGGAGGCCGGGGTAACGCCCGTTTTGCTACCCCTCATAATAAAGCGCCCAGGATGGCGGAATTGGGAGAGCCGGGAGAAGAGCGACAGTTGCTTTTAGAACTCAAGCTAATTGCGGATGTTGGCCTGGTGGGTTTCCCCAATGCCGGGAAGTCCACTATAATTTCCCGCGTATCAGCGGCCCAGCCTAAAATTGCCGATTACCCCTTTACCACGCTTACCCCTGTATTGGGTATGGTCAGGGTGCAGGACGAGCGCAGTTTTGTTATGGCCGATATTCCCGGTTTAATTGAAGGCGCCCATACGGGGGCGGGGCTGGGCCATGAATTCCTGCGCCATGTGGAGCGCACCCGCTTGCTTGTCCATGTTCTTGATGCGGCGGGCAGTGAAGGACGGGATCCGGTGGATGATTTCCGGATAACCAACCGGGAATTGTTGCTGTACAATCCCGTGCTGGGGCAAAAGCCCCAGATTATTTGCGCCAACAAAATGGATTTGCCCGACGCCGCCCCCAACCTGTCCAGAATTAGATCCGCCTTTGGTGAAGCCTATGAAATATTCCCCGTTTCGGCAGCCACCGGCGAAGGTCTGGATGCTTTAATTTACCGGATCAGCGAAATTCTGGAGGGGCTTCCCCTGGATTTGCCGGTTGTAGAGGCAACGGAACATGTAGTTCACCGGCCGGAGCCTCGTTTTGTCATAACCCGCTGGGAAGGGATCTTTCTCGTGGAGGGAAAAGAAATTGAGCGCCATGTGGCCATGACCGACCTGGAACAAGATGAGGCGGTGGAACGCCTGCAGTGGATAATCCAGCGCATAGGCATTGAAGACGCCCTTAAGGAAGCCGGGATTAAGGAAGGGGACACAGTCAAAATTGGCGAACTGGAATTTGAGTATGTTGAATAACCGGCGCAGGGACGCTGGTTAGGCGAAATTCACCTTTTAACACTTTTGCAGTGCAGTTGACTGATATATTTTGTTTACTTTTAACAAATTCGGGGAGCGGAAGTATTTAATATGGGTCAGGGAAGAAACGTTTTCCAGTCATTTAAACGGGTTGTGTTGAAGGTGGGGACCAGTTCGGTTGCCTATGATACCGGGAAGCCCAACCTTTACCGTATTGAAAGCCTGGTCAGGCAGATGTCCGACCTCCACAACCTGGGTAAAGAAGTAATCCTGGTCACGTCCGGGGCTATTGGAATGGGCGCCGGGAAACTCGGCTTGCCGGGGCGCCCGAAAACCATTCCCGAAAAGCAGGCAGCCGCGGCGGTTGGTCAGGGCGTTTTAATGCACATTTACGAAAAAATCTTCGCGGAGTACGGGGTGGTTGTAGGCCAGGTGCTCCTTACCCGGGAGGATTTTGCCGACAGGAAGCGTTTTTTAAACGCCAGAAATGCCATGCACGCCCTGCTTCAATACGGTGTAATTCCGATTATTAATGAAAATGACACCGTAGCCGTGGATGAAATAAAACTGGGGGACAACGACAATCTTTCGGCGCTTGTTGCCAGCCTTATAGATGCGGAAATGCTTGTTTTGCTGTCGGATATTGACGGTCTTTATACAGCGGACCCACGAAAGAATCCTGATGCCCGCCTGATTAAGGAAGTATGGGAGATTACCCCGGAAATTGAGGCCCTGGCGGGTAGTGCGGGGAAACTGGGTACCGGCGGTATGGGGACAAAGCTGCAAGCCGCCAGAATTGCCATGTACTCAGGTGTGGTTACTGTGTTGGCCAATTTGCAGGAAAAGGATGTTGTGCGCCATATTTTAAGCGGCGAACAAGTGGGGAGTGTTTTCTGGCCTGGCGTCAATAAAATGGAAAATAAGAAACGCTGGATTGCTTTCAACTCTGCCGTGTGCGGCAGGGTGCATGTGGATGAAGGCGCGGCCCGGGCGCTTTTGAAGAACGGGAAAAGTCTTTTGCCATCGGGCATCACCGGGGTGGAGGGCAACTTTGAAATGGGCAATACAGTTTCAATCGCAGGTCCGGATGGAAGGGAAATGGCACGGGGTATTGTAAATTATTCTTCGATTGAAATTGACCTGATCAAGGGGGAGCAGTCCAGGGATATTTTGCGCTTAATAGGGCATAAGGACTATGATGAAGTGGTGCACAGGAACAACCTGGTCCTGGAACCCTGAGGCAAAATGCCGTTTGGGATTTCAGGGGACCTAAAGGAACATAAAGTCCGTTATTTTACCTGGTTTGACAATTTGTCTTGCTTTTCTCTTACTCAGACTGTACAATTTCTTTATGAGTAAAAAGGCTATGACTAAATGCCGCCGTATCGGAATCATGGGTGGTACCTTTGATCCCATTCATTATGGGCACCTGGTTGCTGCCGAGGGCGCCCGTTATGAGTTTGCTTTGGAAAAGGTGATTTTTGTGCCGGCGGGCAGGCCGCCCCACAAACCAAATTATCATATTACCGATCCCTGGCAGCGTTTTGCCATGACCAGCCTGGCGGTCCAATCTAACCCATTTTTTCAGGCGCTGTCCCTGGAGGTAGAACGTCCCGGTCCTTCCTATGCCATAGAAACAGTGCGGGAAGTCTCTATGCTAAATCCCGGAATGCAGGTATACTTTATAACAGGAGCTGATGCAGTTTCGGAGATTTTAACCTGGAAGAATACGGAGCAATTGCTGTCTCTGTGCCACTTTATCGCCGCTACCCGTCCCGGGTACCGCATGGACGATATGTGGGTAAAGCTAAATCGCCTGCCCGTGCGCTTAAAAAATAACATATTTTGCATGGAAGTGCCGGCCCTTGCCATTTCGTCCACGGATATCCGGCAGCGTTTACGGGAGGGAAGGCCTGTTAAATACCTTTTACCCGAGCTGGTGGAGGATTATATTTTCAAGAACAATATTTACGGGCGTTGATTTTGGAAAAATCTTTGCCTGGTTAAGATTGCATTAGGATATTTCCTTCTGCAAATAATAGCTTTAAGAAAAAAAGTTTCTTTGGGAAAGAGGTGATTAGTGAATGGCGCGTACCTTGTATGTTGGTAATCTACCGTGGGCTACTAAAGCCGAAGATCTTGCCGACGCTTTTTCCGCGCACGGTGAAGTTCTAAGTAGCCGCGTTATAACTGATCGTGAATCCGGTCGCTCGCGCGGATTTGGCTTTGTGGAAGTCCGGGACGAAGATGCGGAAACAATGATCGCCGCGATGAACGGGACGGAGCTTAACGGCAGGGTTATTACTGTGAACGAGGCCAAAGCCCGGGATGACCAGCGCTAATTATTTAGAAAAACCTCCGCAAGGAGGTTTTTCTCTTGTTGTTTTTACAGCTCTAATTGAAGGAAATTCAGGGTTCTGGAAGAATAGTATATATAAAACCAAAGCAAAAATATAAGGGGGAGTGGCGTTGCCATTAAGTCCACAGGCAGTGGTCAATATTGCTGTGCAAGCGGCAAAGGATAAAAAGGCGGAGGACATTACCGTTCTTGATATTCGTAAGGTTTCGATAATTGCGGATTATTTCTTGATTTGTACAGGCCGTTCCGGTACCCAGGTACAGGCCATAGCTGAGAACATTCAAGAAAAATTAAAAAAAGAGGACCTTGACGCCTTGCGCCGGGAGGGTTTCCGGGAAGGCCGGTGGGTTTTGCTGGATTACGGTGATGTGGTAATTCATGTCTTTCAAGAAGCCGAACGGCAATTTTACAACCTGGAGCGCCTGTGGGGGGACGCGCCTGTGGTGGGGGTGCCCGTAAATATTTAAAACATTATTCCCTTAAAATTATCCTGGGGGCAAGTTCATTACCCAACTGACAGGTGTGCCGTTACCGCGAAAAGAAGATAATTAAATGGTGCTGCGGGCCGGCTTTTACCCGCCCCCGGGACTTATTTGGTATGGCAGGGGGTTGGGTTGTCAGCTGCAACCTTGAAAAAGGCATTGCCAAAAAGGTGGCGCTGCTTGGGAACCTCCCGTCCCTTCCGGGACGCAGGGGGGTTTTTTTATATGTGGGCGTGTTTGCCCCGTTCCGGATTAATGGCGGCTTGCAGAATGAAGGACGCAAGGAAAATTTCTGACTGGATAAAACTTGAGTAAATATTTTTTTTGTGATAAGATCTTCAGATGAACGGTATGGTGAGGGGCGGTTTTGCTGTGCGGATTGGTTCGAAAAACCCGCATTTGTTTAATTTTGTTAAGTGATTTATGCCTGCCTGTTTGCTTTGTTTAGATAAACACGCTTTTTTATAGTTAAACGGTTCCGGCCCAATTAGCCTGGCCAGCGGATCTATAAATTAAGATGACGACCGGATACCTGGCTGCCTTGAGGCGGCTTGCGCCTGTTAATCTAGGGGGGACTTTTTAGTTGTACGACAAATATGCGTTTAGCGATGTGGAAAAAAAGTGGCAGGCCCGCTGGGAAAAAGAGGGCATCAACGAGATCCCGGATTTTTCTGACCGGCCAAAGTACTATTGTCTGGAAATGTTTCCATATCCATCGGGTAAACTCCATATGGGCCACGTGAGGAACTACTCAATAGGTGACGTTGTTGCCCGCTTTAAAACCATGCAGGGTTTTCATGTGCTTCACCCCATGGGTTGGGACGCCTTCGGCCTGCCGGCGGAAAACGCGGCTATCAAGCACGGGGGGATTCATCCGGCCGAATGGACTTATAACAATATTGACAGTATGCGGGCCCAATTGAAACAAATGGGGATCAGTTATGACTGGAGCAGGGAGGTAGCCACCTGCCACCCGGGTTACTACCATTGGAACCAGTGGCTTTTTCTCCAGCTCCTGCACCAGGGGTTGGCCTACAAAAAGAAGGCGGCGGTAAACTGGTGCCCGGAATGCGCCACCGTGCTGGCCAATGAGCAGGTTAAGGACGGGGGCTGCGAGCGTTGTAAGACCCCGGTGGAAAAACGTGAGCTGGCCCAGTGGTTCTTTAAGATTACTGATTATGCGGAACGCCTGCTCAACGACCTGGAACTCCTGGAAGGATGGCCCGACAAGGTCAAGATTATGCAGGAAAACTGGATCGGACGCAGCGAGGGGGCCGAGATTGACTTCAGGGTGGACGGGCTGGATGAAACCATTACTGTCTACACTACCCGGCCTGATACTGTTTTTGGGGTTACCTACATGGTTCTGGCCCCGGAGCATCCGCTGGTGGAGAAATTGATTGCCGGGAACGGCGAAGAAGCTGAAATCCGGAAATTTATCCGTAAGGTCGTAAGCTTAAACGAAATTGATCGAACTTCTGCCGAAGCGGAGAAAATAGGCCTGCCCACCGGAGCCTTCTGTATCAATCCCCTGACCGGGGAAAAGGTTCCTGTTTTAGTTGCAAACTATGTCTTGCTGGAATACGGCACAGGCTGCGTTATGGGTGTTCCCGCCCACGACCAGCGCGACTTCGAGTTTGCCGGGAAGTATAATTACCCCATCCGTGTGGTCATTCAACCTGCCGGGGATAAGCTGGAACCTTCCACCATGGAGGCGGCTTACGAAGGGGAAGGTGACCTGGTCAATTCCGGCAAGTTTAACGGACTGCCCAACGGAGAGGCCATGCAGGCCATCACCCGGGAATTGGAAAAGTTGGGGAAAGGCCGCTTCCGGGTGAACTACCGTCTGCGAGACTGGTTGATTTCCCGGCAGCGTTACTGGGGAGCGCCCATTCCTGTTATTTACTGTGATAAATGCGGGACAGTCCCGGTTCCCGAAAGCGATCTCCCTGTTATGCTTCCTATGGATGTTGAATTTAAACCAACCGGCCGCTCTCCCCTGGCGGACAGCCCCGAGTTTGTAAATACCCTTTGCCCCGCCTGCGGCGGACCCGGCAAAAGGGAAACCGACACCATGGATACCTTTATGTGTTCATCCTGGTACTATTACCGTTATACCAGCCCCAGGGAAACCAAGGGGCCCTGGGATAAAGCGAAAGTCGACCACTGGCTCCCCGTGGATCAATATATCGGCGGAGTTGAACATGCTATTCTGCACCTTTTGTATTCCCGGTTTTTTACCAAGGTTCTTTATGACCTGGGAATGATCAGCAACCAGGAGCCCTTTACCAACCTTCTCACCCAGGGTATGGTTCTGAAAGACGGCATAAAAATGTCCAAGTCCAGGGGTAACGTTGTGAGCCCGGAAGACATTGTGGCCCGTTACGGAGCTGATACCGCAAGGCTTTTTATCCTTTTTGCGGCTCCCCCTGAGCGCGATCTGGAGTGGAGCGATCAAGGGGTGGAGGGCTGCTTCCGCTTTTTGAAAAGAGTCTGGCGCCTGGCTGCCCCTCTGGCGGATTTTCTTAAAGGTGTGCCCCTGGCGCCCGCCGCCAACCTGGTGGGGGCAAACCGGGAAATGCGCAGAATCACTCATAACACCATTAAAAAGGTAACCGGGGATATCAGCAACCGCTTCAACTTTAATACGGCGGTAAGCGCCATTATGGAGATGGTGAACGCCCTTTACCAGTACAAGGAAATTCCCGAAACAGATCGAAGCCCTGCTGTACTGAGGGAGTCCCTGGACAGCCTGTTGCTCCTGCTGGCACCCTTTGCGCCCCATATCACCGAAGAAATATGGGAGGCAACAGGTCACGAAGGAAGCATCCACCGGCATCCCTGGCCGGTCTACGCCCCTGAAGCCATCCTGGAAGATGAAATCACGATTGTGGTGCAGATTAACGGTAAAGTGCGGGAACGGATGCTGGTCCCGGCGGATTTGACCCCGGAAAAGATGAAGGAAAAAGTCCTGCAAGAGCCCAGGGTGCTGAAGCTAATCCAGGACAAAAAGATAATTAGAGTTATTCCGGTACCGGGGAAACTGGTTAACATTGTGATCAAGTAATTTAAAAGCGGCGCCTTTGCCGGGCAAAGGTTTTAAATAAATTGCCCCGGGGCCCGCGGTTTACCAAAACCGCAGGTCCCGGGGCAATTTTGTGCCTTTTTATTTCATTACCGGCCCTTATCCCCGGGCGGGCTGCAGGCCGTACCGTTGGATTTTCCGGTAAATGGTTGCCCGGCTGATCCCCAGCACCCTGGCGGCCCTGGTTTTTCCCTCGTCTGTCCAGCCGTACCGGTCCAGGGCGGCAACAATGGCCCCCTTTTCCAGCTGGGCCAGGGGCAGGAGTTTACCGTCGCTGGTGACATCATTGGGCAGGCCTTTTTTTGTTGTTTCCCGCAGGGTGAGGGGGAGGCTTTCCACAGTAATGACGTTACTTTCTTCCAGGTTGACCGCATATTCCACGGCGTAGACCAATTCCCTCACATTGCCGGGCCAGTAATAATTCAGACAGATGTTTAAAGCTTCGCCGGTGAAGCCGGTTATCTCCTTTTTCAGAAGCTTATTAAAACGTTTCATGTAGTGATCCAGAAGCAGGGTTATATCTTCCTGCCTTACCCGCAGAGGAGGTATGACCAGGGGGATGACGCTTAAGAGGTAATAAAGGTCGTCTCTAAAAATGTTTTTGCGGATCATTTCCTGCAGATCACTATTGGTTGCCGCAATAACCCTGGTGTCAACGGGGATCAGGCGGGTACCGCCAACCCGCTCGACTCTGCGTTCCTGCAGGACCCTCAAGAGCTTGGTCTGCAGGTAAAGGGACATGTTGCTAATTTCATCCAGGAAAATGGTTCCCCCGTCGGCCAGTTCAAATTTGCCCGGTTTGCTGCCCCGTTTGGCCCCGGTGAAGGCTGCCTCGGCGTAGCCGAAAAGCTCGATTTCCAGCAGGTTTTCCGGCATGGCGCCGCAGTTTATGGCCACAAAGGGTTTGTGACCATGGGGCCCTGCGGCATGAATGGCCCTGGCAAATATCTCCTTGCCAGTACCGCTCTCGCCAATTATCAGCACCGTGGAGTTGCTGGGGGCTACTTTTTGGGCTTTGGTTTTAACCTCCTGCAAGGGCCGGCTTATTCCCACGATGTCCTCAAAATCAATAATTTCCTGGGTATTCACGATCCCGTAAGCCAGCTTTTGCGTTTCCTTGAAATCCCTTAAAGATGCCACCACCCCTACAACCTGGCCGGCTTCCAGTTTGATGGGCTTAACCGTGCTGAGCAGGTGAAGTTTGCGTCCCTCATAATTAATGAACATTTCCCTGGAATGAAAGCCTTTGCCATCCTTTAAGACCTCCGCCAGGGGCAGGGAGGGCAGCACTGTTTTCGCCTCCTGGCCGATTATAGATTTTTTCCTGGTTCCAAAAACCCGTTCCGCGGAACGGTTGAAGTGGGTTATTATGCCTTCGCTGTTAACGGCTATGACACTTTCGTCCACGGAATCTACAACAGCCTCAAGACGGTTGGCCATGACCATCCGCTCGGTCAAGATTTCCTGTTCCAGAGCTTTGCTGCTGATTAAATCGGCCATTCTTCCGATAAACTCAATCAGTGATTCGGTATTTGTGCCCAGGGTTACCGTTTGTTCTTCATTGAAGGCGATCAGACTGATTGTACCGATGGTTTCGGAAGCCGCTGTAATGGGATAAACGATCGAAGCCTTATAAAAGCACTGTCCGGTCAGGGGGCAGGAGAGGCAAATCTCGTGGAATCCGGCTTCACTGATGAAAACATGTTTGCCGGTCTGCAAAACGTGTTTGTTTACAAATCCGCGCAGAAGGCGGGACCCGACATCATTCCGGACTATTCCGGTACCGGCGACGCGCACCAGGTCCGTGTCGATAATCTCTACCTCCACTTTAAGTACAGTGGCTATTGCTTCAGCTATTTTCTGACCGCTTTCGCTAACCTGTCCCAACCTGGTCATTTTTCTTCGCAGCTCCCCGCAGAATCATTTGCTGTCATATTCTTGATGGGTGGATATTTATCCTACCTGTTAAAAAAGTTTATAATATATAAACCGCCTTTAATAAGACGGTTCGGGCCGCTATCCAGTGATTGTCGCTGTGGAATGGACGGATTTGTTTTTTGGGAGAAGCACCGGTTAAATAAATCCGGGCCTCTTTCCTGTAAGTCTTTGTCCCAAAATACTTAAACCTGATTGAACAACAGGGGATAACCTTTGAGCATTACCGGCTTTAATGCGTACCCCGGGCTGTCCCCTGTTCCGGGGGTTGCCTTTTAAAGCAACTCCCGGGGGCTGAAAACGGAATTATGAATTATTCCGTGCAGTTGCGCTTCCTTCATGGTATAAATAATTTCCTAATGCGCCTGGCCTGCCGGAAAAGGTGACCTTAAGCGGCGGCTTGACGGGCGCTTTTCCAGCCTAGTTCAAGGGCCTTTTTATTTAAATTCTCCGTTCCCGGGGGAACGCGTGATAACAGGGCTTGTTTTAAGGAGTCCAGGGACACAACACCGGTTATAGCTGCCAGGGCTCCCAGGGCCACCACATTTGCCACCATCTCTTTGCCCAGGGATTCTTTAGCGAGCCGGCTGAACGGAGCTGTAATCATTCTGGTACCTGTTTGGTCCGCCGTCCGCACATAAGTGCTGTCGACAATGAGTGTTCCGTTGGAGTCCAGCTTATCCGCATACCGGTTCAAGGCCTCCTGGCTCATGGCCAGAACAATATTCGGTTTCGTCACCTTGGGATAATCAATATCTCCATTGCTGATGATGACCTCGGCCTTGCTCGCCCCTCCCCGGGCTTCCGGACCGTAGGACTGGGTTTGTACGGTATTTTTGCCGTCCCTGATGACAGCTTCAGCAAGGATTTGACCCGCCAAAATTAGCCCCTGACCACCTGAACCGCTTAAAATAATCTCGTTGGTTTGGGTCACAAATTATTCCTCCTCTGGTATCGTTATATTTCTTCTAACAGCCTCTGGTATGTTTCTGTAAATTCAGGCGCTTCTGTTTTAAAGAGTTCACCTATAAGAAACTTGCCTTGCAACTCTTCAGGCGTAAGTTTATGGGCCCTCTCCACGGGCACCCCATGTTCCTTTTGCCACATCAGCATGTCATAGCCGCTTCCCAATTTATTCCGCCGTCCGTAGGATACGGGACAGGCTGTGACAGTTTCAATGAGGCTGAATCCCTTATGATTTGCGCCCGCGCAAATCAATCTGGTCAGCAGGTTGGTATGGTAGGTTGTAGCCCTGGCGGTATATGTTGCCCCCGCGGCCCTGGCCAGTTCCGCCAGGTCGAAGGGGCGTTCCACCGTGCCCCGGGAGGCAGTGGAGGCGCGGGTGTATTGAGGGGTCAGGGGAGAATACTGACCGCCGGTCATGCCGTAAATACTGTTGTTAAAAATAATAGCGGTTAGGTCGATGTTGCGTCTGGCCGCGTGAATCAAGTGATTTCCACCAATTGCGCTGGCGTCGCCGTCGCCCATCAGAACAAAAACATTTAATTCCGGGCGGGCGAACTTAATTCCGGTGGCAAAGGCAAGGGCCCTTCCGTGGGTGGTGTGCAGGGTATTGAAGTCCAGGTAGCCGCTGGCTCTTGAGGAACAGCCTATTCCGGATACGATCACTGTATTGTCCTGATCACAGCCTAGCCTGGAAAAAGCCCGTACCAGGGCGCTAAGTACAATGCCGTTGCCGCATCCGGGGCACCAGATGTGGGGGAGTTTTTCATAACGCAAATATTTTTTAACTGCTTGCTGCACTTTTGGCTCACCTGTCCCTATAACGATTTAATGGCAGCCAGGATCTCGTGGGGGGTAATCAGTTCACCGTTGACTTTGTTGATCCCGGTAACCCCGGTTCTGCCCCGGGCTGCGCGTTCTACTTCAAGTTTGTACTGTCCCATATTCATTTCGGGAACGATAATAGCCCGGGCCTTACGGGAAAGCGAGGCCACCTCTGTTTCCGGGAAAGGCCAAATTGTAATGGGCCTGAAAAGACCTGCCTTAATACCTTCCTCCCGGGCTTCCTTCACCGCCCGCCTGGCTGAACGGGAAACTGCCCCATAGGCTATAATAATAATTTCGGCGTCATCGGTCTGACAGGATTCGCTTAAGACAATTTCATCAATATTTTTAGTTAACTTGTTATGCAAACGGTTGATTAACCTCTCGGTTACAACAGGATTGGTGCTGGGAGCGCCGCTTTCATCGTGGACCAGGCTGGTAACGTGAAAACGATAACCTTCACAGAAATTGGCCACAACGGGAACGTCGTCCTCGCCGGGCTGGAAGGGTTTATAATCCTTCAGGCCGGCGGGTGGTTTTTTTCGATCTACAATGGGCAGATCACCCAGTTGAGGCAGGCAAACCCTCTCCCGCAGGTGGCCAACAACTTCGTCTGTAAGGATAATTACGGGTGTTCTAAATTTTTCCGCTAAATTAAAAGCCTGCACCGTAAGGGTGTAAGATTCCTGTACAGAGTCGGGGCACAGGGCAATGATTGGGTGATCCCCGTGGGTTCCCCAGCGTGCCTGCATCACGTCACCCTGACCCGGCGCCGTTGGTATGCCGGTGCTGGCGCCGAACCTTTGAACGTTTACAATAACGCAGGGCACTTCGGCCATGGCTGCAAAGCCCAGGTTCTCCTGTTTGAGGGAAAAACCGGGACCGCTGGTGGCGGTCATGGATTTTAAACCGGTGAGGGAAGCGCCGATAACGGCCGCCATGCTGCCCAGTTCATCCTCCATCTGGATATACTTGCCACCCAGGGGGGGAAGTTTGTCGGAGAGAATTTCCGCAATTTCCGTAGAGGGGGTAATAGGATAGCCCGCAAAAAAGCGGGCGCCTGCTGCCAGAGCGCCTTCAACTATGGCTTCGTTTCCCTGCATTAAGCGGGCCAGCGGCAGTAGTTCGCTCATTTTCGGCTCACCTCCTGCCCAACATAAATAGCAAAGTCCGGGCAATGGTGCTCGCAATTGCGGCACCCGGTACACAAGGCGGCATTGACCACCGTAACTTTACCAAGGCTGTCCAGGGCCAGTACCCTGGGGCATAAAGCCACACAGATGCCACAGCCTTTGCACCATTCTTTTTTGATGACAATTTTTTGCGTAGAAAGGTTGGATAATGTTTCAGCCATAATGTTACCTCTTTGTGTTAAGCGTATTTTGTCGATTAAATATTTGGATACCATGCGGGATTACGGACAAACTCCTTTGCTTACAAAAAAAAACCCTATGGTATCTAAAATCTGATAAATTAATGTCATTCTGAGAGTCGGGAATATTAAAGTTCAGAATTGATGTTGTTTGTATCATGATGACATAAATCTCATATTAATACGTAAAAATAACCCTATACATATTTTACTCGTTTTTTAGTTAATGTAAAGTGATATTTTTTTTTAAATACGGTAAAACATAAACCTGCAATGCAAAATATGCAGACAGGACGGTGTTTTCATTTGTTCCGGGAATATATCTATCGTACTGTATTTGTGTATATTTCAGTTCTTATTGTGATCAGGGCAATGGGGAAGAGGGAAATCGGTCAGCTATCCCCTTTTGATTTTGTTGTGGCCATCGTAATTGCCGAACTTGCTGTCATACCCCTGGTGGAAACTGATCTGCCCCTCTGGCACAGCGCTTTACCCCTGATTATCCTGGGCGTCCTGGAAATTGCTGTTTCCTATGCCACCCTTTTCAGCCATTTTCTTCGGGGCTTGCTTTGCGGGCACCCCCAAATAATTATAAAAAACGGGGTTCTGTTACGGGATGAAATGCGCAAGGCGCGTTATAATCTGGATGAATTATTAGCTCAATTGCGGGAAAAAGGGATTGTCGATTTGTCTGATGTGGAATTCGCCGTGCTGGAAACATCCGGGAGACTGAGTGTTATCGAGAAATCCCAGCATCGCCCTGTTACCCCCGCCGATCTGGGTATCTCCACACCCTACGAAGGACTGCCCACGGTGCTGGTTATGGACGGTACGACAATGGGTAAAAATTTAAAGGATATTGATCTGGATGAAAACTGGCTGCGGGAAGTACTAAAAGAGCAGGGACTTTCCCCCCGGGGGGTTCTTCTGGCAACACTGGGGACGGACGGCAAACTTTTTGTCAGTAAAAAGTGAGGAAATGTTTACTATTCCAGGGGTTTAGGGCTGCCAAACCGGGTTCTTCCAGGTTTTTTTGGGGGCTCAGCAGTTTATTTCGCTGTTAATGCCCTGCAGGCCGGTGTGAGGCAGGTAAAAGTGCCTGCGGGGTGCTCATTTTTTAACTAAAGCAGGAGGAAATAGTCGTTCCTGGTAGAATTAACCTGGTAAAATCAGAAACTTTAAAATTTAGGGTTATATTTTTAGTTCACGGGCGGTGCAAGACTATGATCCAGCTTGAGCGCAGGCAACAGTATCTTATTATACTTCTGGCCGGCATCATTCTTTTTGGCGCCGGTTACCGGCTGGCCCAAACGAAGGAGCGGGCAGCGGAGAATAACAAGCCGGTTTTGGAGCAAAGGGAGGCAGAGGAGAAAACCAGCCATGAAAATTTGTATGTCCATGTTGCGGGTGCTGTTGCCAGGCCGGGAGTTTACCAGCTGCCCCAGGGTTCAAGGATCATAGACGCCGTCCAAAAGGCCGGTCCTGCGGCTGACGCAGCCCTTGATTCTTTAAAGCTGGCCGCGCCGGTGACTGACGGACAGACCATTTATGTGCCGGGCCTCCTGGATTTGCAGGGCGCCGCCCAAGCCGGCGAGCCTGCAGCCGGCGGGACCGGATCAGCTGCGCTCCCGGCTAAAAATGTCTTTGCTCCCCCGGCAGGATCTGTGCCGGGAAGTTCCGGAGGGGCGGGAATTGTCAATATCAATACAGCGGATCAAAGTCAGCTGGATACCCTCCCGGGAATTGGGCCTGCACTGGCTCAGCGGATTATTGATTACAGGGAACTAAACGGCCCCTTTGCGGCAGTTGAAGAGATCAAAAACGTCTCCGGTATCGGGGATAAGAAGTTTGAAGCTCTTAAGGACATGGTCACGGTGTATTGAGGCAGGGGGAGCGGTCCTTGATCTTGACTTGCCTGGTGTGGATCGATCCTGTTGGTTGCCCACGTGCTTATTCCTTTCCCCTGCACGAAGATAACGGGGCGTTTTCCTTTGCGATCCGGAAGGATTGAGATTCCTTTTTTATAAAGAAATCCCGGTTTTCATTGGGCGATGAAAGCCGGGAATGTAAAAGGAGAGTACTTCAGATTATATGAGGAGACTGAAAATTTAAAGGGTTAACTTAAGAAGTAATAAAGCTTTGGGCGAGGTAATATCCATTATATCCTTGTCGCCCAGTTCCCTTACCAGCCATGAAACCAACCGGCTCTTGCTGTCCGGCATGTTCTTATCCTGCAGGGGTTTATTGGTGCCCGAGCACCCTCCCTGAGGATCTGTACGCAATCCCACTTGAATAAAAACCTCTGCCATGAATCACCTCCCTCTATGATTTCCTTATAAATGTAATGCCGGGCCGGCGATGCGAAAAGCAAAGCTAGCCCGGCAAGAAGCCGCCGGTAACCAGGTCTCCTTTTCGCAATGGAAGGCGCGCCCGTTTCCAAACGCACCCTGACGTCCAACCAACCATAGCCTTTAAGGGCCTTAGGTCATGTGGCTCGGAGGGCAAATATATTTTTTACAAACGCAATGCCGGGCCGGCGATGCGAAAAGCAAAGCTAGCCCGGCAAGAAGTTGCCGGTGACCAGGTCTCCTTTTCGCAATGGAAGGCGCGCCCGTTTCCAAACACACCCTGACG
>CAZCGU010000006.1:50988-183692 GCA_964498525.1 uncultured Pelotomaculum sp.
ACCAGGTCTCCTTTTCGCAATGGAAGGCGCGCCCGTTTCCAAACACACCCTGACGTCCAACCAACCATAGCCTTTAAAAGCCTTAGGTCGTGTGGCTCGGAGAACAATGTAAGTATATTTTAACATTTTATATTTCTTGTTGTTTAATTATAACCCGCCCAGTGTTAAATGGGAACACCAAATTTCACCTGACGGCGAAAAAGTTAATTATGGATTTGTTTTTGCTTCTGTTTGAACACGGCACGGTAACAGCAGGAAGGCGCTTAAGCAAAAAAATTCCCGGTTTTCTTAGGGCGGGAAAGCCGGGCCAGGCAAGTAATAAATGTTTTAGAGAATATATGGGGGAGAAAGTCTTATTATTTGTATCACAGAAAACAACGGTGTGCTGCGGGAATGTCAGGGTAAAGAATATTTCATTATTTCTGTGTCGGGCAATTCCCAAAAATCCCCGAAGCTGATCCTTCGCAGGGCGGAGATTTGCAACAACTCCCCTTTTTTGTCCCAGGTGCTCGTGTCCCGGGACGCGGAACAGCTGTATCTGAATCTGGGTGGGTTGGCCAGCCTGGATCTGGTCAGGCCTTGCAGGGTATCGGCCAGACAGGGGGACCCCTCCACCAGGATGTTGAGATCCGGTGAATTGATGTGGCCCAATATTTCTTCTGCCAGAACAGCCATACGTATTCCCATGTACAGGCCGGGGCATTCTTCTTGATGGTGGGCAATGGCCTGCCTTAAAAATAGCTTTTTCAACTTTTCCCTGTAAACAGGCTTAATGTTTGGAGTGCGGGGGGAAAAGACGATATCATTTTCGTAATAAGGTTTTATATCAATTACAGGTGTACCGTCCAGGGCGTCAATATTCTTGACGTAAAGAAGGTTGTTCTCCACTTTAACCAACCGGACCAGGTACATGCCGATGGGGTTGGGGCGGACCGGCGCCCTGATCCCAAAAACGCCAAAGGAAGAAAGATTGGGATTGTTCCTGGAAGGTTTGACCGTAAGGGTATCCCTTTTGGCAAGGTGAAACCAGGTCAGGATCCACAGGTGGGAATTTTGTTCCACACTCTGGATGGCTTTTGCATATTCGGGGAAAACCTCTATGATGGCGTGGGGAATTAAACCTGGAGCTTCGTTTTGTTTGTTGTCCGGGCGCTTAATTACTCCCACGGGTTTAATTGTGTATGTATCGGACATAACTGTACTTCCTTGTGAATAAAGTATGAAGCTATATATTTGACGTTATGGGTTAAGGTGAATATATTTGCCCCAGGTAAAAAATATGGTAAAATAGGACTCAAAGGTGTTAACTATAAAAAACTCATTGGAATAATAAAGTATCCCTTAAACTTGTAATTTAATTCCCATGTAGATTCACCAAATTACCGGTCAAAGGAGTGGGTTTTGGATGAACCAGCCTTCACTTTACAAGGAACGCGGCGTCCAAACGTACGACTGTGGTGTAACCCAATCCAAAACTGCCCTTGTGGTGGTTGAAGTACCCCTCACGGTATACGTCAACGACACTGAACTGGCGACATTAATCTGTTCACCCGGCAGTTACCGGGAACTGGCTGTGGGATTTTTGTTAAGCGAAGGGCTGCTGCGGGATTGCACGGATATTAAGAATATAACCTTTAACGAACAGGACAGTTTGCTTTGGGTGGAAACCGTTGCGCCGGTACCGCAATTGGAAAATTTTTTGCGGCGCCAGATTGCCAGTTGCTGCGGCAAGGGACGGGCAGCCTTGTATTATGTCAATGATGCCCGAAAGCTTAAGCCTGTTGAGTCCGGGCATATCTTCGAGGCGCCCCGCCTGTTGCGCTTAATCGGCTTGCTGGAGGAAAAGTCGTCCACTTTTCGCAAAACAGGCGGCGTGCACAGCGCAGCCCTGGGCGACAGCCAGGGGATGCTGGCAAGATACGAAGATATTGGACGCCACAACGCGGTTGACAGGGTCCTGGGGTATGCCCTTTTAAATAAGATTGACCCGGCGGACAAATGTCTCCTCTTAAGTGGGAGGATATCCTCGGAGATATTGATTAAGGCTGCACACTACGGTATACCGGTGGTGGTGTCGCGTTCCGCCCCCACATTTTTAGCCGTTGAATTGGCTGACGAGTTTAATTTAGCCCTGGTTGGATTTGCCCGGGGAGACAGGCTGACGGTTTACAGCCACCCTGAAAAAGTTTCCATGTAAATATTTATTATTGTCCTTTTATATTAGCGGATTTGGTTTTTATCTGGTTTCAGTTTCCCCGGTGATGACCCCGTAGTTGCAAATAAAGCTCAAAGCCTTTTTTTTGCGGCCAATCCTGGAGGCGTTGGATAGAAAACTTTTCAGATTGCGGGATGGTTCATTAAACTCCTTCCAATAGGCAGCTTTAGCTTTTTTAACCAGGTCCTTTGGGGGCAAGTGAAAGTCTTCCGGGGCTATTTCCAGGAGTTCAAGGGCCCTCTGGCAGCATTCAATTCTGGTGTTCCGGCAGCTTTCATGCATGCGGAAAAAGGCGCAAAGCAGTAACTGCTCCTTGCTGTTGACCGGGGCGCCCAAATCAGCCAGTCTCCAGAAAAGCATGCCCAGGGCTTCCGATTCGCTGCAGCCCCGGGTTACAGAATCAAGGGCGATCTTTAAAATTAGGGTCTGCCTGTTCTGGTAGACCGGTATGCCGGGAACCGGGGTTCCCAGGGTAATTACACTTTCAGCCTTTTCCATAATGATTTCCTTTCCCCGGAGGTTTCCTGGGGTCCGGGGCCTGAACCCGAGGCCAGTTTTTTTAAGGCAGCGGCAGGTAATATGAATGACTCTGCCCGGTGGCCAACGATTAAAGAAGGATGACCGCCAGATCCTGTCCTGCTTCAACGGGAGGGCGTCCCGGCGGCAATTCGACAAGCGCGTTGGATTTAAGCACAGCCTGGAGCATGCTTGATTTTTGGCCGGGTATGATGGTTACCCCCCATTTACCTTCGTCACTATCCGCATAACCTTGAAGAAAGCGGCGGGTGCCTGTTTTTTTGGGATAGGAGTTCTTACATGATGCCATAATATGCTGTGGATGCGGATTTAGTCCCTGCAGGGCGAGTAAAACCGGGCGGGCCAGAAGGTGGTAGCCCACGGCACAGGCCGCGGGATTTCCGGACAGGGCAATAATAAATTTCCTGTTGCAAAGCGCCGCTCCGCTGTGGGCGCCCGGTTTGATTTTAACCCCCCAAAAAAGCAGGCGTGCACCAACGTGCCTGAGCATATAAATAGCCTGGTCGTAAACGCCGGAAGCAGCGCCCCCGGTGGTAATTATAAGGTCTGACTGCTGCAGAAGTATTTCCAGGTGTTCCTTGAGGTTTATGGCGCATTCAGCTCCCGTGGCCGCTAAACCGGTCACCTGACCCCCATCACGCATAACAAGCGCGGCTAAAAGGGGGCTGTTGCTGTCCCGCACCTGACCGGGTTCCGGCGCCGCCTGGTAGGGGACAACACCCTGGCCCAGGCCCAGCACTGCAACCCTGGGTTTCCTGATTACAGCTACCTTTCCATGCCCATAGGCCGCCAGAACACCAATAGCCCCGGGTCCCAGGCGGGTACCGCTGGACACCAGCAGATCCCCGGTTCGAAAATCTTCTCCTGGCTGCTTGATGTTTTCGCCGGGCAGGAACCTTCCGGTAGAGGCAACGCAGTTGGCTTCTACCCTGGCTGTTTCCTGCGGTATAACAGCCACGGTGCCGGCCGGCAGGGGGCCACCGGTTGCCACGCCGGCGGCTTGCCCCGGGAGAAGAGGGTATTTGGATCTTTCGCCCGGTTTAAGAAGCTCCGTTAGCTCGTAAGTTTCCGGCGCACCGGCAGGGTCAGCGTTGACGGCATAGCCGTCTACCACTGCCTGGGGACAGGAAGGCAGGTTGCTGTCAGCAAAGACCTCCCTGTAAGTAACCCGGTCCAGGGATTGCAATAAAGGGATCGTTTCATGGGGCAGGGTAGTAATGAGGCTCAGAAGGGTATCCTGAGCCTCTTCAAGTTTTATATTTTTAAGCATATATAATACCTCCAAACAACCTCGCTCAGGTGGCTTTGCCGAACGGACAGGACGGAAAACGGCAAATCTCACATTCCGAACAGAGGCCCCCGTGCCCCAAATCCACGATATCTGAACGGCTTATGTGTTCTCCGGCAAATATGCGCGGGAGAATGAGGTCAAAAATAGTGGTCTTGTTGAACATAACGCAGCCCGGCAGTCCGCAAACCGGCACATGTCCCAGATAAGCCAGCATAAACATGGCGCCGGGGAGAACCGGTGCCCCGTAGGAGACGACATCTGCTCCGGTAGCCCTTATTCCGGTGGGTGTTACATCATCGGGATCAACCGACATGCCTCCGGTAACCAGGACCAACTCGGCGCCCTCGGCAATTAACTGGCGGATTTGGGTGGAAATTAGATGGGGATCGTCCGGAACAATAACCTGTCCCAGTACCCTGGCATTAAAGGGCGCAATTTTCTGCCGGATTATACCGCAAAAACCATCCTGGATCCGGCCGGAATAAACCTCACTGCCCGTTGTTACAACCCCCACCCATAGCGGCTGAAAGGGCTTTACGGTAAGCAGGGGACCGGGCTTGCCGCAAATTTCTTCGGCAGCTTCCAGGAGATGTTTCTGTATGGCCAGGGGAATGATCCTGGTGCCGGCCACAATTTGATCCTTTGTAACGATCCTGTTGTTGTGCAGGGTGGCCATAACGATATCATCCAGCTCGTTGGCCTTATGCAGCCGGTTGGCTTGCACCTTTAGCAGTCCATGGCGTGTCGCCCGGATATTGACCCGCCCCTGGCTGGGTTGATCCCAGCTCAGGCCCGGCCCGGCGGAATGCCGGGCCAGGCGCAGAGCAGCCTCATCTTCGTGAATCAGGTCAATTTCTGGTTCCCATACATAAATATGTTCCTTACCCAAATCCAGGAGTTTTGGTATATCACCGGGCGTAATGACCTGCCCTCTGCGGAAGGCCCTTCCCTTTTCGCGACCGGGTATAATTTTTGTTATATCATGGCAGAGGACCATACCAACAGCTTCGGTCACCTGTACCTTCCGCATTATAAAACCTCCTAGACCTTTTCTATTCTGACAGCCGCTACTTTATACTCACCTGTTTTGGTAATGGGGTCGAGTCCGTCGCTGGTGATAACGTTGGCCGGGCTTGCCGCGTAGTGGAAGGACATCCAGATCATGCCGGGCGGTACCCTGTCGGTAACTTGAACCCGGGTGGTTATGGTTCCGCGCCGGGAACTAACATTAACCTGGTCACCGGTTTCCACATTGAGATTGCAGGCGTCTTCCGGGCTCAGCTCGGAAAACTCTTCCGACCACATGCTTTGAATGCCCATGGAGTACGGGGTGGTAACGTTGTAATGCTGCAGGATCCGGCCTGTATTGAGCAGGAACGGGTATTCTTCATCGGGTACTTCGTGGGGCGGAATGTGATCGATGCCCTGGAAGAGACCTTTGCCGCGGGTAAAGGACGCCGCGTGCAGACAGGCTGTACCCGGGTGATCGCAGCTCTGGCACGGCCACTGAATACCCTTCTCTTCCAGCCTTTCATAGGTGATACCAGCAAGGGACGGTGAAAGGAAAGCCATTTCATTCCAGATCTCTTCCGGATCGTTATAATTCATCTCGTATCCCAGGGAAGCGCTAATGTCCATGATCGCCTGCCAGTTGGCCCGGCCGGGTACCGGCTCGATGGCCTGGCGCACCCTCTGCACGCGGCGCTCGGTGCTGGTAAAGGTGCCGTTGGTTTCCGCGAAGCTGGCGGCCGGCAGAATTACATCAGCGTACTCGGCTGTTTCGGTCAGGAAGAGTTCATGCACTACCAGGAAGTCAAGTTTTTCCAGGCCGCTGCGGATATGGTTGCTGTTCGGGTCCGTCAGCACCGGGTTTTCACCGAGGATGTACATGGCCTTAACTTGCCCGTTATTTGCAGCGTCAAACATCTGCGGGATCATCAGGCCGACTTTATCCGGCAGGGTTGCGCCCCAGGCCAGCTCGAACTTCTTGCGGATTTCCGTGTTGATAACGGGCTGGTAGCCGGAGTAGACGTTGGGCAGGGCCCCCATGTCGCAGGCGCCTTGCACGTTGTTTTGGCCGCGGATCGGGTTCACACCTGTGCCCGGGCGGCCCAGGTGACCGGTGAGCATAGCCAGGTTGGCGCAGCTCATAACGTTTTGAGTGCCGCAGATATGTTCAGTAATACCCAGCGTATAGAAGAGCATAGACCGGTCCGTGGTGGCGTACAGGCGTGCCACGGCGTAGAGGTCATCTTCGGATATGCCGGTCAGCTTGGAAACATAATCCGGGGTGTAGTTTTTAACGGTGGATTCCAGCGCCTCAAAGTTTTCGCAGCGTGTTTCCACAAAATTCTTGTCATAAAGACCTTCTTTAATAATGATATGCATCAAACCGTTTAAGAAGGGGATGTCGGTACCGGATTTGATGCGCAGCCAGTAATCGGCTTCTTCCGCCAGGTCGATGCGCCGCGGGTCGACTACGATCAGCTTGGCGCCGTTGCGCTTGGCCTGCCGCATTTTATATCCGATCACCGGGTGTGCCTCGGTGGTGTTGGTGCCGATGAGCAGCATCAGCTGGGCATCGTTTGTAATTTCATTGATCGAGTTGGTCATCGCGCCGCTACCGAATGATTGGGCCAAACCGGCCACGGTGGGCGCGTGTCAGGTGCGGGCACAGTGGTCAACGTTATTAGTGCCTATCACCGCCCTGGTAAATTTTTGCACCAGATAGTTCTCCTCGTTGGTGCACCTGGCGGAACTTAAGGCCGCAAAGGAGTCCGGCCCGTGATTCTTCTTGATTTCACCCAGACGGGTAGCAATCAAGTCCAGAGCCTCATCCCAGGTAGCGGGCACAAATTCCCCGTCCTTTTTAATTAGCGGGGTTTTCAGGCGCTTTTCATTCTGGACAAAATCCCAGCCAAACCGTCCCTTGACGCATAGGGCGCGGCCGTTGACCGGACTCTTAAGGTTGGAAAGAACGCCAACTATTTTCCCTTCCTTGGTTACAAGGTCGAAATTACAGCCTGTACCACAGAAAGGACAGGTGGTTCTGGTTCTTTGGAACTCCCAGCGGCGGCCTTTGCCCCGCATCTGCTTTTCAGACAGGGCTCCGGTGGGGCAGACGGAAATACACTGACCGCAAAATACGCAGTTGGATTCCACAAGTTCTTCATCAAAAAAGGTTGTGGTTTTGCTGTTGAAGCCCCTGTAGGCAAAATCGAGGGTGTTCTGACCGGTAATTTCGTCACAGGCGCGGACACACCTGCCGCACAAAATACATTTGTTCATGTCGCGGATGATGAAGGGGTTGCTGTCATCAACGGGATAATTGTGTTTCTCCCCTTTAAAGGGGCTTTCCTTTATCCCGTATTCGTAGCAGTAATCCATAAGACTGCAGTCGCCTGCTTTCTCGCAAGTAAGGCAGTCAAGGGGGTGATTGGCTACCAGCAGTTCCAGGATAACCCGTCTTGCTTCCATCACATCGGGGGAATGAGTTTCCACAACCATTCCCGGGGCTACAGCCGCCGCACACGAGGCCACCAGGCTGCGCGCTCCTTTTACCTCAACTACACACAACCGGCAGGCGCCAACAGAGCTCAAGTCTTCGTCGAAGCAGAGGTGCGGGATATTTATTCCCATCTGTTCGGCTGCTTTGAGGATTGTTGTACCTGCCTCAACTTCAACTTCTTTTCCATTGATGGTTAACTTAATTAAATCCATTAAATTTTCTCCTCCCAAATTCTACCCTTTGCAATGCCTGTGGTGCGGGGGAATAAGCCTGGCAATTCCTTAACCCTTGTCTGGAATTGTTGCCTCAAGGCCAATTCCCCGGCAGGCTATTTTATAAATTCCAAAGACGAATAACCTCAAGGCCGGGTCTGCAAGTTAGAAACAGCAGGTTATCTATGTTTTTATATACCTTTAAATCTAAGAACAAAGTCAGCTTAAAATTCACCTCCTTGGAAGAGATTGACCCGGGACATTGAATTGCGTCTTTTGGAATAGCCGGCAAGCCCTATGGCCATTAACGGCGTTATTATCCAAGGCGAAATAGGGGAAACAGCCGGGGACGTTGTGTATATCTGTGCATTACGGGAGTGCAAATAAACCCCTTTTTAAATTTGCTTACCGTATTGCTTTATCCGGTCTGTCCGGGGCGCACCCAACCGGTCAATACCCGGTTGCGGATGACCCTCATTCCCCGCAAATCAAAGCAGCTACATTTACACTAAAAAAGCCTGTCCCATTGCGCTAAAAGGGACAAGGCTTTGCGTCTTAGGCAAAACTATGTACTCCTTTCCACTATGGGAGGCGTCCTAGTTTCTTAGAACACCCTAACGGCCCGGCAACCATACCGCTAGCTAAGGTCCGCCAGGCTCGGAGATCTTTATAATATGCCTATTCTACTAAAACCTAAGAAATCCTACACATTTTCGAGATTTATTTAAAATATTTTTTACTAAATTGCGGGGATGTTGAGGAGTCTTTCAGGTGTGAACTGAACAGAACATATTTCTATTTTCGACAAAAGTTTTAAGAGGAACAAGCTTGCTGCCCGTCAAAGTAATTGCCAATTTCCAACCCATTTAAAGTAAACTCCCCTGCCGGAGAAAAATATGAACAGACCTATTGTTTTTATTACTTGTTTTTATGTCCTTGGAGTGCTGCTTGGCGAATTTACCCGGTTTAAAGCACCGGCAGCCCTGGCCCTGGCAGTTTTTTGCCTGGTTATTGTTATAGCCGGCTGCCTTTTGGAATGGCGGGAAAACCGCCGTGCCATCCTGGTTCTTTTTCTTCTTCTTGGTTTGGCGCTGACCCGGCTGGGGCTGGAAGAAAGCAAAACACCCCTGGTTCAATACGCAGGACAGGGGATCGTCCTGGTGGGACAGGTTTCCTCCTCCCCTGACGTAAGGGCGGATCAGGTCCTCTACCAGTTCAGGGCGCGGGAAGTTGTCAAGGGGAAAGAACGGTTTTCCGTGTCCGGGGTTGTGCGTCTACAGGTAAAGGAATGCAGCCGGGTTTTCAGTTATGGAGACCTTTTAAGGGTTTCGGGTTTTTTGATCAGGCCCCCGCAGCCCGGCAATCCCGGGGCCTTTAATTACCGGACCTACTTGGAGCGCGAGGGAATCCACGTTATCCTTCTGGCCCGGGGAGAGGACTCCCTGGTTAAAGCCGGCGCCGGTCACGTAAACCCGCTGCTGGGTATGGCCCAGGTAGCAAAACAGAAGCTGGCAGCCGCAGCTTCCGAATCCCTGGAACCTGCCAGGGCGGCAATTTTAAACGGGATTGTTTTCGGCTCCCAGGGTTTAATCGATCCGGAGACCCGCCAGGCTTTCAGTGAAACCGGTATTGTCCATATCCTGAGCGTGTCCGGACTGCATGTGGGGCTGGTCCTGGGCGGCCTGGTGGGGCTTCTGCGCTTGCTCAGGGCGCCACCCGGTCTTACCGCCCCCCTGGTTTCCCCGGTGCTGCTTTTTTACGCGCTTATGACTGGTTTGAATCCTGCCGTGCTGCGTGCCGTGTTTATGGCCCTGCTTTTTGTGTGGGCGCATCACCTGGGCCGCGACCAGGACTGGCCCACCACCCTGGCCCTGGCGGCCTTGATTATGCTGCTCTGGAAACCCCTGCAGATTTACAACCCCGGATTTCAGCTTTCCTTTGCCGCCACCTGGGGAATACTGTATTTAGGGCCGCCTTTGACTGCCTGGCTGACCGGACTGCTGCAGAACCTGCCGGCCAACGCGGCGCGGATTGCAGCCCCGGCCCTGGCGGTCCCCCTGGCGGCGCAGCTGGCCACGGTCCCTTTGGTGGCCTGGTATTATAATTTAATTTCACCTGTATCCATACCGGCGAACCTGCTGGCCGTGCCCCTGGTGGGGCTGATCTTGTTCCTGGGTATTCTGGCGGCTGTTATGGGCCTGTTCTGGCTTCCCCTGGCAGGATTAATCAACGCCGGCACCGGGGTTGTTATGGATCTTTTTTTGGCTCTGGTGGACTTGCTCCAGGGGTTGCCTGGCGCGGTAGTCTACCTGGCCACGCCACCGGTGCTGCTGGCGGCGGCGTGGTACGGCGGCCTTTTGCTGATTCCCCGGTTTTGCTCTAAAACCACCTGCCCGGCTTTCCCCGGGAGGTTTAAAAACCGGGCGATAATGGGGACGGCCCTGGGGATGATCCTGCTGCTGGTCTGGTGGCCCTTCGGCGGGGGCGGTCAGAAGCTGACAGTCCACTTTATTGATGTGGGCCAGGGCGACAGCATCCTGGTGCAGACGCCGGGCGGGAAAAATATGTTGATTGATACGGGGGGCTGGCGGGAGGAGTTTTCCACCGGCTCCGGGGCAGGCAGCCAGGTGGTAGCTCCCTACCTCAGGAGAATCGGGGTGCGCCGCCTGGACGTGCTGCTTTTAACGCACCCCCACGAGGATCATGCCGGTGGCGCGGCTTATTTGGTTAAAAATTTTCCGGTCAGTCTGGCCCTGGCGCCGCCGGGAGTCTTGTCCGACGAGAGCGGGGAATACCGAAGAAGCAAAGTCGCTGAAGAAATCCCCGGGGCCTTTACCATGCTGGTGAAAAATATGGAAGTCAGGGGTATTCCGGTGAAGGCAGCCGGGGCGGGGGACAGCCTGGCGCTGGACAGGGCAGTTAGTATTGAAATACTTTCCCCGGGGGCCGGGACAGGTTCCGGGGTCAACCTGAATAACATATCACTGGTCTTAAAACTTACCTTTAAAGAGCGGACTTTTATTTTTACCGGGGACGCCGAGGTGGAGGCGCAGAAGGATTTGCTTGATAGAGGGGAGGACCTGCAGGCAGATGTTTTAAAGATGCCCCATCACGGCAGCCGTACCCTGCTGCCGGAACTGGTGCAGCAGGTGCAGCCTGAAATAGCCGTAATCACGGTGGGGGCGCATAATACCTTCGGGCATCCCGCGCCCTCCACCCTGGATCTGCTGGAGCGTAGCGGGGTGGAAGTCTACCGCACTGATCTGGACGGAGCTGTCGTTATAGAAACAGACGGACACGGGCTGCAGGTAAGGACAGGATCAGGTGTTTACTGAATTAGATTCTTTTATTGCAGGACTACGTTAAAAAGATAAGGGTTAAAAATCACCCCGCTTCAGGCAGGGTGTGGCAGGTTCTTTCCTGGCACCGGTTTTAAGGTTTACGTGACAATTACCTTTACTTGATCAGGGCCAGCAACACACCTGCCGCAACGGCGGAGCCGATTACGCCGGCTACGTTGGGGCCCATGGCGTGCATCAGCAGATGGTTGCCGGGGTTATACTGCTGGCCGACTTTTTGGGAGACCCGGGCGGCCATAGGCACTGCCGATACTCCCGCCGATCCGATTAGAGGGTTGACTTTCCCGCCGGTCAGCCAGTACATCAGCTTGCCTAACAAGACTCCGCCCGCAGTGCCCATGGCAAAGGCTACGAGGCCCATCACAATAATCTCAATGGTTTGTAAAGTCAGGAAAGTTTCGCCCTTTGCTGTGGCCCCGACGGTGAGGGCAAGAAAGATGGTAATGATATTTATTAATTCATTTTGGGCAGTTTTGGACAGGCGTTCCACAACGCCGCACTCCCGCATCAGGTTGCCCAGCATCAGCATGCCCAAAAGGGATCCGGCCGCGGGAACAAAGAGGACGGAGATAATCGTTACAACAACGGGAAAAATTATTTTTTCTGTTTTACTGACGGTGCGGAGCTGTGCCATCACCACACAGCGTTCCTTTGGCGTGGTCAGGGCTTTCATAATGGGCGGCTGGATAATCGGCACCAGCGCCATATAGGAATAAGCGGCGATAGCAATGGGCCCCAGCAGTTCCGGCGCCAACTTGGAAGTGAGGAAGATGGCCGTGGGGCCGTCCGCACCCCCGATGATGCCGATGGATGCGGCCTGGGCCGGGGTAAAGCCCAAAAACAGGGCGGCCGTGAGGGTTGTAAAAATCCCCAGCTGGGCGGCTGCGCCCAACAGGATGGTTTTAGGATTGGCCAGCAGGGGGCCGAAATCCGTCATGGCTCCGATGCCCAGAAAAATCAGGGGAGGGTAAATTCCCAGTTTTACACCCTGGTAAAGCCAGTAAATCAACCCGCCTTCTTCGGTTACACCGGTCAAAGGCAGGTTTGCCAGCAGCGCTCCAAAGGCGATGGGTAAGAGAAGCAGGGGTTCGTATTGTTTTACAATGGCCAGGTAGAGAAGGAAACAGGCAACGGCCAGCATGGTTGCCTCCCTCCAGGACAGGTTGGCGAACCCCGTGTTCTGCCAGATTTCAACGATGACTTCCAGAACCCTTCAGCTCCTTATTCAGCCTGTTTAAAGAATTATTAATTTTATGTCAGTGTAAGCAGCATTTCCCCGGCCTGAACGCTCTGACCCCGGGCAACATGGATTTCCCGTATGAACCCGTCGTTTTCAGCCATGAGTTCGTTTTCCATTTTCATTGCTTCCAGGATGATCAGCACCTGGCCTCTTTTCACCTGGTCGCCGGACTTTACGTTGATACCCAGGATAGTGCCGGGCATGGGCGAATTGACTGTTTTTTCCGAACTGTTTACCGCACGGTTCCCGGAATTGCTTTTAGAACCGCTCCCCGGGCTGCCCCCGGCGCCTCCCCTGGCCGGGCCGGCCTGGGCTTTGCCCCCGCTGATGGCAGTCAGGGGTTGGACGGGGAAACCCACGGGTTCCGTTTTAAGGCTTGGTTTGTTTTCGTCTGTTTCCAGCACTTCCACCGTTACGTCATAACTCCGGCCGTTAACGGTAATCCTCAGTTTCTCCACTATTTAACACCCCTCAAATCCAGCAGGGAATTCTGCAATTCGCGCCTTCCGGCGGCCTGCCAGGTGGATTCGTGTTCCGTGTCCCAAACGGGGGTTACGGCCTTAATCAGAACAGGGCGTTTAAACTTTAGCCGGGCGTAATGAGTCGCCGCAGCGAAGACGGCCACCAGCTCTTCGGCGGTTGCCGCCCCGGCCGGGGAGCTTTCAGGCAAAGCTGAAGCGGAAGCGGCACCCGCCGCGGTTTGCCTGCTTCGATCAAATAAGTACTTAAAACAGTGCATCATCAAGCCCAGAAGGCCCAGGATTACAAAAACTGTTCCCATCCCGGTAATGGTTAGCTTTAAAGCCAGCATTCCCACGGACATGTTTAATCTCCCCCTATAATGGAATATTTCCGTTTTTTCTGCCGGGCCGGTTTTCCCTTTTATCCGGCAGGGCCTCCAGGGCCTGGATCAAAGCCGGGCGGGTTTCCCCGGGGTCAATAACCCGGTCGACGAAACCTCTGGCCGCCGCCACAAAGGGGTTGGCGATTTTTGCGCAGTATTCTTCCACTTTACTGCTGCGCATGCTCTGCGGATCCTGAGCGGCAGCTATTTGTTTCCGGAAAACAATGTTAACGGCGCCTTCGGGCCCCATCACGGCGACTTCCGCGGTGGGCCAGGCCAGGGTCAGGTCAGCGCCCAGGGAGTGGGAGCACATGGCGACATAGGCGCCCCCGTAGGCCTTGCGAAGGATGAGCGTAATTTTGGGCACGCTTGCTTCAGAATAGGCAAAAAGCAACTTTGCCCCGTGGCGGATAATCCCGTCGTGTTCCTGCTTGACCCCGGGCAAATAACCCGGAGTATCAACAAGGGTAAGCAGGGGTATATTGAAGGCATTACAAAAACGGACAAACCGGGCCGCCTTATCCGAAGCGTTTATATCCAGGCATCCCGCCAGCACCTTGGGCTGGTTGGCGACAATACCCACCGTCCGGCCGTTCAGGCGGCCGTAGCCCACAACAATATTGGTGGCATAATTTGCATGTACTTCAAAGAACTTGCCGTCATCCAGGACCAAACCGAGAATATCCCTGACCTCGTATGGTTTGTTGGCTTTACAGGGAATAATCTCCGCAAGTTCAGCGGAACAGCGTCCGATGGGGTCGTCGCAGGCGGCCCGGGGCGGATCAACCAGGTTATTCTGGGGGAGGTAATGGAATAATTCCTTGAACTGGGCGAAGCATTCCTCTTCCCCGTCCGCGTAAAAATGGGCTACGCCGCTGAGGCAGCCATGGGTTTCCGCACCTCCCAGAACCTCCTGGCTCACCTCTTCACCGGTTACCGATTTGATTACCTGGGGCCCGGTAATAAACATGTTGGAGGTGCCCTTGACCATGAAAACAAAATCTGTGAGGGCGGGGGAATAAACAGCTCCACCGGCACAGGGACCCAAAATAAGGGAATATTGGGGGATAACCCCGGACGCCAGGGAATTGCGTTTGAATATTTCCCCGTAGCCGTTTAAGGCATCAACGCCTTCCTGGATTCTGGCGCCGCCGGAATCATTTAAGCCTACCAGCGGGGCGCCGCTTTTCAGGGCCAGGTCCATTGCTTTGCAGATCTTTTTGGCGTGCATTTCCCCCAGGCTTCCCCCCAAAGCCGTGAAATCCTGGGAAAAAACATAGACAAGTCTGCCGCCCACGGTGCCGTAACCAGTTACAACACCTTCCCCCGGGACCTCCGACTTGTCCAGGCCAAAATCCGCGCAACGGTGAGTTACAAACTGGTCGAGCTCCACAAAACTTCCTTCGTCCAGCAGAAGATTCAACCGTTCCCTGGCGGTTAATTTACCAGCCCTATGCTGTTTTTCAATTTGTTTTTCCCCGCCCCCCAGAAACACCCGATTTCTTCGCAATTCCAACAGTGTTTGTTTTTCAGTAATTTCTGTCATATCCTGTTCATCTCTCCAGTTTTTTTAAAAGAATGACTTTCGCCGCCCTGGGGTATGAGCGCTTGAACAAGCCCTGTTTTGGACTAAACAAGCCAGGTAAAAGCCGGTACAACTGAAAGAATAGATGTTATATTTTTATATTAAGAGCATTGTATACAAAGTGCAATTTGTTTACGATATTGGTCTGCTTTTGTTCTTAAATATATGTGAAAAAAATAATTTGGTACAAAACACGGTTAAGACAAGGGATGCGGGGGACATAAGCCGCAAGGAGCAGGTTGAAAAAAACCTGCTCCTTAACCTGCGGGATATGTTATTTTATACGAGACCCGGGCCGGGGAGGCAGGATTTAAGGGGAAGAAGGCCTGGTTGGCACGGGATTTGCTTTTAATGCTCCCGCTTTGCCTGAAAGCTCCCCGGGCGGGGCGGCAACCGCCGAAAGCTGGTGGCCGTCTTCGCTGCGGCGACCCGCTTTGATTTGTTGCAACGTTGATATTTTAAGCTAGCGCCCGCATGTTTAAACTTGCGTTTTTTTATCCCCCGGCGGCCAGGGACACCGCCGGAACGGCAGCTGCTGCCCCGGTTGTGGCCTTAAGGTTGAAGCGTCTGCGGATTAGCCTGGCGGAATTGAGGACCACCAGCACGGAACCGATATTGTGGGCCAGGGCGCCGGTAACGGGGGTAAACCAGCCCAGGGATGAAAATAATATAGCAGTGAGGTTAAAGGCAATGGCAAAAAGGATATTAAAATTAATGGTCTTAAGTGTCGCCCTGCCCAGTTCCAGGGCAAAGGGAAGCCTGGTCAGATCATCGGCCATGAGGGCGATGTCCGCTGACTCTACGGCCACATCAGCGCCCATGGCGCCCATGGCAATGCCGATATCGGCAGCCGCCAGGGAGGGGGCGTCATTGATCCCGTCACCCACCATTGCGACCTTATAGCCCTGCCGCTGCAAATCTTTGATGCGCCGCAACTTGTGTTCCGGCAGCAGGCCCGCTTCGTATTCCCCGATGCCGCCGGCCCGGGCCAGATGGGCGGCAACTGACTGTTTGTCACCGGTGAGGAGAAGTATTTTAGCAATCCCCAGCCGGTTCAATTCCGGTACCACCACTTCCCGGATTCCCTGGCGCAGTTCGTCGGAAATGTAGAGCCAACCGGCAATCCGGTCATCCTCCTTGACTACCAGCCGGGTTTTGGCGCTGCCCGGCGATTCCGGCGCAGGCCCGTCTTCGGGATCAAGCTCCGTTGGGGCGCCCACAAACACCTTTTTACCCTCCACCAGGCTCTCCACCCCTGCGCCGGGTATCAGGTCAAAGCTATCCGGCTCGGCAAGGGAGCAGCCGCGGGTTTTGGCGGATTCCTGGATGGCCCGGGCCAGGGGGTGTTCGGAATATTTTTCGGCGGAGGCGGCCAGATGGAGCACGTATTCCGGCGACAGGCCGCCGGCGGGGATAATATCCGTCAAGACCGGTTTTCCCGTGGTCAGGGTGCCGGTTTTGTCAAAGGCAACTGCGTTAATTCTGCCGAGCTCCTCTAAAAAGGCGCCGCTCTTAATCATGACCCCGTTTCTGGCGGCGTTTCCCAGGGAGGCGGTAATGGCGGTGGGGGCGGCCAGAATAAAGGCGCAGGGGCAGCCCACAATAAGGATGGTAATAGCCCGGTGGCTGTCGCCGGTGAAGAGATATACAGCAACACAGATACAGATTATGAGCGGGGTAAAGTAGCCGGCATATTTATCGGCCAGCCTTAAAACAGGGGCGCGCATTCCTTCGGCTTCCTGGACCAGACGGATCAGCTTGCCCAGGGTGGTTTCTTCCCCAACCTGTTTTACCCGGACCACCAGCATGCCGGAATAGCTGGCGGTGCCGGCGAAGACGCTGTCACCAGGAGCCTTGTTTACCGGCTGGGATTCACCCGTGAGGGAGGCCTGGTTGACCGCTGCGGCGCCCCTGACCACTATCCCGTCCACCGAGATGGTTTCGCCGGGACGGATGATGACTTCGTCACCAGGCTGGATCTCCCCCAGGGGCACAACGCTTTCAACTCCGTCCCGGAGCACGGCGGCTGTTTGGGGACTCAAGCGGATCAGGGACTGGATGGCGTTCCGGGCCTTTTGGGAAGTGAATTGTTCCAGGGTAGACCCCAGCACCATGATGAAGGCTACTATGGCGGCAGTCAGGTATTCCCCGATGGCAACCGAAGCAATCATGGCCAGGCTGACCAGCTCGTCCACATTCATTTCCCTGGCCCACAGGCCTTTGGCGGCGCCCCAGATAATCGGCCCGCCCAGTACAGCCAGGGCGGTCAGGGCCAGCAGGGCGGGGAGGACGGGGTCCGGACGGGTTCTTTCCAGGAAAAAGCTGGCTGCGATGAGCAGGGCGCCGGCGGAGGTCAGATAGAATTCCTTCAGGTTTAAGAGCTCGCGAAACTGACCAGGGAAAGCAAAGCGGCCGATCATTAAATCATCTCCTTAACAAGTTGGCTTTTTGTTATGCAATTTTCAGGGAAAATAAATTAATGCCGGTTGTTTTTTCAACGGATCTTGCCCTGCCGGGCGGAAGGGGAATTAAAAAATCTCGGAATTTATTTTTTTCAGGATGGTCAGGAATTGATAAATTTCTTCTTCCTCAAGTACGGTGATCATTTGTTCCGTAAGGGCAAGATGGAATTTGTGGTGCTCGTCAAAGGCTTTCCACCCCTTTTCCGTAAGGTTGATCAGGTTGACCCTCCGGTCCTCCCGGGTGGATTCACGCCTGGCGTAGTCCTTTTTTTCCAGACGGTCCACAGTGACCGTGGTAGTTCCTGTGGTTACTCCCAACCTCTGGGCCAGGCCTTTCATGTTCATCTGCCCGAATTGCCCCAGTATTTCAATGGCATGGGCTTCGGATACCGACAGGCCGCTGCTGCGGACTACTGAGCTTTCCCAGGAAGAAAAGCTATTAAAAAAGTGCAGCATTTCGTGGGTTAATTCGTCTGCAATCCTGTTCGCGGCGGAACCGGGCATAACAGTCACCTCGCCAGAGATCCTTTGATTTTAAGATGGTTGCATAGTCATATAGTTTGATTATCAAAATAAATATAACAGGCTGTAATGCTCCAGTCAATTCCTTTTTCTAAACACTGTTAGTTTTAAAAAAACGGTCTTCAAGGGTAGTTTCATTTTTATTGACAATTAGGGTAGGGGGGTGTACTATGTGTTTGATTGGAGGTGGAAGAAAGAAAATGGAAGACAATACCGGGGGAAGTAGCTGCCCCGGCTGCCAAAAGGGAGACAATAATAAACTAAGAAGCTGGCAAGAAGAAAAAACAGTGCAGGAACTGGTTATCCGGCTCAACCGCATTGAGGGACAAATCAGAGGCATCAAGAGGATGATCGAGGAAGGTGTCTACTGCGACAACGTTTTAAATCAGATAGCTTCCGCGCAGTCCGCCCTGAACGGTGCGGCCAGGCTTTTGCTGGAAAAGCACATGAAAACCTGCATCAAGGAACAACTCCAGGCCGGTGATGACGAAGTCATAAATGAATTGACGAAAACAGTCTTCAGATTGATCAACAAATAGGCGCTATTTCTCCTCCCGGCCTGGAACAGTAAACTTTAAAATGTAAAGGGCCTGCAAAAGTCCAGAGGAATTAAACTGATTCGGGCGTGCCCGCGGTGCTGCAACCTGAATAACATCAAGAAGAAACCGGAGGAATTGAACATGGGACAAACGGAGGAAACCGGGGCGGCTGCAGTAAAGGAAAAAAATCACAGGAGCGCAACCATATCCCTGCCCATCACCGGTATGACTTGTGCGGCTTGTTCGGCCAGGGTGGAGCGGGGGCTTAAAAAAACACCGGGCGTTCTGGAAGCCGGCGTAAATCTGGCCCTGGAGAAGGGGACGGTTAGCTACGATCCCGGCCAAATTTCGCCGGCCGGCCTGGTGGAAAGAATCCGGGACATCGGCTACGATGTGCCCGAGGAAAAATTGGAACTGGCTGTATCGGGGATGACCTGCGCGGCCTGTTCAGCCAGGGTGGAGAAAAAGCTGAATTCCCTGCCCGGGGTACGGCAGGCGGCGGTTAACCTGGCCACCGGCAGGGCCGTTATAACCTTTGTACCGGGTCCCATTTCCGCCGGTGAACTGCGCCGGGCAGTGGAGAATCTGGGTTACCAGGCGCGCCGGACAAGTGAAATAGCCGGGGATGAGGAAAAGCAGGCCAGGCAAAGGGAAATCCGGCTGCAGCTGGTGAGGCTCGTCCTGGCAGCCGTCTTTTCCCTGCCCCTGCTCTGGATGATGGTGGCTGAACTGGCCGGCTGGCATCAATTCATGCTGGACCCCCGGCTGCAACTGGCTCTGGCTACACCGGTGCAGTTTGTGGCCGGCTGGCAGTTTTACCGCGGGTCCTATCACGCCCTTAAAACAGGTGGGGCCAATATGGACGTGCTGGTGGCCCTGGGCACTTCCACTGCTTATTTTTACAGCCTGACGGCGGTGCTCATGGGCTGGAGCACCCTGTATTTTGAGTCCGCCGCCGTAGTCATCACCTTAATCCTGCTGGGCAGGCTTTTAGAGGCCATAGCCAGGGGGAAAACCTCGGAGGCCATCAAAAAGCTTATGGGCCTGCAGGCTAAAACGGCCCGGGTTATCCGGGACGGACAGGAAGAAGACATACCAGTGGAAGAGGTTATGGTGGGCGACCTTATCCTGGTCCGGCCCGGGGAGCGGATTCCCGTGGACGGGCTGATCACGGAGGGGCATTCCAGCGTTGACCAGTCCGTGCTTACCGGGGAAAGTGTGCCGGTGGATAAAGGGCCGGGCGATGAGGTAACCGGCGCGTCCATTAACAAACAGGGGAGTTTCACTTTCCAGGCTACCAGGGTGGGGGAAGATACGGCCCTGGCCAGGATCATCCGTCTGGTGGAGGCCGCCCAGGGCTCCAAGGCGCCCATCCAGCGGCTGGCGGACAGGGTTTCCGGGATTTTTGTACCTGCGGTGGTGGTTGTGGCGCTGCTTACCTTCGGCGGCTGGTACCTGGCCGGGGCGGAGGCAACAACCGCCATGGTGCGTATGATTACGGTGCTGGTCGTCGCCTGCCCCTGCGCCCTTGGGCTGGCCACCCCCACCGCCATTATGGTGGGCACGGGGCTGGGCGCGGAAAAAGGAATTTTAATCAAGGGCGGTGAGCATCTGGAGCGGGCCGGGAAAATCGATACCGTGGTGCTGGACAAAACCGGCACCATCACCCGGGGGGAACCCTCGGTAACCGACCTGCTGGCGGCGCCGCCCTTTGAAGAAAACGAACTCCTGCTGGGGGTGGCGGCGGGGGAAAGCAAATCGGAACACCCCGTGGGGCAGGCCGTGGTAAAGCGGGCCGGAGAGGCCGGGCTTGATTTGACGCTGGAAGCCGGGGATTTTAAGGCCGTTCCGGGGCAGGGCATCCGTTTTCAAGCCGGCGGCCGGTTGTGGCATGTGGGCAACGAAAAACTGGCGGGTTCCAGGAATGTGGATTTGACCGGGGTAATGCCGGTAAAAAACCGCTGGGAAGAAGAGGGGAAAACGGTCATGGTGGCAGTGGCGGACGACCAATTGGCCGGGCTCATTGCCGTTGCCGACACCGTCAAAGAACATTCCGCCGGGGCCATTGCCGGGCTCAAGCAGCTGGGCCTGGAGGTTTACATGCTCACCGGCGACCAGGAACGGACGGCCCGGGCCATTGCCCGGCAGGTGGGAATTGAAGAGGTAATGGCCGAGGTGCTGCCGGAAAATAAGACCGAAGAAATCATCAAACTAAAAAAAGCAGGCCGGGTTGTGGCTATGGTGGGGGACGGCATCAACGACGCGCCCGCCCTGGCCACCGCCGATACGGGAATGGCCATAGGAACGGGTACGGACGTGGCCATGGAAAGCGCTTCGATTACCCTGATCAGCGGCGACCTGCGCGCCATTGTCCACGCCATCAAGCTATCCCGTCAGACCCTGCGTAAAATCAAGCAAAACCTGTTCTGGGCCTTCTTTTATAATCTGGTGGGCATACCCCTGGCCATATTTGGTGTCTTTACCCCCGTCATGGCGGGTATGGCTATGGCTTTAAGCTCTGTTTCGGTGGTAACCAATTCCCTGCTGTTAAAACGCTACAACCCCGAAGCTTAACAACATGGGGGGCTTAAAAGGGAGCGTACCAGAAATAATAATAAACAAGATGAGACTGCTAAAAAAGGGGATGCCTCCTGTTAGCAAACGAAGTGTCAGCCCCACCGGGCGACCCTCAAATAAGACAGGGGGTACCCGGGGCTGGGTGGACCTGGAACAAAGGGATTGCACAAGTCATAACAAAGAAGGAGGTGTAAAAATGGCAGGGATTAAACTAACTGTTGAAGGTATGAGCTGCAGCCATTGCCAAAAGGCGGTTGAAAAAGCCCTGAAGGAAATTGAGGGTGTAGAAAAAGTACAGGTGGATCTGGAGAAAAAGGAAGTTGTGGTAACCGGTTCCGCTGCCCGGGAAAAACTGGCTGAAGCCATTGCAGAGGCAGGGTATGAAGTAGTAGATTGACAACAGACTGCCTTTTCCAAAAACAAGCAAACGGCGCCCCGTATAACGGCCGCCGTCCTTTTTTTGTCCGCTGACAAAAAAGTACATGGATCATATTCTTTCGGTGCTCCTGTTTTACCTGGGAACAGGTACTTGAATAATCATATCAAGGCGGTCGAATATCGCGCATTTAATTGCGCGCTGACGAATATTACGAGCGGGGTCAATGGCTGGTGCGGGGCGGGGGCGGGTTCTTGCCGCAACAGGCTATCTTCCGTTGCCGGGCAAAGGGCGGGGGAGTCGCACGGCTAATCGCGTAAGGTACGCACAGCCAAAATCTTAACCCCACAGAGGCTTTGCTCCGTGGGGTTAAATTTCTGACAGCCAAATCCTGACTGCCCCAAATTTTGACTTACCCTTCCTTTAACCATCGGTAACCACCGTTAACCACCGGGTAAGGGCTGGTTTCGGGCACAATATTAGCCGGCTTCCTTTGCCCCCACCTTTTTAAGCTCTCCCTTCCTGGCAGGGCTGGTGACTATTTTCCCGGGCTGCCCCGGTGGATTCATCAATGGGCTCGCTTTTCGGCAGGTTTTTCATTTCCAGGAAAACAAGGGTTGCCGTCAGTATTACAGCCAGGCCGTCGGCAATGGGCGCCGTTCTCCATACGCCGTCAATCCCCCAGTAATGGGGCAGGATTAAAAGCAGGGGGATAAACAACAGGGCTTGCCTGGACAGGCTTAAAATGGAGGACTGAACCGGTTTGCCCACAGCCTGAAAGTAATTTGAACCTATTATTTGAAACCCTACGACCGGAAACAGCGCAAAGAAGGTCAGCATGGCGCCGGAGGTCAATTCCGTAAGGGCGGTATCTCCCCTGCTGAACAGGCTTATTATTTGGACCGGCCAGATATTGATAATAAGGTAGCCGGTAAGGGCAATCAAGGTGCCGGCGATCACCGCTTTCTTAAAGGTTTCTTTCACCCTGTGGTACTGCCGGGCGCCGTAATTAAAACCAATTAAAGGCTGGGCCCCTTGGCTTAAGCCCACTATAGGCATGAACATCAGGGCGGCAATGCTCATCATAATGCCCACGGCTGAAAGGGCCAGATCCCCGCCGTAAGTCCGCAGGGTATTGTTTAAAATGGATTGCTGGATACTGTGGGCGATTTGCATGGCAAAGGGGGCAAAACCGATGGACACGATGCTCAAGAGGACAGGTGCCTTGAGCTTGAGGTTTTTTAACCTTATTTTCACCAGGCTGCGGCCCGACAGAAAATAGCTCACAACCCAGGTCGCTGAAAACAGTTGACCGGAAACAGTGGCCAGAGCCGACCCCCGGATTCCCAGCCCCAGTTTGAAAATAAAAATGTAGTTTAAAATCACATTGATTAAGGCGCCGGTTACCTGGGTCAACATGGACAGCCTGGGATTGCCTTCCGCCCGGATAAAGTTATTCATGCCCATGCTGATGGAACCAAAAACAGATCCCAGCATAACAATCTGAACGAAATCCCGGGCGTAGGGTAAAACCTCCGGGCTGGCCCCGAAGATCGTCAGGATCTGATCGGGAAAGAGGAAGTAGATTACAGTGATAATTAAGGGCAGGATAACTAACATTATGGCGCCGTTACCGGCTACTTTTTCCGCTTCTTCTGTTTTCTGCTGCCCCAGCCGGATTGAGATCAGGGCGGTGGCGCCAATACCAATCAAGATGGAAACAGCCAGTAAAACGAGCATGATCGGGAAAGCCACGGTTGTTGCCGCTATGGCGATTGAACCGACTCCCCGCCCCACGAAGATCCTGTCCACAATGTTGTAAAGGGCGTTAACCAGCATCGCCACGATGGCGGGCAGGGAAAATTTCCAGAGCAGTTTATTGATGTTTTGATCGCGCATTTCCATGCTGTTATTCATTTTAATCCACCTGTAATTTTTTCATAAATTCCACTGCAAAACGCAGGCTGGCCGTGAATTGTTTCAGTTGTTCCGGGTCGGCGTCACGGAAAATAGAACACAGGTTTTGGATGTAGCTGTCCATGATTTTACCCATTTCACCTCTTCCGGCGGGGGTGAGGGAGATCAGCAGCTTTCGCCTGTCCTGGGGATCATCGCAGCGTTCAACCAGGCCCATTTCCTCCAGCTGGTCGATCAGCGCCGTCAGGCTGCCCCGTTCGATATCCAGCATCTTGCCAATTTCGGTTGGGATGAGGTGTTCATACTGGTATAATACACTGATAATCTTAACATGATTCTTTTTTAGCAGGGGGTAGCAATCATAATACCGGCGGTAATGGGATAAAAATTTTTTATGAAAGATACCTGAAAAGGTGAACAATAAATTGTGCAACTCTTTAGCTTCCTGGAAATTCATCGGCACCACCGTTATTTGCTTGGAATACTAACATTAAGAATACTGACAAATAAAGAATACATCATAAAATACCACAAAAAATTTATTATGTCAATGGAACAAGGACACAAAACAGCGCCGGGGGGTATCCCCCGGCGCCGTGGTGTCAGGCGGCTGACGAAAACAATTAACGGGGCCTTTAAAAAACAGCCCCGTTTGAGGGTCAAGTTATTAAATGAATCCGAACAGGAAGAAAAATATAATTATGACGATTAAAAAAGTGAAAAAGAAAGAAAAGCTAAACGATCCGGATATACCGCCGCCCATTCCTCCGCCGGTACCAAATGCCATAAGGTAACTACCTCCTTATAAACTTTTTTTTATAATATGTTTTTCAGGAGTGTTCTGTTACAGGCGATAGTCCTTATTTCAAGGATATTCCACTTATTCCTTTTTCTTAAGCCTTTTTAGTTTCAGGTACAGGACGGCGGCAACAGCAATTAAGACAAGGCTGACCAGCTGAGCTACCCTGACAGGCCCCAGATAAAGGCTGTCCAGTCGCAACCCCTCAATAAAAAACCGTCCGGCGGAATAAAGGGCCAGGTAGGATAGAAAAACCTGGCCGGGGAAAAACCGGCGCCGGATTAAAACCATTAACAGGGCAAAGACTAGCAGGTTCCAGAGGGATTCGTACAAAAAAGTAGGATGGTAATATTGTCCTTGAATCAGCATTTGATTCTGGATGAACGCCGGAAAGCGGCCGATGAATTCCCGGGTTACCGGGCCGCCGTAAGCTTCCTGGTTCATGAAATTGCCCCAGCGACCGATGGCCTGGCCCAGAATGATACTGGGGGCAAAGACATCACTGATTTCCCAAAAACCGAGCCTTTGTTTACGCACGTAAAAATAACCGGCCAGAAAGCCCCCAATCAGGCCCCCGTGAATAGCCAGGCCGCCGTGCCAGGTGGCAAATATCTCCAGGGGATTAAGTCTGTAATACTCCCAGCTAAAAACCACGTAGTAAAGCCTGGCCGTAATAATTGCCGCCGGTATAATCAAGATCAACATGTTTAAAATATGTTCGGGATTAATACCCTTGCGGGACGCGTTGTAGTAAGCCAGAACTGTCCCGGTGATGAAAGCGGAAGTCATAATAACCCCGTACCAGTAAATGGTCAAAGGTCCTATTTGAACGGCAACTGGATCGAGCACCAATATTTCCTCCAGGCGGTTAACTTTTCTCCCATCATAATATAGGCGATAAAGGTTTTACAACCGGTTTTATATATTTTCTGCGCGGGTTCATAATTCTATACTCCTTGCATTATCCCGGGACTTCCCCGGGAAAACCAGCTTTTTACTGAAAGCGGCAGGAAATTTCAAGATCTTCCAGAATAGCCAGGAATAAAGAAGGAAGTAATAAAAAAAGTTACAATTAAGAAAATAAAAAGGAAGAAAGAATAGAGAATAAGGAAGAAAGTAATCAAAAGAGGAACAAATAGATATAAGGGACAGATACACATGAGAAACAAACAGGGGGTGTTTGACTTCGACAGCTCCGATCAACGTTTTAGGGAACGCCGTCTTATGGTGGAAAACCAGCTCAAGCTGCGCGGTATCCGGAATGAGGCTGTTCTTGAAAGTATGCTTGCCGTGCCCCGCCACTGTTTTGTAACAGACGACTTGCAAAAATATGCTTATTTGGACGGACCCCTGCCCATCGGGGAAGGGCAGACCATCAGCCAGCCTTACATTGTTGCGCTCATGGCCGAGATCCTGGAACCCTCCCCCGGGGACAGAGTTTTGGAAATAGGAACCGGTTCCGGCTATGCCGCGGCCGTTCTGGCGCAAATGGTTGCCAAAGTCTATACCATCGAGCGCCACGCGAGACTTGCCGCCAGGGCGCAGGAGGTTTTTCAGACCCTGAACTACGGGAATATAATCACCCGGGTTGGTGACGGGACCAAAGGGTGGCTGGAAGAAGCGCCCTTCGAGGGTATCATTGTATCGGCCGGCGCGCCGGCGGTGCCCAGGACCCTGCGCAACCAGCTTAAGCCGGGGGGACGCCTGGTTATTCCCGCCGGCGACAGGCACTGCCAGGAATTAATTCTGGTCCGGTGCGGCGAAGACGGCGGCTTTACAGAGCAGAAAATGGGGGAAGTGGTATTTGTGCCCCTGATAGGCGAGGAAGGCTGGTACCGGGAATAAAACTTGTAAATTACATCCCGCTTGCGCATACAGTCATTTCCATCTCAATAGAAGTTTATCATACGGTAAGAGTCTTTCAATGTGCCTTCACGGCTGTTTGCCGCATGATCTATTTGTTATAATATTAGCTATATAATGAAATAAAATGAAATAATTAGATTAAAAAGAAAAAGAGGCGGCAAGTGAAAGAAAAAATCTACAGCTCCAGAATTAAAAAAGCCCCTTTTACTTTTTTTGAGCTGAAAAAAGCGGCAGCCCTGGCCCTGAAGGGTTTTAGCCAGGCTGAAATCAAAGAAATAGTGGTGCGCGACAACCTCTTTCAGGTAAACACCGATGGCCGCAAAAAGGAACTGGTGCGGATAGTCTTAAAAAGAATGCAGGCTTTGGACCAGTTTTTACTGCAGCAGTTGGTTAACGGAAGCGCGACGACAGGCAAGCTGATTGTCCTTTACGCCATCATCAAAACCGATCGGCTGTTTTTTGAATTTATGAACGAAGTGTTTAAAGAAAAACTGATTATCCGGGACTATACCCTGGCTGATAAAGACTTTCACAATTTCTTTGCCGGAAAAAGAGAACAGAGCCGGCAGTTGGCTGCCTGGCGTGAATACACATTCTACAAGATAAAACAAGTGTACATCCGGGTCCTTTATGAGGCAGGCCTGATTAAAGACAAAAAAAACAGGGAAATTGTCAAACCGCTCCTGGATCAATCCTTGATTGACAACTGGTTGTCCCGGGGCGATGGTATTATCGTCAATATACTACACGGGCATAACTAGCGTTCCTGGCAAGAAACGAGGGATAAAGCCATGAAGACTATCCACGAAAGGCTGGACGCCATCATCCCGGAAATACAAAAGAAATCCTTCCGGGAAAATAAAGGTCTGGGCAATGAGGTCGGGTTTTATATTTTTGATTATGAACCCGCTTATGAAATGCTGGTCCGTGACTATGTCGCTTTTTTAGTGGAGAAGTTCAAAAGCGGCAGCGGCGGCTTCAAAATAAAAGAGTTCGATCTTTATGAGATCATGCTGGCCATCCTTGCAGAAAAGGGGTTTCTGGCCAAAAACATCGAGATGGAAGTCCAAAAGGGCAGCGAACACGTTTTTAAGGCCACCAAAAAGGCCTTAAGGCTCACCGACAGTAACGATCTGATTGTTCAGTACATTCGTAATAGAGTGGAAAAGGACGACGTTATCTTCCTTACCGGCGTCGGCAAGGCCTGGCCGATAATCCGGTCCCACACTGTCTTGAATAACCTGCACGCGGTAGTTGAACAGGTACCGCTGGTGATGTTTTTCCCCGGCACCTACGACGGGTTGGAACTGGTCCTGCTGGACGAAATCAAAGACGACAATTATTACCGGGCTTTTAGATTGGTGGAGAAATTTTAGCTATGCGGGGGTGTGCGAGTTTGCTGATTAGAGATATGTTCCGCAAGCGGATCGACCGGGATATCAAGGGCGTGATCAAAATCGGCCAGGATGACGACAGCAATGTTACCCAGGAGCTGGAGGAGTATGTGGTAACCCGGGAGCTGAACCGGCATTTCAGTGATTTCTTTGAGGCATACAAGAAAGGCCTCGACGGCTATACCGACAAAATGGGGGTCTGGATCTCGGGCTTCTTCGGCAGCGGCAAATCCCACTTCCTCAAAATCCTGTCCTACCTCCTGGAGAATAAAGTGGTAGACGGCATGAAGGCCGTTGATTACTTCAATGATAAGATCAAGGATCCAGTGCTGCTGGCGGACATGAAAAGGGCCGGCGATATATCGGCGGATGTCATTCTCTTTAATATCGACTCCAAGAGCGAGGCTGACGCCAAAGCCAATAAAGACGCGATTGTCAAAGTCTTTAACCGGGTTTTTAATGATATGCAGGGCTTTTGCGGTTCCATCCCCTGGGTGGCCGACCTGGAAAGGCAGATGTACGCCGACGGCGCCTACGCGGCATTCCAGGATGAGTTTGCCCGCCTGGCCGGACGGCAGTGGACCGCAGCCCGGGATGACTTCTATTACGAGGAAGACGCCATCGTTGCCGCCCTGGCCGCCGTCACCAGGATGAGCGAAGAGGCGGCCCGAAACTGGTACAACAAGGCGGAGGAAAACTACACCCTCACCGTGGACAAGTTCGCCAAACGGGTCAGGGAATACATAGAAGAGAAAGGCCGTAACCACCACGTGGTCTTCTGCGTGGACGAGATGGGCCAGTATATCGGCGACAGCTCGGGGCTGATGCTGAACCTGCAAACCGTCGTGGAGGATCTGGGCACCGAGTGCGGCGGTAAGGCCTGGGTACTGGTTACCAGCCAGCAGGATATCGATGCCGTCACCAGAGTCAAGGGCAACGATTTCTCTAAGATCCAGGGCCGGTTCAACACCAGGCTCAGCCTGTCCAGCGCCAATGTTGATGAAGTGATAAAGGAACGGATCCTCAAGAAAACACAGGTGGCCAAGGAGACTCTGCAGCTGTTATATGAAACCAAGAGCTCCATCCTGAAAAACCTGATCACCTTTTCCGCCGATACCCCGGAGAAGAAATTTTATACCGGCAGTGATAACTTTGCTGAAGTTTACCCGTTTATTCCCTACCAGTTCAATCTCCTTCAGTTAGTGCTTACCCAGGTAAGGATCCACGGTTCCACCGGCAAGCACCTGTCCGAGGGCGAGCGCTCCATGATCAGCTCCTTCCAGGAATCGGCTATCCGCTATGCTGGCGGCGAACAGGGCGCCCTGATTCCTTTTTCCGCCTTCTATGATACCATTGAGACCTTTTTAGACTCCACCATCCGCACGGTAATGATCCACGCCCAGGACAGCGAAGTCCTCAACGGTTTTGACGTGGAGATTCTAAAAGTCCTTTTTATGATCAAATATGTCAAAGAAATAACGGCCAATATTGAAAACCTGGCTACCTTGATGGTAAGCCATATTGACGAAGATAAAATAGACTTAAAGAAAAAGATAGAAGAATCGCTGAAGAGGCTGGTTAAGGAAACCCTGGTGCAAAAAAACGGCGACCAGTATATCTTCCTCACCCACGAAGAACAGGATATCAACAGGGAAATCAAGAGTATCCAGGTGGATCTGGCCGAGGTAATCCAGAAGGCCGCCGAAATAATCTTCGAAGAGATTTACCCGGATAAAAGGTTCAAATATTCGGCCCACTACAATTTCCCCTTCAATCAGATTGTGGACGACCGGGTCTACCGCAGTCATGCGGCCAACGATATCGGGGTCAAGGTGCTCACCCCGTACTATGACCCGGGTACCGAGGTGACCCAACTGGTCTTAAAAGAGATGTCCCAGCGGGAGAACAACCTGATTGTCAACCTGCCGGCGGATGCCGCCTTTCTCAACGAGCTGGAGGAAATTTTAAAGATCCAGACCTACCTGCGCAAAAAGGGGGGTACGGTTAGCAACGAGACAATAGAGGAGATTAAGGTCAGAAAAGGCCATGAGGTTAGCGAACGGATAACCAGGGTAAAGGACCTGCTTAACGAAGCCTTGCAGGCCGCCGGTCTGTATGTCAACTCCCAAAGGCTGGGGATCAAGGAAAAGAACCCGGTGGGCCGCTTAAACGAGGGCTTTTGCTCACTAATTAACGCCAACTATACCAAGCTCGGTTACATCAACACCTTCATCGAGTCAGAAGGCGCTATCGCCGATATTCTGTACAAAGAAACGGTGCAGCTAAACATCATTGAAGAGCCCAATAAGCTGGCCCTGGATGAGGTGTCCTCCTTCATCGAAAGAAATACGGTACGGCACATTCCGGTAACCATGAAAACGATGATAACTACTTTCCAGAAAGCGCCTTACGGCTGGAATGAACAGGATATCGAAGGCTTGATTGCCAAACTGTTCAGGGCCCAGGAGGTCAAGCTTCAGTTAAATAGTGAGTACTTGAGTATAGAAGACCGTGACCTGGCGCGCTATCTCACCAGGCGCGAGCATGCGGAAAAGCTCCTGGTGGAAAAAAGGCTCAAGATACCCCAGACGCTGCTAAATAATGCCAGGGAAATCTGTCAAGAGGTATTCAACAAGACCGCCCTGCCCGGCGATGAAGACGGGCTGATGCGCCGGATCAAACGATTCATGGAAGATGAAACCGGCCGGATTAAAGCTATGCTGGCAAACTATAGATACGCCGCTTACCCTGGTCGGGAGGTATTGGATGAAGGCGATCAGCTTTTTGCCGATCTGTCTAAAATCAAAGACACAAAAGAATTCTTCGAGGGGCTGCAGGAACAAAAGGACCGGCTTTTTAATTATGGTGAAGACTCCCATGATCTAAAGAGGTTTTTTGACCCGGATGGAAAACAGAAGGAGATTTTTGACCGGGCTCTGCGGGTGCTGAAGGTCTTCCAGAAAAACAAAACCTATGTACTGGACCAGACCGCCATTGACACCTTCGCTCAGATCGAAAGAATCGCAACCAGTCCGGAACCTTACAGCAGTATCCATAAACTGCCTGAACTGGTCGATCAGTTCAATGACATCTTCGGACAGCTGTTGGAAAAGGAGTGCGAGCCGGTACGGCAGGTGGTGGAAAGCGATTATGGCAAGGTCAAAGAGGAAATGGCGGCCTATGGCGTCGCGGACAAGTTCGGGAAAAAGTTCAAGAAGGGTTACGAAGACCTGCTGAACCGGCTGGACCGGGCCAACAACTTCTATGAGGCCATTGCCATGAAGGAAGAGAGCGACCGGCTCAAGCTGCGCTATATGAACGAGATTACCTGTGAGGCGGAGAGGCAAAAAGCTGAACAGGAGAAAGAAAAAGGCGGCGGTGGGGCAGTTGCTCCCCCGCCGAAAAAGAAAAGGACTGTCACCGTCAGCCTGGTTCGCATCCTGCGCGGCGCCAGGAATATTGAGTCCCAGGCTGATTTAGACCGACTGCTGGCTGAGATCAGGGGCAGGCTGGAAGAAAAAATGGCGGCGGATACCATCTTGAAAATCGTGTAGCAGCGACAGAACAGCGGCAGAAAGGATTAGTGCAGAAAGGATTAGTGCAACATGGACAAGGGCGCAATCAAAAACTATGCCGTATGGGCGCGGCGCAAGCTTATCGAGGACATCACCCAGAAAGCCTTTGAAGCAGGCGTTACCGAAGGCAAAATCGCCGATGCGGTCAGAATTTCATCCGACACGGTGCAGGTAAAGGGCAGGCTGCTCAAAAAACACGAGGCCAAACAGCGGGAAGCCCTGGTGGCCCGGGTTAAAGAAAAAGGCTTCGACCAGGTCATGGAGGAAGCAGCTTACACCTGGTTTAACCGCATCATCGCCATCAGGTTCATGGAGGTAAACGGTTACCTGCCCACCGGAGTCAGGGTGCTATCATCAACCGAGCCCGGCCAGGCCGTGCCGGACATTGTCACCAACGCCCTGCGCCTGGATTTGGACTTAGATCCGGATCTGGTTCATGCCTATCTGGACAAACACGATGACGACGAACTTTTCCGCTATCTGTTCACCCGCCAGTGCAACAAGTTAAACGAGATCCTGCCCGGTCTGTTTGAGAAGATCGAGGACTATACCGAGTTGCTGCTGCCCAACAACCTGCTGATTGAAGGTTCGGTGATCAGGCGGCTGGTCAGCGATATTTCCGTGGAAGACTTCAGGGAGCAGGTGGAGATTATCGGCTGGCTGTACCAGTATTACATCTCCGAAAAGAAAGACCAGGTCTTCGCGGCGCTAAAGAAGAACGTCAAGATCAGCAAAGAAAACATCCCGGCCGCGACCCAGCTTTTTACCCCGGAGTGGATCGTCAAGTACATGGTGGAGAACTCCCTGGGTCGGCTGTGGCTGGAAGGCCACCCGGATCAGGACTTGAAAGCCGGGTGGAAATATTATCTGGAGGAAGCCGAGCAGGAGCCGGAAGTTCAAAAACAGCTGGAGAAGATCAGGGAAGAGCGCAAAACCATCAGGCCCGAGGAGATCAAGGTGCTGGACCCGTGCATGGGCAGCGGCCACATCCTGGTCTACGCCTTTGACGTGCTTTTTGAAATTTACCAAAGCGCCGGCTACACCCAGCGGGACGCCGTCAGGCTGATTGTGGAGAACAACCTGTACGGCCTGGACATTGACGACCGGGCCTACCAGCTGGCTTATTTCGCCGTCATGATGAAAGCAAGAAAACACGACCGGCGTTTCCTCACCAGGGGAATCACCCCCAACCTCTGCGCCATCCAGGAAAGCAATAGCCTGATGAGCTTTGAACACGGCGCCGGGCAATTGAGCCTGGATGATTTACACAGAGAAACCGCCAACTACTTGATTAAGGTATTTCGAGACGCTAAAGAGTACGGCTCGATCTTGAATATAGAACCACGCGACTATGATGGACTGCTATCTTATATTGAACAACTGAAGCAAAGCGGCGCCGACGATCTGTTAATGTCTATATGGCTGAACAATATTGCTGATATGATGCCTGCGTTGATTAAACAGGCCAGAATTATGGCACAGAAGTATGATGCGGTGGTGACAAATCCACCTTATATGGGTAGGAGGAGAATGAATGCAAAGCTGGCTGAATATTTAACAGTTAATTTCCCATACAGTAAAAACGATCTATTTGCTGTGTTCATGGAAGCTCCATTTGTAAATAAAGACAGTTATTTTGCTATGATTAACCAGCATGCGTGGATGTTTTTGACGAGTTTCGAAAAACTACGCAAGAATTTTATTTCATTTCAAACGATTGTGAATATGCTTCATCTTGGTGCAAAAGCTTTTGAGGAAATAGATGGAGAGGTTGTGCAGACAACTGCTTTTGTTTTTCTAAATAATAATATTAACTATAAATCTGTTATTATTAGACTTGTTAATATAAAAAATGCAGAAAAAAAAGAAACCATGATGCTTCAGACAATGAATAATAAAAATGAAGAATTCTATTTTGTTTCAAGCTCAGAGAGCTTTAAAGTCATTCCCGGCTTTCCAATTGCTTATTGGGTTAGTGAAAATTTTTATAAAGTATATAAAAAATCCAAACTATTAGGAGAAAAATTTGACATAAAAAAGGGTATGGATACTGGCGATAACGATAGATTTGTTAGGAGATGGTTTGAACCCAATGTTAATGATATAGATTTTAAAACACATAGCAAGAGGTGGGTGCCATATATCAAAGGTGGAGAGAGTAGAAAGTGGTATGGAAATTACGAATTTATTGTATTTTGGGAGAACAATGGCGAGGCTATCAAAAATTACTATAAATCAAACATAAGAAATGAAAATTATAATTATATGGGTGGCATCACTTGGTCAGACATTAAGTCAAATTATATATCAGCAAGGTATATGCCAGAAGGATGTTTGAGAGACAATTTAGGAAATGCTATATTTAATTTATGTGATTACTTAAAATATGTTCTGGCATTATTATGTTGTAAAGTATGCCTAGAATTGCAAAGTATAATAAATCCAACAATACACTTTCAGGTTGGGAATGCAAAATCATTACCTATTATATTAAATGAATTGCATAAAGCACGCATTGACATAATAGTTGAATGCAATATAGTAATCTCTCGTGCCGACTGGGACTCCTTCGAAACCTCATGGGAATTTAAAAAGCACAGCCTGCTAATTTTTAGAGATACATCTAGCACTATTAAAAATGCCTTCGATAGCTGGTGCGAATTCGCTGAAAAGCAGTTCAACCAGTTGAAGCAAAACGAAGAAGAATTGAATAGTATTTTCATTGACATCTATGGTTTAAAGGAAGAACTTACACCAGAAGTTGAAGATAAGGACATAACAATTACAAAAGCCGATTATATCCGTGATATAAAAGCCTTTATTTCCTATGCTGTCGGTTGCATGCTGGGCAGGTATTCCATTGACGTTGACGGGCTTATCTACGCTGGCGGTGACTGGCAGGATAAATGGCAGTACGGCAATGTGCGCAAGATCGAAAAGGATGAGAGGGGCAAAGTCATTTCCGATACCTGGATTAAGGCCACATTTTTTCCCGACGAAGACAACGTCCTGCCCATCCTCGACGACGAGTATTTCGACGACGACATCGTGGCCAGGTTTATCCAGTTCCTGCGTGTAACCTTTGGCGAAGAAACCCTGGAGGAGAACCTCGACTTTATTGCCGATGCGCTGGGACGCAAAGCCTCCGAGACTTCGCGGCAGGCGATCAGACGGTACTTCCTCAAAGACTTCTTCAAAGACCACGTCAAGATATATCAAAAAAGACCGATCTACTGGCTCTTTGATTCCGGCAGGGAGGACGGCTTCAAGGCCCTGATCTACCTGCACCGCTACGACGAGTTCACCGTGGCCAGGGTGCGGACAGACTACCTGCACCGGCTGCAGCGGGCTTATGAGGCCGAGGCCAGGCGACTGGAGGTACTCATCGACTCCGATGTATCCCCGAGAGAAAAAACGGCATCCCGCAAGAAGAGGGAGAAGCTTCAGAAGCAGATGCAGGAATGCCTTGCTTACGACCAGGTCATCGCCCACGTGGCCAACCAGCGCATCAAGATTGACCTGGACGACGGGGTCAAGGTCAACTACGCCAAGTTCCAGGGCATTGAAGTCCCTCAAGGCGACGGCAAAAAGCCCTTAAAAGCCAATCTACTGGCTAAAATATAGCTTATCCAGAACAGTCATGTTCTTATATTATTATCGTGGTAACCCTCAAGTAGTTTATTCTTGGGTTTATGGAAAAGTCTTCATAACCCAGGTTTTAAACCCGTCGAATTCGACGAGTTTAGAAAAGAAGCAGGATCGAATGCATTTAAAATGTCCCCAACGAAATGGATAACAGCTGTTAATGCATTTAGCATTGTTTCTAAGTTGGGGTGCTATGGCGTACTTTACTCATGGTGATGGTGAGATATTATTTAATCTTATAGGGATAGCTTAAGTCTATAAAATGAAAGGATGAGCCAGATGGAAGAATTAGTAGCTATTCTGACAGACATACGAGACCAGCTAGTTGAGCTCAATAACAGAATTGATCAGCTAACCGGCTACGGGTCAGGTAATATATCGGATGTGTGCGATAAATTGGAAGATGTAAGCTTTTCTCTGGATAATGTCAATTTATCGCTGGAAGAAGTAAACCTTTCGCTCGATACTATCGATATAACGAAGGATTAAGTAATGGAACTAAACGAAATCAAAGAGGTGCTGGAAGACAACCTCAATAAAAGCCTGTCCCACGGCCGGAAGCGCAACATCGTCTTCTGGTATGACGACGCCGGGGAATTTGCGGCCGAGGTGGACGAGCTGGAGCTTGAGGGCGCCCGCATATTAAAGCTCAACGGCAGGAACAGCTTTCAGGTCAAGTATATCCTGGAGCATGAAGACACGTCGGGCAACTACCTCATTTACGCCCCTTTTGGCAAACCGCCGGCGCGGGAGAACTACCTGCTGGATATCCAGAAGTACAGCATTGATTTTTCCGCCGACAAGGCCACGGCGCTGATGCGGGAGCTCAATGTAACCGATGATTCGCTGCGCGCCTCTTTCCGCAAGTACCTCAGATTCTTCAACGACAAAGAAAGGCGCAAGTCCTTCAAGTCATACTCGCTAACTACATATACAGAAGATACACTGGACATCGCGGTACTTTCGGTGCTATGCAAGCTGCCCTATCCCGGTTTGGAGGAAGTGCTGATGGCGCTCTTGGCCGAGCACACTGCCGGCGGGACAGCCTTTTACGAAAGCATTGATATGTTGGGTGATTCCGCTGCTTTCTGGAATCTCATCGGTAAACGTTATGGCTACCAGCTGGAACAAAAAGACCTGGGCACGCTGGGCCTGTTTTTCCTGGTTACCGGGCTGTCCTTTTCTTTGCGCCGGGAACTGCCTGAACAATGGGAGCCTTATGTCAGCCCGCGGAAAAACGACGCCGTGGTGTTTTTAAGCCATTTCATGGGCGGCGCTAATACAGTAGAAGCCTACCGGCAGCTGGCCGGCACGGTGCAGGAGCAGCTGAAGCTGAAGGGTTATCTAACCCAGTGGGAAGTGGACGATTACCGGGAGTGCGACTTGTTCGCCCTGTTTGACGAGGCGATCATCCGGGACATCCTGGGAAACCTGCTGGCCGGCGCGGGCCAGTTTGATAAATACAGCGAAATTATTCTGGAGCGCCGGAACAAGCACTGGTTTAAAGTGTATGAAAACGAATACAATGCCGCTTACTGGGCCTGTGTGCTGCTGAACCAGTGGCAAACCCATAAGGACACGATCAAGGAGTACCAGCCCCACGACTTTTTTCAGCAGTACGCTAAGGAATACTGCCGGATTGACACCGCCTACCGGAAATTTATCTATTACTTAGACCGGGCGGTGCGCCGGGAATGGTTTGAATTACTGCGGGAAAAAATTGAAAACACTTACGTCAACGGCTATCTGAACACCCTGGCTGTCAAGTGGAGCGGCAGCATCGAGGCCTTGCAGGAGCGCTGGGCTCTTGACTCTTTGCCGACCCAGTGGGGTTTCTTCCGGCGGCAGCTCCGGCCGCACTTAATGAAAGGGAAAAGGGTGTTTGTCATTGTCTCCGACGCCCTGCGCTTTGAGGCGGCCAGGGAACTGGCCCGGCGCCTCAATACCGGGCGCAAAGGCTCGGTTGTGCTCACGGCCATGCAGGGTGTGCTGCCCTCCTGCACCAGCCTGGGCATGGCCTGCCTGCTGCCGTACCGGCACATTGAGATCGGCGAGGATTACAGTGTCAGAGTGGACGGCGTCTTATGCGAGGGCCTGGAAAACCGCAATAAAATCCTGAACCTGCAGGTAGAAAAAAGCATTGCCCTCCGCTATAAGGACCTGGTGGACTTAAGAAGGGAGGATTTCCGCAAGCTCGTAAGCGGCAAGGATTTGATTTATATCTACCACAACAGCATTGACGCCAGGGGTGACCATTACCCCACCGAACGCGAAGTATTTGATGCTGTGGAGGAGACCCTGGGTCAGTTAAGCTCGCTGGTAACCAGACTGGTCAATGACGTCGCGGCCACCCATATATATATTGTGGCCGACCACGGCTTTATCTACCAGCGCCAGGGTCTGGCCGAATCCGACAAGACCCCCGGAGACATTGGCGCCAATGCTTACATCAACAGGAGGTTCATCCTGACCGGGCGGGACAAGCAGTTGGAGGGGACCCTGACTTTTAGCATGAAATACCTGCTGGGGGACGATACTGCCCTCAATTGCATCACCCCCCGGGGGGCCAACCGGTTCCCGGTCAAGGGGGGCGGGGCCAACTATGTGCATGGCGGCCCTTTGCCCCAGGAGATCGTGATCCCGCTGCTCCACTTTAAAAACGAGCGGGGCAAGTCCGCCGGAGATGTGCTAAAGGTGGCGGTGTCCCTGACCAGTATTTCCCGGAAGATTACCAACACCATCACCTATCTGGAGTTCTTCCAAACGGAGAAACTGGCGGGAAAAAGACAGCCCTGCCGGCTCAAGCTCTACCTGGCTGACCAGGCCGGCAACCGCGTCTCCAATGAAAATATCATCATTGCCGATAAAACATCAGACGACCCGGCGGAAAGAAAGTTCAGAGAAAAATTTGTGTTGAAAAACATGAAGTACGATAAGACGCAAAAATACCACCTGATCATGGAAGACGAAGAGGAACCGGTGGAAAAAATCTACGACCGGGTACCCTTCACGATCGATCTGGCCTTCAGCAGTGAGGATTTTGGTTTTTAGCGAGGGATGGTAATGGATGAATTAAGCGCCAGGTTAAATCAATATTTTCCCGGCCGGGTGGTGCGCAAGGACCTGACCAAGCAGATCAAGGAAGGCGCCAATGTGCCTGTTTACGTGCTGGAATACCTCCTCGGCATGTACTGCGCCACCGATGACGAAGATGGCATTCGGGACGGGGTGGAGCGGGTCAAAAACATCCTGGCCGATAACTTCGTCCGGCCGGATGAGGCGGAAAAGGTCAAGTCCAAGATCCGGGAACTGGGCAAATATACCGTGATAGATCGGCTGACGGTCAAACTCAATGAGAAGAAAGACGTTTATGAGGCTGAGTTCTCCAATCTGGGCATCAAAGGAGTAAGTATTATCCCGTCTTATGTGAAGCAATATGAGAAACTGCTGACCGGCGGGATCTGGTGCATCGTTAAGATGGACTACTTCTTTGATGAGGAACAGCGGGGGGCCAGCCCTTTTTACGTCGGCAGCCTCACGCCGATCCAGATGCCCAACCTGGATCTGGACGAAATTTTAACCGGGCGGGGGCACTTTACCAAAGAGGAGTGGATCGACGCCCTGATCAGATCCATCGGCCTGGAACCCACCCAGTTATCCAGCGAGGTAAAGTGGCATATGTTGTGCCGCATGATTCCCCTGGTGGAGAACAACTACAACCTGTGCGAACTGGGACCGAGAAACACAGGCAAGTCCCATATTTATAAAGAAATATCCCCCAACTCAATCCTGGTTTCCGGCGGCCAGAGCACTGTCGCCAACCTGTTTTACAACATGTCCACCAGGCAGGTGGGCCTGGTTGGCCTGTGGGATACCGTGGCTTTTGACGAAGTGGCGGGTATTACCTTTAAAGATAAAGACGGCGTCCAGATTATGAAGGACTACATGGCCTCAGGTTCCTTTGCCCGGGGCCGGGAGGAGAAAGCGGCGTCAGCCTCAATGGTCTTTGTGGGCAATATCAACCAGAGTGTTGACGTGCTGCTGAAAACATCCCATTTATTCGAACCGTTCCCCGAAGCAATGGCCAACGACACCGCCTTTTTTGACCGGATGCACTATTACCTGCCCGGCTGGGAAATACCCAAATTCAGGCCGGAATTCTTTACCGATATGTACGGGTTTATCACCGACTACCTGGCGGAGTTCTTCCGGGAGATGCGCAAGCGTTCCTATGCCGACGCGTTGGACCGTTACTTCAAGGCCGGCCGCAACCTCAACCAGCGGGATGTGATCGCGGTCAGAAAAACTGTTTCCGGGCTGATCAAGCTGATCTATCCCAATGGCGATTTTGGCCGGGATGAGGTCGAGGAGGTTTTGCGCTACGCCCTGGTGGGCAGGCGGCGGGTTAAGGAACAGCTTAAGAAAATCGGCGGCATGGAATTCTATGATGTGCATTTTTCCTATATCGACATTGAAACCCTGAACGAAGAATTTGTCTCCGTGCCGGAGCAGGGGGGCGGCAAAATTATCCCCGAGGGTCTTGGCAAGCCGGGCCACGTCTATACCATCGGCCGCGGCAAATCAGGCATGATCGGCGCTTACAAGATCGAGGTCCAGGTAGTCAGCGGTTCGGGCAAGTTTGAAAGGACCGGCCTGGGCGCCCACCGGGAAGCCAAAGAGGCCATCGATACCGCTTTTCGCTTCTTTAAAGCCAACAGCAAAGCTGTCAGCCGTTCCATAACCACCACAACCAAAGATTACCTGATGCATGTGGTGGATATCCACGGCGTCGGCCTTACCTCCGAACTGGCCCTGGCGGCTTTTGTGGCCTTGTGCTCGGGCGGGGTGGCCCGGCCCTGTCAGAGCCAGCTGGCCATCCTGGGCTCAATGAGCATTGGCGGTACCATTAATAAAGTAGCGGAGCTGGCCAATGTGCTGCAGGTCTGCTTCGACGCCGGAGCCAAGAAGGTGCTCCTGCCCATGTCATCCGCCGCCGGCATCAGCACCGTGCCCCCGGAACTATTCGCCAGGTTCCAAATATCATTTTACCAATCGCCGGAGGACGCGGTTTTTAAGGCGCTGGGGGTGGAGTAGGAGTTTCTGGCAATTATATTTCCCCGCTTGTTTAAATATCGGTTTTAACAATTGAAATGTCCATAACTTAAAAGATATCTGGTGTAAGGGGGCTAACAATGGATATTTCCAAACTTCAGTCTTTAGCACTTAGCCCGGAAATGATTGAACTAGCAGATAAATATATCCCCTATGTGACTGAGCACAAGCAGATCTCGTATCGGGAATACTTTGAAACTATACTCAACAACATAGCGAGTTCGGAGTTTTTAGTTCCCGTACTTGGGGTTCAAGGTGTAGGGAAAAGTAGTTTTCTCAATGCACTACTAATGGATGATGTGGTACTTCCCATCGATGCCGAAGATACGACATGTATCCCCGTTGAAATTCGTTATGAGAGGGACAAGGATAGCGAGGCATTTGTTTTTTACGCCGATGAACAAACACCTCCTAAAAAATTGCAAAGTCTAAGCTCTCTTGAGCATTATGTACATAATAAACACAATCCTGGCAATGCGAAAAATGTGTCTCATATCGTTGTTTTCAAGCGGGACGAATTGCTGGCAAGCGGGATGGTGTTGGTAGATTTGCCAGGGGTTGGCAGCCTGAATCTACATAATGTCGAAACTACGATAAAATACATTGAACGGCTTTCAGCAGCCATTTTTCTTCTGCGAACAGTTCCGCCGATCACTCGTTCTGAGCGGGTATTTATTACTTACGCTTGGCCAAAATTAACCATAGCCTGGTTTATTCAGAACCGGTGGAACGACGAAAGCCCGTCGGAAGTGGAAGATGGCAAACAAGTAAACCTAAAGGTTTTAAACGAAATTGCAGACCAATATAAAACAGAAGCTCCAAGAAATATCCGCATCATTAACGTGCATAAGGCGTTGGCGGACAGGCTCAAGCGGCGGGAATGCTACCGCTTATCCGATATAGAAGAGTTTCGTAAAGAGCTGTCTGAAGTAGCAGTTAACTGGAAAACTATTTTAAAAAACAGTTTTGTCCTTCATTTTAGCGAATTAATTGAAAGAATAGAGAAACGAATTGAGTTGTGTTCTAAAGAGCTTCGCATAAGCAAGGCCGATCTGCATACCCAGTATACGAAGCAAGAACGCATATGCGAGGGGGTTTTTGAACGAAATAACAAAAATATCACAAACTTAAATAAACAAATAGCCACTTACCGAGGCGAAATGATCGACTACGCAGAGACAGTCAGCAAGAAACAGTCGGAAAACCTGCGTAGCGAGATGCGCCGTATTATCAGCAGCGGGGTTGCAGATGGGGAGTTGTTGAACAGAGCATTTGTTGATACTTACAACTACATCCTGAAGGAAGTGATGGAGGACTTGTCTTTAAAGCTGTTTGAGATTCAAAAAAACGCAGAAGTAGCTATTGGAAAACTGGAGATTAGAACACCTAAGGACGAGTTTAAACATACCGGTAGCTTCCAAAGAGAAGTAAAGTTGAAATTCGAAAAAGCGCTTCCGCCCATTTTTAACCTTGCCGGAGTGTTGGCGGGCATAAAAGCAGGCGGCGCGATAGGGGCCAGGTTTGGTCCGTACGGAGCAATCGTCGGCGTAATCATCAGTATAGCGTTATCCAACTGGTTAGGCGGTAAGACCAAGCAAGGGGTGAATAAGAAACAACAGAGTCTTTCCATACGCGACTTGGAAGAGCCGATCCGCTTGTTTAGGGATGATCTTAGACAGGGAGTGGACAACTGCTGCAACTCAGTATTTGATCATATAGAACAGGCGCTGCGGGATTTCAAGATGACACAGGCTAAACAGGTGGAAGATAAAAAACACCGGCATGAAATGATATATAACCAGAGTGCTGATGAGTTGGAAAATGAACTGATGCAGCTTAGGGAAGATGAGCGCATCTTAAAGAATATCAAGGAGCAGATCTTATGCTTGTAGAAATATTACTACAACGAATGAATGAAATCAACAGAATTGCTGATGAAATACCAGATCGCAGGTTTCTGGTATTATCCCGATTTTTATTTGAACGCATAACAAAACCGGAAAGCTATGTCGTGATGCTTGGAGAGACCAGCAGTGGTAAAACCACACTCATTAATGGATTGTTAGGTAAGGAAATGCTTAAGACGAGCGCTAGCCCGACAACGGGGACAGTGATCGAAATTATGGATGATCCAGATCTAATCGCCCAAGAATATTATGCCATTAATAAGGATGCAACAGTGGAAGAATTGTCGCCATCCATGTTCGAAAAGTTATCTCTTCACCCAGACAAGGATCTACTCCGGCTCCGATCTGTAATCCCGGCTTTCCCGCACGAGCTATCCGGTCTCAGGCTATTTGATACACCCGGTTACGGCAGTATCCAGGAAGAGCATGACGAGGTTTTAAAGGAGTTTATTCCCAATAGCGATATCATCGTGTATGTTGTTTCATATCGAATCGGATTTAAGGAAAACGACCACTACTTTATGCAGTTTATTAGCCAATTGATTGATTCTGATACGGAACTGATCTTGGTTGTAAACCGGGTACCAGAATGTGTTAGCCAAATTGACAACCGGGTTCGTGAAATAAAGGAACATGCGGAAGATTGCTTACACCGGGAACTTTGTTGTCATATTGTTCACAGTATATATCGAGAGGGAGAAGCAACTTTACCTCGGGCAGAATCATTATGGGACGATATTAAGGAAAGCCTTGAATCAGAGGAACGGCAATCTGTATTACATAGTGTATTTCTCTCGTACCAGAAGAGTCTGTTGCTTGACATGAAAGGGTATCTGGAAAAAGAAATAATAGCGCAGCGGGTAACACAGGAAGAGCGACAACAATTGTGTACGTCGTTAGATGAGTTTCTTGCTAAGGAATCTGTAGCTTTGGGAAAAATCGTGACGGTGTTCGCGAGGCTTGATGGCATGCTCGACAAGCTGTTTGCAGGCAGCAAAAACGAGTTATTGCGCAAAACATGCAGTGAAGTTGACGTTGTCAACAAATGGACGGATAAAGATGAATGCGTTGGGTTTGTTCAAGCTCATATACTTCAACTTCAAACCCGTAACGAAACAAAAAAGATTGCCGGCTTGCTGCAGGATGAGCTTGAACGACTTGACGATGAAATTCATTCCTTGCTTAATACAGCGGTAAAAGATTTTCAGCGGTCTGTTGAGTTAAAATCTCCGATATATAAACAGTTCATACTTAATATAGGCAATAGGACGGTGCAGAGGGCTACTGAAGCTGGGCTTACTGCTTTTTTCAAGCAATATGGTGGGGCAGGCGGCGCCGGGGCTGGCGTAGCAAACGCAGCAAAAAAGGGACTTAAAAAACTGGGCGAGCTACTAGGAAAGAAATTTTCTCGAGAGACACACAATGCATTAGCAAAATTTCTAAAGCGTTTTGGTGCCACATCCACTCGATCGATTGCCGTAGCGGCAGTTGTTATCGTAGAGGGTGTTTCTTACATCGTAGATGCAAATACTTGGCAAAAAACACTAAAAAAACAGGCTGAAAAGGCTTTTGAACTATGGAGATCTGAAACTGTGAGCAATGTGAGGAGAGACCTCCATGAATTAAAAAAACACAACCTTGAAAAAATTCACCTTTTCTTTGAGGAATATCGTGAAAATTGCGAATTTCAGAAGACGAATGATAACGGTAATATAACAATCGAGCGGGTTGAGAAGTGGCTTGGACAGATCGATCATATTCTGAATGGAATTGAGATATTTAATGAAAGGAATGTTAAAAATGAGTGAGCGAAAGCAGTTACTTCCGAAGTCATCATCGCGTAAAGAAGAGGTAGTATACGAGGTATGTCCTCCTGGGATAGATTTAAAAAAAGAAACAGCATCCACATTTCTAAGGTCTTTACCGAAATTACTTGTTATCATTGAATCAGTCGTTAACATCAAAAATATGCAAGCGTCTGCCGATGTGGAAATAAAGATAATTCGTGAAATGGGTGATAACTTGCAGAAGCAGGCGGATGCGTTTGTCAAGGAGGAACATGCACGAAGAGAGTCTGCCATTACGGATTCGGAGTTTATTCGAAGGCTGTTAAACGATTTGTATATTTTTTTAAAATCCACTCAGAATAACGACGATGTCCAGAAAGCTGTGATAGAGACAGTTAACCAATCATTACAGAAGTACTTGTCTAGGTAGTGGTAAGTTTTATGCGTGATCTTTATTTTAGTGGAATTCATGACATTTTAAATTTAATTAATGAACACAAATACCAAGAAGCTAGGGGGCTTATACAACGGGAGTTGCAAAATTATCGCGAAAATGAAGTAAGAGCCCGTCGCTTACAATTAGACGCTATTGTACAATCTATTTTTCAGTTGAACTTGCAAATTCATTTTATCCAAGAGCAATATCGAAATCTAGCCGAGCTTTGCCCTCCAGATCTGTTGAGTTCTGTGGATGAGTTCATAACTATATTAAAGCTTGATAAAGTTGAACTCGAAGCTCAAAAGAAATTGTTAGCTCGAGGAGTATAATATTTTCATTAAAGTGAGACACAGAACTATAAATATAAGTTGTAATGCCCATATACTTTAAACCTGGGGATTTTACCCAGAATAACAGGTGAATAAAGCGGCTCTATTGAACCCGGGTTAGGTATTGAAGAGGGAGGGCTGCATTCAGCTGAAGCCCTTCTGTTGCCCCGGTATTTTATGTACACAGGTGTGTTTTCATCCAGTACGAAGGATACACGATATTCACCTGAAGGGTTTTTTAATTGAATGTTCGCTGGAAGGGAAGTTTACCATTAACGTAGAAGAGCTTCTGTCAATGACCGATAATGAAGTGCTGGCAGCACTGTTATCGGCGTCCAGGAATGAAGAGCATAGGGCACATGACTCTGCCCACCGGATAGTGAAACGCGAATGCCTTAAAAGACCGACTTGGCATAAACGCTTCTAAACAATAAAGATATTAAAATAATATATTAGTGTTAAAAAAAGAGCCTTTTTTAGGGGACTCACTGGGAATCCTCTGCATTTGTTCTAAAACGAAGCACTGACGGGCGGTGATAAATTTGAAGCCAAAAACCAAGAACTGGCTGGGTATTGCCCGGGATGACTTTGAGGTAGCGGGACACCTTTTTGAAAAGCAGAAATACCTATACTGCATATTTTTTTGTCAACAAACAATTGAAAAAACTATAAAGGCGGTTTATTCTGAGAAGTACAACAAGACACCGCCAAGAAAACATGACTTGGTGTCGCTTGCCAGGGCTGCCGGCATTCTGCCTGAGCTAGATGAGGATACAAAAGACTTTTTTGACCTGCTTTCGCAATATTATTTAGAATCCAGATACGCTGAGGACAGGGATATACTGGCTAAGAATTGTACAGTGCTGCTTACAAAGAATCTACTGAATAAGACAGGAGAGCTGTTGGCATGGCTGGAAAACAAATTGAAGTAAGTATAATAAGGTATTTGGAAACCCTCAGGACCAAAAATATAAAAGTCAAGAAGGCGATACTTTATGGTTCCCATGCTTTAGGGACCAATGACCGGGACAGCGATATCGACCTGGCCATAATATCACCGGATTTCGGGCGTGACAGGTTTGGCGAGGCGCTGATGCTGAAAAAACTAACCAGAGACATCGACCTGGATATTTCGCCGCGGTCGTATTCTGTCGAGCAGTACCGGCAGGCAAGAGAGGGCGACTTTTTGTTTGATGAAATCATTAAAAAAGGGAAAACCGTTTATGAAGAATAATATTTGAGACCGAACCTTATTCCCCGCGGCAATTCTTATATTTCTTGCTGCTGCCGCAGGGGCATGGCTCATTTCTGCCGGTCTTTTGGACGCGCTTGGGCTGGGTGGAGGGAAAAGGCAGTAGGTTGGATTTCTCAGCAGCAGAAAGTTCCGGGGTGTGTAGCCATAATTAGGGCTTGCTGAACAAATCCCTGATTTCGCAACTTGGTTTTAGACAACCGCATAACCTGTGCAACTTTGGCCACAAATAGCCCCCAAGATGGCCCTTATAAAATGGCAATAATGAACCTGGAGCCGGCGCTCCAGATTCATTACCAGGAACTGCAGCGCAAGCCAACCATATCCTAAAAAAAGCAATGGGTTTTTAGGTGGGTCGATAGCGAGAAAAAAGCCACGTGAGCTGTATGCCTGGATAGCGAAAAATCACGATGCGTCAAGTATCGCCTTATGCTGTGCGGCATTAGGCGTACGGCGTGAAGGCTACTACGATTGGCAAAAGCGCCCTTGCCGCAGGGAACGGGATGAGGTGTTGGTATCGGCCCTGAAGAAAGTGAGAGACGAACATCCCGCATACGGGGTAAGAAGCATGATTGAGGCATTACCTGAAAGGTTAAAACCGAGTTACGGCAAGGGCTACATCACTTGCCGCGAGCACGGGCTGTTGCAGAAACGGCGCAAACCTCACGTAAAAAAGCTCCTGCCAAATTTATAGATCGTGCAATAGCTTTAGGGGCTGATAGCGCAATTTTATGGGGTGTTTTCTACTCCAATATGGCATACGCTTCACCCATTGTAACATGGTATATCCGTTATCTCGAATTCGGCTCGATCTATTCCAGTGAAAAGCTCGACGAGGCATTTGCCAAAGGAACGATTCGCATCTCGCTGGGGAAAAACAATACTTCAGCCGATGTTGAGGTCATCGCAACAGCGTTAGTAAAAATCATGTGCCCCTTTTAACGAAAGATGGTTACCGTGCCCAACCTGGATCTGGACGAAATTTTAACCGGGCGGGGGCAATATCAACCAGAGTGTTGACGCGCTGCTGAAAACATCCCATTTGTTCGAACCGTTTCCCGAAGCAATGGCCAATGACACCGCCTTTTTTGACCGGATGCACTATTATCTTCCCGGCTGGGAAATACCCAAATTCAGGCCGGAATTCTTTACCGATATGTACGGGTTTATCACCGACTACCTGGCGGAGTTCTTCCGGGAGATGCGCAAGCGTTCCTATGCCGACGCGTTGGACCGTTACTTCAAGGCCGGCCGCAACCTCAACCAGCGGGATGTGATCGCGGTCAGAAAAACTGTTTCCGGGCTGATCAAGCTGATCTATCCCAATGGCGATTTTGGCCGGGATGAGGTCGAGGAGGTTTTGCGCTACGCCCTGGTGGGCAGGCGGCGGGTTAAGGAACAGCTTAAGAAAATCGGCGGCATGGAATTCTATGATGTGCATTTTTCCTATATCGACATTGAAACCCTGAACGAAGAATTTGTCTCCGTGCCGGAGCAGGGGGGCGGCAAAATTATCCCCGAGGGTCTTGGCAAGCCGGGCCACGTCTATACCATCGGCCGCGGCAAATCAGGCATGATCGGCGCTTACAAGATCGAGGTCCAGGTAGTCAGCGGTTCGGGCAAGTTTGAAAGGACCGGCCTGGGCGCCCACCGGGAAGCCAAAGAGGCCATCGATACCGCTTTTCGCTTCTTTAAAGCCAACAGCAAAGCTGTCAGCCGTTCCATAACCACCACAACCAAAGATTACCTGATGCATGTGGTGGATATCCACGGCGTCGGCCTTACCTCCGAACTGGCCCTGGCGGCTTTTGTGGCCTTGTGCTCGGGCGGGGTGGCCCGGCCCTGTCAGAGCCAGCTGGCCATCCTGGGCTCAATGAGCATTGGCGGTACCATTAATAAAGTAGCGGAGCTGGCCAATGTGCTGCAGGTCTGCTTCGACGCCGGAGCCAAGAAGGTGCTCCTGCCCATGTCATCCGCCGCCGGCATCAGCACCGTGCCCCCGGAACTATTCGCCAGGTTCCAAATATCATTTTACCAATCGCCGGAGGACGCGGTTTTTAAGGCGCTGGGGGTGGAGTAGGAGTTTCTGGCAAGAAAAAAACAAGCATTAATATTATTCCCGTTTAGACCGGCCTATGAGCTGGAGGAATATGATGACAGTTGGTAAGGCGGCGGCTTATTGTAAAGGTTACGATGTTTGATGATAAGCTGAAGGTTGAATTCAAATCAGGAGTCTTAATATAAATTGACGAATAATCAGGGATTTGTTCAGCAATTCCTACATATCTTCCATCTTCAGGCTATAATCACATGATCCACAACCTTACCGATAATCTTTCTAACATCATCCAACCCTTCGCGCACTGTCTAACTATTCATTTTTACCAAGTTTTGTTGGGTACTTAACCATCGAATATAAGGAAAGCCTTTTAAACGAGGCCAAGATTCGAGGATACTCTGGACGCTCATTGGATGGTCGAACCCTCGAACCAACCAAGCCAGAATTAGGTGATCTGATGCGCCGTGAGGCGGTCAGAAAAGGGCCTGAGGCTGAGAAGCAGACCCGTTTTCGAATACCCAAGCAATAAGCCGGTAATCGATTAGGCCGAGGTGGCGTGTGCACAGGGCGAGACTGCGCTAGAAGTTGCAGCCTGGCCGGGAACGGTCGAGCCGGGGCAAAGTAAGGAAACCCCGGGGAAGTGTACATAAGTGTTTAGGCGCGTGGAGGCTTTGAACAACGGAATAGAGTAACCGAATGAGACCTTCCGCCTCTCTCTGGAAAGGAGCAGGTACAAGGGAGACCGTATGTGGCGGGAGGAGTCAGCGCCGTCATAGTACCTGGGGAACCCCGGGGAAGGACGACACCGATGAGCGCTTCGACGGAGCGACAGACGGGGCAGGTCAAACTTCAACAGGAAAACGACCAGAACCTGCAAGCAGGTACCGGACTGTCGTGACCGGAAGCCGGACGTAAGAAGGGTGCAAGTATGCTGGATATTGTTGCGGCAACTTAAGCTCTTTGAGTCTCCCTGCTAAGGGATAGCATTGGGGCCGCCAGATGCGGGAAAACTGCACGTCCGGTGACAATGGGGGCTGGCATTCCGCGAGGAGCGCCTTCTACTCACTAGGTGGTTTCTGTTTTCCCGGAACATATGGCTCCTCATGAAGTGGGTTTTCTTGATTTATCACTAGATATCTCTTTATATCTATAGTATACTTCGATATCTACCACCTTTTTCCCTGCTGCCTTGGCAGCTATTTTTTGCTGTTTTAGGGGTTTTTCGCAGGGGAGTCATTAATAAAATTTCTAATTAATATTTAGCAAATGAATAAGTATTCTAATCATACTCTTGGGAGCTATTTGAAAATCAAAACTATCTACAAGTTCGCATATATGTAGATAGTTTTGATTGACATATTATGTAATTTGTATTATACTAAATTCAGAACTATACACTAATTTGATAATAAGGAGATAGTTTTGAATGGATAAATATGAAGAGTTTAAAAGAGTTTTTGCTAAATATGATGGTGTCCTTACAACATTGGAATTTCAAGAGGCTGGCTATCATCATAAATATTTAAAAGAGTTTATGGATAAAGGTTTTATTAGGAAGATTAAAAGAGGATATTATGAATGGCAAGACGATGAATTTATTTCTGATGCCACTATTATTACGAGATTGTTTCCTGATGCTGTTATATATCTATTGTCAGCCTTGTATATATATGGCTATATAGATCGAACACCAAATGAATGGCATCTAGTTGTAGAAAGAGGTAGTTCTAGGTCAAAATTTAATATTAAATATCCCAAAATTAAACCATATTATATAACTAAAAAATATATGAGTATTGGCAAGACAAGAATTAACTATGAAGGACAAGAAATAAATATATTTGATAAAGATAGAACTATATGTGATGTAATAAGAAATGAAAGCAAGATGGACAAAGAAATTGTTAATCAAGCTATAAAAAGTTATATAGGTGACCCTCAAAAGAACGCTTCAAGCCTACTGAAGTATGCAAAAAAAATGAGAGCTGAGAACAAGTTAAGAACAATGATTGGAATGTGGTTGTGATGAATAGGACGAAATCAGTGCTACAAAAACTGAGGAACAAATCAAGGAATTCTGGTATTTCATTTCAACTAACTTTACAGTTGTTTTGTCAGGAAGAGTTTTTAAGAAGGATAAGCTATTCAATGTATCAAAACAATCTTGTTTTAAAAGGAGGTCTATTTCTTTACTTAATTACAAATTATGAAAGTAGGCCAACTAGGGATATAGATTTTCTTATAAAAAACTATTCTAATGAAAATGAAAAGATTGAATCAATGATTGAGAGTATAATAAATACAGATACAGGGAATGAATTTGTTAGCTTTGAAATGAAATCTATTAACTCAATATTAGAACAAAAAGAGTATCACGGTACAAGAATAAAGATGATAGGGTTAATAGGTAATACAAGAACGCCATTTGATATAGATATTGGAGTTGGAGATATTATTATCCCTAAGCCAGAGAAGAGAAAACTTGAAGTTTTGTTGCCAGACTTTAATACCCCTGAAGTACTAACATATTCTTTAGAATCTACAATAGCTGAAAAATGGGATGCTATAATTGATAGGACGGAGTTTAATAGTAGAATGAAAGATTTTTATGATATCTATTATCTAGCTATGAATTACGATTTTGAAGGAAGAAAGTTACAAGGAGCAATTTTTGAAACATTAAGTAATCGAAGAAGAGTATATGAGAAAGATACCTTAGATAAGGTAAGATTACTTGAAATAGATAGACTATTAATAGAAAGGTGGAAGGCATTCACTCAAAACACAATAGGAGTAGATTTGGATTTTTATACTGTAATTGAACTTGTTACTAATTTTATTGGAGAACCATTTGATAGCATAGTTCATGAGCGAGAGCTTTTTCTAACATGGAGTAAAACAAAATTAAAATGGAGTGAATGACTTTAGTATCAGTATTTTATTTTCAATATTAAAAATTACGGATTACAATTATTTCTCGTACTGATAAATGGGAGTTTAGAGGGAGGCTTGAGGCTTTGCAAGAGTAGAGGGTGGTGAGATGATTTTTTTCCAGTTCACCGCTGTTTTTTTAAGTTGCCATCTGCTGTATTTCTATTTTGCCATAAACATTATATGTTACGTTGGAAGAAGGAAAGGAAAAATCAGTCCGAGTCCGGGCAAAGCGCATTAATGAGCTTAAGCCTCATGTGGTAGTAGAAGAGGCAAGGCTAGCCGTCGAGGAGGTAGACGCACTAATGAAAGATTCGGAAAGGATATTTCATTAGTTCTTCTTACAGTATCGGATAGCACTTTCATATGACAGGCTGTTGTCACCAATCTGGCTTAATCTAAAAGGTAAGCCAGTTTTTTTATCCACAGAGAAAATTGCAGCGATTCTCCCATAATGCCGATTATTTAAGAGGAAAAGTCGCTTGCCGGTAGAATTCCGATTTAGCGACACAATTTGACAGATACATTATTATCTGGGGTGATTTACATTAACAATCTCCTATCCTCACTAAATGAAGCATGTAAAAAATATCCCTTGGAGGAGAAGGTACTGATCGTACCGGGATACAGCCAGGGGCATGAGCTTTGTGAAGCGCTGGCCAGGGGCGGCGAAGGTTGGATAAACCTGCGGTCGGAAACAACGGCAGGCCTGGCGCACCAGGTGGCCGGCGAGGACCTGGCTGAAAAAGGCATTACATATTTGACCGGTATACTGACAACGGCTGTATTTGAAGAAATCTATCATGGCCTGGAAGAACAAAAAGCTCTTCTCTACTTCGCGAGGGATACCTATTCACCCGGGCTGGTCAGGGCTCTGGCATCTTCTATATATGAGCTGAGGTACTGTGGAATTACCGGCGATACTCTTGATCCGGACAGTTTTGTCAGCAAAGACAAAGGGCAGGACATGGCTGCGCTGTTAAAGGCCTATGAGCAGTACCTTGCGGACCATAGATTTATTGACAGCCCCGGCTTGCTCTCATTGGCGCTGGATTTATTTTCAAAGAGGACTCCCACAAATACTGATACCATTTACCTGCTGCCTTCTTTCCTGCAGCTCGCCCCGCTGGAACGCCGGTTAATTGAACTGCTTACTGCCGGAAGGCTTATGATTTTAAATGCTGATCCGGTCTACGGCCTGTCCCGGCCGGGAATGGAGCCGCAGGCGCCTGTGCCGGAAAACGTTACCGTATCTCCTGCCGATGTGGAACGCCTGCCCTGGCTGTACCAGGTTAGCCAGTCGCCGGCGCCGGTTGGTGATGGTTCTTTGAGCGTCTTTCATGCTTACGGGCTGATGAATGAGGCCAGGGAAATTCTCAGGCGGATTACAAAGGAAGGGATACCTTTAGACAGCGCGGCGGTGGCCTGCACAAGCAGCGAGTATATACCTGTTTTTTATTCGCTGGCCAGGCGCCTGGGGTTAAATGTGACATACGGGGAGGGAATTCCCGGCAGCCTTACCGGCCCCGGCAGGGTGCTGCAGGGCCTGGTTGAATGGATCAGGTCCGACTATTCCGCCAGTACGTTAAAAGCCCTGGTTTTAAGTGGCGATATAGCGCTGCGGTGGGATAAAGAGGGAGGCGCCTTTCTGGCGCCGGCCGCAGCTGCGCGGATGTTGAGTGTTTCCGGCGTCGGCTGGGGGAGGGACCGTTATATACTGCTTAAAAATATGGCGGAAACTTTTAAAGAAAAAGCAGTGGAAGAATTATCAGAAGAAGATGATGCGGACGGCAGGCGTGAACGGTATTTGCGTCGGAGGGATCTGGCTGAAGGGTTATACACAGCCATAAGCGGGCTCATCTCAAATTTGCCGGTACCTGACGAAGAGGGCAGGATCAGTTTCAGGGACCTTAATTCCGGCCTCTCCTATATCCTGTCTGAAATAACCAGTCCTTCAAGTAGTATTGAAGCTGCCGCACTGCAGGGATTAATCAGCAGTCTGGTCCAGGCCGGGCAGTTTGCGTCGTTCAATCTGGAAACCGAGGAAGCTCTGGAACGGGTGGAAAACATCCTTGGCGATTTTCGGGTGGGGGCTTCCGGCCCCAAACCCGGCCACCTGCATATTGTCAGTTATGCGAATTTAACCTGGTCCTGCCGTCCCAACACTTTTGTTGCCGGGCTGGGCGCGGACGCTTTCCCGGGCAGCGCCCGCCAGGACCCGGTCCTGCTGGATACGGAGCGCGGGAAGATCCATGCCGGGCTGCCGCTGGGCGCGGTCCGGCCGGCTGAAAACCAGTATATGATGGCTCTTGCCCTTGCCTTCAGGAGGGGGCGGGTTACTTTGAGCTTTCCTTCCTTTGATGTGGCGGAAAACAGGTCTGTCTTCCCTTCAAATTTAATGCTCCAGTCATATCGCCTTTTACAAAAGGACGCCTCTTTGGATTACACGGACTTCATCAACTCTCTGGATAGGACGGCAGGGTACTGCCCGCATGAAGGTATGCCGGCCCTGGATGAAACAGAGTGGTGGGCTGCCCGGGTCCTGACGGGACCTGGTGTGATTAACGGCAGCGCGGCGGTAAGGGACTGCTGCCGGGGGATTGCGTCAGGCAGCAAAGCGCTGGAGGCCAGGCAAAGCCCAGATCCCACTGAATATGACGGGCTGATTGCCTGTGACAGCCGGTTTGATCCCCGCCAGAATGCTGATCTGGTTATGTCCTGCAGCAGGATCGAGGACTTGGCCGGCTGCCCCTTTGCTTATTTTCTAAAATACATCCTGCGTGTCCTGCCCCCGGACGAAGTCATCTATGACCCCAACTGCTGGCTGGACGCGCTGGAGCGGGGCTCGCTGCTTCACGAGCTGTTCTGCAAATTCATGAAAAAGATGGCGGCTGACAAGGAAAGACCCGGTTTGGCCAGGCATAAGGCGATGATGATGGAGATGGCGGATGAACTCATTGTGGAATATAGAGACAGGATTCCGATACCCGGCGAACTTATCTTCCAGCGTGAAACAATGGATATCTACCGCTGCTGTGAAGTTTTCCTGGCTGCCGAAGGAGCCCAGGCGGCCGGCGATCCGGTGCTCTTTGAAGTGCCTTTCGGCCTGGGCGGCGCCGCAGCGGAGAAATCCGGCGCAGGCATGGCGGACCCTGTAAAAATCAAACTGGGCAGCGGCGCCGGCTTTTTGCTCAGGGGCAAGATCGACAGGGTAGACAAGGGGGAGGAAAATACTTACCAGGTGTGGGACTACAAGACCGGAAGCACCTATGGATATAAAGACCACAAACACTTTTGCGGCGGGCGCCAGGTCCAGCACGCCCTGTACGCCGTGGCAGCCGAGCAAATACTTGAAGGGCTTGCACCAAAATCATCTCCGCGGGCGGAGGTCTCCGGCTATTATTTCCCCACAGAGCGGGGAGAGGGTCTGAAAATAGCCTACCGGCAGGCCAACCGCGAGAGGTTGTCAGGACTTTTAAACCACTTATTTGACCTTCTGGCGGGAGGCGTATTTATCGCTGCCGACCACGGGGAAAAGTGCGGCATCTGCGATTACCCGGCTGTCTGCGGCGGGGACAGGGCTGTGGACCGGGCCAAAAAACTGGCGGCGCCCGGCGGCAGCGCCTGCCTGGATCCCTGGAGGAGGCTTAAGGAATATGATTAAGCAGGGTTTACAAGACAATGATTCACGCCGGGCTATTGTGGAGGACCTGGATACCTGCCTGCTGGTGGAGGCGGGGGCCGGCTCCGGGAAAACGCACAGTTTGGTTGAGCGCATGGTGGCCCTGGTTAAAGAGAATAAATGCCATGTCGACAGGATTGCCGCCGTGACTTTTACCAGGAAAGCCGCCGCTGAGCTCAAGGGCAGGTTCCAGTTGACCCTGGAGAAGTCTTTAGCCGTTGAAACCAGCCAGGACAAAAAAGAGAGGCTGGACCGTGCGCTGAATGATCTGGACCGCTGCTTTTTGGGAACTATCCATTCGTTCTGTGCGGCTTTATTGAGAGAGCGTCCGGTTGAAGCCGGGTTGGAACCGGACTTTGTGGAAATAGAGGAACTTGAAGACACGCTGCTGCGCGAGCGGGCCTGGGAAGAGTATTTAACGTGGGTGCAGGTGGAGAATCCGCAGGCGCTGGAAGACTTGCTGCAAATCGACGTCAAAGCCCAGGACCTAAAAGAGTTTTACAGAATCTTGTCCGGCTGCCCTGAGGTGGAGGCGGACAGGCATGATTCCCCCGCGCCGGACCTGGATGCTGCCCGGTCGGAATTAAACAAACTGCTGGGATTGGCTGAAACGCTTCTCCCCGGCAGCGTACCGGATAAAGGTTGGGACAACCTGCAAATACTCCTGCGCCGGGCATTGGGGTGGCGGAGGGTCTTTGGCCTGGATGATGACCTTATTTTACTGCGGCTGCTGGTAAGTCTTGATAAGAAGGGAGCCGTCACCCTGAACCGCTGGTCGTCAAACGATGACGCCATAACATCGCGGGACGCCTTTGAGCAGTTCCGGGATGAATATATTGCCCCGGCGCTTAAGGCCTGGCGCGAGCACAGGCACGGGCGCCTGGCCGGCTTTGTCCTGCCGGCGGTTGAGCTTTACGGCAAACGGCGGACAGAGCGCTCCAAGCTGAATTTCCAGGACCTTTTGATGTCCGCCGCCGCCCTGCTTAAAGGAAACCCCGAGGTGCGCGGTTATTTTCAGGAGAGGTATACGCACCTGCTGGTTGATGAATTCCAGGATACCGACCCGATCCAGGCGGAAATCATGTTTTATCTCACCGGCCTTGACGTCTGCGAAAAGGACTGGCGCAAGCTTATCCCCCGGCCAGGAGCGCTCTTTGTGGTAGGGGATCCCAAGCAGTCCATATACCGCTTCCGCCGCGCGGACATCGACACCTATAACGAGGTAAAAAGGCTGATTGACCAGAGCGGCGGCCGGGTGCTGCATTTGACGTCCAATTTTCGCTCGGTGCAGGCCATCGGGGACTGGGTTAACCCTGTGTTTAAGGACCTTTTGCCTGACGAGGCCACTTCGTTTCAAGCTGCTTTCACTGACCTTAACACAGTTAGAACCAACACAGCGGGGAAGGCCGTAGGAGTCAGGACAATCAATATTCCCAAGGTCCACCGGAATAACCAGGGAGAAATCGCTTCCATCGACGCCGGCCGGATAGCCCGCTGGATACGGTGGGCTGTGGACGGCGGGATCGCCCTGGACAGGACGGCTGAAGAGATCGAGGCTGGCTTGACTGAAAAACCCCGACCGGCTGATTTTTTAATCCTGCTGCGCTATAAATCAAATATGGACCTTTACGCCAGGGCTTTAGAGGAGCAGGGCATCCCGTTCCAGATAGCCGGGGGCGGAGGATTTTCAGAATCCGCGGAGATAGCTGAACTGCTCAAGGTCCTGAAAGCGATTTTAGACCCGGATGATCCGGTACGGTTGGTGGCAGTGCTCCGGGGAAGCCTTTTCGGATTAAGCGACAACCAGCTGTGGCTGTTTAAACAGGCGGGCGGGCACTTCAACTTTTACGCCGGGATCCCGGACAGCATGGACCAAGAGGACCGGGAGGTTTTTGAATGGGCTTTTGACAGACTAAAGGCTTTCCGGAAGTGGACGCAGGAACTCCCGGCCGGCGCCGCCCTGGAAAATATCGTGCAGGAACTGGGTGTTATCCCATACGCTATAACCGGGAAACTGGGCCGCAGCCGGGCCGGACACCTGGCGCAGTGCCTGGAGCTGCTCGCCGCCGCCGAGCGGCAGGGGGTTACTTCATTTGCTGCGCTGGTTGACTCACTGGAGCTGCTCATGGAAACAGGGGTGGAGGAAGAAATCAATATCGCGCCCTGGGAAAATGACGCCGTCAGGCTGATGAACCTGCACAAGGCCAAAGGGCTGGAAGCGCCTGTGGTCTTCCTGGCCAACCCCGGCAAAGACGTCGCCTGGGAGCCGGCTGTCCATATCGACAGGACCGGCGGCCAGCCGCGCGGGTACTATGCTATTGAGAAGAAAAAGGGGTACACCAGTGAAATATTGGGCCAGCCTTTAAACTGGGATGAGCTTGCGGCTAAAGAGAAACAGTACCTTGACGCCGAGGAAATACGTCTCCTTTATGTGGCAGCCACCAGGGCAAAAAACCTGTTGGTCATAAGCACTTACCCGGACAAGCCAGATATCAGCCCCTGGAAGCTTTTTAATGGGAATTTTGAAGACGTTCCCGAATTGGAGGAAACTGTGGTAAGTCTGATTCCAGCTAAAGCGGCCGGTGGTACGATTACCAAACAAGACCTGGAAGAGGCCAGAGCCGCTTTTCCTGGTCAGGGAAGGTCCATGAATGTACCCAGTTACAGCGTTGCTTCTGTTACCGCCCTGTCAAAAGAGGGGTTGGAAGGTCCGGAGAGAAAAAGCACCGGCCGCGGGCAGTCCTGGGGCAGGGTGATCCACAGGGTACTGGAATCCTCTGTTAAGAAAGCGCCCACAAACCTGGGGCTCTTTATTGAGAATGTTATTGCTGAGGAAGGCAGGGCGCCGGAGGATAAAGAGCAGGTCTTAAACCTGATAAATAATATTATGCAGTCAACTATCTGGCGGAGGATGCTGCAGAGCAAAAAGCGGTTCGTGGAAGTTCCTTTTTCGGTGAAGGTTGAAGGCGGAGAAAATGGCTTTGCCGGAGAAGCGGTTGTTTCCGGCGTTATTGACCTTGTTTTCCTTGAGGCCGGCGGCTGGGTGATAGTGGACTACAAGACGGATACGGTGGAAGACGAAGAAGGGCTTGCCAAACTCGTAAAATATTATAGGCCGCAGGTTGAAATGTACCGGAGGTTCTGGGAGGAGACGGCCAAAGAAAAGGTCTGTGAAGCAGGGCTGTATTTCACACATGTGGACAGGTGGGTTGGGATTTAAAAAATTAACCCTGTTACCGCGAGGAACATTAGTAGCTAATGTTACAGATAAAATTTGGAGGTGGATTGAATTTGGCCAGGTATCTTCTTGTGAAAGAAGGGCAGCAAGAATTTTTGATTCAAGAAGAGAGAATAAAGGCTGAGGAAGATTTGCAGGAGGCTGTAAAAAAGAACCCAGAGTTAATCCCGGTTGAAGATCTGAATTTGCTGAATCTTCTGGTCGTAGGACGTGAAACAGCATTGCCTTCTGGAAGCATCGACCTGATGTGTGTCGATGAAAAGGGTACAATAGTTGTTGTCGAGTTTAAAAAAGGGCCGGAAAATCCTGATTCCAGGCGTGTAATTGCACAGCTCCTGGATTATGGTTCCCACCTGTGGGGGCTTACATTTGAGGAGTTTGATGGACTATGCAGTAATTATTTTAACAGCAAAAGGTGTACGGACCGCAAGTTTTGTGGGAAGAACAGCCTCCGTGACGCTTTCAAGGAAATGTGGGACCAGGTTTCGGATGAGACAGATGACAGTGTTGAAGTCGAAAGCGGGTGGGATAATTTCAAGGATGGTATTTCTCGTTGTCTGTCTGAAGGCAGTTTTTATTATTTAGTTGCAAGCACACATATTGGGAATATATTGAAGCAGACCATGAAGTATATAAGTCAGACGAGCGCGGCTACTTGTGCTGGTATTGAAATAGACCATTTTTCAAGTGACGGCAAAGAGATTTTTGTGCCCAGAGCTTACCTTCCGGGGGCAAAACCACCCCCAGCTCCATCACGGACAACAATGCAGAATTTCCTGGATAATAGTGAGCCATCAGCAAGAAAGGTTTGGGAAAATTTATTCCAGGTCCTGGCGGTATATGGCGAGACTATTTATTGGGGTAAGGTTGGCTTTTCATTCAGGGTTAAGGTCCAGGGAAGACTGTGGAGTATACTCTGGGGATACACAAAAGATTCAAGTTGGGGTATTGATGTGTTGGAGTTAGCCATACCAGATGTTGAATTCCCAGATACTAATAAGATATTAGAAAAGTTCCAAAGTAATCTTTCGTTTTTTGGTGAGGACTTGATTAAGAAATCAAACTATACTTACGTTGTGGTGGGAAATGGCCTTAGATTGGACAATATAGACAAGTTAGTCGATGCTTTAAATATTGCGGTTGAAGAACTCAGGGCGTTAAGTTGAACTATGTTCTTGAAATATATAAGAATGAAATGCAACTAGTTTGAATATGAGGATTTTTAAGTAAAATTGAAAGGAAGTATGGTCAATGAGGATACCTGTTGCTGATGATTTTAGAAAAGCGTTGGAAACCTTGTTCGCTAAGTCTGATGGTTCGTATATTGAGATAGTTTCAGGAGATCTGCATAGGCTTGTGGGTGGTTATCCAGGAAACAATCACCGGATGCCCCTTTGCTGCCATGTAATGGGAAATGTTATGAAGCCTGGGGATATATAATTGATGGACCACCTTCTGGACAAGGGGCAACTTTAAAAATCCATTACATGCTGGCCCGTTGAGACTGGAAAGCGGCCAAATCATTTCCCAAGCGGTTTCCGTGATTTTTACCGTATAAAGAGAGGAGCTTATTTTTCCCTAAGCTGCTATATACGGTAAATACAGTCTGTTCCCTGTTGCTTTCCGCTGTGATTGTCCCCCCATGTACGGTAACCGGAAAGCGGTACTTTTCCGTATGCATCGGCAAATTGAAAAGCTGTCCAGATCGGGAAGCATAACGTCCAGTATCGCTAAATCCAACTTCTGATTCTCTATACATTTTAAGGTATCCTGTCCGTCATAAAACTTGAAGACGTGATAATTCTCATTCTTGAGGTAACTTCAATTAAATCCGCAATGGATTCTTCATCATCCACCACTAAAATATTTGCGGCCATAATCTCAAGTCCTTTTGATGGAAATATACTCTAACACGATACGAACCCCCATGATCATTTATTTAATTATATACTTAGATTCTAGAGATCCTGTAGCAAATATGTTGATTTATCAAAGTTATGATATAATTACCAAAACATCTGCTCTTTTGGGGGTAAAGGGCCTATTGCCCACAGCGGTCATGCCTACCACTTCGGTGATTGCACGATGCTTTCATTCAGAAGGATAGCCTGTTGCCCACTTTCCTTATGGCCGCAGCGTTCATCTCAAGGCCAACGAGACCACTGCTGCGGTTGAAGAATTTTTTAGGCTTTCCAGCAGGAAATCCAGGAGCTGATTGCCGAGGGGAAAGATATCAACTATCAGCCCCAATACCTGGGAAACTGCTCACTGGGAGGTAGTCCAACGCAAGCAACAGGTGGAAAGTTAGCTTGTCCAGCAGAAACTGGAGATGATTTTTTGTTATCTCAACAAGAATTACTTAATCGATTTTTAGGCATCAGAATATGGAAAAGGGGCGATCAGCGAGCGCCGCATAAGCCGCTGTTAATTTTGTTTATGCTTGGACGGGTGCAGAGGAAGGAACCCCGGATGGTTACCTACTCCGAGGTAATGGAACCGCTACAACGGCTATTAGACGATTTTGGCCCACCCCGTCGCTCGTCACCTGCGTATCCTTTTTATCATCTTGCAAGTGACGGTATTTGGGAGTTCTTATCTACAGGGTCCTATAATATAGTAGGTAGTCCTTCAGACCGTTTTTTACTGAACAATAATATATCCGGCGGGTTTAGTGAGGATGTATACGCTGCTTTAATAGACAACCCCAGTTTGCTCAGGACAATTGCCTCGAATATATTAAATGAACATTTCCCCCATTCAATGCACTCAGAAATTCTCCAGGTAGTTGGTCTGGACCTGGATACTATTGAAGTTAATAAGGGGGGTACTTCCCGATTCCGTGACAGCGAATTTAGGGAACGTATCCTTATCGCATATTCTTTCAAATGTGCCGTATGCGGTTTTAATGTTTGGCTTGGGAGGGTGCCGATAGCGCTTGAAGCTGCGCATATCAAGTGGCGCCAGGCAGGGGGGCCTGACCAAGAGGATAACGGACTTTTGCTTTGCATTATGCATCATAAACTCTTTGATCGAGGGGCATTTAGTCTTGATCACAATCTACAGATCACGGTTTCTGACATGGCTCACGGTGGAGAGGGATTTGAACAGTGGCTTGCCAGTTTTCATGGCAAAAGGATCCGCAATCCAGATAGACCCCAGTATAGACCAAGGGATGACTATATCGCCTGGCATCTCAGAGAAGTTTTCCGTGGTCCGGAGAAGTATTCGGTAAGTTAGATGTTCGTAGCTTCACAGTAAAGAATCCAAAATGCTCTGTTAGTAGCGGGATTATTGATGACGTAAAGCTGTAATGATAGCATAAGATAAATAAAAACTACAAGAGGGTGTAAGATGTGTACACTGTCATAATTTCTTCCAAGGGCCAAATAGTGATACCGGCAGAGGCCAGAAAGAACCTCAATCTTAAAGAAGGTGATATTCTCTCCTGTTATAGTTAGCTCCAAGTACCCACTCCTGATAATAAGATGATTCTTTATTAATCAAAAGCCCATGCTCTTAGAGTTTACTTATGAAAGGTCAACAGTATTACGGGAGAAATTGCGCAGGCTTATTAAAAAAGGTACTTCAAATGTGATTTATCAAAATTATGATATAATATTGATAAAGACTGAATTGTGGGGTGAGCAATATGCTAGAAATTCGTCCTGTTTCCGATTTGCGGAACAAGACCCCTGAGATTGAGGAAACTTGCATCAAAGAGCAAAAGCCGGTTTTTATCACCAAGAACGGCAGCGATCATTTGGTGATCATGAGCCAGCAGCTTTTTGAAGAACAGCAAGCGTTATTAGCCCTTTATGATAAACTGGACGAGGCTGAAGAACAAAGCCGTGCCGGAAAGTGCCGCCAGTTCCGCGAGGTTATGGCGGACTTAAGGAACCGTATCCATGCCAAAACATCTGATTAATATTACTGGGACTGCAGAGTAGGATCTGTACAACATTGTCGATTATATTTCAAAAGATAGCGCTGCTGCCGCGCTTAAGCTGGCTGAAAACATCGAAAAGAGCATTTTGCAACTGGAGGACTTCCCGCTGAGTGGGGCCATACCGAAAAATCAAAGACTGAACCGTAAAGGGTATCGGATACTAATAGTCGATAGTTATTTGGTGTTTTACATCTTGTTGGATAATAAGACAGTGGAAATACGGCGCATTATAAGCGGGAGAAGAAACTATAGATTCATGCTTTAGTTAGGCTATGATAAAGATTAGGCCACCCTCGCGGATGGCCGTTTGTATCAGAAAACCTATAACAGATTTTATATTGTGTCAGAGTAAAAGCGCCCCAAATGAGCGCCCTATTTTATTTGGGGCACTGCGGGAATGCGCACCGGACAATGGGTATCTCAGCCAGAAGGCGGGATTAGTACTCCAGTAAAGGAATTTGCCGAATTTTATTGAAATAGGATAATGTGGAAACTACTAAAATAGGAATATGAATATAGAGGAGACAAAAGAGGGGTCCCGTTGATGAATCTGCTTGAAAAATTACTTGGTTATGGGAAAAAAATATTAACTGAGACAGAACTGCATCAGGTTATTAAAAAAACGGATTATAGCCTTTTTCACCATGCGGTTGGGAAACTGGTGGATGATGGAATTCTTGTGCCGGTTAAGTCTGCGGGATTGAACGGCAGGCTGCCGCCTTTGTTCAATAAATATCGCTTGAACAAACCAAAGGAAGATTATGCGGGATATCTTGAAGCCATACGTCATCTTAATCCCGCCTTAAATATTTCAGGCTATCTTAAAAGGCCGGAACTTTATAAAAAGCACCGGGAGATTGTAAGCGGCTTAAGCCGGTATCTCTGGAACTCGGCGGGGTTGCTTGAAAAACCCATGTCGCGCAAGGAACGCTCATTTTCGGTATGGGGCAGGGAAAAGCTGGTTGACGAACACTTTGCCCTGGTAAGGGAAGTCTTGAAATTCAGTGGTCTGGGGGAGGATTTCCTGAACTATTTTGATACGCCGGAGCCTTTTTTTGAGTATGTGCACGCCCGCCCGGAGCATATTACCGTACTCATTCTGGAAAATAAGGATACCTGGTTTACCTTCAGAAAACTAATGCAGGATACCGGCAGGAACATAGTCGCCGGCACTCCTGTGGATGTGCTTCTTTACGGCGAAGGCAATAAGATTGCCAAATTTGGCGCACTGGAGGAATACAATGCAAGCATGCTGGGGAGCAAAGGGGGACAAAAAGGGTGCTTTTATTATTTCGGAGACCTGGATCTGGAGGGGATCCGTCTGTTTTTCCGGACCAGGAAAGTCAACCCTAATCTCGATATCAAACCTTTCTGCGGTTTGTACCAGCTCATGCTTAAATTGGCTGAAGGCCTGGAACTCCCGGAGTCGCCGGATAAAAGAGATGTGACAGTTCCCCTGGCGGAGTTCACCGCCATGCTGGGATTTGGCAGCACCGGTGTGCTGACAGCTTTTCTGGAAAAGGGCAGATACATACCACAGGAGATAGTTAATTACCAGGTGGTAGCGGGTATACTGGAATAAGTTAACAGCCTGGGCACCCGGAACCAAAGGTGGGGGTTGGAGCAATGGATATGCGGGAGTTTGAGTTTCTCGAAGGTTTTGAGAAACGGATGCAGATTGTGGCGGCTATAGACTCGATTGTAAACCGCGGAAACCGGAAGATGGACATAGAGAGGCTGCTTGAGCCGGGACAGCTTGACAATATTATCTTTTCCGTCCTCGTATTTATCATGGAAAGGACTCTTGCCGAGGATGAGGAATGCACTATAGAAAGCATATCAACTTTCGTAGCCGGGATTATCCCCGGATATGGCCTTGGTTTTCCCTGGGAGACCACCCGCCGGCTCACGGAGTACATCATTAAAGATATCCTGCAAAACGGCGGGGAAGCAAGGTACTATCCGGTAATGAGGTACGGGAAGGGTATGGCCCCAACCCGGATCAGGCTTATTGACGACAAGCTGAAGGATAGCGACCGGGGCTATGTGATGACCTACCAGCTCACAGACCAGGGATATGACCTGCTCTTTAGAACCAAGGAAGTCGAACAGGAAATCAGCTTCACCATTGAAGAACTGAAGCTGCGCGAACTGATCAGGCGCAAAAACTATAAGAAGGCCATCGGGCAGAGCGGTAACCTGGTGCAAATGATCAGGCAAAAGAAAAACGATATCAGGCAGTTTATGCAAAAAATACGGGAAAATATTTACGACGTGGATATTCAGGAGTTTGAAAAGCTGGTCGGCAGCACATATACCTTGCTTGAGGAAGAGTACGGCATCATGAATGAAATCCGGGGTATGATCGTGCTGTCTGAGGAACGACTTAAGGAAGAGGAAGCTTCCAGAGGAACCCTGGATAAGGAGATGAAGAAAGCGCGGTCAGAGATCGCCGTCATAAGAAGAAACATTAATACCACCATCGACGAACAGAAAGAATTAATTCTTGAACGACACGGTCTGTCAAAGATATATAAGGAGACAATAGCAGACTCCTTCGCGCTTTCACTGGCCAAAAACTATGACTTTGAACGGGAAATCTTAGCGCGGCTGGATAGATGCGATGAGAGAGTCATCCCCTCCCTGTGGCAACTATTGAATCCCCTGTTTATGCCTAACCCTGACCGGAAGCTTAACCTGCTGTCATTGTTTGAACGTCAGACCCGGCTCAGGCAGGAGGAAGAAGCGGTTGAGGGCGTGTCCATTGAGGAACTGGGAGAGGATACCGAACGTTTAAAAATCAATAAAGCCAACGACGCCAATACGGGATTCATCCGCAGCATCCTGGAGTTCGCAGCGGGTAAAGGGGCTGAATTCAGGTTTGGGGCGCTGTTTGAATATCTAAAAAGCCAGGAGGACATTTTTAATCTATTGGTCGCGGATGATCTGGTTTTTAGATCAATGCTGAAGCTTTATGATCTCAACATTATTGATCTCGAGGCGTGGCAGGCGCAGCACGATGAAGTAGTGGCCAACGCCACCGGAGAGCTGGATGTCAGCTTCTGCCTGTACCGTATTGAATACGACCACCCGGATTTATATGGGGTGAAAAAGATAGAAGTCAGCAAGCCGGATGAAAGCATATTTGAGGAGGAAATTAATTATCGTGAGGGAGATGCGATATACAGCAAGCGCATTGCCATCAGTGATTTTATGATCGAGGTGAGCTTTAGATGAGCCATTTAAACACCGCGATAAAGATATTTAAGAAATTGCTGGACAGGGGGCAGATCGACAGAGAAACAGACGAAGATCTTTTTCTCGAGTTCCGCAATACTGAGGTGCGGTCGATCCTGGCGGAATTGGAAGACGAGATGGACTTCAGGATCGTGGAAGCGTCCAGTACTATATACTTGGTTCCGGACAGCGGCAACAGCCTGCTGGGTTTTACGACAAGGGATTTAAGGGAATGGGTTGCTTCCGACGCCAGGCTTGTTGACGTCTATTTGCTCTGCTATATTTCCATGTTCATTTTATACTTGTTTTATGGCAGCCGGAACCGCAATCCCAAGCAGCGGGAGTTTTTGAGAATAAGCAAGTTGATCGAGGAACTGGACGGACGGTTTGCGATGGCCTTTGAAAACAGTGAACAGGCAGCTGTACTTGATGAAAAATACGCGATCAATTTTTTCAGAGTGGCGGAGCTGTGGGAAAGCAAACAGGATTATGAGGAAAAAGGCCGTAAAACAAAAGCGGGCACTATCTTGAGCACCTGCCGGCTGCTGGAGCGGGAGAACCTGCTCAGGCTGGTGGATGAAGACCGGGAGATTCGCACCACCAGGAAGCTTGACGACCTGATGCTGAATTATTATCTCAATGACAGCAGGGTAGAGGAGATTAACGGTTTATTTGAAGGAGGGGCTTAAACAGGATGCCCAGAATTAACCGGATCAGGATTGTGAACTTTTCTTATAACAATGATTCCCGGCGCATTCTTGATGAAACCTTCAATTTTCATGGCGGGGAAAATGCTCTTTTGAACCTGGCCAACGGTGGCGGTAAAAGCGTGTTGGTTCAGCTTTTTCTGCAGCCAGTGGTACCGGGTGTTAAGATCCAGGGCCGCAACATAGCCGGTTTTTTTCGCAAGAAAAAGCTGCCTGCTTACATTATGATCGAGTGGAAGCTTGACGGGGCAGGCGGGTACCTGCTTACCGGTATTGGGATGGTGTCCGCGGAAGCGCCGGGGGCGGAGGACGAGAAGAACCGCGTCAGGTATTTCACCTTTACCTCAAAATATACCAGCGCCAACGCCTTTGATATCGCCCATATCCCTTTCGTGAACCGCGACGGCGGTGTACTGGAGGTGAAGCCGTTCCGGGAAGCCAGGGAGATGATGACTGATAAGGAAAGAAAAGACCGGTTTGCGTTCAGGTGTTTTTCCGGGGACGATGGAGAACACTATGCCAGGCACCTGGCCGAGTTTGGGATAGTCCGGGACGAGTGGAAAAATGTCATTGCCAAGATCAATGACGGCGAAGGCGGTTTAGAGGAAATTTTCCAGAGGTATAAAAACTCTGGCCAACTGTTGAATGACTGGGTCATAAAAACTGTAGAGAAGTCCATGTTCAGGAATAAGTCTGAGTCGCGCCGGCTGGAGGAGATGCTGGAGAGCCTGGTGCAGGAGGTTGTGGATAACGAACGGTTCATTGTGGAAAAAAAGCTGTTAGAGAATTTCCTCGGGAGCTTCCGGGAACAGGTGGAGGCGCTGGTCTTGTTGCTGCAAGGAATTGAAGGACAGAAAAAGCTGTCTGGCAAACTTGCCGCGTTATACGGCTATTTGACCTCCGAAACAGATTCGCTTCAGGATAAGCTTGATGAAAACAAGCAGGAGATTGAGGACTGCAGGACCGAGGAACAATTGGTACACCTGGAGGAACGGTCAAATGATTATTGGCTGAGACACTCGGAGTACGAGGATGCCTGTAAAAGGTTTAAAACTGCCGAGACCATAAGCAGTGAAACAGAAGGGGCGCTGCAAGAGGCCGGAGTACGCGAGAAAATTATGCTGGCTGCCCGTCTGGCCGAAGAAATCCGCCGCAAAAGAGCGGAGTTATCAGGGATAGAGGAAAGTTTGTCGGCTGCAAAGGAACAGTACGATGCTGACGGTCAGATAGGCAGGCTGGAATATTCTCTGAAGTTATTGTTTGAGGAAACCCTGCAAAAAATTGCTGCTGCTCTTGCCCTGCTGCATGAAGAAAAGACGGAAAAGGGCAGACTGCTGGCGCAGGCCGGGGAAGATCTGCGGGCTGCAGATAATGAAATAAGGAAACTCGACCGCGAGAAGGGACAGCTGGGGGAACGGAAGAAAAGTTTTGAGAGCGGCGAAAAGGAAACCGTACGCAAGCTCGGTCTCACCCTGCGCAGGAATATCCTGGGAGAATTGGATCCGGCAGAAATACAAAAAACCAGGTTAACCCTGGAAAAGAACGTTGAAGAACTGAACCAGCAAGGCAAAAGGCTGGAGAAAGAAAAGGCCGCAGGTGAGACGCGCCGGCAGGATATTGACAAGGAGGCAAATGAGCTCCAAACTGCTTTCACAGAGGAGAGGGCGGTCTTAACCGGCATTGACCGGGATATACGTGACTATGGGCAAAAAGAGCAGGAGATAAGGGATGTTCTGGAAAAGCATGGTTTCGATTTTGATTTCAGGTTTGACCAGGAGCGCCTTGCGTCCGCCTTCGGGCAGCGGGTAAAAAACCTTTCGGGCAGGCTGGATGAGGCCGCCTGCATACGTGATGCTGCTGCAGAGTCGCTCTCTTCGCTCAAAAACGGGAGATTGCATACACCTGAAGAACTGGCCTCCGTATTTGCCGGCCTGGATATCCAGTATGACACGGGAGAGTCATACCTGCGCAGCCTGCCGCCGGAGAACCGGCAGAAAATGCTTGAAAGCAATCCGGTCCTGCCCTATGCTTTCATCATGTCCAGGACGGATATGGACCTGGTGGCCGACTCAGTTAACAGTGTGACTATGCGCCGGGTAATACCCTTGATTGCTTACGAGGATCTGGGAACAACCGTGCCCGGCGCTGGAAGATTGGCCCGGATCCCGGAAGGAATTACTTTTGCCTGTCTGTATGAGGGCAGGATGTTTGAAAACGAGAGCCTGGCACAACTAGTGGCCGAGCTTGAACAAAAACGAAAAGTTGCTTTGGAGCGGCATGCCCATTTGTCGGCCGAACACACGGCAGCGGTGTCTGACCGGTCAGTTTGCGCCAGGTTTGATTATACAGCTGATTACCGGTACGAGCTGGGGAAAAAGAGAGATGAGTGTGAAAAGCGTTTATTGGAAATAGAAAGCAAGCGGTCTGCCCTGGGAGAAGAGAAAAGGGGACTTAAAAAGAGGGAAGCAGAACTTGAGCAACAGATTAAGGAATTGGATGCCGCTCTGCAACAAGCCGGGGAAGCCGTACAGCTTTTCGCTGATTTTATCAAAAAGGAAAAGGATTATCAGGACTGCCGTGGAAGATTGGCTGCCGTCGATAAAAGCATCAAGGAGCTGGAAACCAGGAAGACGCGGCTGGCAGGCAGTCAGGACAGTTTACAGAGAGATATCAGCGGGATCGAACGGCAGGTTTGGGAGAGAGGAAAAGCACAGCGGGAAGCCGAGGCGCAGTACGGCAGCTATAAAGATGCGCCGGCAACGGAAATTGTCGAAGGAAACACTGCTGAACTGGAGGAAAGGTTAAGGGCTCTAAGAGAAACATATAGCGGGGAAATCACACAGCTGGAAAGACGTAAAAAGGAACTGGCAGACGATTGTGTTAGAAAACAGAGAGAGCTTAAGAAGCTTGGATTAAGAGAAGAAGAATATGCCGGTGTGGTCTTTGATGAAGAGGCCGCTGAGCGGTTCGGTCTGGAAATAAAAAGACTTAACAAGCTGTTAAAAGAGAAACAAGAGGAACGAGTTGCAGCGGCCAGCAAAGAGGGGGCGGCAAGAAATGCCCTTGATAACGCCCTCGGTGAGGTAAAAAGACTGGGTATTGAAAATCCATTACCCCCGGCGGATATCAAGGGCGATTTTAGGGCGCGGCTCAAGATGGCACGCTTTCGTGTTAAAGAATTAGAATCGAAGAATAAAAATATATCCGATCGTATGCTTGGGTACAGCAGGATCCAGGGGAAAATAGAGCAGCTGATAGCTCCGGGCACGGTTGAGCCGGAAAAAGGTTTTAGCCCCGAACCGGATATCGCCGCTCAGGCTGCCGGGCTTGAGCTGGCCTTTCGTAAATTGGCAGGAGAAAACCGTGCGGACGCGGCCCAGTTAAGAAATAATTATTACGGGCTGAAAACGGGTTACCAGGAAAAAAACATCATCACCGATAATATCTTTAAAGGGCTCGACCCGCTCTGGGGCAAGGCCGGGATGGAATATGACGGGTTTTATTACCTGTATGAACGAATGGGCCAGCATGCGGAGAAACTTAATGAGTTGATTACGGTGTATGAGAGCCAACTTGCCAACCTGGAACGGAATAAAAAAGACATGGTTCAGCAGAGTTATCTGCATGGCCTGAGGTTCTATGAAGAAATTCAGTGGATATCAGATAACTCCAAGATACGTCTCCAGGGAAGAAGCCGGCCGGTGCAGATGTTGAAGATAGATATGCAGCCTGGTGACAATGACGCGGTCAGGCAGAGGATGGCAGAATACATTGAAGGATGTATTTCCAGGGTAAGAGAGAAAACCAGGCAGGAGAAGAGAGAGGATGAAGTTAGAAGGACAGTGGCCAGGCTGATGTCCAGCCGCGAACTGCTCAATGTATTTCTGGGCAATCCTTATATTCCGGTCAGTGTGTTTAAGATTGATTTAAATATGCAGAACAGCCGCTTGAAGCTCTGGGAGGACGCTGTGCGCGAAAATTCAGGCGGTGAAAAATTTGTGATCTTTTTTTCCGTGCTTTCAGCCCTGATGACATATACCCGGGCCCGGGCTATGGAAGCGGCGGGGGCGGACGCCGACACTGATACCCGGGTCCTGGTGATGGACAACCCGTTCGGGCCCATATCCTCGGAACACCTTTTGAATCCGTTGTTTGAGATTGCCAAAAAACACCGTACGCAGTTGATATGCCTGTCGGACCTCAAACAAAACTCGATTATGAATTGCTTCAACCTGATCTATATGCTTAAGGTCCGGACCAATGCCATCGGCAGCAATGAATATCTGAAATTTGAGGAAATTATCCGGGACGGAAACAGTGTTAAAGATGATGAGCGGCTGGAAAAAGCCATATTCCGGGCCTCAGATGTTAAGCAGATATCCCTGTTTGAATAAATGTGGCAAGAACCCTCATCCTTGCTGTATTGGCTGAAGTAGGTAGTCCAGGTTGCCGGTGTTGCTCTATCCCCGGCAGAACCCCGCCAGGCGTTCGGGTTGCTCTCCAGCATGCCCTATCCTCCTGGCGGGTAAGAGCCATCTGCAACATAACCAAAACCTTAATAAAGATTTCCATTTACGCGAAAGTATTTATACTCCCCATTAAAAAAGTGAAAACCGTTTTTGAAGAATAATATTTGAGGCCTGAAACTGAATGATTTATCTGGGATCCGTAACTGAACCCATGAAGAGGATTGCTCCTGTCTCACTGTCATGGATGGCATAGAAGAACGGCCGGTCCACTTTCATGTTAAAATCGTACATCGGCATACTCTTGACGCGCATTTCCACAGAAGTGACCGCCGCAGCTTCGGTGCCCAATTCATCCACTTCAATAAAAGTTTTATGTTTAACATCATTGATATAAATATCATGATTGTTGTCCGCCGGGACCATCCCGGAAAAATCCGCACCGTCGGGGTCAAAGGCAGTTTTCATGCCGAGTGCTGAAAGCGCGTCTTTTAGCGATTTACTGTATTCCAGGGAAAAGCGGGGAAGCATGATGGTACCCGGTTTGGCCTCAAAACGGGAGAGCCAGTTTTCCCAGTTGGCGTAGTTCAGCTCCTTATGGAAATCCGCCAGGGTTGAATTCTCATCCGGCAAAAAGACATACATCGCCATCCTTTTTTCCTCGCCGTAGGGAAGCCTTATGGTCTGGAAATCCGGCGCCTTGTAGTAATCATAAATGCCTGACTGGTTCATCATGGGCGCCTTTGCCTGGCCGCCGGAGGCTAAATAAAAAGTATCCTCGAAAGTAGCCTGCTTATCGAACTGTTCGGTCCAGGTTCCCTGGAAGTAGACAGCGTTGATGAGAAACATGATGGCCATGGGGTCAACGGGAGGGTCGACAATGTCTTTAATTAACCCTTTCGTATTTTCTTCTACCCAATTGTTGATAGTGTCCGCCGCGCCTGGATTGGCAAAGTCCAGGTTGTACGCGCCCGCGGAATAATAATCTTTGTTGCGCTTGAGGAAGTCCTGGTTAAACGCTATGTCTTCCCGCAGCCAGAGAGAATTGGCGATTTCCAGCTTGACTTTTGAATCAGCGGCCTTCAGACGTTGTAAAAGATCCCGGTTTTTTTGGTTTAAGGCGTCCAGGTCGATGCCGGTGATCTGTAATGCTTTCGCCATGTCTTCCTTCGTCCCGGCGCCGGCGCCGTTATATGTCATGTGCAGGGCCATAGCCATGCTGATTGGGGAGACCATAATGTTCCGGCTGCCGTTTCCCAGTTGGTTGTATAGATTAAAACCAAACTGATTGTTTGGGTCAGCCACAGAAGGACTCGGGGTCCGGGTGATCCAGACAGTCCTGGCCGAACCGTCCCAGTCCACCTTTGCGCCCAGGGCCTCGCTGATAAACCTCAAGGGAACCAGGGTCCTGTCGTTGACAATCCTGCCCGGTACGTCCAGCTCTACAGGCTGGTTGTTTACATAGGCTTCCTTGCTGCCGATCTGCAGATCGATCTTTAACTGCTCTTTTTGGGCTGTCACGGTCCTGGTTTGATTGTCCCAGTCCACGTCCGCGCCCAGGGCTTCGAATATCGCCCTTAAGGGCGCCAGGGTCCTGCCATCTTCAATTATGGGGGATTGGTCGAATCCCAGCATGTTGCCGTCCAGGTAAACTTTAACTTCGTCCGCTCCGCTGCTGCCGGGCAGGCCAAAGATTGAGAAGGTCAGCACGGCAACCAGACAAACCATGGTTAAAAACTTCGTATCCCTCACAGCTATCGTCCTCCATTCGTTTAGATGTTTTCAACTATTAAGACGACTCCAGGCTATGTTTGGTTCGGTGTTATTTGCCGCAAAGATAGAATAACCGAAAGTCGCGAATTAAAAATCCACCATGTTGCAATTGAAGTTTTAAAATTTATGATAAAAACAAACAAGGCCTCGAAGGCCTTGCTATCATTGGCGGGAGTGTGTGGGAATCGAACCCACCAGGGACAGGAGCGCTGCCCCACGACTGGTTTTGAAGACCAGGAGCACCACCAGGCACCATACACCCCCGTATAAACTCATCTAATCAATTACCGCGTCAATCATTATAACACTAAAGGGGCGGTCAGGCAAGAAAGGTTCCGATCATTCCGTGATCATTCTGGGATAATGTCACCCTTAAATATTCCTGAAATATTGCTGGAAAAACGTCACCCCCCGGGGTTGCAATGGCGGGAGTGTATTATTGATGGCAGAAGGGTTCCGATCATTCTTCCCTTCCCGGGGTCTGTTGCGTACGGGAAACGATATCACGATGTGGTAGCAGTCATGGATATAATGGAAATATTTCGACAAAATAACGTTTAATACAACAAAATACTGTAAGAATAAGCAATTAGATAACACCATTTCTTGAAGTGAAGGGGCCGTTCAAACAATTTTCCCTTTAAAGATGAAGGATTTCATCTTATATCAGCGAATAAATTACATAGGTATTGCGCATGCTAGATTAGTTTTTTATACCTACAGAGAGAGATATTTTTTCCCGTTTTTTTTGATGTGAGTGGATGGGGATATTAAGATGCTGGAATTTTTTAGAGATATTAAACAGGATTTACAGGTTGTGGAAAAGGAACTTAATACTGTAGTGTGTACGCAAAATACTCTCCTTACGGAGACTTCCACCCATCTTTTAAAAGCGGGTGGCAAGCGTTTGCGGCCGGCGCTGATCCTGTTCAGTGCGAAGTTTTATAATTACGATCTGGAAAAGGTTTTGCCGCTGGCCGTGGCCATGGAACTGATCCATATGTCCAGTCTTGTTCACGACGATGTTGTGGACGCTTCCATGACCCGCCGGGGTATTCCTACGGTGAAGGCCAAGTGGGGCAACAGCATTTCTATTCATATCGGTTCTTACTTCTTTGCTAAATCCCTGAACCTGCTGGCCCGTTATGAAAAAATACCGCTTATCTCAAAGGTTCTGTCCGATACCAGCGTAAAAATGTGCGAGGGCGAGATCCAGCAAATTTCCGCTTCATTTAATGTTAAGCAGAACCTGAGGGATTATCTTTACCGGATTAAACGCAAGACTGCCCTTCTCATCGCTGCCAGCGCGCAGTTGGGTTCGGTAGCCTGCGGGGCGCCCAGAAGCATTTACCTGCCTCTGCGGCGATACGGGCACGGTATCGGCATGGCCTTCCAGATTACCGACGATATCCTGGATATGGTTTCGGAGCAGAGCCAGTTGGGTAAACCGGTGGGCAGCGACCTGCGTCAGGGGATTATTACCCTGCCGGTAATTTGTGCCATGGCTCGCAGCGAACAGAGGGAGCGCCTGAAAATACTCGTTCATAAGGTAGATAAAAGCGAAGAAGAGGTTCAGGAATGTGTCAGTATTATCAAGGGCTGCGGCGCCATAGAGCATTCCTTTGGGATCGCTTTGAATTATATAAAAAAAGCAAAAGATGAGCTAAAGCATCTCCCGGATATCCCCACCAGGTTAACCTTAAGCCTGGCGGCGGATTTTATAGGTGTGAGAAAGTTTTAGCCGGCAAAAGGGTGGTTAGCTTGCCTGGTCGTTATTCCTTATCTCTGGATTTATATCAAAAAGTTTGCCTGGTGGTTGGCGGAGGAACAGTTGCCGAGCGAAAAGTTGAATCGCTTCTGGAGTGCGGTGCGTTTGTGCGGGTTATCAGTCCGGAAATCACTTCCGGACTTGAAACGCTGGCCCGGGAAGGCCAAATTGACTTAAAAATACGCCAGTTTAGCCCGACCGACCTGGAGGGGGTTTTCCTGGTAATAGGTTCGACAAATCAGGAAACAGTTAACCGGCAGGTTGCGGAAGAGGGTGCTGCCCGTAACCTGCTTGTCAATATAGTCGACGATCCCGGCAAAGGGAATTTTTTTGTACCATCGATAGTTAAGCGCGGTTCCCTGACAATAGCCATATCAACGGAGGGCAAAAGTCCGTTGCTGGCCAGAATAATACGCGAGGAACTGGAAACGGTTTATGGGCCGCAATATGGCGAGTACCTGGATTTGGTCGGAGACCTTCGTCAGGCCGTCATCCGCAACGTTAAAGACCCGGAGAAAAAGAGAAAGATACTGGAAAGCTTTGCAGGTGACGTAATTCTCAGCCTCCTCAAAGAAGGCAGGATTGATGAGGTAAAGGAGAGGTTGCTGAATGCTTATTGCGGTTGTGGGTCTTAACCACAGGACTGCCCCTGTGGAGGTGCGGGAAAAGCTGTCCTTTGCGGGAAGCCACCTGCGGGAAGCCCTGCTGCGGCTTAAGGATTGCCCCGTTATAGAAGGTTGCGCCATTTTGTCCACCTGCAACAGGACTGAAATTTATGCCGCAACCATGGAAATGGATGAGGGGCTGAATGCCATCTGGGATTTTTTGTCCCGCTGGTCCCGGGTGGATATTTCCCAGATTAAAAATTATACCTACTGCCACACCCTGTATGATACAATCCGTCATATTTTCCGCGTTGCAGCGGGGCTGGATTCAATGCTTCTGGGAGAAACGCAGATTCTGGGGCAGATACGCTCGGCCTACCAGAAGGCAGTTGAATACGAAGCCACCAACCGGGTCCTGAACACCTTGTTTCAGCAGGCCATAACGGTGGGGAAGCGTGTGCGCACGGAAACGGGCATCGACCAGAACCCGGTATCCATAAGCTACGCGGCCGTGGAGCTGGCCAAAAGCTATCTGGCCGGCTTGGAAAAGCGCTCCGTACTCATTATCGGCGCCGGTAAAATGAGCGAGCTCACCGCCAGACACCTGGTGGCCAACGGTGTAACCGGGGTGATTGTTTCAAACCGCTCCTATGACCGGGCAACTTCCCTGGCGGCCCAGTTCAACGGCAGGGCGGTCAAATACAACGAGCTGTACCGGCATATGGTGGAAGCGGACATTGTGATCAGCTGCACCGCGGCCAACCACTGTGTGGTAAGGGCGGAAGACATGAGGCAGGTCATGGAAAAAAGGGGCGGCCGCAAAATTTTCATAGTAGATATTGCCGTACCCCGGGATGTGGAAACAGAGGTTGGAAAAATTGAAGGCGTAAGCCTTTTTGATATTGATGATTTGAACGGTGTGGTGGACAAAAACCTGGCTGAGCGCAAAAAGGCGGCGGTCAGGGCGGAGGAGATCATTGAAGAGGAACTGGAGGAATTTATGAAGTGGCTGGGGACGCAGTTTATCGTGCCCACCATCTCGGCTCTGAAAAAATGGGGGGAAGAAATCAAGCAGAAGGAGATAAAACGCGCCTTAAACCGCCTTGGCGAGATTTCGGAACACGACCGGAAGGTTGTCTGCTCCCTGGCCAACTCCATTGTCAACCAGATCCTTCATCTTCCCGTGACTCAGCTGAAAGGCTATGCCCTTACCACGGAGGGGCACCTGTACACCGAAATTTTGCAAAACCTGTTCAACCTGGATGTCCCGGGCCAGAAGCCCAAGAAACAGTTGGTTTCCCGGCATCCGGGCGAGACCCTGAGGCTTGAAAGGGGATAATGATACCAAACCAGCGATGCAGATTAGGAGGCCGGGAATGACGCGGGAAATTGTCGTGGGTACCAGGGAAAGCAAGCTTGCCATGTGGCAGGCCCAATGGGTGGTGGAAGGCCTGAAGCGGCGCTGCCCCGGATACGATTACCGGATCCGGGGAATCCGTACCCAGGGAGATAACATCCTGGATGTGGCCCTGGCGAAAATAGGGGATAAGGGCCTCTTTACCAAGGAGCTGGAAACAGCCCTTCTGGGCGGTGAAATCGATCTGGCAGTCCACAGTATGAAGGACCTGCCCACCGAACTTCCGGAAGGCCTGGTTATCGGAGCTGTCTGCGAAAGGGCCTACCCCGGCGATGTGCTTATTTCCCGGGAGGGGAAACGGCTGGACGAATTGCCGCCCGGCGCTCTCATCGGCACCAGCAGCCTTCGGCGCTGCGCCCAGCTTTTAAGCTTTAGAAGGGATTTGAAGATGGTCAACCTGCGGGGAAATATCAACACCCGCCTGCGCAAGCTGGGGGAGGAGGGGCTGGACGCCACCGTTCTGGCCTTCGCGGGGGTGGACCGCCTGGGCTGGCGGGAGAGAATTACCCAGCTTATCCCCCTGGAAATTTGCCTGCCTGCCGTGGGTCAGGGTTCCGTCGGCGTGGAGGTGCGGGCGGGGGACAAGGAAATTTTAGAGCTGGTCCGGCATGTGGAGGATTACGAGTCCCGCTGCGCCATCAGCGCCGAGAGGGCGTTACTAAAAAAACTTGAAGGCGGCTGCCAGATTCCTGTGGGCGCCCTGGGTACGCTCAAGGAAGGGCGTTTGACCTTGCGGGGAGTCGTAGCGACCCTGGACGGGGAGTGGATCATCCGCTCAACCCTGGAGGGAGACCCCCGGGAAGCTGAAGAGACCGGCATCCGGCTGGCCGAACAGCTGGTTCGCATGGGGGCGGGGGAAATACTGGCTCAAATACGACTGGGGGGTGATTGCTGTCGGTAAGGGTATTGTTTATCTTGTGGGCGCCGGGCCGGGAGACCCGAAGCTGATCACCGTAAAGGGCGCGGAATTGCTCCGGAAAGCCGACGTTATTGTTTACGACCGCCTGGCCGGCCACAGGCTCCTGGCTCTTGCCCGCCCTGGGGCCGAAGTTATTTATGTGGGTAAATCGCCGGACCGTCATACGTTGAAACAGGCCGAAATAAACAGCCTGCTGATTGATAAAGCCCGGGAAGAAAAGGTTGTGGTCAGGCTTAAAGGCGGCGACCCCTTTGTTTTCGGCAGGGGCGGAGAGGAGGCGGAAGCCCTGGGGGAAGCCGGAATTACCTTCGAAGTTGTGCCCGGCGTGACCTCGGCCATTGCTGTGCCGGCCTATGCCGGGATCCCGGTGACCCACCGGGATTTCACTTCCACTCTGGCTATAATTACCGGAAATGAGGACCCAACCAAGGAAAACCCGGATGTGGCCTGGGATAAGATAGCAACCGGCGCCGGCACTCTGGTGTTTCTAATGGGTGTGGGCAACTTGCCGGCCATTGCCGGGCGCCTGATGAAAAACGGCCGCTCCCCCCAAACGCCGGTGGCGTTGATCAGGTGGGGCACCAGGCCGGAGCAGCGGACCCTGACGGGAACCCTGGGGGACATCCAGGAGAAGGTAAAGGAGGCGGAGTTTAAAAACCCCGCCGTCATTATAGTGGGGGATGTTGTTTCCCTCAGAAAAAAACTTAACTGGTTTGAAAAGAAGCCCCTCTTTGGCAAGAGGGTGCTGGTGACCCGTTCCCGGGAACAGGCCAGCGCCCTGTCCGAGGCCATCGAGGAAGCCGGCGGCGAACCCCTGGAGTTTCCCGCCATCCGTGTGGTGGAGCCGGAGGATTACGGGCCCCTGGACCGGGCCCTGGGCCGGCTAAATACCTTTGATTGGGTCATTTTTACCAGCGTCAACGGGGTTAAGGCTTTCTTTCAGAGGCTGCGCTGCCACCGCCGGGATGTCCGGGAGCTGGCCCGGGCCAGACTCTGCGCCATCGGGCCCAAAACCGGGGAGGCGTTGGAGAACTACGGATTGCTGGTGGAAATCGTGCCGGAAAAATATCGCGCCGAGGAAATTATTGAGGCCCTGCGCGATAAGATTGAGGCGGGCGCCAGGATACTCCTGCCCAGGGCTGATATTGCCCGCAAGGTGCTGCCGGAGGCCTTAAGTCAAATGGGCGCCGAGGTAACGGAGGTTACCGCCTACCGCACCGTCGCAGGGAGCGGTGACAGCGCCAGGGTCAGGGAGTTGCTGGCGCAGGGGGAAATTGATTTGATTACCTTTACCAGTTCTTCCACGGTCCGCAACCTGGTTAAAATGCTCAATGCCCCGGACCTGCAGGCTTTATTGAAAGGGGTTGGGGTGGTCTGCATAGGGCCGATAACTGCCGGAACAGCCAGGGAACTGGGGCTGAAGGTGGACGTGGTGGCGGAAGAGTATACAATTGAAGGACTGGTCAGGTCGGTGCTGGATCACTACGGTTTGCAAATCACCTAAATTAGGGAACCCGTAAAGGTGTGAAATATTTTGATCAGTATAACCAAGCTATTATGCGATACGGACTACTACGGCGATACCCTGCGGTACAGCCCCGGCGCCCGGGGCCAGGCCCACGGCGCGGTTCAAGGGCACGGCCCGGTGGTGGTCTGGAACTGTACCCGGACCTGCAATTTAAAATGTATTCATTGCTACTCCAACTCCGATTCCAGGCAATACGAGGGGGAGCTCAGCACAGAGGAAGCCTTGGGTTTCATCGATGATCTGGCGGAGTTCAGGGTGCCCGTGCTTCTTTTTTCCGGCGGAGAGCCCCTGCTGCGCAAGGATTTAAAAGAGCTGGCGGCTTACGCCGGCAGCAAAGGCATCAGGCCGACCATCTCCACCAACGGCACGCTGCTGAACCCCGGGACCGTGCAGTCCCTGAAAAGCCTGGGGATCGGCTACATCGGCGTTAGCCTGGACGGAATCGGGGAAAATAACGACCGCTTCCGGGGCCGGGCAGGTGCTTTTGACGCTGCCCTGGCGGGAATCCGGAACTGCATTGAGGCCGGGCAGAGGGTGGGGCTGCGGTTCACCATTAACCGGCATAATTACGAGGAACTGGACGCTATCTTCGACCTGGTGGAGAGGGAGAACATCCCCCGGGTTTGTTTTTACCACCTGGTATATTCCGGACGCGGCAGCAAGATGAGGGAAGAAGACGTATCCCGGCAGGAAGCCCGGGCGGCGCTGGATTTAATTGCGGCCCGGACTCTGGATTTTCACCGGCGTGGTTTGACAAAGGAGATCCTTACCGTGGACAACCACGCCGACGGCATCTACCTGTATCTCCAGCTGCAAAAAACCGACCCCGCAAGGGCGGCCAGGGCGCTGGATCTCCTCCGGCTGAACGGGGGAAACCGCACCGGTATAGCCATTGGGGCGGTGGACTGGAACGGGAACGTCCATCCCGACCAGTTTACCCAGAACCACACCTTCGGCAATGTCCGGGAGAGGAAGTTCGGCGCTATCTGGACGGATACTTCCTACCCGGTGCTGGCGGGACTTAAAAACCGCAAGCCCCTCTTAAAAGGCCGCTGTGCCGCCTGCAGGTGGCTGGATGCCTGCAACGGCAACTTCCGGGCCCGGGCCGAAGCTGTTACCGGCGATTTCTGGGAATCCGATCCGGCCTGCTATCTAACTGATGAAGAAATAGGGGTTAATTCATAAAATATTCTGTAAAACGCAAGCGCGATTTATCATAAGGAGGTTTAACCCATGTCCTTTCCCGCCCAGCGCCTTAGACGACTGCGGAGCAATGAAAATATCCGGCGCCTGGTCAGAGAAACAGCCCTTTCCGTGGATGATTTGGTCTACCCTGTTTTTGTCACCCATGGAGAGGGTGTCGCCCGCCCGGTGGAATCCATGCCCGGTGTTTACAATTACTCCATCGACATGCTCTTAAAGCACCTGGAGGAGGCGGCCCGGCTGGAGATCCCCGGGATTCTGCCCTTCGGCATACCGGCTGAAAAGGATGAGGTTGGGTCCGGCGCCTATGCGGAGGAAGGCATCATTCAACAGGCTGTGCGGGCAATAAAAAAGTCTTACCCGGAATTTCTGGTTATCACCGATGTTTGTTTGTGCGAGTATACCAGCCACGGCCACTGCGGCCTGATCCGAGACGGCCGGGTGGAAAACGATCCCACCCTGGACCTTCTGGCTAAAACGGCCGTTTCCCATGCCGCGGCTGGGGCGGACATGATTGCCCCCTCAGATATGATGGACGGGCGGGTGGGCGCCATCCGCCGGGCCCTGGATCAAAGAGGATTTGAAGGCGTACCGGTAATGGCCTATTCAGCCAAATACGCTTCGGCTTACTACGGGCCCTTCAGGGATGCCGCCGGGTCCGCCCCGCAATTCGGCGACCGGCGGGCTTACCAGATGGATCCCGCCAATTCCGATGAGGCGCTGCGGGAAGTCTGGCTGGATATAGAAGAGGGAGCGGACATCGTTATGGTCAAACCGGCCCTGGCCTACCTGGACGTTATCCGGCGGGTGAAGGACGAGTTTGCTTATCCCGTGGCGGCCTATAACGTCAGCGGCGAGTACGCCATGGTCAAGGCCGCGGCCCAAAGGGGCTGGGTGGACGAACGCAGGATTGTCCTGGAGACCCTCACCGGCATCAAGCGGGCGGGCGCGGACATCGTCATCACCTACCATGCCCTGGATGCCGTCAAATGGCTGCGGGATTAAGGCGCGGAGTCCGGTATTGGAATCTACCTTGCGCTCCGGGGATTGGGGCCGGCAAATTGAAGTTTGGGCAACAGAATTAGCGGGATGATGTTGTTAGAGGGGGTAAAAGGGTGATTATATCATGGAACACCACCAATGCCTGCAATATGTTTTGCCGGCATTGTTACCGGGATGCCGGGATTAAGGCCGAACAGGAACTGAGCGCCAAAGAGGGTATGGTACTGATTGACCAAATTGCCAAAGCAGGGTTTAAAATTATGATCTTCAGCGGGGGTGAACCCCTGCTGCGCGAAGATATTTTTACCCTGGTAAGCCACGCCCGGGAAAAAGGCCTGCGGCCGGTTTTCGGCACCAACGGCACCCTCCTTACCGGTGCGGTGGCCGGACGGCTGAAAGAGGCCGGGGCTGCTGCCATGGGGATCAGTCTGGACAGCGTTGACCCGGCCAGCCACGATACGTTCAGGGCCACTCCCGGGGCCTGGCAGGGAGCGGTGGACGGGATGCGCGCCTGCCGGGAAGCCGGCCTGCCCTTTCAAATCCACACCACCGTGATGGATTGGAACATGGCGGAAGTGGAGGATTTAACTGACTTCGCGGTTAGGGAAGGAGCGGTGGGGCACCATATTTTTTTCCTGGTTCCCACCGGCCGGGCCGTTAACATCGAGAACGAGACACTGAGGGCTGAACAGTATGAGGATTTGCTCCGCCGGATTTTGCAAAAGCAGGCCGAAGTTAAAATTGAACTGAAGCCCACCTGCGCTCCTCAGTTTATGCGGATTGCCTCGGAAATGGGGCTGAAAACGCGTTTTAGCAAGGGTTGCCTGGCTGGCCTGTCCTATTGTATTATCAGCCCCCTGGGTATTGTCCAGCCCTGCGCCTACCTGAATATACCCGCCGGCAACGTGCGGGAAACCCCCTTTGACGAAATCTGGCGGGAAGCTGAAATATTTAAAGTCCTGCGGACGGAAACATATACGGGGAGCTGCGGTTCCTGCCGTTATAAAAGAATTTGCGGCGGCTGCCGGGCCCGGGCTTATTTCTACCACGGCGACTACATGGGCGAAGAGCCCTGGTGCCTGTATAAGGGGGGAAAGGAAGCATAATCATGCCATTGGATGCCGTGGATAAAAAACTTTTGAATATTATCCAGGGGGGCTTCCCCCTGGTCCCGGAGCCTTACCGGGAACTGGGAACTGTCCTGGGTATCACGGAAGAAGAGGTTATGGCCAGATTGCGGGCCCTTCTGGAAAGCGGGGTCATTCGCCGCCTGGGAGGGGTTTTTGATTCCAGAAAACTGGGGTATAGCGGCGCCCTCTGCGCCATGAATGTCACCAAAGAGCGGATTGAAGAAACAGCCGGGGTGGTTAACTCCTTTGAAGGGATAACCCATAATTACCTGAGGGAGGGCTTCTTCAACATGTGGTTCACGGTACTGGCGCCCACCGTAGCCAGGCTGGAGGAGATTTTGGATGAAATCAGGGAAAGTACGGGCATCCGGGAAATTTTAACCCTCCCTGCGGAAAATATCTTTAAGATCAGGGTAAACTTTGATCTTGACTGAGGTGAAATCCCATACTGACCGAACAGGACAAGCAAATTATCCGGGAACTGCAAAAGGGCTTGCCCCTGGTGAGCCGTCCCTTCGCGGCAATTGCGGCTAAACTGGGCCTCAGCGAGGAAATACTAATCCAGCGGGTCGGGCAATTCCTTGACGATGGCCGGATCAGGCGTTTTGGCGCGGTGGTTCGCCACCAGGATCTGGGGTTTGTGGCCAACGCCATGGTTGTTTGGAATGTGCCGGATCACAGGGTCCGGGAGGTTGGCCCGATTATGGCCGGCTTTGAGGAAGTAACCCACTGTTACCAGCGGCTCCGGCGTTCCAACTGGCCCTACAACTTTTACACCATGGTGCACGGTCAGACCCGGGAAGAGTGCGTTCAGGCCGCCCAGAGGATCGCCCGGGCCGCCAGGCTTAAACACTACCGGCTGCTATTTAGCACTAAAGAGCTGAAAAAAAGCAGCATGCGCTACTTTGAGGAAAAGGAGTCCGTTACAGTGCAGAAGAATAAAGCCAGGTCCGTAACGCTTTTCCAGGAGGCCGTGAAATATATGCCGGGCGGGGTGAACAGTCCGGTACGCGCCTTCAAGTCAGTAAATTTAAACCCGGTCTTTATCAGCCGGGGCGAAGGTTCGAAAATTTACGATGTGGATGGAAATGAGTACATCGATTACGTAGGTTCCTGGGGACCGCTAATCCTCGGTCACCGCCATCCCCGGGTAAGGGAGGAGCTGGAAAGGTGTCTGCGGGAAGTGGGTACCAGTTTCGGCGCCCCCACTGAAATGGAGAATATACTGGCAGCCCGGCTGGTGGCGGCGCTTCCCTCCCTGGAGCTGGTGCGCCTGGTAAATTCAGGTACGGAGGCCGCCATGAGCGCCCTTCGCCTGGCCCGGGGTTATACGGGCAGGAACAAAATTGTCAAATTCGAAGGCTGCTACCACGGGCACGCGGATTTCCTGCTAATCAAGGCCGGTTCCGGCGCCCTGACCCTGGGAGTGCCCACCAGCCCCGGTATACCGCCGGGTTCGGCGGCCTGCACCATTACTTCCGGCTACAACAACCTGGAACAGCTCCGGGAAATCTTCCGGCTGGAAGGGGAGGACATCGCCGCGGTAATTGTGGAGCCCGTGGCCGGAAACATGGGGGTTGTCCCGCCGGAGCCCGGTTTTCTGGAGGGTCTGCGCCAGATAACAACCGATTACGGCAGCCTGTTGATTTTTGACGAGGTTATGACGGGCTTTCGCGTTGCCTACGGAGGGGCCCAGGAAAAGTATGGCATTACCCCGGATTTGACCTGCCTGGGAAAAATTATCGGGGGCGGGCTTCCGGTGGGCGCTTACGGCGGAAAGCGGGAAATAATGGAGCAGGTCGCCCCCGCCGGCCCGGTTTATCAGGCCGGGACACTGTCCGGCAACCCTCTGGCTGTTACAGCCGGGATATCTACCCTGGAAGTTTTAAGGCAGCCGGGTGTCTATGAAGAATTGGAGCATAAATCCTCGGAATTAGCCCGGGGACTGGGGGAGTCAGCCCGGGAGGCCGGGCTTGAGGCCAGTTTTAACCGGGTGGGTTCAATGCTCTGCTGTTTCTTCACAGGGCAGAAGGTCAGGGATTACAACAGCGCCTGCACAGCGAACACCGTCCGCTTCGCGGCGTTCTTTAAATCTATGCTGGAGCAGGGCGTTTACCTGGCCCCGTCTCAGTTTGAGGCTGCCTTTGTGTCCCTGGCCCACAGCCAGGAAGAAATCTACCGGACGGTGGAGGCCTCCCGGCAGGCGTTCCGGATCGCTGCGGCAGTGCGTTAACCGGTCAAAAATTTTTAATCGGGATTGAAAATAAAAATTTCCCGTTTATAATGGGATTAAAACAAATTTAAGCCTGACGGGTGCGGGGTAATTCCCGGCCCGGAGGGTCTTTAACCAACTCTGCGAAAAAGGGAAGTTCCTGACCTCAAGGAGAACCGGCGGCCAACCGGGCCCTTTTTTCGCATTGCGGAAAAAGGGCTTTTATTATTAAGGGAATACGGGGGAGGTGAAGAATTGGCGCGGCGCATTGGGATAATCGGAGTGATTGTGGAAAACAGGGAGATCACCTCCGGGAAAATCAACAGCATCCTCAGCGAATACAGCGAAATTATCGCGGGGCGGATGGGTCTGCCCTACAGGGAGCGGGATTTATCGGTAATTTCCCTGATTATCGACGGTTCCACCGATGAAATCGGAGCCTTGAGCGGAAAACTGGGTGGAATTGCGGGAGTTAAGGTTAAAACGGCGCTGCTTTCGAAGGATCTGTAAGGTTTCCTTAACAGGGGGTTCAGGCCGAGACCGGCGCGGTTAAGTGGTTAATATAGCGCTGTTCTTTTAAGGGTCTGAAGGTTTAAAAAAAGGCCGGTTTAGTGGGATAACCCGGTGCAAAGGGAGCATCAGAAAATAAAACCTTGTGATCATTCTGTCCCTTTGGGATACCCCGGGGCAAGGGAGCATTAAACCTGTCTGAATTTTAAAAAGGGAGGGGGGGGCCATTGAGTACGGGAAGCCTAAATGAGACACCCAGGGGAAGCAGGCTCCATATTGCCATTTTTGGCCGGCGCAACGCCGGCAAGTCGAGCCTGATCAATGCTTTGACAAACCAGGAAACTGCCATTGTTTCCGGCATACCGGGCACGACCACCGATCCTGTCTTCAAGGCTATGGAGATCCTGCCCCTGGGGCCGGTTATGATTATTGATACGGCCGGGATCGACGATGTGGGGGAATTGGGCGCCCTCAGGGTTAAAAAAACCATGGGCGTACTCAACAGGGCGGATTTAATGGTCCTGGTTATTGACGCCGGGCAGGGCGCGGGAGAGTATGAGCTCGATTTGATCCGTAAGGCCGGGGAGCAGGGAGTGCCCGTGCTGGGGGTACTGAACAAAATCGATTTGCACCCGGCAGGGGAGGCACAGGCGCCGGAATTTGAAAGACGCCTGGGGATCAAGGTTGTTCCGGCCAGCGCCCTTTCCCGGCAGGGTATGGAATACCTGATTAAAGAAATGATCCGGCTGTCCCCCAGGGACTGGACTTTGCCCACCATCCTCGGAGATTTGATTAATCCTGGGGATACCGCGGTTCTGGTGGTTCCCATCGACCAGGCGGCGCCCAGGGGAAGGCTCATTTTGCCCCAGGTCCAAACGATCCGGGACCTCCTGGACAATGGGGCAATGGCACTGGTGGTCAAAGAAAAGGATTTGAAAAGAGCCCTGGCCGGCCTGGCGCAACGCCCGAAGCTGGTGGTTACGGACTCCCAGGCTTTTTCCCAGGTGGACGCCGACACCCCCGGGGAAATAATGCTGACGTCCTTTTCCATCCTTTTCGCCCGCTATAAGGGAAATCTGGAGGCCCTGGTGGCCGGGGCGCTGGCCGTGGATTCCTTGAAGCCCGGGGACAGGGTTTTAATCGCCGAGGCCTGTACCCACCACCGGGTGGAGGATGATATCGGCACTGTTAAAATTCCCCGCTGGCTGCAACAGAGGGCGGGGGGCGAACTGCGCTTTGATTGGTCCAGGGGAACTGAGATGCCCCCGGAGCTGGGGCGGTACAATCTGATCGTTCACTGCGGCGCCTGTATGATTAATCGTAAAGAAATGCTGCACCGGATCATGCAGGCGTCCGGCGTCGGTGTGCCTGTTGTCAATTACGGGGTACTCATCGCCCACGTGCACGGTATTTTAAGGCGGGCCCTGTCACCCTTCCCGGACGCTTTACGCCTATTTGAACAATCTGCGACAGGGGTGAATCAGCATGGGGACAGCCTTTGCACAGGCGCTGGAGAAAGCAGCTGAGGGGAAGGAACTGGCCGGTGAAGACCTGGCGGCGCTATTAGAAGCAGAGGAAGCGGAAAGCCCGTTGCTTTTCAATCTGGCGGATAAAGTGCGGTCTCGCTTTGTAGGCGATGACATCCACCTCAGGGGGATCATCGAGTTCTCCAATTACTGCTCTAAAAATTGCCTTTACTGCGGACTGAGGATAGACAACCGGGAGCTGGACAGGTACCGGATGAGCGCGGCGGAGATTGTCGAGGGGTCCGGCCGGGCCGCCGCCCTGGGCTGCCGAACTATCGTCCTCCAGTCGGGTGAGGACGGCTTCTACACGGCCGGGCTTCTGGCGGATATCATCCGGACCGTGAAGGAAGAATTTGATGTTGCGGTCACCCTTTCCGTGGGTGACCGAACCAGGACGGACTACGCAATTTTCAGGCAGGCCGGAGCCGACCGCTACCTCTTAAAACACGAAACCAGTGACGCCCGCCTTTTTGCCGCCCTGCGTCCCGGGACCACCCTGGAAGACAGGTTAAAAAGAGCGGCGTGGTTGAAAGAACTGGGGTACCAGGTTGGTTCCGGCAACATAGTGGGGCTGCCGGGCCAGGGTGTGGAGACCCTGACTGCCGATATTCTGCTCATGCGCAGGATGGGTGTGGAGATGGCCGGTATCGGACCTTTTATCCCCAGCAGCCACACTCCCCTGGGCGGCGCTTCCGGCGGCTCTTTGGAAATGGCTTTGAAGACCCTTGCGGTAACCCGCCTGGTCCTGCCCCGGACTCACTTGCCGGCGACAACGGCGGCGGCAACCGTTGATCCCCTGGGCAGGGTAAAAGCGTTAAAATGCGGGGCCAATGTTATCATGCCGAACATGACGCCGCTGTCTTGCCGGGGAGGCTACTGTATTTACCCGGGAAAAGCCGGGCATAAGGAAACGCCGGAGGAAAGCCTGGCAACGGCGCTGCGGACCATTGAAAGAGCGGGACGCGGGCCGGCTGGGGACTACGGCCACGCCCCCGGACCTGCCGGTAAGGTTGAAGGTGTTTTTCAGGAAGAAATATTTCTCACTTGCCCTTGAACCGGCTATGATAAGGGAATATATTAAGGAGGGTTTGTTTTGCTCAATTCTAAAGGGGACTTTATTGATGACAGATACATTTTCAGGCTGCTGGAGGAGGCTCGCACCGCGGCGCCGCTGGAGGCGAGGCGAATTGTGGAAAAGGCGGGCAGGTGTGAAGGCCTGACGCCTGCTGAAACGGCGGTGCTTTTGCATGCCGAAGATCCGGAAATACTGAGAAGCATATACCAGGGGGCCAGCAAAATAAAGGAAAGCATTTACGGCAAAAGACTGGTTTTCTTCGCCCCTCTGTATATCAGTGACTTTTGTATCAATAACTGCGTCTATTGCGGCTACCGGCGGGATAATAAATTTGGACGGCGCCGGCTTACCATGGAAGAAATCAGGGGTGAAGTAGCGGTACTGGAGGAAATGGGGCACAAGCGCCTGGCGCTTGAATGCGGTGAAGATCCGGTTAATTGCCCCATTGATTATGTGCTGGACGCCATTGGCACAATTTACTCGGTCAAGGAAAAGAACGGCAGTATCCGGCGAATTAATGTCAACATTGCCGCAACCACGGTGGGAAACTACCGCAGGCTGAAGGAAGCGAAAATCGGAACTTACATTCTCTTCCAGGAAACCTACCACCGGCCTACTTACGCCGGGATGCACCCCTTTGGCCCCAAAAGCGATTACGACTGGCACATCAGCGCCTTCGAGAGAGCCATGGAAGCCGGCATTGACGATGTGGGGGGCGGGGTCTTATTCGGTTTATATGATTACAAGTATGAAGTGCTGGCCTTGCTGCTGCACGCCTTGCACCTGGAAGATGTTTGCGGCGTCGGACCGCACACCATTTCCGTGCCCCGGATGAGGCCCGCCCCGGGAGTAAACTTGAAAACCTTTCCCCATCTGGTTTCTGATGAATCCTTCAAGAAAATTATTGCCGTCCTGCGCCTGGCTGTTCCCTATACAGGAATAATTTTGTCCACCCGGGAAGGCCCGGATTACCGGGATGAACTGGTGAGAGTGGGTGTTTCTCAGCTCAGCGCCGGTTCCTGCACGGGCGTGGGCGGGTACCGTCAGGAAAAGAACGGGGAAGGCAAGGGTGAAGAGATTACCCAGTTTAATGTAGAAGACCATCGCAGCATCGACGAAGTTATCACCAGCATCTGCAATTCAGGTTATATTCCGAGTTTTTGCACGGCCTGTTACCGCAGCGGGAGGACGGGGGACCGTTTTATGTCCCTGGCCAAAACCGGTGAAATTCAAAATGTTTGCCAGCCCAATGCCATTCTTACCTTCAAGGAGTTCCTCCTGGATTACGCGGCTCCGGAAACCAGGCAGGTGGGGGAAAAAACCATCGCCAGGCACCTGCAGCTGATTGCAAGTCCGGCAGTAAGGGAAAAGGCTGAAAAAGTTCTGGAGCGGATAGAACAGGGACAGAGGGATTTTTACTTTTAGGCTCCTTGCGGTTTTCCCGACAGGCATTGGGGTGGGTTGCTAATTCCAACCGCTTGCGCCGGTAAAGAATTAGTTAAAGGTCGCTTCGCAGCTACAAATAAATGTTTGGATGCTTAAATCCGGTATTTATAGCATTTCATTTTAAGGTTATAATTAAGCGGAAAAGGGGGTGCTAAAAATAATTATAACCACAACGCCGTCCATTGAGGGCCGCAAGATCCTGGCCTACCTGGGTATCGTCTCCGGTGAGGCTATTATGGGCGCCAACATTGTAAGGGATATTTTCGCCAGTATTACCGATATCGTGGGCGGTCGCTCCGGCGCTTACGAGGAAAAATTGTCCCAGGCCAGGAAAATAGCTTTAGATGAAATGGCTTCCCAGGCCCGAAGACTGGGGGCAAATGCCGTAGTGGGGGTGGATCTGGACTACGAAGTTGTCAGGGATGGAATGCTGATGGTGACTGCCAGCGGAACGGCGGTTACCATATAAAAATAACAACCCTGGGGAAATAGCCGCCTTGCCCGGAGCAGGGTTTCTTTTTTCAAAACAGTTTGCCGGGAAAACCGGGCAGGTTTCAGGATGATTGAACCCCGTTGAATGGAAGTGAGTGTAAGATTTAAACAGGAGAAACGGGGCTTTAAACGGAAATGTTATTTGACGTTGGGCGCTTGGATCAGATAGAATAATAGTACATAAATGCACAAACAGATTTTGTCTACGAAAACAGTGTTAATTATGATAAAATTAAACTTGTTTTTCTTAATAATGAAGGTTTGTGAAATGTTTCGGAGGGTTAATGATGAAAACACTAAGGGTACCCGAGGCAACCATTATAAGGTTGTCTGTTTATTCCAGATTTCTAGAGCAACTGGACAAAAAAGGTGTTGTAACCGTGTCATCGGTTGAGATTGCGGACGGGGTAGGGGTCAGCCCCGCCCAGGTTAGGAAAGACCTGGCCTACTTTGGTGAATTCGGAACCCGGGGTGTGGGATACAACGTCGGGGATCTGATGCATTACACATCCAAAATCCTGGGCCTTAATGAACCCTGGCCCCTGGTGCTGGTGGGAGCCGGAAATTTGGGCTTTGCCCTGAGCACTTACCGGGGATTCAACAACCGCGGGTTTTCCGTTGTAGGGATTTTCGACAATGACCTGACTAAAATCGGCAAAAAAATTGTGGATATGGAAGTCAGTCCGCCTGAAAAGATGCCGGAGATAATTGCCAGGCATAAGGTGAAAATTGGTATAATTGCGGTTCCATCCAGGGCTGCCCAGGAAGTGGCGGATTTAATGGTGGAAAACGGCCTGGTGGCTATCTTGAATTTTGCGCCGATTTCCTTAAATGTACCCGAGCATATTGAGTTAAGAAACGTTGATTTGTCAGTCAACCTGGAGATTTTAACCTTTAACCTGGGTTTGCGGCAATTTGAATCCCGGGGCAAGCATTAGGGGGAGTTGGTTTCATGGCTGCAAAGATTTATACCCTGGAGGTTGCGACCCGGGAAAGGACGCAGCTGGTGGATATCACTGATGAAATAAATCGCATCGTCGTCAAAAGTGGTGCGGTTGAAGGAATCTGCCGTCTTTTTGTGCCGCACACAACGGCCGGCTTGACCATTAACGAAAATGCCGACCCCACGGTGCCGGCAGACATCCTGATGGAGCTCAACAGGATTATTCCCTTTGAAGACGGGTACAGGCACAGTGAAGGTAACTCGGCAGCCCACATCAAGTCATCTTTGACAGGGGTGTCCCTTTCAGTGCTGGTAACGGGGGGAAGGCTCCTCCTGGGTACCTGGCAGGGCCTGTTCCTTTGCGAGTACGACGGCCCCAGGCGCAGGAAAGTCCTGGTCAGGGTGGTAGAGGAATAATAGATAATATTAAGACGGGCCCTGATATGCCACCGGGGCCCGTTGTCTTTTATTCCTGATCAGTTGGTCAGGCTGTGGATGGGGGCAGGGATCCGGCCGCCCCGCCGGACGAAATCCGCTGATGAAAACGGCTTTACCGGGATTATCGGCGCCCGGCCCAGCAGTCCGCCGAATTCCACGTAATCGCCCACTTCCTTTCCCACCGCGGGGATCAAGCGAACAGCGGTGGTTTTTTTATTAATCATGCCTATAGCTGCTTCGTCGGCAATGATGGCCGCAATTGTTTCGGCGCTGGTATCCCCGGGCAAGGCAATCATATCCAGACCCACCGAACAAACGCAGGTCATGGCTTCCAGTTTATCCAGCGTCAGCGCGCCCGCTTCGGCGGCGCGGATCATGCCGGCGTCTTCGCTGAGGGGAATAAAGGCGCCTGAAAGGCCGCCTATATAAGATGAAGCCATAGCCCCGCCTTTTTTTACGGCGTCGTTTAAAAGGGCCAGGGCGGCAGTGGTACCGTGCGTGCCGCAGCGCTCCAAACCCATGGACTCAAGAATTTCTGCCACACTGTCACCGATAGCCGGGGTGGGGGCCAGGGAGATATCCACGATCCCGAAGGGTACATCCAGCATCCGGGCCGCCGTGCGGCCCACCAACTCGCCCATTCTGGTGATTTTAAAGGCGGTTTTTTTCACGGTTTCGGCCAGGACTCCAAAATCCGCGTCTTTAACGGTATCCACCGCGTTTTTGACCACACCGGGACCGCTTACGCCCACATTGATCACACACTCCGGCTCGCCGATTCCGTGAAATGCCCCGGCCATAAAAGGGTTGTCCTCGGGAACATTGGCAAAGACCACCAGCTTGGCGCAGCCGATTCCGTCCAGATCGGCAGTGTTTTCGGCTGTTTTTTTAATTACCCGGCCCATAAGCAGGACCGCGTCCATATTAATACCGGCTTTAGTGGTGGCCACGTTGACAGAAGAGCACACCCGGCCGGTACAGGTAAGGGCTTCCGGTATGCTGTCAATCAGGACTTTGTCGGCTTTAGTGAACCCTTTATGTACCAGGGTTGAAAAACCACCGATAAAATTCACGCCCACAGCGGCTGCTGCCTCGTCCAGCGTCCTGGCGAAATCAACATAATGGTCAACTTTGCTGCTTTCAGCCACCAGGGCGATGGGGGTGACCGAGATCCTCTTATTGACGATGGGCAGACCGTATTCCCGCTCAATGTTTTCACCCGCCCTGACCAGGTTCCCGGCAAGCCGGGTGATCTTTTCGTATATTTTCTGCCGGGCCGCCGCCGGATTGGGATCGGCGCAGTCCCTGAGGCTGATCCCCATGGTAATGGTGCGAATATCAAGATTCTCCTCCTGCACCATTTTAATGGTCTCCAGGATCTCTTGAAAAGTGAACATCCAAGTTCCTCCCGACTATGCTTGTCTATATTCTGTGCATAAATTTAAAGGCATCCTCGTGCAGGGCATCGATCCTTACCCCCAGTTCCAGACCTTTTTTATCTAAGCAATCCTTCAGGGTGAGCAGGTCGGTGGTGCTGCCGCTCATGTCAGCCACCATGGTCATGACCAGAAATTCCTGGAGGATTGTCTGGCTGATATCCAGGATGTTTATTTTGTTGTAGGCAAGCACCTGGGCTACACCCGCAATCAGGCCCACACAATCGGGCCCGATTACTGTTACAATAATCCGCTTGCCCCCCGGCTCCTTGCTGTTTAATTGTGACAACATCCAAAAAACCCCTTTACAAAAAAATTAAAAGCTGGCATCAGCTTTATTCTGGCATTTTAGCCAAGGGCTCCACTGCAGGATACTTTTGAAGCACAACCAGTATATCCTTAAACAATCTTAACTTTGGCAGGGAAAAATGTCAAATCATTTTCGATTTAATGGCCTGGTTTTCAGTGGGGAAACTGTTAACATTTGATTTGGCCCTGTTTTGCCGGGTGTCCCTCCATTCGTTTTCACGGGAAAGCGCTCCTGTACCAGTAACCCCGGGCGCTCCTTGATCCGGTATCGCTGTTGAACAGGTTTCCTGGCCGCAATAATTTATTTTAAATGAATCGAAGTCCCAGCCATCAAAAAAACCCGTTGCAGCCGTTACACCGGCCTGGAAAAGCTCTTCCCTTTGCTGGTTGACACCCTCGAAATCCGTGGTTTTGATCCCCAGGGAAGGAATTGAAATGGTGCGAACCTTGCTTTTGGGATCCAACTCATGAATCCTGTCCCGGGCTTCCAATATGGTTGAAAGAATGGCCGTAAAAAGATTAAAAGGGTTGCTGGTTTTGGGAGACAAATGTTCTTCGGGTTCAACGACTTTAAAGCCGAACGTGGGCCAATCCGGCACCTGTTCGCTGTCGAAAATCCAAACGGGGAAATTGCTTAAAACGCCTCCGTCGATAATATGATTCAGCATCCGTGCACCTTCCGCATTAGTATACGGAAGCCTGCAGGGCTCGTAGAAGAATGGCAGCGAAGCGCTCATGCGCACGGCTTTACAAACCGGCATGGTGTCGGGATTCAGGTTATATTCCTTAAGGTCGTAAGGCAGCCTGAGAAGCTTGCGCCTGGATACATCGGTGGCGGTGACCACCAGTTTATACCGGCGGACCGGATCGTTTTCAAATTTCTCCAGGATCAGATCTTTAAATGTAGAGATTCCCCTGGCCGCCAATTTTTCCCGGACCCATCCTTCCAGATAATCTCCTTCGTAAAGGCCGTTTTCAAACCAAAGGCTTAAAGCCAGACCCACGAAAGGAATCCTGTCCAGCCAGTCCTTGTCTTTAAACAAGGTGAAGTCAAGCTGCCAGACCATCTCCTTGATTTCACCCGCCGTGTAGCCGGCCGCAGCCAGGGAGGCGATAATGGCGCCCGCCGAAGTACCGGCAAGGTTAACCCAGTCATAGCCTCTTCTTTCCGCCTCGTGGAGGGCGCCCAGCATACCCACTGCCTTGACCCCGCCACCCTCAAAAATAGCATTTGCCCGTTTTACCATTTAATCACCCCCTGTTTACTATATTTTATTTGCAAATAACCAGGAATGTGACAAATACACGATTTTAGCGGATTTTCTTAACCATTTTGCCGCATTTTACTTTTTGTCCTTGAATTATGGCGGTTGCTTCACCGTGTGAAATCCCAACAAAAGAAATGGTTGACAAAAACACCTGTTCGCTTTATGATTTAGGCAAACATATGTACGGGATCAGAGAGAGAGGAGATTTTTAATGGAAAAGGCGTTGAGGGGAAAAGAAGAATACCTGTTGACCATATCCGGCGACAGCGTGCTGGAAAAGGTGCTGGATTGGTTGGAGCGGGAGGACTCAGAATTGGAGAGGGTGGCGGGTTACGGGCTTTGCCTGGCTTCCGTTGCTTACTTCCTGGCCAAATTGGCGCAGGCCTGTTTTTAACGGGCTATTTTCCAGAGAATACGCCTTAAATGTGCGTGACTGTTGCGGGACTTAAGAAAATTCTATTCTACGATTACATATTTTCCGGAAAATAATTCTACCTCTCCGATACAAGCAAAAGCAACTGGTGATGATTTTAGGTTGTCTAGAAGTTGCTTTGAGTTTTCCTTTGCAACGCTAATCAGTAAACCTCCTGAGGTCTGGGGATCGAATAGAATATCTTGGTAGAAAGTAGGAACATGTTCGCTAATTAAAGCCCGCCGGGCAAAAAAATCCCTGTTTTTATAGGAGCCTGCAGGGATCAACCCAATATTAGCATACTCTTTGGCCTCGGAGATATATGGAATATCGGTGCTTCTGATACGAAATGTAACTTTGCTTCCCTCGGCCATTTCTATCGCATGGCCCAACAACCCGAACCCGGTAATATCTGTAATGCTGTGTACGCCAGTTATATTCCGCGTTGCTTCTTTTCCAATGCGATTCAGTGTAGACATGGAAAGCACCGCTTGACGGATAGCTGTTTCGCTGGCCATTTCTGCCTTTATTGCGGTATTTATAATTCCTACCCCTAAAGGCTTTGTTAGAATTAAAACATCACCAGGCTTTGCCTGATCATTTGTCATGATTTTCAAAGGATCAACAAATCCTGCCACTGAAAGTCCATATTTCGGCTCATCATCTGATACACTGTGTCCTCCTGCCAGGACTGCACCGGCCTCTATGACTTTATCCTGACCGCCGCGCAGGATCTCCGACAAAATCAAAGGGTCTAAACAGTCAGGAAAACAAACGATATTCAGGGCTAGTATGGGGTCTCCTCCCATAGCATAAACATCACTGAGGGCGTTAGCAGCCGCAATCTGCCCAAATATATAGGGATCATCCACAACAGGAGTAAAAAAATCAACTGTCTGGATCAATGCAATATTATCATTGATTTTATAAACTGCTGCATCGTCGGATGTCTCAATGCCCACGAGCAGATCCGGATGCTGTGGTTTTTGTAAATGGCACAAGACCTGCGCCAAAATTCCTGGTGAGATTTTAGCCGCTCACCCGGATGTTTTTGTCATTTGCGTTAATTTCAATTTCATACTATACTCCCATGTATTATTTGATCTCTTTATATAATAATCAGTTCCCCAACACTTCATGAAGAGCACGCGGGATTTGCTTGATAATATCATAGATCTGTGTTGCCGGAGTTGGCATAGCGTAGGAACCGGCTAACCGATTGATAATGGAGGCTTTAGCCGATGCTGTCTTTATCTCCATACCTGAATGAACCAAGGCGGAGACGATGCCCGTTAATGTGTCGCCGGTACCTCCTATAGGTTCAAGAACTTCTTCAACAGGATTGTCTATTACCGCGATGATACCTTCTTTATCAGCCACGTAGTCTTTTTCACCCTTTACAAGGAGATAAGAGGCAGCATTATTGTGTTGATACGCCCTTTTTATAAGGTCTGGAACAAGATTATCTTCATGCAATATAAATCCTCTGGTATAAAAGGGATGAGGAGCTTTTTCGTCAGCTAAATACGCAAGCTCACCAGCATCCGGTGTGAATAAATCAAAAAATGGTGCGTCTCCTCCCATTTTGGCAACATACATAAAACCCGCATCAGCTACTAAAATTGGTTTTTTGGGCATTTTTGCGATTGCCGCAATCACTTTCTTAAATAAACTAACGTCAGGTTGAAAATAGTGAAACACCAGGGTTTGGAAAGATGTATCGGTAATATTGGTTTCCAGGTATTTATAAAGACTCTTGCAGCCTTTCCCATTGCCAACATCTCCAACCAAATAGCATAATGGATCAGATTTATCCATGTATTTCAGGGTTTCAACTGCAGCTGCTATCATTGCTGGTGTGCCACGGTTCACATTAACACGTTTGTTTCCAATAATAATAAAGTTTTCTTCCAACAGAACCGTGCCGGAAATAAGCGGGAAGTTTTCTTCTGGGATTGTTCCAACGATACCTAGCATATATCCACCATCCGATCATAAGCTAGTTGAAGAGCATAAGCACAAAGAGTGTGGCCTATATCCTTGGGCTGCGGAGCCTCACTTAAATTCTTATTTACCATCTGCTCTGCCAAATAAGGGACATCGGGGCAACCACCTCCCGATACATTAACAATTAACTTGGTATCCCTATCAACGGTTATTTTCATGTTAGCAGCTCTTACCATAAGATATTTGCCGTATTCTTTTTCATGAAAAAGGCTAACGGGTTCTAATAAAGTACTGTTGACAGGGACAACCTGGATCGGTTTTATTTTAACCTCAGAAAGCACTCTTATGATAGACAATTCTTCTATGAGCGGAAATTCTATAACTAGGTCGCAACCACTCCGTATATTTGGAGGTGGCCCCATCACCTTTATCTCCCAACCTTTAGCTTTTAATACGTTTTCTGCTCTGATGACTTCGGTAGTGTTTTCAAAGACAAGTATACCTCGAACCTGATTTTTTGCATCAGGTTCGAGGGTCTTTTTACCAAACCTCTTAAACATTTTATTTTTCCTTCCTTAAGGTAATTCTGTACCCATCGTTTTCCGGTTTAATATCTGCTGCCTCCCAACCTTGAGCACTAGCGGCACGGCTTACATTTTCCTTTGCTGTGTCCGTATCTACCAGAATAATTAGCTCACCATCGGTTGTTTTTTTTATTGCATTTAAGGTTAATATAACCGGCTGAGGACATGAAAGTCCTTTAGCATCAATAATTTTACTCATATCTAAATCCCTCCTGATATATTTTCTTTCATTGTAAATCCGATCAGAAGACAGGATATAAAACCAATAGAGAGTGCAACTATGCCCGCTGTTGTGGCTCCAGCACCCGAACTAGCTAGTCCAAAATTATGGGCAAAAGCAGCACCAACAATCATTCCTATGACAAATACTGAGGCATCTCCATCCCCTTCTCCTGATAAGAAAAGCTGACGACCGGGGCAACCACCGGCAAGGGTGAATGCTAATCCTGCAAGAACCATACCGGCAAAGTTCCAGATATGCATGGTGTGCGCTACAGGCTGATTTGCAAATCCCGGGTTGAACTGATTGAGCACCAAATTCATGATAAAGGCGGCAACCGCCAAACTTATTAACCCAACGAAAAGGTGGGTCTGCTTGAATAGAATCAGGTCACGTATGGCTCCCATTGTACAAAAGCGGCTCCTTTGTGCTAAAACGCCTATTACAAGACCTATAACAAGAGAGATAATTAAAGGTGCATGCAGAGATCCAGGACCTTCTAAACTGTAAAAGATAATGCCACTTTTGCTTTCTCCGGCGATCATTGGATTGAAAAGCATTATGATTAGAAAAACTAACATGATTATCGGAAAAATCCAACCTGCTGATGTGTAAGTTTTATGGCTTGATCCTAAATTATAGCCGGATTTAAGAAACATTGTTCCAATCCAGATGCCCGCAGCGAGACCGAGCAACCCCAAAATAGCATTAAAGTCGCCACCGGCCAGGCGAAGCAATGCCCGCCAAGGGCAGCCAAGGAAGATAAGAGCCCCAATCATTGCAAAGAAACCAAGAGTAAATCTGACAACAGGTGCAGACCCAAGCCGTGGCCTGAACTCTTTAAAAATATATGCCGAAACGAAAGATCCCAAAACAAAACCTATGATTTCTGGGCGCATATATTGCACCACAGGAGCTCGATGCAAACCAAGTGCTCCTGTAATATCACGCACAAAACAGGCTACGCAAATACCCATATTCGCTGGATTCCCCCAAAATTGCAACAACGAAGCTAAAACACCAATTGCAATACCAACTCCGATTATTCCACGTTTAGTTGCTAAAACATTCTTCATTTTTTGCGAACACCACCTTTTCCATATTTTTGTATGTTGTATAATATAAATACGTTTAAATTATACTGCTGTGGCGTTTGAATTGGAAATAGAAATAATTTATGCGTAAAACATCTTGTATAAAAATAGTGAATAGTACCCCTGTTAAGGGCTTTTTATATCAAAAGGTATGTAAAAATTTACAAAACTTGAGGGATAGATTAATTGATAGCAAAAGACACGAATTAGCTTGAAAAGTTCAAAAATGTTCGGAAACGGAGCACATTATTCGTGAATATGATGCTGTCTTAGGTAAGTGTTTGCTCTGTAATTATTTATTTAATTCTATTGAAAACATTGCTACTAAACATAATGTGGATAGAAGAAATGCTTTAGAGGATAAATATTGCAATTGACTCCAGGACAACGAAGAAGTAAACAATCCAATAACCGCATAGTTTTCAAGATGGGTCTGATCAAAACTGTCCTGTTAATGCAAATTAATGTATGGATAGAAACGGAGCAGAGAAAGGCAATAACATAAACAAGGGCACCAGTAACGTATGACCTGCCGTTCTTGGGTACAACAGTTGCTTTTATTCCTGAATTATCAGGTGGTAGCCTGAGTAGTTACCAAAAAATAAAAATCCCCTCCCAAAAGGAAGGGTAATAACGTAAGAGCTTATTATGTCCGCCAGGGTACCAACCTGGCGGTTTTGCTTTTAAAAGGCCTTTCAACACAGTTGCAACATTTTCCTTTATTACAGCTGTTGCAAAATTTATTAAAACCACGGAAACTTTGAATTCACTGGTGCGGCAGAAAGGACTTGAACCTTCACACCCGTACGGGCACAAGAACCTGAATCTTGCGCGTCTGCCAATTCCGCCACTGCCGCATATTTAATTGCCGCATTAACCGCATAGATAATATAGCATAATTGAAATGGGCTGTCAACAACCTGATCTGCGGTAAAATTGAGCCCTAAACCAAAGTGCTTGCTGCTTTGGAAATAATGTTAAGGCATTGGAATGTCAAATCGGGTGAAAATATATGAAAAGGAGAGTTGCTATGAGCAGGAAGGTTAAGGGAACACCAAAGAGCTGCGAAGTCCCCGGCTCAACCAGAACCGGCTACCGGGATACCTGGGATCTGGGGAAGGCTGCCGGGAATAAGAGAAGGTGGAGGGTAAGGGGGGTAAACAGGCCCAGCACATAAAACTGTATACTTTTTTAATTGAAAAACAATGTCGACAAAAGGCGGCGCCGGCAGGTAAATAAAAACAATTGCCGGTTTGCTGGACAGATCATCCGGACAGGTTTGGTATAAGGGCCAGACCTTTTTTTATTTATTGTTTTTGGGATTTCAACTTAAAAACACCCTTATAGGGGTGGACGGACAAAGAATTTACCGGTAAGATAGCTTTGACCCCCAGGGTGCAGACCGGTTTGAAAAGCAACGCCGGGGGGAGATATTTGAAGAACTTTTCCCGCCTGAGTCAGAGTGGGGCAAGTTTTAAACGCTTTCTTTATGAAGTGGAGTGTTGGAATGGACAGGACGGAACCCAATCCAGGTGAGCGGCAGGAGGCAGGGAAAGGGGCGGTTGAGGCCGGGAACAGGGATGATCCGGGGTTCCCCGGCGGGGCGGGGTTGGATCCGGAAGAGCCAGCTTCTTCAGCTTACTCCGATAATGTTTATGATGCCATGGAAGAGGACGACTGGGGTGAGGAGGAGGAAACAACACGGCGCCGGCCGGTATGGCTCCGTATTGTGGCTTTCCTGACCATTTTAGCTTTTCTTGGCCTGGTGGCGGCTACATCCTGGCCTGCTTCCAGAGGACAGCTGCTGGAACTTGTTCTAAATTCAGTGAAGCTGCAAAGGGATATCGATGCCAATCTGCTAAAGGCAGTGGTGCAAATAAGTGTTGTTTACCAGAAGCAAAATACGCCTCTGGCTGCGGAGCAAAAATCCGGCAGCGGCTTTAATATAGACCCCGGGGGTGTTATTGTAACCAACCACCACGTTATTGATGGGGCCTTGAATATAATGGTGACATTTCCCGATGGAAAAATTTACCCGGCCCGGCGCTATTCCAGCAGGCCGGAATACGATCTGGCCGTGCTCGCCCTGGAGGCGGAAGGACTTCCGACAGTGCCGCTCAATGCTTCCGGACAGCCCGCCCCGGGGGATCGAATCAAAGTGGTGGGAAATCCCCTTACCCTCAATAATATTGTGGTAGAGGGAAAGGTGGAGCAGTACTTGCTGGTGGGCAGCAAGCCGGACCGGGTTTTCAGCATTGATGCTCCCATTTACCCCGGCAACAGCGGCAGCCCTGTGTTTGACAGGAACGATCAGGTCGTTGGGGTCGTGTTCGGCGCCCTGAAGGGTTCGGGAAAAGACGGAGAAAAAACCTCCGGATTGGCCATACCGATTCGCGAGGTGCTTGATCTGTCAAGGGTTATAACCAGCGGCTCCTGATTTCCCTATGGCGTTTGCTGTATTGCGGGCCACACCGGAGATGAATCAGGGGTTTAGGGGCGGCCAGGCTGCATTTTTAATCTTGCTTTACCAGGTGAAACCTTTCCCCATAACTTCTACTGTTTCTGTTACAAAGATAAAGGCTTTCCGGTCGGTGGACTGAACGATTTCGTTTAGCTTGGCTATTTCGTAATGACTGACCACGCAGTTGATGATCAGTTTGGCATTTCCGGAAAAGGCGCCCTGGCCTTCTAAATAGGTCACTCCCCGTCTTAATTCCTGCATTATTCTTTCAGCAATTTCCGGACTTTTGTCTGAGATAATCATGACCGATTTGTGCCGGTTGAACCCTTCAATGACTGTGTCCGCCACTTTACCTCCGACCCACATGCTGATGGCTGTATACATGGCTATTTTCAGGTCGAAGAAGTAAAGCGAGGGTACGAGCACCGCCGCGTTAAAGCAAAACATTGTGGTCCCAATGGATATATTTCTCTTCTTTTTCATGATCATGGAGATAATATCCGAACCCCCGGTGGAAGCGCCGTTCCGGATGACTATCCCCAGGCCCAGACCGCTGCCGATACCGGAGAATATACAGGCCAGAAAAAGATCCAGTTCGGGGACCGGTATATAAGGTCTGGATAGGGGAAGCACCGCGATTAGCACTATTGTCCCCGCAGCGCTATAGGCCATTAATCTTTTGTCCAGCACTCTGATTCCCCAGAGGAAGATGGGAATGTTTAAAAGGAAAATTCCCAGGTAAACCGGGATATCTAATATGTAATTTCCCAGCAGCGCCAGGCCTGAGATTCCTCCCGACAGGAGCCCGTAGGGGATGACGAAGGCGTTGAAGGAAACAGCAATTAAAGACGCGCCGGCAGCTATGATTAAAAATCTTTTTACCACGTTCAGTAATGCTCTTCGAAACTTCAACAGTTTTAATTTGGTTTTTCTCTTCATTTCTTTCCCTTCATATTCTTACATAAAAACAAATGAGCCCCCGTTAACGAAGGCAGGACGAAACCAGTTAAGGATCAAGGGAACTCTTACCAGGATTATAGCATTCTAAATCCCGTCAATCAATTAATTTAAAAATATACCGGGGAGTTAAATATTGCCATCGCGCAATTCAGAAGATTTTTATAAAAGCTTTTAATATTAAAGGAATCCCGCCGGCAAAAAAAGAAAAAGTAACAAACAGGGGTAATTTCTATCATGTCAATTCAACAACCGGCCCTTGGCGGGCGGTTTAAAAATCCATCAAATGAGGGGGTTTGTTAAATTTTGTTTAAGGAGATCCTGCTAAGCAAGGAAGGTCCTGTGGCAACAATTACTTTGAACAATCCGGAACGCTTTAACGCTCTGGGGCCAACCATTTCCAGTGAACTATTGAATGCCCTGGGGGCGTGCCGTGATGACGGGGAAATCAGGGTGGTAGTCCTCACCGGATCGGGCAAGGCCTTCTGCTCTGGCGGCGACATAAGTTATTTCGAGCAGTTTGCCGGTTCCGATCCCACCGAGCCGGTCCGGCGGCTCCTGGATCCCCTGCACCGGATTGTGCTTGAGATACGGCAGATGCCAAAGCCGGTGCTGGCGGTGATCAATGGCGCGGTGGGCGGTGCGGGCATGTCGCTGGCCTTTGCCTGCGATCTGCGTCTTTGTTCTTCCCGGGCCCGCTTCAAGCAGGCCTATACCAGCCTGGGACTGGCCCCGGATGTTGGTTTCACCCTTTGGGCAGGTTTGCTGGCGGGTTTCAGCAAGGCCGCCGAAATGGTTTTTCTTGATCCCGTATACAGCGCAGATCAAGCGCACGCCATGGGGTTGGTCCACCGGGTTGTCGAACCGGAGATGCTGAAAGAGGCTACCATCGCCTGGACGGAACAGCTGGCAGCAGGAGCGACGCGTTCCTTTGCCCTGGCCAAGGCGGACTTGAATCACGCTTTTTTATCCCTTTTAGAGCATCAGCTGGAGGTTGAGCGCAAGGGCGTTCTCAGCGCCTCAACCACCGTGGATTACCAGGAAGGCCTGAAGGCATTCAGGGCAAAACGAAAACCGGTCTTCAAGGGTTATTAGAACTACGGCCCCGGACAGCTCCGGGGGAATGTTTCACGGACTTGATTAGCGTTCGTTCTGTGCCGTTTGGCAGCCGTGCGGGCAGCAAACCCCGCGTCCCCTAAAAAAAATGACCTATTACCATTACTAGTAAAAGGTCGATTATAGGGGTAGAAGAAGTTGGGGTTTTAAAGCTTATTGCTATATTTGGGAAACGGGCAGGTTATCCGCCGTTCCCAAATTTTTATTAACTATACTTTAAGCAAGGCGGGTTCTGGGGTGCAAAGCCCGGGACCAATATCCCCTTACTACACTATATAGTATTATGCCGAAAAAATAAAGGGCTATTGAAGTAATTTATAGAAAAGATTATTCACAGGGCAGATAATTTTAAAAGAAAGAATCTTCTTAAATGTCTTTATTTATTTTGTTTCGAATGTTAGAATAGCAATAACTTAATATTGCAATGGGGAGCTGAATTATTCGGCTGAGAAAGAACATCATGTTCTGACCCAATGAACCTGATCTGGGTAATGCCAGCGGAGGGATTGTAGCGATTTGTATATGTACTTTATCAGCGCTTCCCTTAATGGCGAAGCGCTTTTTATTTTTAAAAAACGGGGGGTAATAGCAGAAAATGAAAGTAGTGTTGACGATTGCCGGTTCTGACTCATGCGGTGGTGCAGGAATACAGGCTGACTTGAAAACATTTAGCGCTCTTGGGACTTATGGTATGAGTGTTATAACAGCGGTAACAGCCCAGAACACCAGAGGTGTTCTGGACATCCGGGAGATGGATGAAGAAATCGTCGAAAATCAGATAAATTGTTTGTTTGCCGATATCAGGATTGATGCCGTTAAAATCGGCATGGTCTCCAATAGCGGGATTATCAGTTTTGTAGCAGATTGTCTCAAAAAGAATCAGGCTGAAAATATTGTCGTTGACCCGGTCATGGTTTCTAAAAGCGGCCATCACTTGCTCAAACCGGAGGCTAAAGACCAGCTGGTGAAGATGCTGTTCCCCCTGGCAACAGTTGTTACGCCCAACATCTGCGAGGCTGGTTTGCTAACGGGTGAGCGGCTTGAAAACCTTGCGGAAATGAAAAAAGCCGCTCAAAAAATACAGGGACTGGGCTGTCCCAATGTCATTATCAAAGGCGGTCATCTTACAGGTGATGCGGTTGATGTTCTGTATGACGGTAGTAATTTCACGTGTTATGAGGGAAGCAGGATAAAGACGAAAAATACCCATGGTACCGGTTGTACCTTTTCATCCGCCATAGCCGCCCACCTGGCCAGGGGGTGTCCAGTTCCAGAGGCGGTCGGACAGGCCAAGGAATTCATTAACAGAGCCATTGCCCATTCGATTGAACTGGGTCATGGCTGCGGGCCCACCCATCACTTTTATAGTTTATATCAAAAGGCGGGTGTTTCTATTTGAATGAAGCGGGAGAACTTCACTTTTTGTCCCTTCAGCGTGGCGCTGCCGACTACTTTCTGTTTAAAGGACGACCGGTCCGGGGATAAGTTCAAATCCTGGGATCCGGCTGCGGCAGCTCCTGGGGTGGCGTCATATTATTTCTTTGTCGCCGGAACCTTGTGGCGGGGGCCGCAATGCCGGCCATGGCCGTAGCAATAATTGTCTGCTTAACCTTCCGTTTAATCAAAAATCAGATGAAAATAAGGGTGAATCATTATGCTCGCTGAAATCGCTGATGTTATGGAAAACGTAAGAGCAAAAACACCGCTGGTGCATTGTATTACGAATTACGTTACAATTAATGATTGCGCCAACATCCTGCTTTGTTTCGGCGCTTCACCGGCCATGTGTGATGCAAGAAAAGAAGCGGTAGAGTTTATTTCCCATGCTTCCGCCCTCTATATTAACATGGGTACATTTACGGAGGAACAGGAGGAAGCGGCCTTCTCTGCCTCGCTCAGGGCCGCGGAGTTAAATGTGCCTGTGGTAATTGATCCCGTAGCCTGCGGCGTTATATCCCGAAGGATGCAGGCAGCCAGGAAGCTCCTGGATGTTGCCAGGATTACCGTAATTAAAGGAAACACGGGAGAAATCAAGGCGCTGGCCGGTTATGAAGCCAGGGTCAGAGGGGTCGATTCCCTGGATGAAGGTGAGGATGCCCTGGAGGCCTGCGTAAATCTGGCCAGAAAATATAATACAGTTGTTGCGGCAACGGGTAAAACAGATATTGTAACCGACGGGATTAGAACATGTCTCATTCATAACGGAACCCCGATGCTGTCGCGGATCACAGGGGGCGGCTGTATGGCGGGAGCTCTGGCGGCTGCAGCTGCCGGTTCATTTGCGGATGGTTGGGCGGCCGCTGCCGCCGGGGTTGCGGTTATGGCGCTGGCCGGGGAAACAGCCGCGCGGGCTTCAGGGCCTTTTCCCGGTAAATTCAGGGTCAAGTTGTTCGATTCATTATACACTATGACCAGGGAAGATATAATGAAAGGAGGCAGGGTCGAATGCATCTAGATTACACTCTTTATCTTGTCACAGACAGGTCCTGGCTTAAAAGTGGAGATTTATTCGGGGCTGTGGAAGAAGCTTTGCAAGGCGGAGTGAGCCTGGTTCAGTTGAGGGAAAAGGAGGTTTCCAGCAGGGATTTTTATTATATGGCCCTGCGAATGAAAGAACTGGTTGCATCCTACAACGTCCCGCTGATCATCAACGACCGCCTGGACATAGCGCTGGCTGTCGATGCGTCGGGCCTGCATATCGGCCAGGAGGATCTCCCTATCGAGGTTGCCAGGGAGATTATGGGCCCCGGGAAAATAATCGGCTATTCCGTTTCCAACGTGGAACAGGCCGTTTTCGGAGAAAAACACGGGGCTGATTACCTTGGAGCGGGACCGGTTTTTAACACAGCCAGTAAATCCGATGCGGGAAAACCTATTGGTGTGGACGGATTGAAGCTGATTAAGGAAAGTGTAAAGGCGCCGGTGGTGGCCATCGGCGGTGTCGGACTGAACAATCTGGAGCAGGTGAAAAAGACCGGCATCGCAGGTGTTTCCGTTATTTCGGCCATTCTGGGAAGCAGGGAGATCCGGTCGGCGGCCAGGGAGTTTATTCTTTTTTGGAATGGGCAGGGTGTGGGCTGAAATAGGAGGGCGAGGAGTATGAAGAGAGTGTTTTTCGTGGATTTTGACGGTACAATCACAAAAGTTGATGTCTGCGCCGCTATGGTGGAAGCCTTTGCCGGGGAAGGGTGGAGGGAAATAAATAATCTATGGGAAAAAAAGCTGCTGTCAACCCGGGACTGTGCCAACTTGACCTTTAAACTCTTTCGGGCAGGTCCCGGTGAGATCAAAGGATTAATTGAAACAATAGAAATTGACGAATATTTTCAGGAGTTTCTGGCGGTGTGCCGGAACATGGGTCACAGAGTCTACATCCTCAGTGACGGGTATGACCTTTGTATCGAAACATTTTTAAAAAGATATGATCTTGATGTGCCCTATTACGCCAACAGACTGGTATATAATGAAGGTTTTGAAATTGATTGCCCTTACCATAATCCGTCCTGCGGGCAGTGCGGGACCTGCAAAAAAGGGTTGATGTCAGAACTCAAGGGGGATGCCGGGGAGATAGTTTTTATAGGTGATGGTTATTCCGACACGTGCCCCGCCCAAAACGCCGATTTCGTCTACGCCAAAGGCGTATTATATGATTTCTGCCGGGAAAAAGGAATAAAAGTTCAACATTACCATACCTTCAAAGATATCATAAAGGGAGTTGAAGATAAGGGTATTTAACCGGGAACTACCCGATGCCCAATCATCCGGTTGCATATCCCCGTATGAAAACAACCTGGTTATCCCCTTCAGTTTTTAATTTCCTTGCTCCGACTTATTAACAGTTTTACTAACAACTTGTTAACAACTGAATAATATTATATGGGGTTTATAAACAGGTCTGATATATTAAGATGCCGGATGGGACAGACAAAAAAACCCTGCAGGGCATGCAAGGGTTTCGGAGTAATCTTCTTCCTTTTCCTGGTTAAAACATTTTGGTGGGCCATAAAGGAATCGAACCTTTAACCTGACGATTAAGAGTCGCCTGCTCTACCAATTGAGCTAATGGCCCTGATTAAATGGCTGGGGCGGCTGGATTCGAACCAACGAAATGCCGGAGTCAGAGTCCGGTGCCTTACCGCTTGGCGACGCCCCAACGGTTAAAAAATAATCGGGATGCGGGTAATACAAACAGTGCCGCTGATTATTTGGTGACCCCACCGGGATTCGAACCCGGGTTACCGCCGTGAAAGGGCGGTGTCTTAGACCACTTGACCATGGGGCCTGGTCGGGATGGAGGGACTTGAACCCCCGGCCTCTTGCTCCCAAGGCAAGCGCGCTAGCCAAACTGCGCCACATCCCGCAGAATCTGATACGAATGTAATTATATCTAAAGAAGGATTGCGCGTCAAGGCTCTGCCGGCATTAAAAATGTTTCATAAAACCCAAAAAAAGTCCAGCTTGCGCTGGACGGGGAGAGATAGAACTCACCAAAGCGGAGTATCAATATTTTGTGCAATTTACAAAAATAATATACAGTTAAGAAAAATTTTATAATAAACAGCAATAGGAATCTAACTGTGCATAAAAACGAATCAAGGTCATTTAACCCGGCTGGCGATCTGCAAGTGAATTGACATTATTCAGGCAAAAAGATAAAATATTATATATTAATGGTAAATAAAATCAATTGCTGGAATATACATTTAGATTTAAGTTAACTGGCAACCGGCGGCGCGATGTTAAAGTAGCTGATTGTCAAAAAGGCCACGGGGGCCCTGTCTTTTCCGTATCTGGACAAAGTTAGGTAACGTGGTTTTTCTTTTTATTTCGTTTCGTTAATTCCTTTGTTCCCGGGGGTGAATAATCTTTGAAACGAATTCTGGTAATCGAGGGCGAAGTCAAAATTGGGGAACTGATCCAACGTTTAGTGGGAAGCGAAGATCTGGAGGTGATTTTGGCACAAAGTGGTGAGCAAGCCCGGCAAATTTTGTATAATGATCATTTTCCGGTGGTTCTGCTGGGTTTAGGTCTGCCCGATGCCTGCGGTATTCAATTGCTTCAAGAATTTAAGGCCAAAAGGCCCCGCAGTCTGTATATAGTTATGACCGAACTCAGCACCACACGTACCGCAGTCAAGGCTATGCAGTACGGGGCCTACGATTTTATCGAGAATCCCCTCGATGACGTCAGCGCACTCAAAAAATTGATTGAGGAAGCGTTGGAGTTTTACTTAAGGAATTACAACTATACACCGGTACGGCCCGGCTGGGAAGAATTAGCCCGGCGCCACCGGTTCATCGCAGGAAAATCACCGGAAATGCAGCGTCTGGTTGCCGCTGCTTACAAGGCGGCAGCCAAGGATATCGGTATCCTGATTCGGGGTGAAACGGGCAGCGGCAAGGAGGTCCTGGCCCGTTTCGTACACGCCGCCAGCAACAGGTTCAGGAAGCCCTTTGTGGCCATAAACTGCGGCGCATTGCCGGACAGTTTGCTAGAAAGCGAACTGTTCGGACATGAAAAGGGCGCCTTCACGGATTCCATTGGCCGTAAAAGCGGTTTGTTTGAATTGGCCAACGGGGGTACGTTGTTCCTGGATGAAATCGGCGAGGCCAGCCAGGCTTTACAAATCAAGCTGCTGCGTGCCCTGGAAAACGGCGAGTTCATGCGTATAGGGGGGGAGGAGTTTATCAAGACCGATGTAAGGGTTATCGCCGCCACGAACGCGGACCTGGAGGAAAGAGTAAAAAATAAAACCTTCCGCGAAGACCTCCTTTATCGTCTGGACGTTGTTAATTTAACCCTGCCGCCGCTGCGGACACGCCCCGAAGATATACCTGAATTGGTGGACTTCTTTTTAAGAAAGTACGCCGCGCGGGAAGGGCGGGAAGCTTCACAGATTTCCCCCATTTGTCTTCGTGTCCTTCAATCGCATCACTGGCCGGGTAATGTCCGTGAACTGGCCGGGATTATCGAACAGGCGGCAGCCCTGTGCGAGGAACCTGTCATTGCGCCGCGTCATTTGATTGGCTTGCTGTTGCCCAAAAAAATGGTGGGGCGCCAGCCGTTGAGCCCGGGAGAGGATGAAATAGAAAAATCCCCTGATGAGGTGGTCCCGGACCCTGTCAGTCATCTTCAAGCCTGTCTGGAATTTGATTTCAAATGGGAACAGCTGCCTTCCGAACAGCTGCTCCTGGCAGACAATCTAGCCAAGACCCTGGTCCGCCGGCTGGAGCTGATTCTTTCTAACCGTAATCTTACAGAGGGCGAAGCGCCGGGACTAAAGGACCTGGAAGGTCAGTTCATTGCCGAAACATTAAAGTGTCACAACAACAATATTTCCGCCGCCGCCCGGGCCCTGGGGATAGCCCGGAGTACGCTGTACCGCAAAATTAGGGAGCACAGATTATTGGGGTAGTGTTATTTAAGCCTGTTGAATGATAGATCTTGTCTGGGTATTAAACTGCCATTACTAATCATCACAAAACATGTTGCCCTGGAATAGTTTGCGCCACGTTATGTGGCGTTATTTGTTGATAACTGTTAGCATTTCGGTGTATTACCAGGTAAGATTTATCACCACCTTCCTCGATTTTAAGAAAATATCTACTACAGGTCCGTCCCGAATTAGGGCGGAGTTGTAGCATTTCACTTCATATGCCCTGTATGAGCACCCCAATGAAACAAAACCAAAATAGGCAGTAGAGTACAGAAATTTACTTACAGAATAAAATCTGGTTTAATTCTGTATTATTATACCCATAAAACCGGATGGTGGTTGATAATATATCTTTTTTTACATTCCGGTTTAGTATCCTGGCAATATTTTCGGTGGTTGGCATGGGGCTTGCATAATAGTTTAGCAGTAAAAAAAAAGGGTATACCCGGCAATAGTTTATAATTGTTTTTAATCTGGATTTATTGGCGGTAATGTAGATTTATACGAAAGGTAGAAGATTTTTTGAGTTTAAATATTTAAACTATGGGATTAATAGCTAGGATCGTATCAAGCCGGAGGGTGTGAACAGAATATTATGATTTTATTGTGACCCTGGTTGAATAATTTGTAAAGGAGGGAGCAGATAAGGGCTTTGATGCGCATTTGGGGACATTGAAGGTGTGAAATCAATTCTTTTGCCTGGTGGATTCTTTGAATTGTAACTGCCGGGGGGCTCCGAGCATAGTATTCAAGTCAAAAACAAAAAGGAGTGGTGTTTAATGAAATCTTTCAGAGTTCCTAAGGATATTGTATTCGGTTGGGGTAGCTTGGAGTATTTGAAACAACTTAAGGGTAAAAAGGCCTTTCTTGTCACGGATCCAAGTGTGGTGCAATTAGGGGCAGCACAAAAAGTAGAGGACTACTTAAAAGAAGCTGGTTTAGCAGTTCAGAAGTTTACCGAGGTGGAACCGGATCCCTCCCGTGAAACAGTGGAAAAAGGTTCAAAGCTAATGCAATCCTTTGAACCTGATTGGATTGTGGCCCTGGGGGGCGGTTCTACCATGGACGCGGCCAAGGGTATGTGGGTTTTATACGAGTATCCGGGCATTTCCTGGGAAGATGTTTTTAACGCAACACCAGTATTGCGCAACAAGGCAAAATTAGTAGCTATTACGACAACCAGTGGCACGGGTTCGGAAGTTACGTGCGCTTCGGTAATTACCAACAGGGGAGTTAAACCCGCTGTAAAGGACGTAATCGCCACAACTGAAATTAGCGCTGATATCGCCATTGTTGATCCGGAACTCGCTTCCACTATGCCGCCAAAGGTTACAGCAGCAACAGGCATGGATGCGCTGGTACACGCCATAGAGAGCTACACGTCCATAGCTGTAACCGTAATTGACAGGGCAATCGCTTTAAAAGCGATTCAAATGATCTTTGAAAGTTTACCCAAAGCATATGCGGACGGACGCAATCAAGCAGCCAGGGAAGATATGTCCACAGCATCTTTAATGGCAGGGATGGCATTTACAAATTCTTTCCTGGGGATAGTTCATTCGCTAGCCCACCAACTAGGCTCAGAGTTTGGTGTCCCCCACGGAGCAGCTAATTCGCTGATGCTGCCCTACGTGATAAAATTTAATTCCATTGCCGTTTCAGAACTGTATGCCGAAATAGCGGAGGCGCTGAAACTCGAATTTAGCAACGATAAAGAAGCGGTGGTTGAATTAATTAAGGCAATAAAACAATTGCAAGAGGATGTCGGTCAGCCCCACACCATTAAGGAATATGGCATAGATGAAAAAGCCTTTCTTGATTTGCTGGATGGGCTTTCACAAAATGCTTTAAATGACATTTGTGTTTTTTGCAACCCAAGGGTGCCCGATTTAGAGGATATGAAAAACCTGTATCTGACTGCTTATTACGGTAAGGATGCGTAGTGTTTTAAAGGGTAACATTAAAAAAAATCAGATTAAATGCTTTAAAATTATATAAGGAGATGGGCAATATGGCATTAGCCGATCAAGTTTTCGGATTTTTTATTCCTACAGTTTCGTTGATGGGTGTTGGAGCGGTTAAGGAAATTCCCTGTCAGGTAGAAACCATGTGTTGCAAAAAAGTGCTTATCGTTACCGATAAGGGCCTTTCCGCCCTTGGCGTGGCTGATAAGATTAAAGCACTTGTGGAAGAGACCGGTGCGACTGCAATTGTTTTTGATGGGGCGGAACCTAACCCGACGGATATTAACGTCCACGATGGCCTCAAGGTCTATCAGGACAACAAGTGCGACATGATAGTTTCCCTGGGCGGCGGCAGCTCCCATGACTGCGCCAAGGGGATTGGCATTGTTGCCACTAACGGCGGTCACATCCGCGACTATGAAGGCGTCAACAAGTCGACGAAGGCGATGCCCCCGTTCATCGCCATTAACACCACTGCCGGTACTGCCAGCGAAATGACCCGTTTCTGCATTATCACCAATACCGATACGCGCGTTAAAATGGCCATTGTGGACTGGCGGGTGACCCCCAATATCGCCATCAATGACCCGGTTTTGATGGTTGGCATGCCGCCCGCCCTGACCGCCGCCACCGGTATGGATGCCCTGACCCACGCTGTGGAGGCTTACGTTTCCACCATCGCTACCCCGGTCACCGATGCCTGTGCCCTGATGGCCATCAAGATCATTTCGGAAAACCTGCGTAATGCTGTGGCTAACGGGCAGAATATGGAAGCCCGGGATAAAATGGCTTATGCTGAATATCTGGCTGGCATGGCCTTCAACAACGCCAGCCTGGGTTACGTTCATGGTATGGCCCACCAGCTGGGCGGCTTTTACAACCTGCCCCACGGTGTCTGCAACGCCATTCTGCTGCCGGCGGTGGAAAGCTTCAACTTAATAGCTAATCCCAAGCGTTTTGCCGATATTGCCGTGGCCATGGGCGAGAACATTGAGGGACTGTCTGTGCGTGATGCCGCTGACAAGGCCATTGCCGCTATTAAAAAACTGTCTGCCGATGTTGGTATCCCTGCAGGTTTAACTGAGCTGGGCGTCAAAGAAGAAGACTTTGAAATTATGGCGAAGAATGCTATGAAGGACGCTTGCAGCGCGACCAACCCGCGCCTTGCCACCCTGGAAGAGGTTATCGCGATCTTCAAGGCGGCGATGTAGTAAAAATTGAATTAAAATGCGGGTGCCAGGATTACACCTCCATGGAACCCATTTGGGGAGAGTCCTTATGCTTTCAGGCTGTATGGGGACTCTCCCCTTTTAGATCCGCCGGCTTAATTCTTTGCCACAGACTAAATACCTGAGAAAAAATATTTCCATTCCCGGGTATTTGCCGACCATTAACACGGGAATGGACTTAGAGCACGGGGATTGATAAAATTAATGTTGATTGTTCCGCACAAAGTATTCTACAATAAGCATTGTAGTGTCGATACGGCAGGGGAGCCGGCAACCCTGTGGAAAAAACAATTCCTGGGAAAAAGGTATTATAATAAAGGCTGTTCCGGAGAGGCTCATTTCTAAAACGACAATACTTTACTGGGGTGACAGGATGAAATTAGCTGTATCTGGCAAGGGTGGCGTGGGTAAAACGACTATTGCGGCCGCCCTGGTTAAACTTTTTTCCAGGGAAAACCGCACTGTCTACGCTATTGACGCTGATCCCGATGTGTGCCTGGCGGCGGCCCTGGGTATTCCGGACGATATAACCTCAGAACTTAAGCCTTTGGCGGAGATGAGGGAGTTAATTAACCACGGGTCCCGCGGGGAAGGGGCGGACTTGGCCTTGAATCCCGGGATTGGCGATGTTCCGGATGATTTTTGCATCCATCAGGATAATATCAGATATTTAAGGATGGGTGGGGTAAAGAGGGGCGGTTCTTCCTGTTACTGCAGGGAGAATTCGATCTTAAACGCCATTGTATCAGCTCTTCTTCTAAAGAACAATGATGTGGTCGTGATGGATATGGGCGCCGGGATCGAGCACCTCTCCCGGGGCACGGCCAGGGGTGTTGATTTAATGCTGGTGGCGGTGGAGCCAAGCTTAAGCAGTGTTAATACAGCGAACCTGGTTAAAAAACTGTCGGCGGACCTGGGCATCGGGAGGGTCGGAATAATTGGAAACAAGATCCGGGACGGACGGGAAAAGGACTTTATTTTAAAACACTTCCCGGCGAAGGAGTTACTGGGCTTTGTCCATTACCACGAGGATGTTTGGAAAAGTTCCATGGAGAGCGGCGGTACAGCTGCTTCTATGGAAGGATTTCTTGCGGACATAAAACATATCCGGGAAAAAATCTTAAATGGCGTCTAAACAGATCCGGTACAATAATGGAAAGGTATGGGGCGGCAATGGAAAACGCGACCAATGTTTTGCATCCCGAACCTTCATTCAGGGGAGAAGTTCAAGAATTAATTGGTGATTTTGATTTCGGCAACTGTTTGTCCTGCGGTATGTGCACGGCTGGTTGTCCCTTTTCTGACCTGATTTCAGGTCTTGACCCGCGCCAGTTTCTGCGCAAGCTGCTTCTGGGCCTGCGGGAAGAAGCGCTCGGCGACCCCTTCGTTTTTTTATGCAACATGTGTGAGCGCTGCACCGTTGAATGCCCCATGGGGATAAAAGTGGGCTCGTTGGTCAGGACCGTACGGGGTTATTTTTACACCCGGGAACAGTATCCCGGCTTCTTGCAGAAGGTGGTTCAGGAACAGCTGGAAACAGGCAACCAGATGTCGGTAACCCCTGGGGATTATTTGGAGACCCTGGATTGGCTGCAGGAGGAACTTCAGCAGGAACTGGGGGACCCCGGCTTCAGGATACCCCTGGACAAGCGGGACGCGGATTATTTTTTCGGCTTTAACGCCCGGGAAATAAAATATTACCCCAACGAGCTTCAGGCGATTTTGAAGATATTTTACGCCGCGGGTATTAACTATACCATTAGCAGCAGAAAATGGGATGCCACCAATCTGGCCCTGTTCACCGGCAACGACGATGATTTTTGCAATATTCAAATGCCCTTGTTCGAAGAAGTTGTGCGCCTCGGCGCCAGGGAGCTGATTATTACAGAGTGCGGGGGCGCTTTCCATGCTACCCGGCACGCCTACAGGACCTTCTGGAAAGGGCGGGCTTTCCCGGTCCGGCATATTATCCAGTTGCTGGACCAGCTGATTGGGGAAGGGCGGCTCAAACTGGATCCCACGGTGATTACGGAACCGGTAACCTATCATGATCCGTGCAGCCTGGCCCGCAAGGAAGGCCTCATGGAGGAAGCCCGAAGGGTATTGAAAGCGTTTATCGGGGATTTCCGGGAAATGAACCCGAACCGCACGGACAACTATTGCTGCGGCGGAGGCGGCGGGTTTATCGCCATGCCGGAGTATTCCGGGACCCGGATCGGGATCAAGGGACAGCGCAAGGCCGGGCAAATCCGGGCCACCGGGGCTAAAATTGTTGCCGTGCCCTGCCATAATTGCATGGACCAGATTAATGACATCACCCGGCATTTTCAACTGGGTACCAGCAACAGGCACGTCTGTTCCCTGGTGGAAGAGGCGCTGATTCTGCCTGCCGGGAGAGAGGGAAATACTTCATAGCTGTTTTAGCGGTTGCTGTTTACCACTGCAGCGAGGAGATTGCAGACTGGAAGGACGAATTATAATTATGATCGTGCAAAAAGAACGGACCGGGGCCGTACTGGTGGTGGGCTCCGGCATTGCTGGCATCCAGGCTTCGCTGGATCTGGCCGGTTCGGGCTACCTGGTCTATCTGGTGGAACGGTCCCCCGTTATTGGGGGAAACATGCCGGTTCTGGACAAAACCTTTCCCACCAACGACTGCTCCATGTGTATTATATCCCCGAAATTGGTGGAATGTACCAGGAGTCGGAATATCAGGATCTTGACCTGCACGGACCTGCTGGAACTGAAAGGAGAGCCCGGAAGGTTTAAGGCCATCCTGCTGAAACGTGCCCGCTATATCGACCCGGAAAAATGTACAGGCTGCGGCGACTGCGCCGAAGTTTGCCCCCAGGAGCTTGGCGGCGCCTTCAACCCGGGAACAACCGCCCGCAAGGCTGTAGCCAGGCCCTACGCCCAGGCTTTTCCCAACGCCTATGTGATTGAGCGCGAGCACTGCCTGCAATGCGGCCAGTGCAGCGAGGTCTGTCAGGCGGGGGCCATTGATTTTTCCAGGCGGGACGAGACCCTGGAAATTGAGATTGGAGCGGTTATAGTCAGTACCGGCTATGAATTGTTCGACCCCTCCAGCCTGCCTTACTACGGCTACGGGAGATTTCCGGATGTCCTCACCAGCTTTGAATTTGAGCGCCTGTTAAACGCCTCCGGACCCTGCGGGGGCCGTCTGTTGCGGCCTTCAAACCTGAAGGAGCCTGCTTCAATTGCCTGGATCCAATGTGTGGGCTCCCGCAACATAAAAATAGATAGGGGTTACTGTTCCGGCGTCTGCTGCATGTCGGCCATCAAGGAAGCCCTTGCCGCCCGGAACCGGGGATCGGTGAACCTGCGTACGGATATTTTTTATGTTGATCTGCGCACCCATGGCAAGGATTTTGAAAAGTACCGGGTCCAGGCCGAGGAGCAGGGCGTCCGGCTGATTCGCTCCCGGGTTTACGCGGTTACGGAAAAAGAAGGCGGGGATGGCCTGTTAATCCGCTTCGCCGACGAGGCTGGAAGCGTCTTCATGGAAGAATACGATCTGGTGGTGTTATCGGTAGGTCTGCAGCCCCCCAGGGGTTTGCTGGAAACAGCCGGAAAACTGGGGCTTAATCTGAACCGCTATGGTTTTTGCGAACCGGAGGGGTTGACCGGAGTTGCAACCAACCGGCAGGGTATTTTCGTGGCGGGCGCTGCCAGCGCTCCGAAGGATATTCCCGAATCGGTCATTCAGGCCAGTGCTGCCGCGGGTGAGTCGGCCAGGTACCTGGCCGGTTCCGAAGGAGCAGGGGTATCCGTTGCCGTTGATTTGCCTCCGGAAAAGGACTTCACGGGCAGCGAGCCGCGGGTCGGCGTCCTGATCTGCCGTTGCGGCTCGAACATAGCCGGTGTAATAAACGTTCCTGAACTGGTGGAAATGGCCGGGAACCTGCCGGGTGTGGCCTATGCCGGTGAACATATTCACGCTTGTTCTCAGGAAGGCCAGAATAAACTGAAGCAGGTTATCCGGGAGCACCGGCTGAGCCGGGTGGTGGTTGCAGCCTGCAGCCCCCGCACCCATAGAAGCCTTTTTCAGGAAACTATCCGGGAAACCGGTCTCAACCGTCACCTTTTTGAAATGGCCAATATCCGGGACCAGTGTTCCTGGGTCCACCCGCACGATCCGGACAGGGCCAACGCCAAGGCCTGTGATCTGATCCGGACGGCAGTTGCCAGGGCTGTCCGGTTAAAGCCGGTGGAAACGTTTTTTTCAGTGGTAAACCCGCGGGCCCTGGTTATAGGGGGCGGCGCCGCCGGGCTGACCTCGGCTTTAAGCCTGGCGGACAGGGGCTTTCAGGTCAGCCTGCTGGAAAAGTCAGATCACCTCGGCGGCCTGGCCAACGGTATGGCACGGGGCTTTGGGGGGGAAGATGTGCGGGAATTTATGTCCCGGCTGATAAAAACAACAGGGGAACACCCGAACATAGAAGTAATCACCGGGGCTGAAATCAAAAATGTGGACGGGTCAGCGGGTAGCTTTACCACCAGCCTGGGCGACGGCAGGGAGATCCGACATGGCGCGGTCATCATCGCCACCGGAGGGGAAGAGCACCGGCCTGTTGAATATTTGTACGGGCAGGACAGCAGGGTGCTGACCCTGGTGGAGCTGGAAAAGGCCCTGGCTGGCCGGGAACCGGCAGTTGCCGGGGCGAAAACAGTGGTTTTAATTCAGTGCGTGGGTTCCAGGGAGCCCGGGAGGATGTACTGCAGCAGGGTTTGCTGCACCAAATCGGTCAGGCTGGCCCTGGATCTAAAAGCCCGGGCACCCGGGACAAACGTGTATGTCCTCTACCGCGACCTGCGCACCTATGGGTTTTACGAGGAATTGTACCGGGAGGCCAGGGCCAGGGGTGTTGTTTTTATCCGCTACGAAACCAGCGCCAGGCCGGTGGTACAGGCAGCCGGCGGGCGCCTGGCAGTGACGGTGACGGACCATATCCTGCGCCGCCCCCTGGAAATCCCCGCCGACATCGTGGGGCTTGCGGCTGCCACAGTTGCCCCGGAGGAAAACCAGAGGCTGGCGCACCTGTTCAAGGTATCCCTTAACGAAGACGGCTTTTTTCACGAAGCCCACGCCAAGTTGTCCCCGGTGGACTTTTCCACGAAGGGGGTTTTTATGGCCGGGCTGGCCCACGGGCCTAAAAACCTGGAGGAGTGCATCGTGCAGGCCCAGGCGGCGGCCGGTCGGGCCGGTACCATACTTAGCAGGACCCACCTGGAGTCCCGGGGAACCGTGGCCGTGGTTCAGCGGGAAAAATGCGCGGCCTGTCTGACTTGTGTGCGTATTTGCCCCTTTAACGCACCGGAGATTAAGAACGGGGCGGCTATGATTGAAGCTACCGTTTGCCAGGGCTGTGGTATTTGCGCCGGGGAGTGCCCGAACAAGGCCATCACCCTGCAGAATTACGAAGACTCTGTCCTGTTCGCCATGGCCAGTGAATTATGCCGGGGGAGCTATGAAGATGAGAACATTTGAGCCAAAAATCATTGCCTTTTGCTGCCTTAACTGCGCCTATGCCGCGGCTGATCTGGCCGGCTCGATGCGCCGGCAGTATGCTCCCAATGTCCGGATTATAGAGCTTCCCTGCACTGGGACCATTGACCAAAGGGTACTGCTTCAGGCCTTTGAAGAAGGGGCGGACGGGGTGTTGGTGGCCGGCTGTCTGGAAGGCGACTGCCGCTATCAACAGGGAAATATCCGGGCTAAAAAACGGCTGAGGGCGCTGAAAAAGATTCTGGACGAAACTGGCCTCGGCGGGGAACGCCTGGAGATGTTTAATTTGTCCGCTGCCATGGGCGCCCGGTTCGCGGAAATTGCCGATGAAATGACCGGGCGGATCAGGCGCCTGGGGCCGAGTCCGCTGAAAAGCAAATAGAAAGGAAGTGCCCCCGGATGATTGTAGCGGAGCAAAAACCCCTGGAAGAAATCGCCGGCTTCATCAAGGACTGCAACAAAGTTCTGGTGGCAGGCTGCGGCGGCTGTGTAACCGTTTGCCTTTCCGGCGGTGAAAAAGAAACGGAAATCCTGGCCAGCGCTCTTAGAATTAAGCGCAGGATTGAAGGCAGACCCCTGGAAACAGTCACCTATACCGCAACGCGGCAGTGCGATCCGGAGTTTATAGAGGCCATGGAGGGCGTTGTGGGGGAAGTTGATGCAATAATTTCATTGGCCTGCGGGGTGGGGCCCCAGTACCTGGCCGAACGTTTTCCGGACAAACCGGTCTATCCAGCCCAAAACACAAAATTTGCCGGGGGTTCCAAAGCCCAGGGCGTCTGGGAGGAGTACTGCGGCCTGTGCGGCGACTGTATTCTCCACCGGACCGGGGGGATCTGCCCGGTAATCCGCTGCCCCAAAAGTATCCAAAACGGGCCCTGTGGCGGTTCCCAAAACGGTAAATGTGAAATAAGCGGGGATCTCGACTGTGTCTGGCAGTTGATTCACGACCGTCTGAAACGGTTGGGGCGCCTGGATCTAATAAAGGAGGTAGCGCCCCTGAAGGATTGGTCCAAATCCAGGGACGGTGGTCCCCGCAGGGTAACCCGGGAGGATGTGATGATTTAGTGAAAAATGCCCGCAGCAAGCTCGAGCAAACCCTGACCGGCGGAAGGCTGGCGCTTACCGCTGAAATCGGCCCGCCCAAGCACACTTCCCCGGCAGGGGTAACGGCCAATGCCCGCCTGCTGAAAGATTATGTAGACGCTGCCAATGTCACCGACTGTCAGTCCGCGGTGGTAAGGATGTCCAGCCTGGCGGCCAGTTTGCATATCAACCAAAACGGCCTGGAGCCGATTTTCCAGATGACCTGCCGGGACCGCAACCGAATTGCCATCCAGAGCGACCTGCTGGGCGCCTATAGTCTGGGAATAAGAAATGTACTCTGCCTGTCCGGCGACCACCAGGTTTTCGGCAACCACCCCACAGCCAAAAATGTTTACGATGTGGACTCCATTCAGTTAATCCAGCTCATCAAACGGATGCGGGACGAAAAACTGTTTTTTTCCGGTGAGGCGATTTTAGAGCATGAACCCAGGTTTTTTATCGGCGCCGTGGCAAACCCTTTCGCGGACCCCTTTGAGTACCGGGTGGACCGCCTGGAGAAAAAAATCAACGCCGGAGCTGAATTCATCCAAACCCAGTGTATCTACGATATGGAGCGTTTTTCCCGCTTTATGGAAATCTGCGTTTCCCGCGGCCTCCACCAGCGGGCTTACATCCTGGCCGGGGTAATACCCTTGAAAAGCTGGCGCGCGGCCCGGTACATGCAGACGAAAGTGCCGGGAATGATTGTGCCTGAGGAACTGGTCCTGCGTATGAAAGAGGCTGAGGACCCCGTGGCCGAGGGTCTGGAGATTTGCGCCGGGCAGATTAAATTCATCCGGGAGCAGATCAAGGGCGTCTCCGGCTTCCATATTATGGCCATTAACTGGGAAGAAGCCGTGGCAGATGTTATCAGTCGTGCGGGTTTAAAGCGCAGCGGTTAAGCCTGGCCCCGGGACATAAGGTGGGTTTGATTTTCCTCAACAGCAATAAAAAAAGGGAGTATTTCCAACTTCCGCTGCGTTTATCCCTTAAAAATAAACGTGACTCCTGTTCTTGCCGCGGTTTGCTTCTTCCCCGGACTAATGGCCCGGGGTCGATCTGTTTTTGGCCAAAAGTTCCTAACCCGGGGGTTCAGTTCCGGGCGACTGTTCTTATGGTCCGGTCCCAGCCCCTATGAGGACTGGTTTTCCCCTGCTCATTGCCGGTCAGCGAACCGGCCCCACATTTTCTTGTGTTTAAAACCGCCTGTTTTCCTGCGTTTCCCCTGTCTTCCTAAGCGCCCAGCCCGCGTTTGCCGATATAAACCACAAGGTCAATGATCCTGTTGGAATAACCCCACTCGTTGTCGTACCAGCAGATAACCTTGGCCAGCCTGCCATCCAGGACCATAGTTGAAAGGCCGTCAACGATGGAGGAATAAGGGCTGCCGTTGTAGTCCCTGGATACCAGGGGCAGGTCGCTGTAAGCCATTATTCCCTTCAGCTCTTCTCCGGCGGCTTTTTTAAGAGCTGCATTTATTTCTTCCGCAGTGGCCGGTTTGGCCAGTTCGGCTACTAGATCCACAACCGAAACGTTGGGGGTGGGCACCCGCATAGCCATGCCGTTGAGTTTTCCTTTGAGTTCAGGTATAACCAGGGCCACGGCTTTAGCCGCCCCCGTGGTGGTGGGAATAATGGACAGGGCAGCCGCCCTGGCCCTGCGCAAGTCCTTATGGGGCAGATCCAGGATCTGCTGGTCATTGGTATAGGAGTGAATGGTGGTCATTAGACCCCGCACGATTCCGAATTCCCGGTGAATTACTTTCGCCATGGGCGCTAGGCCGTTGGTGGTGCAGGAAGCATTAGAAATGATCCGGTGCCGCGACGGATTGTATTCCCCTTCATTTACTCCCATCACAATTGTGATATCTTCATTTTTAGCCGGGGCGCTGATCACCACCTTTCTGGCTTTGCCGTTTAAGTGTTTGGATGCGCCGTCACGGCTGGTAAAGCGACCGCTGGATTCAACAACAATTTCCACCCCGTAATCTCCCCAGGGGATGGTACCCGGGTCCGGCAGGGCGAAGGCTTTAATCTCGCGTCCGTTAACCCTGAATTCCCTTTCTTCGTTGGCGTAGATGTCGGCCTCCAGGGTGCCGTGGACGGAATCGTACTGAAGAAGGTGCGCCAGGGTGCAGGCGTTGGTGAGATCATTTACAGCAACGATATCGATATCATCCCTGTTCATGGCAGCTCTGAAGACATTGCGTCCGATCCGGCCAAAACCATTAATCCCCACTTTTATTGTCATTGGTGCATGTCCCCCTTTTGATGTCGTATTTATTTCTTGTGGCGAACAGCTTGCGGATTAAAAAGATAATCTTAGCCTGCCCACAGAAATTTAGATATACTCATTTGATGAAGCCCGAAACTGGCTGGGATAATTTGCGCTTAATCCTGTCTTGTATCATTTATGAACTAAATAGATTTATCACTTGAAATTTCTTATCAGTTAATTGTATACTTTGTTAAGTATACTTTTTTAAGTATTCATACTATTGTGTTATCAGAGGTGAGACAATCATGCACCACCCGTTTTTCAAAACGGTTCAGGCTTCGCGCCTGATTGTTAATCCTTCGGTTAGCGAGCTAAGGGAGATGGCCCGGACCGGGGAGAAAACAACCTGCTACGGCAGCGCCGGCTATGTTACCAGAGTCAGGAGCCGCAGTGCTAAAAACACTTTTGTTTTGGACGGGGATTATCTGGGGGTTGATCAACACGGCATAACCCTGGCCAAAGAAAAGGAAATGGCTTTAAAAGTACAAGAATATTTGAAAGGCCGTGAAGTGATCTGCCTGGACCGGCAGATGGGAAAACAACACTGTTTTAACCTTAACTGTCGCCTTTACATAACAAAAGAATTTGCCCGGATCCCGTATATGTGGCATAATATGTTGTTTGAGCCGGATCCTGCTAAAACGGAACCTGATTTAGTCAGTATTCATGTTCCCGAATGGCCGGAGCGGCTTGTTTTTGTGCACCCGGAAGCAGGGGTTACCTACATCCTGGGCACCGACTATTTTGGCGAAGACAAAAAGTCCTTTTTGAGAATGGCCCTTTATTTCTGGAAAAAACGCGGCGGAATCGGCTTTCACGCCGGCAGTAAGGTACTCAGGGTTCGCACGGCCAAAGGTACCCTGGAAGATGTAGGCTTCATCATGTTCGGCCTGAGCGGAACGGGTAAAACAACACTGACTATCCATGACCACGGCCTGCAGGGCGAGGAAAGGGTCATTATCAGGCAGGACGATATGGTCATGATGGATGAAAAGGGCTATTGCTGCGGTACGGAAAACGGATTTTACATCAAGACCGAAGGCCTGGACCGGTCCCAAAAAGTACTTTACGATGCTGCCACGTCGCCCAACGCAATTCTGGAGAACGTAAAGGTACTGGACGACGGCACAGTTTTATTTGACAATACGGAACTAACCTCAAACGGCCGGGGAGTTATCCTGCGCAGTGAAGTAACCGGTACCGACGACAGGATTGACCTGAAAAAGGCTAATAAAATCATTTTCATTACCCGGCGGGACGATATAATCCCACCGGTGGCAAGATTAAACGCGGAACAGGCCGCTGCCTACTTTATGCTGGGCGAATCCATCGAGACCTCGGCCGGAGACCCCACCCGCGCGGGTGAATCCAAGCGTGAAGTTGGCACAAACCCGTTCATGATCGGCAGAGAGTCGCTGGAGGGCAACAGGCTTTTGAGGATTCTCCAAAAAAACCCGGACATGGAATGCTACCTTCTTAATACAGGAAGTATCGGGAAGGGCGGGATAAAACCAGGGAAAAAAATATCCATTAAAGTTTCCACCGGGATTATGAAGCATATTGCCAAAGGAACCATTAAATGGGGAGTAGATCCCGATTGGGGCTATGAGGTCCCCCTCAAGATACCGGAGATCGAACTAACTGACTATAATCCGGTGGAATATTTCAGTGAAGACGAATACCGCAGGCGCGTAGCCAGACTTCGCCAGGAAAGGATAAGCTGGCTGAACAAGTACCCCGGATTGAAGGAGGAAATTATTCAAACCATTCTGGAACCGGCAAAGACCCTGTAAAATTACAGGGTCTTTCCAATTTTTCGGGGCGGATCAGGTATATAGCAATTATTAAGTATATCTTTTTCCTGTTTATTGGCCGCTTACACGGTCCTGCCGCCATGTCGCTAAGCCCCCCGGGTTTTGTTCCTGCAGCGGGCATTACATACCGGGAAGGGGTAAAGTAAAATTATATTTTTTATAACGTGTTTTATTTGTTATAATATTAGAGTTTATAACATGTTTTAGGCTGGTTTAAGATTGGCAAGCAGGTTCGGGCGATCTTTACCCGGAAACAGCAGAAGACTGCCATAGTATATACTGTTAGGAGACTACCGCAGAGAACATTACAGGAAGCTGCTACAGGGACTGTTGCAAGGAAATGTTTACAAGAAATGTATAAGAGATGTTATAAGAAATGTTGTAAAAAACAGTTGCAAGAGATTACAGCGGTTAACTGTTATGGGAAACTGACACAAAAAACTGCTGCAACAGGGAACTACAGCGGCAACAAGAAACAGCTGCTGCTAGAAATTGCCACAAAAAATATACGGGAAACTATTATCAGGGAAGGAACGCGATATTCTGTGAATGTTCTGGACAATGTTCTTGCAGCTGTCGGCCGGACGCCGATGGTAAGGCTTAATAGGGTAAAGGATGATTGCGGCGCAGAAATCCTGGCTAAACTTGAGATGTTTAACCCGAGCGGCAGCTCCAAGGCCAGGGCGGCCCTGGGTATGGTTCTGGCCGCCGAAAAAGCCGGATTAATCGGACCGGGTTCCGTTATTGTGGAGGCAACCAGCGGCAACCAGGGGATTGCCCTGGCCATGGTAGGGGCTGTTAAGGGATACAAGATTATCGTGGTCATGCCCGAGACCATGAGTGTAGAGCGAAGAAAACTAATCCAGGCTTACGGGGCGGACCTGGTTCTTACCCCCAGGGCAGAGGACGTGGAGGGTGCGGTTAAGCGGGCGAAAGAAATTGTGCAAAAAACCCCGAATGCCTGGACGCCGGATCAGTTTTCCAACCCGGTTAACCCGGCCTTTCATGAACAGACGACTGCCAGGGAGATCCTGGAACAAGCGGGGGATTCCATCCAGGCCCTGGTTATTGGAGTGGGAACGGGGGGCACCCTGACCGGAGTAGCAAGGGTTTTGAGGAAGGCTTGCCCGGGGATAGAGGTGTATGCCGTGGAACCCGAAAACTCGGCTGTTATTGCAGGAAAGCCGCCGGGTGAACATATGCTCCAGGGTATTGGTGACGGATTTGTTCCGGATAATCTTGATAAAGAGCTGTTAACAGCCACAATTCCTGTTTCCGACGAGGATGCCCTGAAAATGACCAGAAGACTGGCCTCCCAGGAGGGGCTTTTGGTGGGCGTCTCCAGTGGGGCCACGGTAGTTGCAGCAGTCCGGGCAGGAAAAAAATTGGGTCCAGGTAAAAAGGTTGTTACAATTCTGCCCGATACCGGGGAAAGATACCTGAGCACCCCTATTTTTGATTTTTAGCAGGATTAGTGGCAGCTTGGTGAAAAACGGTCTTTTTAAAGTTATTGAACAAGGAATTGTAAAAGAAAAAATACCGAAAGTACAACCCGGTAAAGGCGCCGGGTTATTTAATGTTATCAGGAAAGAACCCCGAAGGAATGAAAAGGAATAATCCAGTAAAACAAGTGGCCAAGCGCCATTTTAAACGGCTGAGAATGCCGCCCCTTTATGAGCCTTCGCCTGCTTGCCTGTCGGGGCCTCTCAGGATGGAAAAGACGGTATAGATGGTACCCCGGTGGATCGCCGCTAACCCAGTATTCTCTCCGGGAAGGGCGCAAATAAACACAGCCTGCCGGGAATCCCTCAAGTGAAAACACCACGCGAGCCAGATTTATGTTATCATACAATTGGAGTTTATAGAGGGAGTTTAAGTTAAAAAACGATGGGAGGCTACCCTTGAGCTGCGGTATTCTTTTTGATTTTGATGACACCCTGGTGGAAACCACGGTTCACTTCAACCGCGCAAAGGACAGATTTTCCGCTAAAATGACGGCCCTGGGCTTTCCGGGGGTGGAAGCACTGGAAGTTTTAAATGCTTTTGACATCCAAAACGTCCGCTGCCGCGGGGGTTTCTTTAAGGAATGCTTTCCTTTGGCCCTGGGTGAAACCTATGAATACTACTGCAGGTCCTATGGCCGGAAATGCGTTCCTCAGCAAAAAAAAGAAATGGAGAATATGGGCTGGTGGGTTTTTGAGCAGCCGGTCCGGCCAATGAAGGGAGCCCGGGAGGTGTTGCGGCGTTTATGTGGGATTTTGCCGCTTTTCCTGGCAACCAAGGGAGATCCCCTGGTGCAGCACGGCCGGATCGAAGAAAGCGGTCTGTCAGGCTATTTCAATAAAGTTTACGTCCTGGTTGACAAGAACAGCTCCGCCTTCCGGGATATAGCCCTTGAACAACGGCTGAAACCTTCCGTTTCCTGGGTGGTCGGAAACAGTATGAAGTCGGATATAAATCCGGCGCTCAAGGCGGGATTCAATTGCATTTATATTCAACATCCACACACCTGGGATTTCGAAGATGAGGCGCCCCTGGGCGGGCATGTGAATGTTGACAGCCTGGCAGTTGTTCCGGGTATGGTGGGTTTGTGAGGACAACCGGGCCATCTTCAGGATTTTCCCCGTCTATCAAACAAATTCAGCGACAAGGAGATGACCTGAATGCTTTACCGTAAACTGGGCCGGACAGGCGTGGATGTTTCCATATTGGGTTTCGGGTGCATGAGACTGCCCCTTATTAAATCTGACCAGGCGCTTCCTGCCGGCAATGCGGCAATTGATGAGCCCGAAGCCGCCAGGATTCTTCACTGGGCAATTGACAACGGGGTCAATTACATTGATACAGCCTATCCCTACCACGGCGGTAACAGTGAACTTTTCCTCGGCAGGGCACTGCAGGGGGGATACCGGCAAAAGGTATATCTGGCAACCAAGCTGCCGGGCAGACTAATCAAGAGCAGGAAGGACATGGATCGGATCCTGAATGAGCAGCTGGAAAAACTGCAAACCGGCTTTATAGATTTTTATCTGGTCCAGGCCGTCAGCGAAAGTACCTGGCCCGGGCTTGTTGATAACAATGTATTTGAATTCCTGGACAACGCCCTGGCCGATGGGAGAATTCGCTACGCGGGCTTTTCTTTCCACAGTGAGCTTCCGTTATTTAAGGATGTTGTCAACGCTTATGATTGGTCCTTCTGCCAGATTCAGTATAACTATCTTGACGAAAATTTTCAGGCTGGTAAAGCCGGGTTGGAGTATGCTGTTGAACGTGATCTGGGCGTAGTTATTATGGAACCTTTGAGGGGAGGGAAACTGGCCAGTGATGTTCCCCCCGGGGTAGAACAAATCTGGCGCAGGGCTAAAACAAAACGGAGTCCGGCCGAGTGGGCGCTTCGCTTCCTCTGGGATCATCCCGGCATAAGCGTTGTTTTAAGCGGTATGAGCCTGATGGAACAGGTAGTGGAAAATGTTCGCATTGCCGGACAGGCTTTGCCCAATACCTTGAATACGGAAGAAAAAGAGCTGATTGAAGAAGCTAAAAAATATTACCTTTCCAGAACCAAGGTAAACTGTACCCGGTGCCGTTACTGCATGCCCTGCCCAGTAGGGGTAAACATTCCGGGCTGCTTGTCCCTTCTGGATAACCTGCATATTTTTGGAGAAGTTAAAACCAACCGCATGTTTTATAAAATGTATATGAGCAGCGACGAAGAAAAAGCCTCAAATTGTGCTGAATGTGGGGAATGTGAGAAAAAATGCCCGCAAAATATCCCCATTCGCTTGTTGCTCAAGGAAGCAGTTAAAGCGTTCGAGGGAAAATAACTTAATAACTCAGGTACCCGGTACGAATAACTTAATAACTTAGTTACCCGGTACCGAAAAGAGGCAGTGTTATTGTGAGAAACTTTTTGCGGATAAAGGAACCGGTCAATGCGCTCAGCCATTTTGCCGTGTTTGTTGCATCGATTGCCGGCCTGGTCTTTCTTATTGTCAAATCAAAATATAATATTTCGAAATTAGCGATAATGACGATCTATGGGGTGAGTATTGTCCTGATGTACGGCGCCAGTTCACTGTATCACTGGCTAAAAACTACGCCGCGCAAAGTGCTGATCCTGAAAAAAATCGATCACATCGCCATTTATTTGCTGATTGCTGGTACCTATACGCCGGTTTTTTACTACGGGCTGCCGGGTCTGTGGAAGTGGGCAATGCTGGCTTCGGTATGGGCTTTATCCCTTACCGGTATTTTATTGAAGCTCTGGTTCATTAATCTGCCGCGGTACCTTTCAACAGCTTTTTATATTACCCTGGGCTGGATTGCGCTGGTACCATTCCTGCAGCTTTTTAAGAGCCTGCCCCTGGGGGCAATTTCTTTAATGATCCTGGGTGGTGTTATCTATACCGTGGGCGGGATTATTTACGCTACGAAGTGCCTGAATTTTTTTCCAAACCGTTTTGGATTTCATGAAATATTTCACCTGTTTGTTATCGGAGGCAGTGTCATCCACTTTATTATGATTGTCAATTACCTTCTTCCGCTTTAATTTAACACAGAAGGCTTGGAGGGTTTCTGCTGGAGAGGAAAACGGTGGACAAAAATCCGGCCTTACCATACAATTAAAGTTGATGAGGGGGGAGTATGGCCTTATGGTGTTGCAGCATAGCGGCAAGATAGTCAAATGTGACCAGAAGGTCGATATTACCGCCACCTTTGGTTCGGATCTGGTGCTGGAAGGTTTTACAGCCGTTCCAAATATCCTTTTAAAGGTATACAGCCATGTAGGTATCTCGGACTTTCAAATGCTTCTTTTAATCCAACTGATTCGTTTCCATGTGGAGGAAAGGGAATATTACCCATCCCCGGAAATGCTTGCTGAAGTCATGGAGTCGGAACCTGCCAGGCTTGAGCGGGAGTTGGGGGATTTGCTGGGTAAGGAAATAATCTCTTTAAGCCAGTTTTACGACTGCGACCGCCGGATTATATTTCAGGGGTATGATTTTGATCCGTTGTTTTCGAAGATATCGGACGTTTGGGCCGCCATCCGGGCCAGGGAAATCGAGGAATCAAAAAAACTGCTTAATTCCCGGGAACTTGCCCCGGACATGTTTGACAGCAAGGTTACCGGCTTAATTAACTGTTTTGAAAAAGAATTCGGCAGGCCGTTTTCTCCTATAGAAGTTGAGCAAATTGAACAGTGGGCCACTGAGATGGACACGCCCCTGGTTATGGAGGCATTGAAAAGGGCGGTGCTGGGGGGCAAACACAACTTTAAATACATCAACAGTATTCTGGTGGAATGGAAAAAGAACAATATCCGGACCCTGGAAGAAGTGAAACAGTACGAAAGGGATTTTTACAAGCGCCGGGCTGATTTTAAAAAACGGTCCGCTGAAAAAGGTGCGGTTTCACCTGCGGAAGACAGCACGGCAGATGACAAAAAGAAGGCTTTTATCCGGACGCTTTACGTTTAAGTGGGTTTGCGAAGCCGGGGGAGAGGAAGGGAAGATAAAGCGTGACTTGCCGTCTTTGCGGGGACCGCGGCTTTATTCTGCAGAATGACGCGGCGGTGCCCTGTAAGTGTTTAAAAGAAAAAGCGCTTAAAAAGCTGATTAAAGACTCCCGGGTACCCTTGAGTTTTTCCCATTGCGCTTTGGAAAATTTTAGCTTTAAGTATTACGCCAAAAACTGTATAGATTTGGAAACCGGGATTTCTTACCACGAAATAGCAAGGCTGGCTTTTCAGGCTGCGGGCGGTTTTATTTCCAGTTTCTTAAAAAACCCCCACACGGATGGATTGCTTTTTACCGGGCAGGTGGGCAGTGGAAAAACCTACCTGGCCTGTTGTATCGCCAATACGTTGTTGAAGAAGGGGAGGAATGTTTTATTTGCGGTAGTACCGGATTTGCTGGACGAGATCCGGTCTACCTACGATCCCGGCAGGAGTTCCGCCGAACCGTCGGAATTCGATCATGTGGACAGGGCCAGGCAGGCGCCAGTGCTGGTGCTGGACGATCTTGGCGCGCATAATTATACGGAATGGACCCGGAATAAGATATATTCCATAATCAACTACCGTTTGAACCACCGTTTGCCTGTAATTGCCACTACTAACATTAGCCCTGAAAACCTGGAAGGCTATCTGGGGGAAAGAACAACTTCCCGGTTGTTGGAAATGTGCAGGCCTTACCGTCTTTTAATCGATTTTGATATCCGGGCGGTTCAGCGTAAAGAAAAGGACTCCGGACTGGTGCGGTAAAATGATTTGTCTAAAAGGAAATGATAATATGGAAAGGCGCGCTGTTTGCGGGAAAAGGAAAAAACCCAGGATTAGTTTAAAAAAATAGCCGGACCGGAGAAGTTTTCCCGCCGGGCCCCGGGTGAAAATGACTATCGGAATACTCGCTGGATAACTAGCGGGTATTATTTTTGTCAAATTTGTCAATAATTCTGTGTGTACGTTAGATCTGGGTGTATACAAAGGGTTTTAACGTGTCAAAATACCTTTTGGAGTCGGGAAAGGAGGAAAAATGAGTAAATTAGTTCCAAGGCTTGCTTTTATTCTGGTCACTATCGCCCTTGTTGCGGCGTTCCTGGCCGGAGGCGTCATGGCGTCTGAAAGCGGGCGCGTACAGGACTCAAATACTCAGCTCGAGTTCTGCTCCGGTTCCACAGCGGTAAGCTATACGGTTCGGGAAGGGGATACGCTATACGGAATTGCCCGGGAACACCGGGTTTCGTTGCGGGAGTTGATGAGGGCCAATAACCTTAGCGGCAGTTTAATCAGGCCAGGAGATGTTCTGGAGCTGCCGGAGCAATCGGAAGCGGAAATTGTTCTCTCCAGGGGGACTGTCTCCCGGGAAGAGCTGATGCTTTTAGCCAGAATTATTCACGCCGAAGCCCGGGGCGAAAGCTTCGACGGCAAGGTGGCGGTTGGCGCCGTGGTTCTCAACAGGATTAGAAGCCCGCATTTTCCTAAAACCATTTCGGATGTCATTCTTCAGAAAAATAACCGGGTCTACCAGTTTTCACCGGTGGGTGACGGTTCCTTTAACCTGGAGCCTGACGAAACATCTTTGAAAGCGGCCCTGCAGGCCCTTTCAGGTACAGATCCCACCGGAGGAGCCCTGTTTTTTTACAATCCGGAGCTCAGTTCTGACCGGTGGATCCGAACGTTGCCGGTGGTGACCCGGATAGGCAAGCACGTATTTGCGACTTGCTTATAAGAAGAACTTAAAATGTGAGATGCTGTAACTTGCTGGGATATGCCATGACTTGGCGAGGTAGGCCATATCTCGCCAAGAAATGCCACGAATTGCTAAAACACATCGACTTACAGGGAAAAGAGGCGGCCGTCAACCGGTCGCCTCATTCTTATCCTGAAAATTAAGCTTTTTAACAAGTACGTTGACTTCCTTTACCTGGAGACCGGTCATGTCCTCTATGGCCTGCTTGATCCCCCGCTGAATAGCTGCGGCCACCTCGTGCAGGCGGCAACCGAAGGTAAAGGTAGGGGAAACATCCACGAAAACCTGGCCATCCTGCTCCTTTACTGTAATCTTCCCGGGGCTGCTTATTCCCCCCACGGACGCGGCGGCATGATCGGCGATGGCAGTAAGGGCGCTGTTGGCGATGATCAATTTTCCATGGTAAGTGAAGGTGGGCCGGATCATCGATTGCTCCAGCCAGTCTTTTTTACCGGGGACGTCCCTTTTGCGCAGAAAAACTTGCAGGGGGTCCACCAGGATGCCCGGGAAACTTTTTTTTACTTCCAGGGTGGGGGCGGGTATAACGTGCTTGCTGTGACAGCTTCTAATATATTTTGCCTTGCGGATTTCCTTTTCGCTGGCAACCTCTTCAATGCGAATAAACCTTGAGGGGGCAGGCAGCCCCAGCCGTCCGGCAATTCTTTCGGTCATGGCTTCAGACGTGCCCAGGATTAAGACCTTGCCGGGAGCAAGGTTGGACAGAGATGATTTTAAATCATCGGCCTGCCGGTCATCCATAAAAAGGGCAGATTTTATCGCGCCAATCCTGGTGGGCTGGCGTTTGGCCGAAACTCCCGCGAGGATGCGGTTTCCTTGAATCAGGAGGCCGTCATCAATGATTGCCTGGGCTTCCAATTGGTGGGCGACAATCGTTGCCCGGTGGCTTTTTCCTGTACCGCTGGGGCCCACAAGGGCAAATACTTCCAACCTGAACACCTACTTTTGACCGGGATTATTACCTTTTTATTCCTTAGCATATTTATCTAAAGGAAAATAGTCAAGAGAAAAGCTTGATTATATATTGAACTATACACTATCCCTGGCATGCTGTAAATAATTTCATAAGCGGGTAAGGCCCCGGGGATAATAGATTTGAAGCAAAGAACAGCAGTTTGCCTGAAAAGGGTTGAGTTAGTCATGAGCGCTAAAAAACCATTTACCCTGATAATCCTGTTGTTTTTATTAATGGGCCTGGCGCTGGTTTTTACCGGGGCCGGTTGTAAGGCGCACGCCCTGTCGACCCCCGAAGTTCCGGCGCCGTCCCGGGTTTTGGATGTCAACGGTGAAACCGTTACGGTTATCAGTGATGAAAACCGGGTTCCCGTATCCCTGGATCAGGTTTCCCAATATATGCAGGATGCCATCGTGGCCATTGAAGACGCCCGGTTTTACCGGCATAACGGGGTCGACCCGGTAAGCCTGGCCAGGGCTTTGTTCAGGAATATCCGGGCCGGCAGGGTTGTGGAGGGCGGCAGCACCATTACCCAGCAGCTGGCAAAGAATTTATACCTTCACCCCGGCCGGAACATCGGGCGTAAGCTTGAGGAACTCTTCCTGACCATCCAGCTGGAAAGGACCTATACCAAGAGAGAGATCCTGGAGATGTACCTGAACGAAATTTATTTCGGTCAGGGCGCCTATGGCGTGGAGGTGGCGGCCAGGACTTATTTCAATAAGCCGGCCCTGGCCTTGAGCCTCGCTGAAAGTGCTATGCTGGCCGGAATTCCCCGGGGCCCCAGCATTTATAATCCGGCGCAAAATATGAAGGCGGCCAAAGCCCGCCAGGAAGCTGTCCTGGACCGGATGATGGAACTTGACATGATCAGCGGGGAGCAGGCCGAGCGGGCCGGGCGCGAGCCCCTGCAGCCCTTTAAAAAACCGGCTACCGTCAGGAATGCCCCCTACTTTACCGACGAAATCGTGAAGCATTACGAACAGAATTATTCCGACGGGTTGGAAATATTATATTCAAAGGGTCTGTCAATTTATACCACCCTGGACTTAAAAATGCAAGAAGCGGCGGAAAAAGCCCTGGCCAGGGGGCTGGAAAACAAGGACCCGGGCCTGGAGGGAGCGCTGGTGGCGCTGGATCCTAAAACAGGCCAGATCAGAGCTATGGTTGGCGGCCGGGACTATGTCAAATCCCAGCTTAACCGTGTTCTGGCCAGAAGTCAACCGGGGTCGGCCTTCAAACCCTTCCTGTACACTGCTGCCATTGACCGTGGGTATACGGCCGGCTCCACCATTGTTTGTGAACCAGTCCGTTTTCCCCAGGCTGGCGGGGAAGATTATGCCCCACGGGATTATCAGGGTGATTACCACTACCGCCCCTTTACCCTGAAGGAAGCCTTATTCACCTCGGATAATGTTGTGGCCGTCCGTTTGAATGACCAACTGGGGCCGGCTGTCATGGCCGGATATGCTAATAGGATGGGTATCGATTCTACCCTCAGGCCTTATCTTTCCCTGCCGTTGGGTACATCCGAGGTCACGCCGCTGGAAATGGCCAGGGCTTTTGGGACCCTGGCCAACAGGGGAGTTAAGACGGAGCCTTACTTCATTCAAAAAATCATCGATGGGGCCGGGCGGGTCCTGGAAGAGCGCCGGCCTGCACTGGAGCAGGTCCTGGACGAAAAAACCGCCTATATAGTTACCGATATGCTTACAGGCGTATTGCAACCCGGTGGAACTGCGGCTGGTTCGGGAAGAACCCTGGGCAGGCAGGCGGCGGGAAAAACAGGAACCACTGAGAATCTGAGGGAGGCCTGGTTTGTGGGTTACACGCCGGATCTGGTGGCAGCCGTTTACATAGGTTATGACGATAAGAGCAGGGCGGTTGGCCTTACCGGGGCCGATGTTGCCGCGCCAGTTTGGGCGAATTTTATCAAGTGGGCTTTAGAAGGTGTAACCCCTTCGGAATTCCCGGTGCCGGACGGTGTGACAAAGGTCAGCATCTGCGCTGACGACGGCCTCCTGGCGGGTGAATTCAATACCCGGGTTATTGAAGCGGTCTTCGTCCAGGGGACGGAACCCACATCTGTATGCCACGGCTACGGGCCGGGTTACTATTTGCCCTTCCAGTGGACACCCGGTGTCCGGGAAGAAGAAATGAACCTGTTCGGATCCGAAAAAACAGCGCCTGGTTTTTTTGACTACGGACAGCACCATCAGTAAAAAAGAAAGGCCCTCTTCGCCGAAAAGGACACCAGAAGGTTAATAAGGTTAATTAGATAATAACGTTAATAACGCAACGTTTATCGTAAGTTACAACAATTTTTTGCGGCGGAAGAAGATGTAAGTCACTATGGCCAGGGGAAACATCATACCCATAAAAAGGGCCCAGGCTATGGATTCGGATAACGGCCTGCCCCTTTTCCTGGTATCCAGGAAGACCCAGACGGCAGAACCCCCGAAAAAGGCCAGCAGCATGTAATTCAAAATCAAAGAAAAAGTAATGGTTTCGCCCATCAGTACCGGGATCAACTCCTTCTTACTGTAATTAGGGGGCTTTTGGTGCTGCATTACTTTCTGTACTTTATTACCCTGGCAGGCGCCCCGCAGGCTACGGCGTTTGGCGGAATGTCCCGGGTTACTACACTGTTGGCGCCGATAACCGAACCTTCTCCGATCTGCGTACCCTTGGTTACGGCACAACCCCGGCCCACCCAGACGTCACTGCCGATCTTAATCGGGGCGGTACTAAACTCCTGGTCCCTGATAGGGAGCCCGTTTTTAGCAAAACCATGATTGGCAT
>CAZCGU010000007.1:0-174665 GCA_964498525.1 uncultured Pelotomaculum sp.
GAAATTATAAGATTTATGAAGATATTAAAAGATAATTGAAGTATATTAAGGGAGGGATAAGCCTTGTCCGCAATACTGCCTTTGGGTTGCCGGATTCACCAGGTTGACGTCCGGGAACAGGGAAAAATGGAACGCACATCCTGTTATATAATAGATGCCGAAAATGTGGCTATCATTGAAACCGGGGCTTCACCGGGCATTGTTTACCTGCTGGACGCCCTTGGGAGCCTGGGAATTGCTGCCCAAAGGGTGAAGTATATTATTGTTACCCACGTTCACCTGGATCATTCCGGGGGGGCCGGACAGTTGGCCCGGGAACTGCCGGAATCCCGGTTCATTGTTCATCCCAGGGGGGCCAGGCATCTCATTGACCCGTCCAGGCTGGTTGCCGGGGCCAGACCGCTTTACGGTGAGCGGTTTGATGAGTATTATGGCGAGGTCCTGCCCGTGCCCGCGGAAAGAGTACATACGCCGGAGGATGGGGAAACCCTGGCGCTGGAAGAAGGCCGGACCCTGACAATTTTTCATGCCCCCGGTCATGCCCGCCATCACCTCGTTGTCAACGATCCGGCCAGTAAGGGGCTGTTTAGTGGTGATGCTCTGGGAGCCCGCTATCAAGCGCTAAGCAGGCTCATTGAACGCGATTATATCCTTCCCCTTACTCCGCCGTCGGAATTTGATCCGCCTGCTTTTGTGGAAACCCTGGACTGCTTGAGTAAGTTGGGGGCGGAGAATATTTACTTCACTCACTTTGGACGCGCTACCGACGTGGAATCTGTTTTCCCCAGAGTCCGTGAACTGGTTATCACCTTTGCTGAAATAGGACGTTCTATCCTGGATTCCGGGGGAGGCGCCGGAGAGATCGAAGCGACATTGTGGGATCTGGTGCTGGGCGAGTTGTCCCAATACGGGGAAATTGACAGGAATCATCCCTTTGTTAAGTATCTTGAATCTGATATGGAATTAAGCTCCATGGGTATAGTACACTATTTTCAAAAAATGAAAAAAAGGTAAAAAAAAGTCCGGCTCCAAAAAAACCGGAATAATACATTGGTGGATGTAGGCTTTAAAATTCAAGTACAAAAAGGAGGGGAGCCGGTTCGCCGGTCAGGCGAACCGGTGATGTGGGGAATATTTTGTCTGCCTTCCGGCCCCAGGAATTGTTTTTAACGTTTTACCCACTTCCTGTGGCCGCAAGAGAGGCAGGTTATGACTGTGTTTCCTTTGCTGGTCCGGGCTATGTGTTTGCGGCTGTGAAACCCGCAAACCCTGCAACAGGTCCTTTCTTCTGTGTAGAGTTCCTGAATCATTTTCTCAAAGACCCTGCTGACCGGGTTCCTGAATAATTTATTGTTAAAGGGAATCATCAAATCACGGGAATCAATAGCCTGGCCTGGCAGCATCATTTTACACTTCTTTCGGTTGTTAGAATGCTGTGATTGTACCCTTTTGGATGATAAATACAAGCAAAAGTCATGCCTGTAAAACCGAGCGGCTTTTACCGTGCAATAAGGTTGAAGGAATTTAACCCTTCCCGAAGAATACCTGAATAATTCGATTATACAAGTAACAAGCATTATTCCTGTGATTATCTAATTAATGGGTGGGTTGTCATGATCCGGCTGAGCAGTATTTCCTTTGGTATTATAATCCGCTGGGGGTTAATCCAACTGGCGGCCATTGGCCTGGTTGCCTTGGGCAGGCCTGAATTCTGGAAGGCCGCTTTGGTTGTTATTGCGTTAAACGCCCTGGGAACTTATTTAATTGTCGATTATATACAAAAGTGTAAAGGTGTAAAATTAAAGCTGGATGACCATCCCATCGACCCCACCCTGCAGATTGCCAATGAGACGCTTCCCTACATGAGAAGGGGCTTAAATGAAGAGACAGCGCAAAAGACCGCGGAAATAATCTTAAAGATTAGTGATGTGTCAGCCGTTGCTATTACCGATCGGGAGAAGGTACTTGCTTATATCGGGGAGTGCTCGGACCACCACAAGGCAGGTGGTCCCATTATCACCTACCCTACCAAGCAGGCCATAGCCACGGGGGAATTAATGATTGTACAGGATAAAAAGGGTCTGAACTGTCCGGTTAAGAACTGCACGCTGCAAGCTGCTGTTATAGCCCCAATGAAATGCAAGGGGGAGATAGCCGGCACCGTCAAACTTTACCAGACCAGTCAGGGGAGCCTCCAGCCTTCCGTAGTGAAGTTGGCTGTAGCCGTAGCGCAGCTACTGGGACTGCAGATGGAACTGGCTGAACTGGACCGCCAGAGTCAGCTCGTCACCATAGCCGAGCTGGATGCCTTGCACGCCCAAATCAACCCTCACTTTTTATTCAACACGCTTAATGCTATAATTACTTATAGCCGGACCCATCCGGAAACGGCAAGAAGGCTTTTGATCCGTTTAGCCTCTTTTTTCCGGCAGGCTTTAAAAAGGCACGGTCACTTCAACAGTGTCAAAGAGGAGATTGAGTATGTAAATACTTACATTATCCTGGAAAAAGCCCGTTTCCGGGAAAAATTAAGGATTAAAAGGGATATCGATCCTGCCCTTTTTGATTACCAGGTGCCTGTTTTAACTCTGCAGCCTTTGGTTGAGAACGCTATCAAACATGGTGTACAGCCTAAAGTAGGCCCCGGGACGGTGGAGATTATTGCCCGTTTATTAAACGGGGAAATGCTGTTTATAATTCGCGATGACGGGATTGGGATTGGCGGCGACAGGATGTCTAAAGTCTTTCTGCCCGGGTACGGCTCGGGCAACGGTGTCGGTTTAAGCAACGTTCACGAGCGTTTGAAAAGCTTGTTTGGGGAGGATTATGGACTTCGCATCACCAGCGAAGTGAATTACGGCACCTCTGTTTATGTCAGGATTCCCATCAAGAAAGCGCTACGGCAAAAGGAGGTTGCTGACCTGTGAAATTAAAGGCGCTGATTGTGGATGATGAATATCCGGCCAGGCAGGAATTAAGGTATGCCTTAAGCGGCACGGATAATGTGGAAATAGTGGGTGAGGCCACCAATGCCCAGGAAGCCCTGGCCCTGATTAAGGCCCTTGACTACCAGATTCTTTTTCTCGACATCTCCATGCCGGGTATGAGCGGGTTGGAGCTTGGAGCCGCCATTCAAGAACTGCCCAGGCAACCGAACATCATTTTTGTTACTGCTTTTGACGAGTATGCTGTATCGGCCTTTGAGGTAAATGCAGTTGATTATATTTTAAAACCCTTTGAACCGGAGCGGCTAAAAAAAGCCATTGACAAAGTAATAAAGCTGAACCAGGAGTTCACGGGGTCTGACGCCCAGGACGGCGGCGGTTCTAAAGTGAAGACGATTCCGGAAGCCGGCCGGGGTCACCAGGAGCAAATCAGATTCGACCGCATACCAGCGGAAAAGCAGGGTAAAACCATCCTGGTCAATGAGTCCGATATTGTCTACGCCTTTACCGAACAGGACTACGTTTACATCAAGACTCTTAACGACAAGCTATTTACCCGGTTTACCCTGAAAGAGTTGGAGGCGCGGTTGAACTCGAACCTCTTTTTCCGGACGCACCGCTGTTATCTGGTTAACTTGAACAGAGTAAAAGAGATTGTTCCCTTTTTTAATGGGGCTTACAATTTAACAATGGAGGACAGGGAACGAAGCGAGGTCCCGGTTAGCCGGGCCCAGGCTAAAAAATTAAAGAAAATATTGGGTTTGTAAGGCAACCGGTCCTGCCGGGGGTTCTTATAAATTAGCCGCGGGTATAAGCCTTGCATCAGATCGTCCAGAATAATAGACAATGGAATAACCTGCTCAAAAGGTTTAACTTGATAAGGCAGGTTATTTTCTATTCACCGCGAAGTTTTTTTTGATAAAGGTTTTGATTTGTTTTCGGAACCGGAGGTGGTAAAATGTTTCATAGCTCCTATGTTTGCAGCCTGGCCGGTATAGGGACGGATATAATCGAAATTGACAGAATCAGGCGGGCTGTGGAGCGTGGCGGGCGCCGCTTTCTGGGGCGTGTTTTTACCAAGGGGGAAGCAGCCTTTTGTGAGGGCAGGCAGGACCGTTTCGCTTGTTTAGCGGCACGTTTTGCCGCCAAAGAGGCAGTCTTTAAAGCCCTGGGCAGCGGCCTTTCCGGGTGCCGCTGGGTGGATGTGGAGGTCTGCCGGAAAGATGGCGAACGGCCCGGGATCCTGCTGCACGGGGCGGCCGCGCGGCTGGCGAGGGAGAACGGAATCACGTCCGTGCAGGTCAGCCTGTCCCATAGCCGTGAACACGCCCTTGCCTTCGCCCTGGCAACGAGAGAGGGGGTCTAAAAGAGCTTTGAGAATTGTTACCGCCGAAGAAATGAAAGCCCTGGACCAGGCGGCTATAGAGGAATATGGCATACCGGGCCTGGTTTTAATGGAGAATGCCGGCCATCATGTGGTGGAAGTGGTCAAACAGGTGCTGGGTGATGTCCGGGATAAAGTCGTTACAATATTTATTGGCAAGGGTAATAACGGAGGTGACGGCCTGGTTATAGCCCGTCACCTCCTCAATATGGGGGCGGAAATCAAATTGCTGGCCCTGGGCAATGTGGAGGAAATAACCGGGGACGCGGCTGTTAACCTGGAAATATGGCGAAAACAAGGTCAAAAGATATATTCCATTCACCGCGGCGACGGGATTAATATCGTAAGATTAATCTTATTGAACACGGATCTGATTGTAGATGCCATTTACGGCACAGGTTTACGGGGAAAAGTGCCGGAAAAAGTCGGCCGGATTATCGAAGTGCTTAACAGCAGCGGTAAACCCATTGTGGCTGTAGATGTCCCCTCCGGATTGGAAGCCAGTAACGGCAAGGTTGACGGGCCGTGTATCCAGGCGGCCCACACTGTTACTTTCGGTTTGCCGAAACTGGGGCTGATTCTGGAGCCGGGCGCAGGTTACGTGGGCCGGCTGCATATCGCTGACATTTCCATTCCGTCCGTTCTGGTGGAAAAGAAAGGTCCCCTGAGATACTTAATCACCCCCGAACTGGTCAGGGAATGGCTTCCCCCCCGGCCCACCGGCGCCCACAAAGGAACCTTCGGCCGGGTGCTCATCGTGGCCGGTTCCCGGGGTATGACCGGGGCCGCCTGCCTGGCGGGGGAAGCATCCCTCAGGGCCGGCGCCGGACTGGTCACGGTTGCCGTACCGGAAACCCTTCACGATATTGTGGAAATGAAGTTAACCGAAGTAATGACGGCGCCTCTGCCCGATGACGGCAAAGGTTGTCTCTGCGGGGAGGCCGGGCAGGCTATTCTGTCCCTGCTGGAAAATAAAGATGTTCTGGTTATTGGACCGGGCCTTTCCAGCGAGCCCGGGGTGGCGGCTCTGGTGAAGGAGCTGCTTCCCTCCATCGGGGTTACCAGTGTGCTTGACGCGGACGCGCTGAACGCCCTGGCCGGGGCGGGGGAACTTCTGAGAAAAATCCAGGCCCCTGTGATTATAACGCCCCATCCGGGGGAAATGGCCCGGCTGGTGGGAACATCCATCGGGGAGATCCAGGGTGACAGGCTTACCACCGTCAGTAAGGCGGCGCTTGACTGGGATGCTGTGGTGCTGCTGAAAGGGGCCCGTACGGTGGTGGCCGATCCGGGCGGCGCCATTTACATTAATCCCACGGGTAATCCTGGTATGGCCACAGCCGGAAGCGGCGATGTGCTGGCCGGAACCATAGCTGCCCTGGCGGGTCAGGGTCTGGACCCGTCCCGGGCAGCCGCAGCAGGGGCCTACCTCCACGGCCTGGCCGGCGACCTGGCGGCCAGGGAAAAGGGAATGATGGGGTTAGTAGCGGGTGACCTTGTTTTAACCCTGCCGGAAGCAATCCGGAATCTCGGTTAAACGGGCTTACGGGTATCAGAAAACTAACAGACTTAAATCATAATTAAGGTGGGGTTATTATGCTGATCGGTGTACTGAAAGAAATAAAACCAAACGAAGACCGTGTGGCGGTAACGCCGGCCGGGGTCAAGGCTTTAACCGGAGCAGGACACACTGTGCTGGTTGAGTCCGGGGCAGGTTTGGGTAGCGGTATTCCGGATGAGTTTTATGTTTCGGCCGGCGCCGCAATGTCAGCGGATCCTTCTGAAATATACCACCGGGCTGAAATGATTCTAAAGGTTAAGGAACCTCTGCCCCGGGAGTATCCCCTGCTGCGGGAAGGCCAGATCCTTTTTACTTACCTGCACCTGGCCAGTGACAAGTCTTTGACGGAAGCAATGCTGGATAAAAAGATAATTGCCCTGGCCTACGAGACTGTCCAGCTGGACAGCGGTTTGCTTCCTTTGCTCACACCCATGAGTGAAATTGCCGGTAAGATGGCTGTTCAACTGGGCGCCCATTATTTAGAAAAGCCCTACGGTGGCAGAGGAGTCCTTCTGGGAGGAGTGCCCGGGGTCCCGGCTGCTGACGTGGTCATTATCGGCGCCGGTACGGTGGGGTCCTGTGCCGCCAAGGTGGCCGTCGGCATGGGGGCGCAGGTTTCCATTATTGACAGGAATCTGGACCGGTTGCGCACCCTGGACGATCTTTACGGGGGCAGGATCAAGACCTTTGCCTCTAATCCGGCCCACCTGGAGCAGGTCACCCACTTTGCCGACTTGCTGATCGGAGCCGTGCTGGTGGTGGGGGCGCGAACACCTAAAATAGTTAGCGAAGAAATGGTCAAAAAAATGAAGAAGGGTTCCGTTATTATTGATGTTGCTGTTGACCAGGGTGGTTCCATTGAAACCATCGATCGGGTTACCACCCATGATGATCCCATTTATGAGAAGCATGGTGTAATTCACTATGCCGTATCGAACATGCCCGGGGCGGTGGCCCGGACTTCTACCTTTGCCCTGGCCAATGCTACCCTCCCCTATGCCCTGGAACTGGCCAACTATAGTTGTGAAAAGGCTGCCTTAAGAAACCGGGCCATAGGCCTGGGGGTAAATACCTACCGGGGCCTGCTGACCTGCCGGGCGGTTGCCGAGTCCCATGATCTGGATTATTGTCCTTTGAGCGAAGTCATCAAATAAGATTAAGGACGAGGGAGGAATCGCCAAATGCCAACGCCGGAAAGCCTTCTGGAAGACGCGTCATTTTTAATAAAAAAACTCAGTGCCCTGCAGGGTGACGAGTTAAAGTCAATTTGCCGTGATCTGAACATTCCGGTAAAAAATATGCCCACCCACGATATGGTTGAACAAATCCTGATCACTGTCAACGGCGCCATTCAATCCTACAGAAAAGCGCCAAAACGGGAGAGCGAAAGGATCCTGGCTGCTTTTCGCTATAACATTCTTGTAAAAAGCAAATTTGTGGAAAGGTGCCTGGACCGGCTTAAAAAAACAATGCCGGATTAAAGGAAACCGGGTTGGCTCCTGCCTAAAGGGTGCGTTGTATGACTGGAAGGATACTGCTTTAGCGTTGTTGCGGCAGAATTCCCAATCTTCAGGACGCTTTAAATTAAGTGAAGAAGGTGTTTATGGGCATGACTGTGTTCCCGGTTTGGGCGGTAATTGATTTAAGCGCGATTTCTCATAATATCCGGGAAATCCGCAGGGTAACCGCTTCATCCGCCGGGGTTATGGCAGTTGTCAAGGCTGACGGCTACGGCCACGGGGCAGTGGAAGTAAGCAGGACGGCCCTGGCCGGCGGTGCGGAATGGCTGGGGGTAGCCAGGGCGGCGGAAGGCACAGCCCTGCGTAACGCGGGCCTGGAAGCACCGGTGCTGGTGCTGGGTTATACTCCGCCGGAACAGTACAGGGAAGTTTTAGCCGGGCAGCTGGTTCAGGCGGTTTATAACCGGGAGATGGGCCTCGACCTGGCGGAGGCTGCCCGCAGGGCCGGAATAAAAGCCCGGGTGCACCTGAAGGTGGATACAGGGATGGGCCGTCTGGGCTGGCTGGCCGGACCCGGCGCCTGGGGTGAAATACTGGACCTGGCTAAAAACCCCCATCTGGAACTAGAGGGTATTTTCACTCATTTTGCAGCTGCTGACGACCTGGACCAAAGCTATACCCTGGAACAACTCCGCAAGTTCAGGGAATTGACGGAACAGCTGCGCCGCTCAGGTCTGGAGTTCCCCTTGAGACATGCGGCAAACAGCGCGGCCCTGCTGGGATTGCCGGAAACACATCTGGATCTGGTGCGGGCGGGTATTGCCATCTACGGCCTTAATCCCTCTGACCAGGTGTATTATAGTAACGTTACACTGCGCCCGGCCCTGGAACTCAAAGCCAGGGTGGCTTATTGCAAGGAGGCGCCGGCCGGTTTTGCGGTTAGTTACGGTTGCACCTACAGGACTTGCAGGGCTACCTGTCTTGCCACACTGCCTCTGGGCTACGCCGATGGCTATCCCAGGCTCCTTTCATCCAGGGGAGAGGTTCTAATTCACGGCTGCCGCGCGCCGGTTGTGGGCAGGGTCTGTATGGACCAGATCATGGTGGATGTGGGGAATATCCAAAACGTGAGGGCAGGGGACGAAGCTGTGCTGATCGGGCGCCAGGGCGGGGAAGAAATATCCGCAGGGGAAGTAGCCGCCAAAGTTGGCACTATTCATTATGAAATCGTAAGCCAAATCAACGCCCGCGTTCCCAGAGTCTACCTTGGACGCGGTTGAACACAAGTGAGGCAGCAGGTCCAGCCCGTCCCCGGTTCGGCAGCCGGATGGCAACCATTTATTAGCGCCAGGAACCCGGGGGCGGGCGCCGGCCGGGAAACCTTATTAAAACAGGAGAGGACTAAAGGGTTTACATGGGCTCGGTGTGGGAACCACTGTTTTCCCCTGACGGCGCTTTGAATTAAAAATGTTTAGGGACTTGGTCCAGGCAACAGGACGCTTTGGGGGGAGTGCCGCTTTCCTTAAAAAGCGTTATTTTATTTTTTTCTATATCCGTTATAATGGAGCTGTGTGGCTGTTACCGGGCCAGGCTGCCGGGGAAGTAAATATTTGCGGGGTTCAGCCTCCGGCCAGGATATTTGTGTTGATTCTCCCAGGAAATTCTCTTTATTCCGGCCGCTTTTTTCCTGCGGCTTTACAGTTGTGCGTTTAGCTTTTACCAGGAGCCCCGCGTTGATGTTGGGGGTCGTTCGGAATAGGTCTTTAAAAAAGGAGAGCCCCAGCTAAAAGCCAGGGCTTCCTCATTTTGGGGAGAAGCGGAATCGAACCGCAGAGCGGGCCCCGGACCTCGCTGTGTTCCCGACACTCTTCCCGGGAATCATTATACCACTATTTACCATAAATACAAACCATTAATTCATCAGGTGATTTGCGGCTTCGGGGGATGCGGTGAAAATTTCAAAAGACCAGTTATGGCCAAACCTGGGGATAAACAGGGGGGTGGCTAAATTTTGTTATGGTTGCGAACTGTTTTGACCCCTGGGGCGTCTATAGCTAATAAACAGCTATTAAGCTTTAATATAAACGGAATGACGGGAGTAAGGATCTTGCCGGAAAAGAATCTGATCAGAGAAGCCCAAACAGGAGACAGTGACGCCTTTACCCAACTGGTGCAAAGGTATTCTTCGGACGCCTACCGCACGGCGTTCATGGTACTGCACGACCGCGATGATGTGGAAGACGTGGTGCAGGAGGCCTTTTTAACCTGTTACAGGAAAATAAATACATTCCGGATGGATTCTTCCTTTAAGACCTGGTTGTACCGGATTGTGGTAAACCTGTGTTATGACCGGATCCGTAAGAAGAGCCGCGAAAGGGCGGCGTTTCAAAGGGTGTCCTCCAATATGAAGACAGGGTATAGGGATATGGCGGATATAGAAAAGCGTATAGATTTGAAAAACGTAATTTCAACATTAAATCCTGATTACCGGATTACGCTTACCCTTTATTACGGAATGGACTTCAGCGTGCAAAAGGTTGCGGAAGTGCTGGGTATTCCGGTGGGAACCGTGAAATCAAGATTGAATTCCGCCCGCAACTTGCTCAAAGAACGCTTGGAAAGAGGCCATGAATATGTGTTGTGAAGAATACCTGCCGCTGCTTAACGAACTCCTGAATAAAACGCTTGCCCCTGGGGATAAAAGGGGTCTGGAAGCTCATCTGGCTGTCTGCGAGGGCTGCCGGGCCGAGTTTCAAAGACTTAAAAAAGCAGATGATTTGCTGCGGGAAATTGTTTCCGGTATGTTTTCGGAAATAGAGGTGCCACCGGAGCTTTCCTGCCGGATTGGAAAAGCCCTGGAGGGGCAAAGGCAAAAACCTGTACGACCGGCCCATTTGGGATGGCTTCCCGCTCTATTGAGGACTTCGGCGGTGGCGGCGGCCCTGCTGCTGTTTATTGCGGCCGGAACCTTCGGTTACCGGTATATCTTCAGCCCGCCCTGGAAGCAGTCCGAAGTTGTCTGGCAGGAACCCGCAGCCGGTGGTGAACAGAAATCCATGGTGTCCTCAGATGACGCCGGTCCAGAAGCCGGTTCAGAAACCGGGTCCGGGCCGGGTCCGGAAACCTCCGGCGCGAAGGACGTCCGTCCGGAGTCTGCACCGGTTATCCCCCGGGAACCGGCGCCGTCGTCCGAACCCGGGAAAAACCTGAATTTGCAGCCTGAAAGCGGAATAGAACGCCTCAGCCAGGAAAGTGCTCCCCCGGGGCCAGGCGGGCCGCCGGAGCCGGACCCGGAGCCCGAAGTCACCGGCAGGCAGCGGGGTGGTGCAAATATTCCCGGGGACGCCGGGTCGGCGGCAGATTCTGCGCCGCCGGAGGGAGCTCTGCCGGCGGAATCTCCAGGGCAGGAAGAAAAACTTTTGTTTGCGGCGGGTGCGCCCCCTGCGATCCCTGATGCAAAGGAGAAGGAGGGCGATTTTGCCCGGGATCACCAGGAAAATGCGACGAAGGAGCTTGGTTTGGCCTATCTAAAACCGGGTTACCTGCCCCCGGGGGCTGAATTTCAAGATGTGACCCGGATTTCCGGGACGATCTATCAGAACTACCGGGTCGGGCGGTTTTCTATGCAAATCAGACAGAGTCCGGCCGTGAGCTCCGGGATTACAACCGGACCGGCTTCCCGGAAGACCGGCGAGATCGAAATAAACGGCGCCAGGGCCATCCTTACGGAAACGGAAGCCGGGGCTGAAAACGGGACTTCAAACAGGCTGATCACAATTACCTGGCAACAGGATGGGCTGCTGCTTTCCGTAGGAGGGGAACTGCCCCTGGGGGAACTGGTTAAGGTTGCTTCTTCCCTGGAATAATTTAATGGATATCTTCTGCCGCCAACTATATCTAAAAGCACCGCGACTGCCGTAACCGCCTGCAGGAAGCGGTGCTTTTTCCCTGGCGTAAACCAGGCCATCTTTTTTATTCAATAAGCTACATCAAACAACAGGGCGGGACATAGGATTTAGATGTAACGCAATGATAGCAACAATAAAAACAAAAGGGCGCGTTCACAGGCAGCGGATAGGGTTAAGATCCCAGAAACAACAAAGGAGGTTATTAAAATGGCCAAGGGCAGGCTTATTAAGGTTTTTCCCGGCGGCAACACCGCTTACGGTTTTTACTCGTTTTACGATCATATAATCGAACCGGATGCCACCCATATTTTTGTCATCAAGGGCGGGCCGGGTGTGGGCAAGTCCACGTTCATGAGGTATATCGGGGAGGCCATGCTAAAAAGGGGCTTCGATGTCGAGTATCATTGCTGTTCGTCGGATAATGGTTCCCTGGATGGCGTGGTGATACCGGCCATTCGCGTAGCCCTGCTGGACGGTACCAGTCCCCATGTGGTGGATCCTAAGAATCCGGGTGCAGTGGACCAGATTATCCATTTGGGGGATCACTGGAACGAAAAGGGAATAAGGGGAAACAAGAAAAAAATCCTTGCTGTTAATAAAGAACTGGGCCGCCTTTTTAAGCATGCATACTCCTATCTTGCGGCAGCAAAGCTGTTCCTCGATGAAGTGGAATCCTATTATAATGAGAGCAATGCTTTTAATGTAGGGTCTTTCGACAGACTGGTGCTGGAACTTATTCATGAAATCTTCGAAGGAAAATCCAGGATTACTGAAAATCCAAAGGCGCGTCACCTTTTTGCCACGGCAATTACCCCGGACGGCTCAATAAGTCATCTGGAAACAGTTGTCGGTCACCTGAAAAAACGCTACGTTGTCAGCGGCGATGACGGAACCGGAAAAACAACCCTGGTCAGACGGTTGATGGAGGCAGCTTTAGCCAGGGGTTACAATGTTTCCGCCTTTCACTGTGCCTTAAACCCCAGGGTTGTTGACCACCTGGTTATTCACGACCTGAGCCTGGCGGTAATTAATAATGTTGAACCCCATATCTACACCCCTGCCGGGGACGACACGGTAATTGATACAATGAACTGCGTTGATCCCGTGATCAATGAGGCCTACCTGGTGGAAAAAGGACTGGCCCGGGGAATGTACCGGCAATGTATGGAACAGGCGGTTTCTTTTCTTGGCCGGGCCAAGAAAACCCACGACGAAATTGAGAAGTATTACGTGCCTTTCATGGATTTTGACGCCATTAACCAGAGAAGGGAAAAGACACTGCAGCTTATCCTGGAAACAGCGAAGCAAATGACAGAACCCGCAGGGGGAGTTAAATAAAAAGGCTAAAGATATGATGCCTGGACGGTTTATTGTTATCAAAAAAACAATAGACCGGGGTTTGGCCGGCTTGCCTTGACAAGGCCTTGTTATGGACAAGGTTTTTCTTTTTTATAGAAAACCTGGGGCGCAAACGGGCAACGCAGGTTAATGCCAATGCGGGTACCGCTGGTGTTTGCAGCTGGCCCCAATCCGGGCGCCCGGACCGGGGACCGGGCGGGCACAGGCGCTGAAAACCGTAAATTTGCTCCAGTTAGATCAGAATGTAAATAACGTTTTTAGGGACTATCTCATTTTACATTTTCTATGGTATACTAGGTCTTAATTATATTAAGGGATACAGCTATTGATCGGAGGTTCAAGGGGAGATAGGGTCTGCAACGCGGGGATCCGGGCCCGCGGGTTGGCCTTCTTTTCCGACCCGAACCCCTTAATCGACAGTGTTGGGGAAAGGATGTATTGGATGACCAAGCTTACTAACGACGATGTTCGTGGTCTGGCCAAAGAACTGGGTGTTAAATTCATACGTTTACAGTTTACAGATATCTTCGGGATTTTAAAAAATGTATCCATAACTGTGGAACAGCTGGACAAGGCCCTGGAAGGGGAGCTCATGTTTGACGGTTCTTCCATTGAGGGCTTCGTGCGCATCGAAGAATCCGACATGTACCTGCGTCCGGACCCTTCAACCTTTGCCGTGTTTCCCTGGGGACCCAGGGAGGGTGCGGTTGCCCGGCTGATCTGCAATATTTATAATACTGACGGCACCCCCTTCAGGGGGGATCCCCGCAATGTCCTGCTGACGGTTGTCCAGGAGGCCGAAAAAGAGGGTTTTAACATGAACGTGGGTCCGGAAGCGGAGTTTTTCCTTTTCCATGTTGACAGGGAAGGCAGACCTACCACGGTGACCCATGATAACGCGGGATACTTTGACCTGGCCCCGGTGGACCTGGGTGAAGATGCCCGCCGCGATATGGTCCTGGCCCTGGAACAGATGGGTTTTGAAATTGAAGCCTCACACCACGAGCTTGCTCCCGGCCAGCACGAGATTGACTTTAAGTATTCGGATGCCCTGGATATTGCGGACAAGGTTGTTACCTTCAAGCTCGTGGTGCGGTCCATTGCCCAAAGGCACGGGCTGCACGCCACCTTTATGCCCAAGCCCATTTTCGGGGTTGCCGGTTCGGGAATGCACTTAAACCAATCCCTGATGAGAAACGGGGAAAACGCCTTTTTCGATCCCCGGGAGCCCGATGGATTGAGCCGGGAGTGCCTGTATTACGTCGGGGGTCTGATGAAGCATGCCAGGGCGATCACGGCAGTGGTTAACCCCACGGTAAACTCCTATAAGCGCCTGGTCTCGGGTTATGAGGCGCCGGTCCATATTGCCTGGTCAGCTCAGAACAGAAGCCCCTTGATCAGGATTCCTACTAAGAAAGGGCCTTCCACCCGGATTGAATTTAGAAGTCCCGATCCTTCCTGCAATCCGTATCTGGCCCTGGCGGTTTGCCTCAAGGCCGGCCTGGACGGAATCAAGAATAGAATCCTGCCCCCCGAACCCTGTAACCGGAATATTTACGAGATGACCCCGCTGGAACGGGGACAGATGGGCATCGGTGTTCTGCCGCCCAGCCTTAACGAAGCCCTCAACGAACTGATGAAGGATCAGGTTATCCAGGAAGCCCTTGGAGAACATGTCCTGCATCGTTTTGTGGAGGCCAAGCAAATTGAGTGGGAACGCTACCGGACAAAGGTTCACCTCTGGGAAATCGAGGAATACCTGACCAAGTTTTAAGTCGGTGATTGTCCAAAATTAATACCGGATATAAACCGGATATGGCAGCGACGGGTTGGTTCAGCAGCGGGATCTAAGGCCGTTACCTGTAAGTAAAAGGAAGTTGAGCCGGGGAAAACCGATGTTTTTTGGCCGGCGTTGCCGTAAGGAAACCAGGAAAGTCCGGTTAAGGCTTCCCCAAAACCTACAATTTATCGTATTTTGTGATAAAATATATAAAAACGCTGGCCATGGCGAAGGTAGGGGGATTACTTTGAAGAGCACGCTCGCGGTTCTGGTTGTTAATAAACCTGGCGTTTTGGCCCGCATTTCCGGGCTTCTCAGCCGGAGGGTTTTCAATATTGAAAGCATCGCGGCCGGCTATACGGAGGAACCGGATGTGACCCGTATTACCCTTGATATAAAGGGTGACACCCAGGTCCTTAACCAGGTGATGAGACAGCTTTCCAAGCTGGTTGACGTGATTAAAATCGTGGAGCTTAAAGCGGAGGATTCTGTGGAGCGGGAGCTGGCCCTGGTTAAAGTCAAGGCGGAAACCAATCGCAGGTCCGACATCGTCAACCTTGTTTCAGTATTCAGGGCCAATATTATTGATGTCAATAAAGAAACCATGATTATTGAAATCCTGGGCGACGATAAGAAGATCACTGCCCTTTGCTCGGTACTGGAAGACTACGGTATAGTCGAACTGGTGCGTACCGGTAAGGTGGCCCTTTCCCGGCGACCGGAGGCTGTTAAATACCAGCCTGTTTAACCGGTTTACGCAGGATTGCGCTATTGTTAGTAAAACATGTGTTATTGACATAATTGAAGCGATAGTGTATATAATAAGGTATATTAACCCGGCTTCATGGAGGAGGACCGCCCAGTGTCCCAGGTAAAGAGAGTTATGATTAGCCTACCCGACACACTTCTGGCCGAAGTGGACGGGATAGCGGCCGCCGAGCAACTCAACCGAAGTGAATTCATTCGGGAGGCCATGAAGCTGTATATTGCGGAGCGCAAAAGACGTCTTTTAAGAGAGCAGATGAAGAGAGGATACCTCGAAATGGCAAGAATCAACCTGGCCCTGGCGGTGGAGCATTATCGCCTGGAAGCAGAGGCAGCCCGTATTATTGAACTGCCCGTTTCGGAGGTTAAATGATGCTGATCCGCAGGGGTGAGATTTATTTTGCAGATTTAAGCCCGGTTGTAGGTTCCGAACAAGGGGGGACCAGGCCGGTGCTAATTATCCAGAACGACATTGGGAACCAGTATAGCCCCACTACCATAGTTGCAGCAATTACTTCCCATATCGAAAAATCAAGGCTGCCAACCCATATTGAGATGCCCGCCGCCCCGGGTGGCCTGGAAAAAAACTCAGTCATTCTTTTAGAACAAATCAGAACCATAGACAAAAGCAGGTTGATGGAAAAGGTAGCTTCTCTGGAGGGTGAGATGATGGCCAGGGTTAATCAGGCTGTGGAAATAAGTCTTGGTCTGGTTGATATTTAAGGGTGCCCGGCCGGCTGGCTTGGTTCCGTCTTGCAGCCTTAACCAATCCTTTCCCAAGGGAAAGGATTTTTTTATGCCTTGAAAAAGAGGTAATTCTGGTTCGGTCCCTGCCTATATATAAAAAAGGCCTGTTTTAGAAAGCCCGGTGATGCTAAGGCGAGGTGTTTGATGTGTTGCCTTTAATCGGAATTACCTGTTCGGAAAGCCGGGACGGGGTCAGGATGTATCTTAACCGTCCCTACGCGGCGGCGGTGGCGGCGGCAGGGGGATTGCCGCTGTTGTTTCCGTTAATGCCGGGGAGGGAAAGGATTTTTTTGCGGAGAGTGCAGGGGCTGCTTTTTTCCGGGGGAGGAGATATCGATCCCTTTTATTTTAATGAGGAACCCCATCCGCTTACGAGGTGGATCAGCCCCGCCAGGGATACCTTCGAATTGGAATTGGCGCGCCTTGCCCTGGGGGCAGGTATGCCTGTGCTGGGCATCTGCCGGGGGTTGCAGGTTCTTAACATTGCCGTCGGAGGAAGCATTTGCCAGGACATCTCCCTGCTTATCAGCGCGCCGCTAAAGCACAGCCAGGACGCGCCGCGCTGGTATCCCACCCACGGACTGCGAATTAGTTCGGGAAGCCGCCTGGCAGAACTGTTGGGGGGGACAGAACTCCGGGTAAACAGTTTTCATCACCAGGCGGTGGAAAGGATTGCCGCTCCTTTCCACGTGGTGGCCCGCTCCCCGGATGGCGTTGTGGAGGGACTGGAGGGTAAGGATAACTATGCCCTGGGTGTTCAGTTTCACCCTGAAGAACTCTGGCAGCGGGATGCCCGGTTTCTAAACATTTTTAGATCGCTGGTTCAGGCGGCTGCCCTATGCGGACAAACCAATTTATAGTCGAAATTTGACTAAAGGAATATAGCGAAATACGGAGAAAAATGAACAGGTAAAACTACTAATATTCGCAATCCAACTGAGCGGTAATTTCCCGGAAGAAGTAAAAAACTGCCGAAGATTTGCAGGAATTCCAGCGTTCTTTCAGGGGATCCTGACACGGAATTCTTACACTAAAGAAGCTCATCTAAGGATTATCAAGTAAGGATTAACAATAGAATCTTGTTAGAAAGGGAGAGGCCCATGCTTGCTTTTACCGGAGCAAGGATTCTGACCATGGCCGGGCCCCCGCTGGAAAAGGGGACGGTCCTTGTTGATCAAGACAGAATAGTGGAAGTAAAGGAAGGGCGGGTGGTTCCCCCGGGCGCTGAGGTTCTTGACCTGCAGGGAAAAACAATACTTCCGGGTATGATTGATGCGCACAGCCACCTGGGCATTGTGGAGGAAATATACCGGGAAGAGGGGGACGACTGTAATGAAAATACAGACCCGGTTACGCCGCATTTGCGGGCTATTGATGCCATAAACCCCGCGGATCCCGGTTTTCTGGACGCCCTGACCGGAGGGGTCACCACTGTGATAACAGGCCCGGGAAGCGCAAATATAATTGGCGGTGAAATGGTTGCCCTGAAAACCTGGGGAACGGTGGTGGACGATATGATCGTCCGCTTTCCGGCCGGTTTGAAAGCCGCCCTGGGGGAAAACCCCAAGCGCAGCTACGGCCGGGAAAAAAAAGCGGCGCCGGCAACCCGTATGGCTTCGGCGGCCATCCTGAGGGAATCTCTGGCCCGGGCCCAGGATTATTTAAAAAAAGAAGCGCCCGAAAGGGATCTAAAAATGGAGGCCCTGGGGAGGGTTTTAAAACAGGAAGTGCCCCTGCGATTGCATGCCCACCGGGCCGACGATATCATGACTGCAGTCCGGATTGCCGAAGAGTTTGGGGTCAATCTGGTAATTGAACACTGCACCGAGGGGCACCTGGTGGCAGGAAAGCTGGCGGAAAAGGGGATTCCAGTGGTTATCGGCCCGTTGCTTTCAAACCGGGCCAAAGTGGAATTGCAGGGAATAACTTTAAGGACGGCATCTGTCCTGGCTGAAGCTGGAGTCCAGTTTGCCCTTATGACCGATCACCCGGTTGTGCCAATTCAGTATCTGTCTGTTTCCGCCGCCCTTGCTGTAAAAGGCGGCTTGTCCGGGGAGCGCGCTTTAAGGGCCGTGACCATTGACGCCGCAGCCATCCTTGGCCTGGAAAAACGCCTGGGCAGTCTGGAACCCGGCAAGGATGCGGACCTTGTTATATGGAGCGGTAATCCCCTGGACATTTCCTCCCGGGTGGAGCAAGTCTTTGTGGAAGGAAACAAGGTGTTTCACATTAATGATCATTCTGGCGATCACCCCCAAAAATCTGATAAATATTTAAATAAGTTGCCAAATCCTTTGAAGTAAAGAAGGATATTGAATGCGAATGTCGTATTTAGATAAATGGTACGATTATACTGTTATGTTAGTATATGTCACAATATGTAGAAGAATGCAAAAATAACAGTGAAATTGCAAAGATAGGATGAAATGGGGCGATTGTTGTGAATATTCTTATTGTGGATGACCAGCCGGGAGTACGTTACCTCCTTGATGTTCTGGCCAGGGAGGCGGGACACAGGGTCTGCACCGCCGAAAATGGCCTGACGGCAATTGACGCCGTGCGGTCTTTCAAGCCCGATCTTGTCTTTATGGATGTGAGAATGCCGCTCATGGGAGGTTTGGAAGCCCTGGGTCTTATTAAGTCTCTGGCCCCCGGGACAGATGTGATTATAATGACTGCCTACGAGTCGGAAGAAACAGTCTCCAGGGCATTGGAAGGGGGGGCTTTGTGCTGTATCGCCAAGCCCTTTGATGTGGAATATATTAAAGAACTTCTTACCGGGTACAGATGGAAACGTGCGGGCCTTAAAGCAAAAGCCGCAGGCGGCGGCTCATTTAGTTAGCTGCTATTACCCTTCCCCCCAGAGGGGGGTTTCCTTTTTTAGGGAAGATTAGCGGTTTCCTGGTATTCCGGCGTCTGTACAGCCAGCGGTTTTCCGGAAAAAAGGCGCCGACTTTGGGTGGTGAGGGTTGCACAGTCCGGGTGAAGGTTATAATATGGATCATATCATCGTTGCTTGTTAAACATATCTGGCTATGCTCTTGGAGTGAAAAAAATGTCGTCTTTGCTAACTTTATCACCGGAAGGCACCGTGGAACTCGGGCGCAAATTGGGGGGACTGCTGCTTGCAGGTGACGTTATTTGTCTAAACGGGGAACTGGGAACTGGAAAAACAAGGTTTGCCCAGGGAGTTGCCCTTGGTCTAGGTGTGGACGGCCGGGTGAAGAGCCCCAGCTTCACCCTGGTTAATGAGTATTACGGCAGACTGCCCTTTTACCACCTTGATGTTTACCGCCTGAATGACCCCTTTGAGTTGGAGGATCTGGGTTATGAAGAATATTTTTACGGGGACGGTGTCACCCTGGTGGAGTGGGCGGATCAGGTCCTGGAATTGCTTCCCGGGGAAAGACTGGACATCTACATTGACAGGCTTGCGGAGGATGAAGACCGCAGGAAAATAAAACTGGCGCCCCGGGGTGAAAGATACCTGCGCCTGATGGAGGAGCTGATGGACGTTGTTTGTGCTGGGAATTGAAACCGCGACACCGGTTGCTTCGGTGGCCGTGGCATCCCGGGAGGGGATCCTGGCTGAACGCATGGTGCACAACAAGAGGACCCATTCAGTCAACCTGCTCCCTATGATTAAAGCCGTGCTGGAAGAGTCGGAAGCCGGGCGCCGGAACCTGGAAGGTATTGCCGTTTCCAGCGGTCCCGGTTCTTTTACGGGTTTAAGGATTGGCATGAGCACCGCCAAGGCCCTGGCGGCAGTGTGGAACATTCCGGTTGTGGCTGTCCCGACCCTGGAAGCGCTGGCCTTTGTTCTGAAAGGTCATGGCAGTCTGGTCTGTCCGATCCTGAACGCCCGTAAAAACGAAGTTTACGCGGCCGTATACGAATCGCCGGGGGGTGATCCTTTGACCTGCCTTTATGGTCCCGTGGCTATCCGGCCCGGAGAACTGACGGAGAAGCTTATAGAATATGACGCACCTGTGACTTTTCTGGGTGACGGTATGCAAGAGTTTGGCCCTTTGTTCAAGGACAGGCTGGGGAAAAGGGCCCGGTTTGCCCCCTTTTCCGTAGTTTTCCCCAGGGGAGCGGCAGTGGCCGAGTTGGGCCTGATTGCTCTTTGGGAGGGCCGGGGCAGCGACCCCATGGATTTAAAGCCGGACTATGTGCGGGTTTCCGAGGCAGAGGCGGTCTGGCTCCGGAAAAATCGCCCTGGAGGTAATGAGAAATAGTGGATGTGACATTCCGGAAAATGTGCCTCAAGCATCTGGACGAGATTCTTGAGATCGAAAAGGTTTCCTTTCCATCCCCGTGGTCCCGCAACGCCTTTGTCAGCGAAATCACCCAGAATCAATTTGCCTGTTATATTGTGGCAGAAGCCGGAGAAAAGGTGGCGGGTTACGGAGGAATGTGGCTCATCCTGGACGAGGCCCATATAACCAACGTGGCAGTACACACCGATTACCGGATGAACCGGGTTGGTGGTATGTTGATGCTGGAATTGATCAGACGGGCCATCTTAAGGGGGGTCCGCCGGATGACCCTGGAGGTGCGGCCCTCCAATGCCGTTGCCAGACGCCTGTACAACTCCCTGGGTTTTAAAGATATAGGTCTGCGCAAGCGTTACTATACGGATACAAATGAAGATGCTATTATAATGTGGAAAGATAATTTGTCTACCGGCAGCGAGCTTTGTTCCGCCGGCCTTAATTATTGAAAGGGGTTTTGTTATGACGGGGAAGTGGAAAACCATATTAAGGATCTCCGGTTTAATTTTTATAGCCGCCGGCTTATTCGCGGGACTGCCGTCGCCCTGGCCCCTGATCCTGTCGCTGCTGGGCTTGGTTCAGTTTCTGGCCGCGGGCGGCTTTGGCTGAGGAAGCTGTTAGAGTTGGTCAACTCAAAAAATGCTCCCGTGAAAATTATTTAAAAAGAAGACAGGGCTATTTTTTTGCAGATGTTTACCCGATTACCGGGCTTATTCGATACAGCTTGAGTAACTTCCCTAAGGGTCCTCCTTTTGATACCTGTTTGCTTCAGAACAACGTGAATAGGTTTTTTTACGTTACCACACCATTCGATTTCTTGACAACCTTTCTCTTCCTTGAATATTCCCCTTTCCCTTTCCCCCTCCCCGGATTTGTTTTTTTGAGCCAGCGGGAGGCCAACCTGTGTTCAGGTGAATGCCTGCCAGATAATCGCCCGAGGTGTTTGCAGTTCTATTCTTACGATCTTGTCCCGGGTTGGTTTTTATCTCTTTATCAAGTTAACCCTGTCACAAAAACACCCGTGCCTTTGTTATAGAAGTGAAATCAAGAACGGCCTGGAGGTGCAGGAGGGCGTTGATGCCGACCACCACCGGACAAGCGGCCGGCCAAACCGGTTTCAGAGAGCTTTTCGACCGCTACTACCCGGTTATATGCCGCCAGCTTACCTGTCTATTGGGCAGCCGCGCCGCCGCGGAGGACGTTGCCCAGGAAACATTCATCAAGCTGTACCAGTCGCCGCCCCGGGAACCCTCCAATTTGGGGGGATGGCTGAGCAGGGTAGCGGCCAATCTGGCTTACAACCACCTGCGCAGCGAGAAAAGCAGGCGGCGCCGTGAATTTGGCGCCGGACGCCCGCTTGCCGGGCGGGAAGCAGGGCCGGAAGAAGAGCTGCTCCGTGGCGAGGAAGTAGCCCTCACCCGGCAGGTTCTGGAGTTCCTGCCGGAAAGGGACCGGGCCTGCCTGCTCCTTAAGTTTTCCGGAATGAATTATGCGGAAATCGCCAGGGTTGCCGGTATCCGGGAAAACTCTGTGGGAACCGTACTGGCCAGGGCTCGCGCCAGGTTTAAAAGGGAGTACAGCAGAATTAAAGGAAGTGATGACGGTGTCCTGCTATGACCCCGGTGATCTTCAGGCCTATCTTGACGGCGAACTGGATTGTGGCGTAAAGGCGGAATTGGGAAAACACCTGCTTCACTGCGGGAAATGCCGCAGGGCACTGGAGGAGGTCCGGAAAAATCAAAGCTTTGCTTCCACCAGACTGGCCGGCTACATGCAGGCGCTGGCCCGGGCTGAGTTTGATACCGGCCGGGCCTGGCTTAGTTTTAATAAAAAGCGGCTATCCGCAGAAAAGGAAAGCCCTTTAACCAAGGAAGGAGTCTTGTCCATGCTTTCAAAATATCGTGCGGCCGCGACTGCAGCGGCAATCATGCTGGCCCTGGCTGTTACCTTCAGCTTCGGATCCGTGCGCTCTGCGGCCAGCGACCTTTTGACCATATTCAGGGTGGAAAAGGTAAGGACAATCAACCTGGACGCCGCAGACATTTCGCAAATTGAAAGAGCTTTCCGGGAGGGCGCCGGAGAGGTGGACATTAAGAATTTTGGCAGGCTGGAATTCAGCGGCGGAAACGAATCCAAAATAGTGACTCCCGAAGAAGCTCGCGGTGCGGTGGATTTCGAGCTGGTACTGCCGGACGCCCTGCCCGGCGGCTATCAACTGCGGGAAATCTATAAATTCAGCGCGGGCCATGTGGAATTTACCCTGGACACCATCAAAACCAATCAGGTTTTACAGTCCCTGGGAAACGGGAAACTGCTGCCGGAAGAACTGAACGGCAGGACTTTTGCTATTGACTCCCCGGTCCAGGTAACCGCCGGCTACACCGGTCCCGGCAACGGGAGTGTACACATCTGGCAGGGCAGGAGCCCGGAACTGATTGCGCCCGGTTCGGACGTCAATGCCATCCGTGACGCGCTCCTGGCCCTGCCCTTCCTGCCCGAAAACCTGCGTGCCCAACTGGCGTCAATTAATGACTGGGAGCGCACTTTCTTAATCCCCAATGTCGAAGGCAGCTCCCGGGAGGTTAACGTTAACGGTGTGCCGGGAGTGTTTATCGCTCAAACCGGCGGCGAAAAACAGGCCGGCTGCCTGATCTGGCAAAGGGGCGGTGTGGTCCGCGCCGTCAGCGGTCCGGTGGATCTTGGGCAGGCCTTGCAGTTTGCCGCCGCGCTAGATTAATATCGGTGTTACGCAACATTATGGGGAAGGTTGGAAAATCACAGCAGCCCTTAAATGAAGGAAGGATAGCCCGGTATGATTATTGAAACCAACAACCTGACCAAAATGTACGGCAATAAGGTCGGATGTCGGGAGATTTGCCTCTCGCTCGGGGAGGGGCAAATCTTTGGTTTTCTCGGACCCAACGGCGCCGGGAAAAGCACCCTGGTTAAGATGCTGGTGGGACTTCTCTTTCCCACCAGTGGAACGGCCAAAATTCTAGGCCGCCCCCTGGGGGATCTGGAGGCTCGGCGCAAAACCGGCTTTTTGCCGGAAAACTTTCGCTATCAGGATTGGCTTACCGGCGAAGAATTGCTCACCTTTCACGCTTCCCTCTACGGACTCGGCGCCCAGGATAAAAAGCGGCGAATTCCCGCTGTACTCGAACAGGTGGGCTTAAGCGGAAAGGAAAGGCAAAAGGTAGGGACTTACAGCAAAGGGATGCAGCAGCGGATAGGACTGGCCTGCGCCCTGCTGCCGGACCCGGAACTGGTTTTCCTGGACGAGCCCACCTCGGCCCTGGATCCCCTGGGCCGGCGGGAGGTGCGCCAAATTATCCTGGACCTGCGCAGAAGGGGCAAAACCGTCTTTCTGAACAGCCACCTCCTGAGTGAAGTCGAAATGATCTGTGATCAGGTGGCCATTATACACAAGGGCAGGATCATTTCCACGGGTGTACTGGGGGAGATGCTTTCCGGATCAGTTGAGGTGGAATTGCAAGTGGAGGCCCGGACACCGCAAATGCTGTCGGAGTTAGCCGCACTCAGCCGGAAAATAGCTGCGGACGGCAGCCACATCCGGCTCAGCCTTAACGACAGGCAGGATGTAGGCGCTCTTGCCGGTATAGTGGTCAAAAACGGCGGCAGGTTGTTCGGCCTCAAGGTTGGTCAGGGCTCCCTGGAGGATCTGTTTATCGACTTGATTCGGGAAGGGGGCGGAAACCAGTGCTGACCATAACCTTGCTGACCTTTAAAGAAGTAATCCGGCGCCGCATAATTTTAGTTACTTCATTCCTGGCCCTGGTTTTTCTGGCCCTGTTCGGTACGGGGGTCCACTATGGTTATAAGGAAATGGCCGGTCATGTCGGACCCCTGGAGACGATGTTTACCCAGCAATTTTTAGCCCTGGGGCTCTATTTCGGAAGCTTTATCGTTGCTTTTCTGGCAATTATGGCAGTGGTGGGGGCTGTTTCCGGAGAAATCGAAAGCGGAACCATTTACGCAATTGTACCGCGGCCCTTAAAGCGTTCCGCAATCATTCTGGGCAAGCTATTGGGCTATGGCTTAATGCTCTGCGCCTTTGCGGCGCTGTTTTATATTGCGGTCATCCTCATTATCCGTTTCAACACAGGTTTAAGTGTACCGGTGCAGCCGGCCGCCCTGGGACTCTTTTGCCTTCAGCCTCTTATCCTGCTGGCGGTGAGCCTCTTCGGCACCACGTTTCTCTCCACCCTGGCCAACGGCATTGCCGCCTTTATGCTGTACGCCATTGGAGTTATCGGCGGCATGATGGAGCAGATCGGCCATCTGGCCAATAGTGAAGTGCTTATTCAAATTGGCATTGTTTCCAGTTTAGTCATGCCGGCGGACGCCATTTACCGGAAAATAGTCTACAGCCTTATGGCCACTCCGGGGATTTCTACGGCAAGCATGCTGGGGCCCTTTGGCAGCATGTCCGAACCAAGCGCCTGGATGCTTTTGTACACGGGACTGTATATCCTTTGTTTCCTGGCGCTGGCGGTCAAAATATTTTCTAAAAAGGACCTCTAGGATAGGGGCAGCCAGGTCAAATTGCGGGTTTTCCCAGATTTGCCCCTGCTACCCGCCAGTCCCGTGCCGCGGTTATCCGTCTTCCAGACAGGTTCCGCCCGGCGCCAGGCAGGTAAACGGGAATAATAAAGCCCGGCGTAGAAATAACATACCGCCCGCTGGAATTGCCCCTGACGGAGGAGGAAGAGAAGGCCTTGCTGAACTCGGTGGCTGTTATTAAAAATACCATTAAAGAGCTGGACATTTAACTATAACGAAGGTGCATCGGGAAGTTTTCACCCGGGCTCAGGAACAGGCAAAATTATTTGCGTGTCCGCCCTTGCAATTTGTCCCGGTTCGTATATAATATTATAGTAACCCTTCGGGGAGATTTCCAAGCGCCTGTAGCTCAGGGGATAGAGCGCCGGCCTCCGGAGCCGGGTGCACAGGTTCGATTCCTGTCAGGCGCACCACGTAATAATTGCAAAAACTTGGTGATAATAACTTAAAGCATAACCCGGTCGTATTGACCGGGTTATGCTTTAAGCTTTTAGGGCCAGGTTATGCTTTACACTACCTGGTTTTTCAAGAGGCGTTTTTGTTGCCGGCGAATTTTTCTTTTAAACACTCCTGGGATTGATAAAAGGCTATGATTTAAAAAATGGCCGGGATAGGATTTATTGTTTATTTAACCAGTTGTTCTAGGCGGGCAACCCTGGTGACCAGGTATCTGGTATCACTTTCGATGCGATCCAGCCTTTCATCAAGGTGTTTTTGGAGCCTTTCGATTTGGTCGCCTCTCAAGCTATATCCGTTGAAAAGCGCGCCAATTTTATTAATAACTTCGTTTTCCAGGCGCAGTTCGAGCTTCTCAACCCTGGTTTCGACTCTGCAAACGGAAGTTTTTAGTTCCTGCTGGCCCTGCTCCAGGGCCCGCACGCTCTGTCTTAACTCTTGTTGGCCCTGCTCTAAAGCCTGTTGGCCCTGTTCCAGGGTTCGCACGCTTTGTCTTAACTCCTGCTGGCCCTGTTCTAGAGCCTGCTGGCCTTTTTCCAGGGTTTGCACGCTTTGTTTTAGTTCCTGCTGCCCCTGCTTCAAGGCCTGCCCACTCTGTTTCAACTCCTGCTGGCCTAATTCAAGGGATTCTAGTTTGTTAAAAATCTTAGTTAAAACTTCTTCCATGGTCATCTCTCCCCGGGAAGGAAATTGCTGCCACCATTTTACCATATTTCACTATGTTAGCAGGTAGAAGGGAAAAATATTTATAAACAATTTTGCAATAACAGAGCAGGTTTTTTTAGGGACGGCTGATTTGAAGAACCTTTTTAAAGGGGTTGATTAAAGGACCTTGTTTAAAGGAAATAAATGAATTATGTTGAACCAAAGCATTGTTGGACGGATAGGGCTATTCCGGGATAATTATTGAATAAACGGGCTGCCCGGGGAGAAGTTAAATAAAATGGAAACGATTTACGGTTACCTGGAAAGGATTACATTCTTAAATGAAGAGAACCATTTTACTGTGGCCCGGCTTCAGGAAAAAGGCAAGAAGGAACTTACGACCATTGTGGGCAACCTGGCCGGCGTAAGTCCTGGTGAATCCCTGCGCCTTTCAGGGAAATGGGTCCATAATACAAAATACGGCAGCCAGTTTCAGTTGGAGAAGTATGAAACAGTCGTTCCCGCCACTGTAAACGGTATTGAAAAATATTTGGGCTCGGGGCTGATCAAAGGCATCGGTCCGGTAATGGCCAGGCGGATTGTAAAAGCTTTCGGCCTTTCCACCCTTGATGTAATTGAAACAACACCGGATGATCTGGCCAAAGTGGATGGCATCGGGTCGAAGCGCATTGGAATGATCACCAGGGCCTGGGAGGAACAAAGGGAAATCAAGGAGATCATGATCTTTCTCCAGGGCCATGGCGTAAGTGCGTCCTATTCCGCCAAAATTTTTAAAAGATACGGAAAGGCCTCCATCGAAAATGTTAAAGAAAACCCCTACCGGCTGGCGGCGGACATATCCGGCATCGGTTTTATCACTGCCGACCGTATCGCCCGGAACATGGGCGTTGATCCCAACTCCATACTGCGGGTGAAAGAGGGAATAATCTATGTTCTAAACGAGTTGATCAATGAGGGACATGTTTATTATCCTCTGGAACCTTTACTGGCAAGGACTGCGGAGATGCTCAAGGTTGATGCCGAAATTACCCTGGGGGCAAAGGCGGAGCTGCAGAAGGAAAGGAGAATCATAATAGAGGACCTGCCGGAAGAACCCCCGCTTCAGGTAGTTTATCTCCCCGCATTTTACACTGCGGAAACAAATCTGGCCAGGCTTCTTCTTAACTTGACCAGGGAGCCTTCGCCCATCCGTTCCATTGATACGGATGTGGCGGTGGGCTGGGTTTCGGATAAAATTGGGTCAAACCTCGCTGAAAAACAGAAAGAGGCGGTTGTTCTGTCTGCCCGGAACAAAATCCTGATTATCACCGGAGGACCGGGTACAGGTAAAACGACCATCATTAAAGCCATCATCCGGATTTTCAGGGCGATGAAGCTCAGGGTCCTGCTGGCTGCACCCACTGGACGGGCGGCCAAACGCATGCAGGAAGCAACGGGCCATGAGGCCAAAACCATCCACCGGCTGCTGGAATACAGCCCCCGGAACGGCGGATTTGAAAAGAATCAGGAAACCCCGCTGGAAGCTGACGTAATCATCCTCGATGAGTGCTCCATGATCGATCTTATGCTGATGTACCACCTGGTTAAAGCTGTTCCTTTAAACGCCACCTTAATCCTGGTGGGTGATATCAACCAGTTGCCCTCGGTGGGCCCGGGCAGTGTGCTGAAGGATTTGATCGAATCCGGGAGGTTTGAGGTGGTGACGTTGACTGAAATTTTCAGGCAGGCCCGGGAAAGCCGGATTGTAACCAATGCCCACCTCATCAACAAGGGACTGTTTCCGGATTTAAAAAAGCCTTCCGGCAGGGAATTGTCAGATTTTTATTTCATAGGGGAAAAGGACCCGGAAGAAATCATAAATAAAATCTTAAAACTTTGCCAGGATAGAATTCCCAGGCGGTTTGGTTTCCACCCCGTAAAGGATGTCCAGGTCCTGACCCCCATGCACCGGGGAGCGCTTGGGGTAATGAACTTAAATTACAGGCTGCAGGAGTATCTCAACCAAAACGAGAGCAGGCAGGTCAGAGGCAACAAGTCCTTTAAAGTTAAGGACAAAGTAATGCAGCTTACCAATAACTACGATAAATCCGTTTATAACGGTGATGTGGGCACAGTCACCCGGATTGACCTGGAAGAGCAGGAAATCCAGGTTGATTTTGAAGGAAGATTAGTTACTTATGATTTTTCCGAGCTGGACGAGCTGGCTCTGGCTTATGCTATCTCCGTACATAAATCCCAGGGCAGCGAGTATCCGGCCGTAATTATTCCGGTTGTGACCCAGCACTACCTGCTGCTGCAAAAAAATCTCATCTACACCGGGATTACCAGGGGTAAAAAACTGGTTATCCTGATTGGGAGCAAAAAAGCCCTGGCCATCGCCATTAAGAATGTCAAAACCATGGACCGTTTTTCCCGGCTCAAGGAAAGGCTGGCTGAAAGGGTCTGAGCGCCGGGCCGGGCAACTGCTTGCGGCCTTTACGCTATTTAATAGCGGGCCGGCTCCAATTAACCGAAAATTTATAATATTTTGAAACGTTATTGCCATTTTGCTTAATATGCACGTATAATAAGAGTAAGAACCTGGCATCAAAAGGAACAATTGACGAAAAGAGGTCGATGGGTATGGCTCAATTGTCCGAAATGCAGATGTATGAGTTCTTTAGCGGCGGCCGGATCGCGACAGTCTATTATTTCTATAAAAAGGGTGTAAAGATTATCGGCTTTGCCGGTAGTTCGGGCTTTAAAATAAAGGTTTTGTCCATTGGGTATAACCCCCCCAGAAAAGGTTTGGGCCAGGCAGCGTTGAAATTTTTACGCCCCCGGTACAAGAAAATTTCCGTCATCGAAATCTACCAGGGCGCCCTGCCCTTCTGGTTCAAAATGAAGGAACGTGGTTTGGTTGATCACCTGGAATCGATTAAAGAGGGCAAAAGGCTGTATCCCTTGAGGGGGATGCAGGCAACGGCAAACAACCTGAAAAGGATAAAAAACAAGAATTCCTGGGACTACGGGATTTTTGCTTCCACGAGTACGTTAAACGAAAGCCCTGAATACGAGACCGTGGCATATATCTAAAACAACCTGAATTATCTAATTTTTGACGAACAAATCCTGCTTCATCATAGGGCCCGGGGCGGCCGGACATACTAGTTAAAAAAGTAAAAAGAGGTGGCCCCCAAATGAAGCTGGCACCCGGTGAACGATCCGTCCTGGCTTATTTTCCAACCCGCGATAAGGCGCAGGACGCTGTTACCGCCCTTAAAGGAACAGGAATCTCCGAGGTGAGCCTTGACCAGGTATCCCGCTACGGTACAACTGACGATGCCCAGATTAACAATCCTGCCAATAAGGCTGAAACTCTGACCGGGCTTACTCTGTTCTCAGAGGGAAAAGGTTCTCTGGATGATGCGGAAAGGACGCTTTTGGGCGCTGATCCCTCCGTCAGCGGTTACGTTAATGAAGATTACGGTGTGGCGGGGGGGAAAGCTTTCCTGGTGACGGCCGTAACCAATGAAGAACTCCTGGGCCGGGCTGTACAGATTGTGCGGGAGCACGGTGGTGAGGTATGAGGTTTAAGCATTGGTTTTAAGTATTAGCAGGAGATAGAGAACCCCGTGCTTTACGGCGCGGGGTTTTTCAAGTTATTAGGTAAATCCAGCAAAAGACAGGGTCAGGCCGGTTCCGACACAGAACTTGTATTTTTAGTTTAATTTGGATACAATGGTAAGGGTTAAAACGCGCCGGCCAGGCCGGGAGCGTGATTGGAGGTTATATTTTTGAAGCGGGTGGTAAGCGTAAGCCTGGGCTCAGCCAGGCGTGACCACAAGGTTCTGGTGGAGCTCCTGGGGGAGCAATTTGAAATAGCCCGGAGGGGTACGGACGGCGATTTTGACCGGGCCATGGAATTATTGAAGGAAATTGACGGCAAGGTGGACGCCATTGGTCTGGGTGGAATCGATGTCTATCTTTTTGTCAGGCAAAAACGTTTTGCCATTCGGGATGGTTTGAGATTGCTGGAATCGGTGAAGATTACTCCGGTGGTGGACGGCAGCGGCCTGAAAAATACCCTGGAGAGGGAAGTGGTGCGGATTCTGGCAAAGGAAACCGGGCTTTTGAAAAAGGGCACCAGGGTGCTCATGGTCAGTTCCGTAGACCGTTTCGGCATGGCCGAGGCGCTGACCGAAATTGGTTGTGACGTAACTTTTGGGGATTTGATTTTTACCGCCGGGATCCCGTATCCCATCAAAACTGTGGATGAACTGGAAGAGTTGGCCAACCGGATCCTGCCTGAAATCGCCAAGATGCCCTTTCAGATGATCTATCCCACTGGAAAAAAACAGGAAAGTCAGGATGAGGCCAAGGTTCAGAAATTTGCCGGTTTCTATCATGACGCTGAAGTGATTGCCGGAGATTTCCATCTGATCAGGCGCTTTATGCCCCCGGGTTTAAAGGGACAAGCCATCCTGACCAATACCACCACCCCCGAAGATATAGAGTTCCTTAAGGAAAAGGGCGCCGGTATCCTGGTAACCACAACTCCCGAATACGAAGGAAGGTCTTTCGGCACCAACGTCATGGAAGCCGCCCTTATTGCTGTCCTGGGCAAGCCCTGGCCCGAGGTTTCCCCCGGGGACTATTTGGAATTGCTGGAAAGGTTGAATTTCCGCCCGCGGCTCTTAAACCTGTAAATTCAATTGATTAATTACGTAAGGGGATGCGATCCCGTTTTGCGCTTTCCAAGGAGGTAGAAGAGTGGCAACACACGAAGAAATTACTGAGAGTCTTACGGTTTTTACGGACGGCTATAATAAAAACGGACGTTTGAAAATTATGAACAGGGACTGGGACCGGGTTGTAGTGGTTCAGGCTACGGACATTGATTCCCTGCACACGCTGACCCTGGTGGACGGTGTCGTGTCACTTAAGGAAGGGGCAGCGGGTAATCCCGACCTGACCGTTATTTCCGACAGCGAAACCCTGGCCGATATATTCTACGGTGACATTACACCCACCGAGCCTTACAACAACGGTACGCTCAGGATCATCGGGACTGAGGATGATATCATCCGCCTTGATTTTATATCCCTGATGATCTGGGGGGAATAACATGCAATTTAAAAAGGTTCTTACTTTGCGCACCATTGTGGCTACCAGTGCTGGCCTGACCCTGGCCAGCTCATCTTTTGTAGCGGCGGTATCCGTAGCCGGCTTTGTACTGGGGGATACCGCCTGGATCGCCATTCTGGTGGGCGGACTCCTATGCTTTCTGGCGGCCTTTTGTTTTTCAGAGTTAAACGGACTGCTTCCTTCGGCGGCCGGCATCCGCCTTTATTTTAGCCGGGCCTTCAACGACCGGGTTTCGCTGACGGTTTCCATATTATATATGCTGGTTGTCATTGTCGGGGTGGTGGGGGCTGAAAGCTATATCATATCTTCGGTTTTGACCGGCGTTATGCCTGCGGTGCCGCCCTACATCTGGATTGTCCTGATGCTTCTGCTGGTAACCGGGATGAATATCCGGGGGATCAAAATAGCCGGTCTTTTCCAGGATATCATCACCTACGGCCTGATGTTTTCCATGCTTGTTTTCGGCCTGATCGCCCTTTTTAAAACGAATTTCCATTTTAACGCCCCCTTTTCGCCCGGAGGGGCCACAGGGATTATCAGTGCTGTGGCGGTGGGGGTTTTCCTTTTTGTGGGCTTTGAATGGGTAACGCCCCTGGCCGAGGAAGTAACCCATAACCGGCAGATATCCAGGGGTATGATGATTGCCCTGGGGGTTCTCAGTGTCATTTACGCTATTTTTACCACGGCCATGACGGCTACCGTGCCCAAGGAGATCCTGGCGGCTTCCGCAGCGCCCCACCTGGCCTTTGCCCGGGCTACCCTGGGCGGCGTCGGTGTAACCTGGATGACCGTGGTCAGCCTGGCGGCAACTGTTACGACCTTCAATGCCGGTTTAATCAGTGTTTCCCGCTTCATGTACGCCACTGCCCGGGAACATGCCCTGCCGCAGATTTTCAGCAAAATTAGTTTGCGCTACCTCACGCCCTGGGTGTCCATTCTGACCCTGTTTCTGGTGGGTCTCATTGTCTCGGGGGTGATCCTGCTGACTCACCGCTACCTGGTGCTGGTGCACCTGGCCGCCGCCATGGAGTCATTAGTTTACGTCCTGGCCGGCCTGGCGGTAATCAAACTGCGCCGCCGGATGCCGGAACAGGAACGGCCCTTCCGAATCCCCTTCGGCAACCTGGTGCCCGCGCTGACTATGCTGGTATTCACGGTCCTGGCTCTGGCGGTTCTGGTCACCAGTCCGTGGGTGCTGGTTAACCTGGCTGTCGCTTTCCTGGTCGTCCTGATCTATGTAAATACCGCTGTGCCTTACCTTAAAAAGAAATATCAGGCCCGCAGGCCGGCCGCAAGACGCCGTCCCCTGCGCGGGACGGACGGGGCCGAAGGAAATTAGAACGTGGTGATTATAGACCGGCATAAGACAGCTGTTGCCCTTTCAGCCGTTTTATGAAAGTTGAAAAACGCAGCCCTTGGGAAGTACCGTTACCCGGTACTTCCCTTTTTGTGGGAGAAAGGCGCTTCCGAGTGGAAATTAATGTAATATATGGTTAATCATATAGTATAATAAATATAAATGATATGTAAAGGGTGATGATCCTGTGGGCAGGGTATTGGCGCGTTTGTTCTTGCTTGTCGTTATAATCTTTGCTGCCGTTTTCCCGGGGGGATGTAATGATCAAACTAAAAGCGGGACACTGCCTTACCTGGGGGAAAAGGGAGCGGACGGGACCGGAACCGGGACCGGGGTCTTGCCCGATGGTACCGGTGAACCCGGGGAAACTGCCGCCAAACCTTCCGGAGATGCAATGGCCAGTTTAAACGAAAGAATAACCATCGTCCTGTATTTCAACAATAAGGAAGGCTACCTTGCGGCGGAAAAAAGAGCGATTCCCAAAACACTCGGGATTGCCAGGGCGGCCATAAACGAACTTATTAAAGGTCCAACCGAGCAAAGCGGGCTGAGTGCGAGCATGCCGGCGGGTACCAGGCTTAAAGACATTAAGATTCAAGACGGTCTGGCAACCGTCGATTTTAGCGAAGACCTGAGGAAGAAGCACCCGGGCGGTTCGGCGGGGGAGTCTTTAACGGTTGGTTCAATTGTGAACACTTTAACTCAGTTTCCATCCGTCCAGGAAGTTCAAATACTTGTGGAAGGAAGGATTGTGGAGACCATAGCCGGGCATCTTGATGTTTCCAAACCACTGAAACGTCAGGCTGAGATAATTCAGCCAAATCCGGGAACCTTTTGAAGCTCCCGTCAGTCTAACCATATGAATGTTGAAGTTGCAAGATAATCCATACTTCAACAACATGTGGTTTTTTTTGCGCATTTTCAACCATCACCGGAGGGAAGTTTATGCCATTTAGAAAATCTTGTTTCGCTTTGGTTTATACCTGGGTCCTGATCCCGGTCTTTTTCTTTTGCCTTATTTTATTATGTCCGGGTCAATCCGCGGCGTCAGAAGAAACGGCTGTTGTGACAGGCACTGCCATTAATGTCCGCAGCGGACCCAGCCTTGACTTTGCGGCCTTTACCAGGGTTAACCAGGGTGATCGGCTGCCTGTTCTGGATAAGTTTTATAGCTGGTATTATGTAAACCTGCCCAATGGCGCCAATGGGTGGGTATCCGGCGAACTGGTTAGAATTGAACAAGCAACACCCCCCGAACTGAGTTCGGGTAACGGGCCGACCATTATGATTAACGCGGACGGGGTCAATATTCGCAGCGGACCGGGCACCTCCTACGAAATTGTCGAGAGGGCCAGCTATGGTCAGCACTACTCTGTAATGGAAACTTCAGGGGATTGGTATAAAGTCTGGCTCGGTACCAGTACCGGCTGGGTGGCCAACTGGCTGGTTGCCCGGAACACGAATACCACGTCAGCACCCTCGCAGACAACTCCACCACCGGCTGCTTCCACCCAACTCCCCGCCCAGACCGGTGAAAAGATTGCCGTGGTAACCGGCAGTCAGGTTAATGTCCGAAGCGGTCCGGGAACAGCCAACGCTTTGGCCGGTAATGTCAACAAGGGGGACGAGCTGCCTGTTCTGGCACAGAACGGGGATTGGTACCAGGTTGAGCTGCCCGCCGGCAAAACTGGCTGGGTGGCAGGGTGGCTGGTGTCACTCAGGACAACAACTACTGTTCCTGAACAGGTTCCGCCGGCAAACTCCGTTGGGAACGCCGGGCCGCAGACCGGCAGCGATGTTTCCAGGGGAGGTGAGGAACGGGTTTCCGACGACCGGTCCGGCAAGGCGCTCACCTTGCAAGTAAGGGAGACAAACGGGGAGACCATAGTCGATGTCGTGGCAGATCTGCCCTTTGAATATGATGCCTTCACATTAAGCGGGCCGGATAGACTGGTCGTGGACTTAAAAGGCGTTGCCATGGGGGAACTGCCGGCAAAAACCGATGTTAACTCCAAAACAGTGAAACAAATCCGGGTGGGGCACTATCAAAGGGAGCCGGATATTACCAGGCTGGTCTTTGAGCTGTCCGGCGGCGCCCAATATGTTACCAATCACTCAGGGGATAAGAAAAGCCTGAACGTGGAGACATATATTCCCACCATCAGTGGTTCATACGCAGGTACAACAATAGCTGTGGACGCCGGGCACGGCAGTCCGGACCCCGGCGCCATGGGCAAGAACGGGACCAAGGAAAAGGATGTCACCCTGGATATTGCCAAACGGACCAAAAGGCTATTGGAAGCCAAGGGCGCCAGGGTAATAATGATCCGTTCCGGTGATGCCGATGTTGGTCTGGAAGAAAGGGCGGAAAGAGCCAACAATGCCGGGGCAGATATCTTTGTGAGCATTCACGTTAATGCCCATACGGATGCCTCAATTGGTGGCACCATGACTTACATTTACAACGGCAACGGCAAAACTTCGGATACTTCCCGGATCCAGGAGAGCAATAAGCTGGCCCGTTATGTTCAGGCGGAGCTGCTTAAAAACCTGGGCCTCAGGGACGGAGGGGTGCGGTCAGCCAATTTTGTGGTTCTGCGCAGCACAAAAATGCCGGCTATCCTGGCCGAACTGGCTTTTATTTCTAACGCTGCCGAAGAAAAGCTCATGCAGACCGACAATTTCCGCAACAAATCAGCCGAGGCAATCGTCAACGGAATCGGGTATTATATTTCCGGTAAAAAATCCCGTTGAAAGCAGGAGTTAATAGTTTTCCCCGCTGTAGATTTTAGTCCTGTAAAACCCGGCCTGTTCGCCAGATTAGGGCAACCGGCCGGGTTTTTTTGAGGAAAAAAGGAGGAACCCCCGGCAAGTCCAGTGAATTACTTAAAGATGATAGGATCATGCTAAGACTGCAGACCGGTTTTAAGGTTGCACGGCGGGCGCCCTCCTTTAAGAATTAATTCATTCCCTGTATTTGCAAATAGACATCTTTGATTAAACTCATCAGTACTGGAATATGTTTAGAAAGGGCAGGTTTTAAGGTAAATAACACCTGCTTGAAGGAGGAAGAAAGTGAACCGTAACGCTGCCATCGGTCTTTTCGATTCCGGGGTGGGAGGGCTTTCGGTGGCCAGGGAAGTCTACCGGCAGCTTCCCGCTGAATCCACCGTTTATTTCGGTGACACGGCCCATGTTCCCTATGGTCCGCGCAGCTCCAAAGAGCTAATCCATTTTACCGGACAAATAACAGCCTTTCTGCAAGAACAAGGCGTAAAGTATATCGTAGTTGCCTGCAATACCAGTTCGTCCGTCTCCCTGCCGGTTTTAAGGGAACGTTGCAAGGTCCGGCTGATCGGACTGATCGAGCCTGGAGTAACCGAAGCCCTGGGTAAAACGGTGAACGGTAAAATTGGTGTTATCGCTACCGAGGCTACCATAAGGAGCGGAGCTTACGAGCAAGGGCTGAAGAAGCTGGGGAAGGACATCGAAGTATTCAGCCGGGCGGCGCCGCGCCTGGTGCCCCTGGTGGAGTCGGGCAAGATAGATGCGTTATGCGTTAAGGAGGCGTTGCGGGAATACCTCTTCCCCTTGCAACAAGCCGGCATTGACACCTTGATTCTGGGCTGCACCCATTACCCGTTTTTATCCAGACAAATAGAGGACGAGCTGGGCTCCGGGGTCCGGCTGGTGGATCCGGCGTCAGCCACCGTAAGGGCAGCGAAGGAAGAGCTGCACCGTCTGGGTCTGGCGGCTGAGGGGATGAGCCCTGCCCGTCACTGCTTTTATGTCAGCAGCGGGCCTGCTGCTTTCCGGGCTGCGGCCGGACAGTTCCTGAAGGGGGATATTGGACACGTACAGCAGGTTGTTTTATCGGCCTCAACGGGAGAGCCGCTGACACGGATCGATATACCAGAAAACGATTGAGCACCCATGGATATTCCCCCACGGCCGGCGTCTCCGCCGTTTAAAAAATGCTATATTTTCATACATTATATTTAAACCAGATGTTTGAACCGGTGGTTTGTTTGCTGCCCCTATAAAAGAAGGGGTGTCCCGGCGGCGCTTGCCGAAAGGTGTTAGGCCCGGGTTTGAAGCAATAACTCAACAGCAACTGGAACCATGATCCAGCCGGTTTATAAGGGGGGGCTTCTTTTGGAGATTACAGTACTGGGGTGCTGGGCTCCCTATCCCCGGGCGGGGGGCGCCTGTTCCGGCTACCTGCTCCGGGGCGGCGGGCTAAATATCCTGCTGGAAGCAGGCAACGGCAGCCTGAGCAAGTTGATGGGTTTTCTGGACTTCCGCCGCCTGGATGCGGTAATTATCAGCCACCTGCACCCGGATCACTTCCTGGATCTTTTCCCGCTGCGCCACGCCATAGAAGGCGCAAGAAGGGAAGGGAGCCGCAAGGAGCCGTTAAAACTCTTTTTGCCGGCAATGCCGGACCAGGTATTTCAGGTTCTGGCGGGGTACAAAAAAGCTTTTAACCTGGTTCCTATTGAGGAAATTCCCCTGGAAGAGGATCTGTCCGGTACCGCGGTGCGAAGGCTGGACCTGGGCGGGCTGAGCATCCGCTTTGTTCCCGCCCAACATTCCCTGCCGGGGTATATTATATCCTTTACGGGGGCAGGCAAGCTGGTCTTTTCCGGCGATACCGCCTGGACGGAAAAGCTGGTGGAAGCCGCCCGGGACGCCGACCTTTTTTTGTGCGAGGCCAGCGGCCAGAACCAGGACGCCGGATACCTGGAAGGCGTCCACCTCACTGCCCGTCAGGCCGGGGAGACGGCCCGCCGGGCCGGTGCAAAGCAGTTGATGCTTACGCACTTCTGGCCTGAATACGATCCGGACCTGCTGGTCCAACAGGCAAGGGCATCCTTCAAAGGTCCGGTACTGGCAGTCCAGGAAGGCAGGACCTACCGGGTTATACCGGAATAATGGCAGGTCTGGCTGGAATTACGGCGGATTTGCCGGGACTGTAACAATTTGCCCAAATCGTAACAGGATCAGCCGGAGCTAATAGCAGGTTTGCCGGAACTGAAAGAAAATGTTCTGCATGAATAAAAAACAGGATTTGCCGGAACTGTGATAGGACTTTATTTACCAGTCGTGCGCATTGGTTTCGCTCTGTATTAACTACTAACCGAGAGGAGATAAGCATGGACAGAGTGGACGGGAGAAAACCGGGAGAGCTGCGCCCCGTGCGGATTACCAGGCACTATAATAAGTATGCGGAAGGATCGGTTTTGATTGAAGTAGGGGACACAAAGGTTATCTGCACCGCATCTGTCGAAGAAAAAGCTCCCATGTTTCTCCGGGGAGAGGGAAAGGGCTGGGTTACCGCCGAGTACGGGATGCTGCCCCGGGCCACCGGGTCCAGAACATCCAGGGAGGCTGCCAGGGGACGGGTGGGTGGCCGCACCCACGAAATCCAACGTCTAATAGGACGCTCCCTGCGATCGGTGGTGGATTTATCGGCCCTTGGCGAGCGGACGGTCTGGCTGGACTGCGACGTTATTCAGGCGGATGGGGGTACCAGGACAGCTTCCATCACCGGGGCCTTTGTTGCGCTGGTGGATGCTTTAAACAAGCTCAGGGCGGAAGGTCAGCTGGCCCGCCTGCCTGTGTCGGACTATATTGCCGCTACCAGCGTGGGGCGGCTGAAGAAGGAAATTATTTTAGATTTGTGCTACGAAGAGGATTCCAGAGCGGAGGTGGACATGAATATCGTCATGACCGGCGTCGGGCGCTTTGTCGAAGTGCAGGGCACCGGCGAGGAGGCAACCTTTGACCGGCGGGAGATAAACAGCATGATTGATCTGGCCGCAAAGGGAATCGACCAGCTTATAACTGTTCAAAAGGAAGCGCTTGGCGCTGCTGCAAAGGATATCGGGGGAGGCAATAAAATTGAAGGTGGTACTGGCAACAAATAACCCGGGGAAAGTAAGGGAAATTTCCGGGATCCTGAATACCCACGGGATTGATGTGGTGTCGCTGAAGGAGTATCCCGGCCTGGGGGAGATTGAAGAAGACGGGTGTACGTTCAAGGATAATGCCGCTAAAAAAGCTCTGGCAGCCTGCGGGCATACCGGCCTGATGTCTTTGGCCGACGATTCCGGCCTGGAAGTGGACTTTCTGGACGGCGCTCCCGGAATAAACTCCTCCCGCTTTGCGGGGGAGGATAAGGACGACGCGGCCAACAACCAGAAGCTTCTGGAACTCCTGGCCGGTGTTCCGGAACAGGAGCGCACCGCCCGTTTTCGCTGCGTCGTGGCGATTGTTGACAAGGAAGGCTGGATTTATACCGCCGAGGGTGTCTGTGAAGGGATAATCGCCACGGAGCCGCGCGGGAAAGGGGGTTTCGGTTACGACCCGCTTTTCTGCCTGCCGGAATACGGCAAAACCTTTGCCGAACTGGAGCCGGAGATCAAAAATGAAATCAGTCACCGGGCCCAGGCCCTGGCCGGCGCTCTGGATATCCTTTCCGAGCTGGAGAGGGTGAACCAGGAGGACGGGGAGTGATACCGAGGTGCGGCTTATTGTTTTCAGCGACAGCCACGGCCTGCTGGAACACGCCCTTTGGGCGCTGGGGGAGACCGGGCAGGCGGACCTTATCCTTCATGCCGGCGACAACTACCGGGACGCCCTGAAGCTTGCCGCAGTAACCGGACTGCCTGTAAAGGCTGTGCCCGGCAACTGCGACCAGGGCGAAAAGGAGCCGCTGGAATTGCTGCTGGAACTGGCGGGCCACAGGATACTGCTGACCCACGGGCACAGAATTGCCCACGGGCGGTTGCTGGAAGGATTGCTGGCCCGGGCTGCGGAAACCGGAGCCAGCGCCGTTGTTTTCGGTCACACCCACATAGCGGAGGTAAGGTGGGATGCCGGCGTCCTGTTATTTAACCCGGGCAGCATTTCCAGGCCCCGGGACCGGCAAAGGCCCAGTTACGGGATCCTTGACCTGGACAAGGACGGAATCAGGCCGTTAATTTGCCGGGTACCATAAAAAGAAACTTTTTGGGGCAAAATAACTTTGACGCCGGAGGGGTTTTTCGATATAATATTGATTGCATCAAAAAAAGGATTTATTCAGGCGGGTGTAGCTCAATGGTAGAGCGTCGGCCTTCCAAGCCGATTACGTGGGTTCGATTCCCATCACCCGCTCCATATTTGTCCCAGTAGCTCAGCTGGATAGAGCAACGGACTTCTAATCCGTAGGTCACAGGTTCGAATCCTGTCTGGGACGCCAGTGAAATATAGTAATGGCAAGGGCTGCCGGGTTGGAAGTCCTTGCCATTGCCTTTCAAAAGTAAAAATTGTGCCAGAAATTGTGCCAAACATTTCAAAACAGCTTTTTAAGGCCAATATAAAACCCTACTGATTTAACATGCATTCTTGGGTAAGCCTGAACTTATGACCCCCGAGTGGCCCCTGTTTTTTTCAGCAATGTTAAAAGAAAAGCTGCTTGATACTTCGTCAAGTTCGGCCATCCTATTCGATCTACCGCCTTTTTCCCCGAGTTCAAATCGTTAAACCTCATTGTGCCTAAACTGGGTAGCTTTTGTGCTGTACTTATCAATCGGTAAAAAGTCTAAGATTGCCCGGGGTGCCCGGTTATTTTAGTATATAAGGCTCTATAATCTTTTTTTATGCAATGACCTTTTTATTTTTATTAACCGCGCGAAGGAACTGTTAACTTGGCCCTGTAATCTGGCTAACAATACCTCTATGCGTTAACCTGCCATCATAAAGAGGTAGACAAGTAAAACATAAAGAAAGCGGCCCGCAGGCCGTTAACTAGTCATAGGTTGGAATTTTATAACAAGATTAAAGGACAGGTTTTAAATCTGCCTTTTTTTTGCATCGGTTTTGCAATTGCCCTTTATGTTCTGATAGGCTTGTTCCAACCGGTCAGCTGCTTCTTTGTCAGCGCTTTTTAAGTAGTGGCCGTAAATGTCCATTGTGGTGGATATGTTGGCATGACCCAGACGGCCACTAATACTTTTGGTTGGCAGCCCCTGGTTGATCATCATGGTAGCTGCGGTATGCCGCAGGCCATGGAAGTTAAGCGGTGGGAGTTTCTGCCCCCGCCGGATCCGATCAAGGCTTTTTCGCCCGATTATGTTGATAATTTTATCTTCAACGGCATCCAACTTTTTTTTCATGGATTTTGAATTTGCGCCGTTTAACTTTATGTACGGTTCTCTCAAGCTTTCCAGCGTGTCCAATTCCTCTGCACTCAATTTATTACGTATAGCGGCTATTTCAGCATCAAAGGCTTCCCTGGTATTATAGGTCCTGATGAACTTAGGCCACCACGAACTGACTGTGTCGGGATGCATCGGCTGGCCGTCCCAGGTGGTAAATAAACGGTCTGAGCCTTGCCATAGCTCTCCCACCTTCAAGCGATCCTTAACCTGCTCTTTTCTGTATTCCTGAAGCATGTGCACCAGGAAAGGCGGCAGAGACAGGAGCCTCTCAGAGGATTCGTTTTTTGGATTCTTCGTGAAAACCCCCCGCTTGGGCAGGTATTGGCTTGCCTGTCTAACCGTCAATGTGGCTTTGTCAAGATTTATGTCCTGCCATTCGAGCCCTAGCAGTTCACCGCGGCGCTGGCCGGTAAATATGGCAAGCTGAACAAGAACCTGATATTTTAATTCTTCTCCCTCCATGGCTGTCAGTAACGTTGCCACTTGATTTTCATCGTAACAGGTAGTTTGCTTCTTTGGAACCTTCGATAGCGGCTTAACCTTGCCGGCTGGGTTCGAGCTAATAACTTGCCATTGGACTGCGCAACTAAGAATACTTGATATGACACGATGGTGCTGCAGGATTGTTTTGGCCGATAACCCGCCTTTTTTTCCGTCCTTCCGGACTCCGTCCTCTTGTAGGTTCCTATAAAATCCCAATAGGTGTACAGGTGTTATTTTCTCCATTTTTAAGTGCCCCATTGCTGGAATGATACGGCTATCAAGAATTTCTTTGTAACGATAGCGCGTCTTTGGCGCAAGGTTATCTTCCACCTCTGCATAATCCCTGAGCCAGCGGTCCACGAAGTCCTTAAAAGTGAATTTGCTGGATTCGACATATTCATTTTTTTCCACTTCGGCCACGAATTTGGCTAGTTCCTTTTCCGCTTCCCGGTCCGACTTTGCCGCGATTGTCTTAGTGGGCCGCTTTCTTTTCCCATCAGGACCTGTCCCGCCACTGGCAAACAGCCTGTATTTACCATTCTTTGTTTTTTCATAGTAGCCTGCCATTAATTAAACCTCCCTTTAAAAGATTTTATCTTAGCATCAAGTTCTTCTTCCTTCCTTTTTACCCAGGCTTCCAATTTTTCTGTTTGCTTCTTGGTAAGAATCTGACCCTTACCCGGCGTCTTTTTGTTATATTCAGCCTTAAATTTATTATGCCATCTTTTCAGGTCCTCTTTTTTGTCCGGAGGGATTGATTTAACAGAAAAAGGGCTGCTGTTGTTATTAATCCTCTGTTCGATATTCCACGCGATTTTTTTGTATTCTTCATTTACCCTTGCCGCGTTTCTTCTTTTATTTCTGTTTTTTTCTATACACCCTTTACAGAGATCCTTGGTATTCTTCGATTCCTTTCGCGGATTTGTGAAAAACGGCGTTCCACACTTGACACATATAAGGATTTTGCCCTGTAGGTTCTGAAAAATAGCAAAATACATTGAGCCTAATAAATTATGGAACTCCATCATTGGTCTAAGAAAGGCGTCGTTATCTTTACAATCAAGAATTAAGTACGGGTTAACACCAGTAAGATGTTTGTTGATTATATTCTGAATTTTAAATAAAGCACCAAAGGGACTGTTATCAAGCTGCTTCCGATATTCAGGTGAGTAATTCATACTACAAGCCTCATTGGGTATATCTTGGGAATTATTTAAATTGTTATCTTCTTTAAAAAGCGGTGGGTTTTCTTTTAGATAATTTAGCCATTTAAGCACCTCAGACATTTCTTTGGTTTCCTTAACCCAATCCATAAAGGTTTCCTTGTACGGAATCGACCCTTTCCGTCCCCGGTTAATTCCCATCATGCCATACTTTGATATAAATTTAACTACATTTTCTACAAATATTTCCTTGCTTGTGTTTGCTTTATACAGTGTGGCAAATTGTTCCGCAATATCTAAGGCGGGTACGGTTTGGCCTGTGTAGTTTGGATTAGACATAACATCATCGTCACCAAAACTAATTGTATAATCCTTTTTTTCATCTATTGAAACAAATTCCTTTGTATCCTCCTGGTATATTGCTGTACGCCTGCGCCACTCTGCGATTATGCCGTAGTGCATATCCCGTACACGCTCCCTCATGATACAACATTATTATCAAACTATCTTTATTCATAATTATAATATACCATTTGACTAGAGTCAATTGGCTTCATCCAAAAAAGGAGGTAAATTCATGAATCGTGTTAGAAAGTGGCTGGACAGAAAAAACATGACCATTCTTGAGTTGTCCAGGCGGGCCAGGATCGCACCCTCGGATCTGGGCCAGGCAATAAGTGAGAAAAAACCGTTTTTCCCGAATTGGCGACGGCGAGTTAGTCAGGCCCTGGACATCCCGGAAAGGGAACTGTTCCCGGAGAATGTCAGGAGAGAGGGTAATAGCCATGGTCCGCGAGACAATTAACGCCAAACAAGCCGCTCAAATCATAGGCATAAGCGATTGGAAGATTTTCGAAATGGCCCGACGCGGGCTGATTCCCCATATTCGTCCGAAGGGATGTCGCCGGGTGCTGTTCCGCCGGACAAGTCTGCTGGCCTGGCTGGAACAGCAGGAGGCGGCCAGTTTAAAGACAGAGGGGCCGGAGTTCGGGAAGATCCGGAGGGTTCAATAGATGATTTGGGACGCTGTCAGCGGCCTGCCGCCGGAATGGGGCAACCGTCTCGAAGATCTGCATGATGAACATCATATGCCGGGGCAGGTGTAAAAAGTGACCGAAAGACACAATACAGGCGGCTACATAATGTTTGCCCGTAGTACTTATAAAGACAGTAAAACATGGAACAGCCTGAACCCGGTTCAAAAAACAATCATGATGACCCTAATAATGCTGGCAAACCATAAGGACGGCACATGGTGGGACGATGTAAAAAAGGAATGGGTGCCGATTAAACGCGGGCAATTAATTACTTCACTGAACCGCCTACAAAAAGCCTGTGGTAAAGGCGTAAGCGTCCAAAACATAAGAACATGCTTTGTTAATTTAGAAAAAATGGGATTTTTAACATACAAATCAACAAAGCAATATAGGCTTGTAACCATTGTAAATTATGACTTTTATCAATGTCCCGAGAATTATCAACAAAGCAATCAACAAAAGCCTAACAAAGCCCTAACAACAAACAAGAATGTAAAGAATGTAAAGAATAATATATATATACCCGTGATAAATCATCTAAACAAAAAAGCCGGCACAAACTACAGGGCAACGACTAAGGCAACACAGCGGTTTATAGACGCTAGGCTGGCCGAAGGATTTACAGAAGTGGATTTTATTACGGCCATAAACAATAAAGTCAAAGACTGGACAGGAACAGACATGGCAAAATATCTAAGGCCGGAAACGCTGTTCGGAACAAAGTTCGAATCGTACCTTAATCAGTCGATTAGCGAAACAAAAAATAATAAGGATGAGGTGGAGGTGATAAGATGATAAGCCCCATTGAGTTTGCCCGCAAACATTTGAACCCATATAAAACAAGCGGCAGCGAGGTAATCCCGACTTATTGCCCCTTTTGCCACGGTGGGGATAATAAAGATAAGCACACATTTGGCATGAACGCTGAAACTGGCGTATATAATTGCAAGCGCGGGAGCTGTGGAGTCAGCGGCACATTCAAGCAGCTCCTACGCGAGTTTGGCGAGCAGGCTGAAACTGATTATTACCGGCGGCCCAGTAAACAATACAAAGTGCCCAACAGCAAGCCAGAGACCCCCAAACAAAAAGTGGTGGCCTATCTCACACAGCGCGGATTTACCCCACCCACGTGGGAACGGCGCGGGGTAGGTGAATATAAAGGCGCCATTGCAATGCCATATTGCCAGGATGGCAAACTAGTGCTGATGAAGTTTAGGTTACCACACAAGCCAAAGGACGGCGAAAAAAAAGGCTGGCGCGAAGAAGGCGGTAAGGCAGTCTTTTGGGGGATGGACTTGTGTGACCACAATAAGCCCCTAACCATTTGCGAAGGCGAAATGGACGCCCTGGCGCTAGATGAGGCGGGCATAGAAAACGTGGTCAGTGTCCCCAACGGCGCCCAAGATTTATCCTGTATTGAAAACTGCTGGGAGTGGCTAGACAAGTTTGAACAGGTGATCCTATGGGTGGACAACGATGAGCCCGGCCGCAAGCTGGAGCGGAATCTGATCCAGCGCCTGGGATCATGGCGGTGTTCGGTTATTCGCCACAAGCGCAAAGACGCCAATGAAGTACTGCTTTTAGACGGAAAGCAGGCTGTTAAAGATGCGGTTAATGGTGCTGTAGCGGTACCCATGGAGGGGCTTGTATCTCTCGCAGAAGTGCCTCCATGGGACTACCAGGAGGATGTTGTGCGGGTCCGGTCCGGTATCCGGGGTATTGACCAGGTGATTGGTGGCTTTATGTTAGGGGAGGTATCTGTCTGGACCGGCATCAACAGCAGCGGCAAGAGTACGCTACTTGGCCAGATATTGATTGAAGCTGTAGACCAAGGGTTCGCTGTTTGTGCGTATTCTGGGGAACTGGCTGCCCGGAAATTCCGGCAATGGATTGATTTGCAAATAGCGGGTCCGAATAACATAAAATACCGTTATGATGCAGTGTGGGCGCGTGATGTTGCTTATGTTCCTGTGGATATAGCAACAAAGATCCGCACATGGTACCAGGACAAGTTTTATTTTTACGACAGTTTCGGGGCGGCTAAGGATCATAAAATAATCGAGGTTTTTGAATATGCCGCCAGGCGGCACGGCTGCAGGGTTTTCCTGGTTGACAATATCATGACCACGGTTTTTACGAGCACCGACCGGGATTTCTATCGGCAGCAAAGTAACTTTGTTGGTATGCTCAAAGACTTTGCAAACCGTTTTGATGTGCATGTACATGTGGTGGCGCACCCCCGGAAAACATCGGGCAGACTTACCAAAATGGACGTGTCGGGGAGCGGCGACATCACCAATAGAACTGACAACGTGTTTAGCGTTCATAGGTGCAACCAACAAGAGGTAAAAGATAACAAATGCAACACCATAGTAGATATTTTCAAGAACAGGTTTAGTGGTAAACAAGACGTCACAGTCCAACTTATATTTGACGGACAGTGCAAGCGGTTTTGTATGGCGGGAAGTCCGGCGGATATAACCAAAAGATATGGCTGGCACAATCAGATCCAAGGAGGTGACTACCCTCTTGATGATCTATGAACTGATTAACAACCTAGAAGACCAGGGGATAAAAGTTTATATAGGCGAAAACGGCGATGTGCGTATACATGTGCCGGATCCGGTTCCTCGGGAATCCTGTTCGTTACTGGGCGAATTGAGGCAGCGCAAATCTGAGGCTATTAAATTTTTACGCTGGGACGAAGAGAAGATCGGGCGGGCCTACGTTGACATGCTAGCCCGGGCAAACCAAAGCTATACATCAGGTGCTCTGGCATTTTCAGAAGCAAGCAGGCCGGACCTGATGAAACAATTTAAAGAGTGTGAGAACACGTATACCGAAGCATACCACAGGCAGGACAGTCCCGCCTGCAGGGAGGCAATTGCAGGGGTGGAGGCGGCGATTAAGACAATTTGCGAAGCCTTTGAACACGAATACGACATCTGGCCCAAAGGAAGAGATTAACAATGGAACTTCGTCATTACCAAGCAGAAGCTATCAATACAATTGTATCCCGTTGGAAAGACGGAATAACCCGGCAACTTGTGGCCCTGCCCACCGGTACGGGTAAAACGGTTGTTTTCGCTAGCTTGGCAAAGCAGTTCAACTGCCGTACCCTGATTATCGCACATAGGGGAGAGTTAATTACCCAGGCCGTCGATAAATGCCGCTTAATATGGCCTAAAGTTGACATTGGCGTTGTCATGGCCGGACAGAACGAACCGGAGCGGCAGGTTGTAGTTGCTTCTGTTCAAACCGCCTGCCGGCCAAGGCGGTTAAAACAACTACAGGAAAAGGGCTTCAAGCTTCTCATAATTGATGAGGCTCACCATGCAGTATCGTCCACATACACGGACTTGATTAAAGGCTTGCGGTTTATGGATGACGACCAAAACAAGCTACTTATAGGTGTTACCGCTACAGCAAAGCGCGGGGATAAAGTTGGCCTGCGGCATGTGTTCCAGGAGATCACCTTTGAACGGAGCATTGCCGCCATGACCAAAGCCGGGTATCTTGCCGACCTGCGGGGTCTTAGAGTATCGACCGGGCTAAACCTTGACCGGGTGGCAACCCGTTGCGGTGATTTTGTAGAAAGCCAACTCGCCAGTGTTGTAAACTGCGTCAACCGCAATGAGATAATCCGGGATACCTGGCTTGAACATGCGTATGACAGGCGCACTTTAGCCTTCACCGTTGACGTGCAACACGCCAAGGATCTGGCTGGTGCTTTCTCGAATGTCGGTATACCTGCCGGAGCTGTCTACGGGGACATGCCGAAGGAAATCCGGCGCGGCTTATTAAATGACTTCCATAAAGGTGAAATAAAGGTACTCACAAACTGCAATCTTCTAACAGAAGGATACGATGAACCGGCCACGGACTGCCTGCTGATGGCAAGGCCGACCAAAAGCAGCGGACTGTATATTCAAATGGCCGGACGGGGTACGAGGCTATACCCGGGAAAACAGGATTGCCTGGTAATTGATTTTAGCGATTCACGGCATGATGTTTGTATGCTGGGAACACTAGCCGGAATCAGGTTGAAGCAAGGCCAAAGCTTGCGAGAAGCCGTTCAGGAACAAGAAAAACATCAAAGAAGCCGCTCCAGGAACCTGTCAACCGCCTTGCAGACCACCGAAGAAAACTTTGACATACTGGATAAATCGGTATTTCGCTGGATTCAAGCTAATACAGAATGGCGGCTGCCGCTGGAACCCGGTTGTTATGCTGTCCTTCGTCCCGTTGAAGGCGACCACTACTGGGCGGGTGTCATTAAGGGCAAACATGGTTTTGCGCTGTCGGAAATGGCTCTACCGTTAGGTTACGCGCAAGGTGTGGTTGAGGACTATGCGAGGAAGAACGCAGCCGCCTTTGCCCGCAAAGACGCTGCCTGGCGAAATCATCCGGCTACTGCAAAGCAGATTGATCTAATGAAAAAATTAGAACTATACCAGGGAACGGTCACCAAGGGAGAGGCCGCTGATATTTTGGATCGGTTCTTTGCCTTAATGCCAAATCGGGGGTGCGCTTCTGGGGGGGTGTCTTGACTAGGTAGGGGTTTAGGTACCCAAGGAATAAATAAACTGCAGGGAGAGTGATTACATGACCAGTAAAAGAGATGTTCCTATCACCAACCTTTCGGACCTTCCGGCTTCTCTGCCGGAAATCGTAGAACCGAATATACGGCGGCATGGAGGGGGCAGCAATAAGCACCCACTGGATCTTAAGTTGAGGGCAATACTTTTGACGGCCCAGCAAGGGGCGGCTGCCGCCGCGAAGGATACCGGAGTACCGCTCCGGACTGTCCAAGATTGGGCGCTAGAGGCCAAGAACGAGATCGCGACGATTCGATCAGCACAATTCGCGGAAGAGCTCGATCAGAAAATCAGTGACATACTGAAGGAAATTGATCCGGATAAAATCAAAGACGCCAAGTTTCGCGATCTACTTGTTGGTTTGGGAATTGCCCTGGACAAGCGCCAGCAGCTGTTAGGTCCCCAAAAAAATCAGGAGCCTCACCGGCGCCTCCGTATTGTCTGGACAAACAATGCCGGCGCCGTAGAAATTGAAGATTAAGGGGTGAATTATGTTGGATAATGATGATGCGGTAGTAAAAATCATTTCAAGGCTCGGAGTGGACTATTCACAGGCCCTTATGGGTACCAAAACGCTTGCCGCCGAGACAGCCGCTTTGGACAAGCAGCTGAAAATGCTCAAGGTGACTGCCGCCGATTTGGGAAAGGCCGGCGGGACGGGTGTGTCGCAGCAATTTATGGGCGATAAGGTTATTTACGATCAGTACGGCAAGGTTATTTCGGTTGCAGCTATAAATACAAAGGTGTTAAATGATTCTGTTAAAACGGCTGATCAGACCGCTAAAAATCACAAGCAAACAGTTAAAGAGCTGTCTGACCAGTACAATGTCCTGGGCAGCCAGTTTGAACGCAGGGCTGGTTGGTTTGTTGCCGGCACGGCTTTTTTCGGCAGTATAGCCGCCGCTGGAGCCGCGGTAAAAACGATTACCGATATTGAAATGGGTATGACTCAGATAGCCCGTATTACTGAGGATGTTACTTTTAATTTTAACGAGATGCGGGACGATCTTTTGAAGCTGGGGAAAGAGTACGGCATGACCTGGGATAGCGCGCAGGATATAGCTCTGAGGTTTGCGCAGGCCGGCTATGACGTTAAGGATACTCTGGAACTGACGGAATCGGCGTTCCTGGCTCTTAATACCGCCGAGTTGGACGCGGAACAGTCAACGTCCGGGTTTATTGCCATCCTGGCCCAGTGGGGCATGACGGCGGAACAATTGCTGCCTACTCTGGATAAAATCAACAAGGTAGCCGATGACTACGCCATTACCTCGCAAGACCTGGTGGACGGGTTGATCCGTTCCTCCGGGGCGGCGAAGGTGTTGGGTTTAAGCCTTAATGAAACAATCGCTATTTTAACGGTGATGCGGGAAGCAACGGGCAGGACGGGGCGCGAAGTTGGTAACGCGCTTAATTCCATCCTGTCATTTATGCAGCGTGATGTTGCCTTAAAGGCTTTTGCCCGCGAGGGTATTGCTGTGTGGGCGGATGAAGCGCATACGGAGTTTCGCAATTTCATCGACATTTTTGACGAAGTGGCGGCGCGCTGGCAGGGCGGCGCTTTGACTGAGGCGTCGATGGACATGTTTACCGATGCGGCGGAGCAGGTTGGTTTGTATTCCGAGGAGTTGGCGGAGCTTGCGGGAGCGCAGAAGGAATTTACCGATTTGCAGCAACGTGACATATCGCAGTCTATGGCCGGTATTTACCGCCGCAACTATCTCCTGGCGCTGCTTCGAAACTGGAGCAAGGTGCAGGAGGTTTTGAATACACAGTTGGATGCGTCCGGTTATTCTATGCGTGAAAATGAGCGCACTATGGAAACGCTGGCTAAACAATACGACCAACTAAAGGTTACTGCCCAGCAACTGGCTGTGGCTATAGGCGACGCGGGACTATTAGACCAACTGAAAGATGTTACCAGCGGCGCAAGGGATGCTGTTGCCTGGTTCGGTGAACTTGACCCGACATTGAGAAATCTGATTATAAATTTCATCGAGGTTACTGCCGCACTCAAGATACTTAACGCGGCCTTTAAGATGGCCGGGTTTTCTGGACTGGCGGCTTCAGCCACAAATGCAGCCGCCGCAATTGGGGGGTTGGCTGGCGCAGCTACCGGATTGGGAGCGGTTATGCTCAATGTCGGCAAAGGTATAACAGCTTTCTTCGGTGGGCCATGGGGTTTGGCTATTGTTGCCGCTGCCACGGGAATTAGCGTTTTGGTTAAGCATATGAAGCAGCAGGAGGCGCAGGCTGAAGAAAACGCAAGGGCGGCAAGCGGTTTAATTAAGGAATACGACAGACTTAACAACCAGCTGGTTAGCACTAAGAAGGATACGGATGAATATAACATCCTGCAAGACAAACTCAAGAGCACGATGAACGCTATTGCTGACATTATGCCTGATGTTGTCACGAAGTGGGATGCCATAGGCAATGCCATTGCCTTTAATAACGATAAATTGCGGGAGAATATTGCCCTTGCAAAAGAGGCGGCTGCGGCCAATCTCGAGCAAAGCCTATCCGTGGCATACAGGAAAAAGCAAACGCTAAGTGAACAAATGGCGCTGTTTGAAGAGGAGCAACGCAGGACTCAAAGTGGACAACCACCTGAGAGCGAGTGGAAATTTCGCATTACAGGAAAAGGCGCATTAATTATTCCTGACCCAGCTAATATGCAAGAAATCAGGCAAGAGCTAAGTGCTGTCGGCGAAGAAATAAGACAAATAACGGAATTAATGGCAGGGGGCGCTTCCGATGTCGGCATAGGTTTGCCAAAGGGTGGTGGCGATGGCGGAGGTTCCGAAGATAAGGGCAAGTACAAGGACAAGGATAAGGATGAGGATGAGGATAAGGCAGAGGCTGCGGCAAAACAGGCTGATTATATTAAGAAGCTGATCGATCTGAATTTGCAGTATGCCGATGCCCAGGGCATTGTCAATCAGGCTACACAGCGGGAAATTTCCCTGGCTGGGGCCAGGATTGGTTATTACCGCGACAGCGCGGCTTCGATGGAAGATTACCTGAAGCTGGCTTCTGAGGAGAACAGGCTTACCGGATTGCTGGAGCAGAAGCAGTTGGGATTGCACGAAGAGGCGGAAGCCCTGCGCCAGGCGCTGGTTAATCTCCAAGAGGCCCATGAGTCCGTCGATCAGTCTACCGGGGAGGGGCAGGATGCCTATGCTAAGCTTGGTGAGGAGATAGAAAGGGTTAGGGAGCGGATAGGCGGTCTTTCGGTGGAATGGTGGAGTTTGGCGAAGGATCAGCACGATATTTTAGACCGGCAGTACCGGGATTACATCCAATGGATGGACCGCTTGTATGGGTTGGAAGCCATAACGCTGGAGGAGCGGCTTCGCGCCCTGGACAGTTTTGATAAGACAAAACTATCAATGGGTGAGCAAATGGAGTATATGCGCCGCTACTACGATACGTTAATGGAATATATTGATGAAGCCTACAGCAAGGATATAGAAGCGATAAGCGCCGCTGAGGAGGCTTTTAAGAAGGCTTCCGACGCCAGGATAGCGGTTTTGGAAGAGCAGCTTGAAGCGATGAAGGAACAGAACGCGGAGCTGGAAGAGGAGCGTAAGATTCAAGATGCTTTGCAGAACATTGAGAAGGCGCGGTTAAGTCTCCGGGAAGCGCGGGAAAAGCTGGAGAATGTTCAAGCCGAGAAGAGTGTCCGTATTTTCAGGGATGGGATTTGGGATTACATTGCCGATCCCAAGGCGGTTAAGGATGCTCAGGAAGCCATTGACGCGGCCAATGAAAAGCTGGCGGAAGCTCAGGAATCCCATAATGATATTATCCTGCGGATTGAGCGTGATGCGGAAGAGAAGCGGCTTAAGGAGAAGATTGAGGCTGAACGCAAGGCGCAGGAGATTGCGCTGGAATCCTACCAGCAGCAGAAGGAGGATCTGGAAGATCATCTGGAGGAGGTTAAAAGGGCTATTACCGATGGGGGCGAAGGCATTGATGCCCTTTTGGACGGGAATGTGTTCCCGGCGATTGATCTTACTATTGACTCCTGGCTGAGGAGGATGGCTGATAATGTAGCCGAGTATTGTTCCCGGATGCGTTCCGATTTTGCTTCGGTGGCTGCCATGTATGGCGGCGGGGATGTTGCGATGCCCCAGTATGCGGCCGGCGGTCCTATCCTGGGCAGGCAGATTGCGATGCTTCACCCCAATGAGTATGTTTTGACTGCCGACGATGTGCGCAAGCTAGGCGGTTTTGCGGGGGTGGAAAGGTTGCGGCTGAATATAAGGAATCCGGTGAATGATTTGTCGCCTGATGCGTACAGGGTGTCAAATGTGTCGAATTCCACGAGTACAAGCGTTGACAGGAGCGTCAAGATCAGCGGACCGATTCAGTTGCCGCACGTTTACGACGCGGCTGGTCTGGTCAGGAATCTGCGGCGGCTGGCGCAGGGCTAAGGAGAACCCTGGAGCGAACGGGTGTGAGTATTCTTTAGTGTAAATGGGATAATCATCCTAAGATTATCTCTTTCGTAACCGCGCCCCCCAGGCCATTGTAATGTAGAACGTAATTATCTGCTTTAGGAACTAAAAAAATCAACCACCCTGCTATATATGAGTTTGGGGGTATGTTGGTGGCATCCAAATATTTTACATCAAAGGACGCTTCATTATAATTTGCTGTATATCCATTAGGGGAAGTAACCCTGAAGTCATTCGGATTAACGTGGACGGTGCTGGTACCTTTGTTATTTGCTCCTATCCACAACCAAAGATACTGCTCGTTTTGAGGGTTAATAACATAATGGTAGAATCCAAAATCTCCATCCACCCGGGAGCTTGTTTTTGTCTCGCCGACAGCTATTCCAACTGCCCCTAAGCCATATTCATATTTTTTCATCTGTTCAAGGTTTAATTCTCGCTCTCTTTTTACAGCTTCTAAACGTTCCTGCTCTTCCTGGTTATTTTTAGCCTGTTCATATATTCCCTTTAATTGCTCAGCCTCTTTTAATGATGGTGATAAATATATAGCTGACAATAATTCCAAGTAGGCTTGTTTGTAGTCTCCTACAGCATAAAAATCTTTAGCCATGGAAAGGGTTTCGGCAGCTAATGAGTTAGTTGCTTGTTTGACATAAGCGTCGATTGAGGGATGGTTTTTTGTATCTTCATCAATTACTTTTTCAAATTCATCTAATGCCATTCGAAATTTGTTTTCCTTAAGTAAACCAAGGCCATTGCGGAAACTGTTATCTGATTTTATAAGGGTATTTGCAAGTGATAGAGCTTCTTCTAATTCCTTAGTTTTCTTAATGTTTGCAGCATCTTCAAGAATTTTTACCGCTTCCTCATAGTCGCCCTGGCTTACAAGATCTTTGCTGTATTGAATAGATTCATTGACTAAAGTAATATTTCTTTTATTAGAATAATTAGACCAAACCAAGATCAAGCTTCCAATAACTATTAAAGCAATGACAAATAACAGTCTGGTATCTTTCGGGAATTTAAACATGCCTTTTTTATCTTCAGTCTGAATTAAGGATTCACCACAACTACAACAGATTGTGTTTGCCTGTTCATTCTCTTTATGACAGGCCGGGCATTGGATTGTAGCCATAAATCATACCTCCTTCAGAAAATATTAACTTTCGATAATAATATCATATCGCTGGCGGAATTTTGACAATAAACACAAAATATTTCCATAATATGATTGACCACAGTAGTATGAAATGTTATGATAGTTGCTGAAAGGTGGTGAAACATGGAAGAGTATTTAACTCAGCAAGAACTCTGCAGGTGGCTAAAAATCAGTACGGCCACAGCCTGGCGCTGGCGCAAGGGAGGAATGCCATATATTAAACATGGCAACAGCGTAAGGTTCGATAGGACAAAGGTTAAAGAATGGTTAGAAAGAAAAAATGGAAACAAAAGCTAAGGAAGCCGCTTCCCCGGCAAGAGATTCGGCTTCCTAAACAGAAAAAATCGCCCCAAAGGGCTTGCTTTGCTATTAGTATAGCACCGGCGGCCTCCTGGGGCAACAAAAAAGGGAGGTTGTTTTGTGTCAGAGGAAAAGGATAGGGAAATTAAAAGGTTGAAAAGTGAATTACTTGATCGGATTGATACTATGGAGAATGTATCGTTAAAACTTGAAAAAGCTTGTACTGTGCTGGCCTATTGGTTAGTTAATTACAGCTATTGTGAAAAACCGGATCCCCGCCTGACCTTTCACGATTGCGTACCGTCCAAAAACGAACACGAAGAAATCCACAGGCAACAGTCCTTTGCATGGTTCTGGAACTACCATGAAATTATTCAATTCATTAATATTGTGGAAGATTACGTCCGCGATAGTCAGAAGTTGTTAGAAGAAACGATAAATTTAGGTTGTAATGTGATACAGCCCGAACAGCAGGAACAGGCTTTGCAAGATGCCCATGAGGGCGGCATGAATTAGTTTGTACCCGGGGAAGGTATTAAACAGCAGGAGCGGGCATTGTCCCGCTCCTGTATGCGCTGGGGGAAGTTTAGACTCCGCAATTTTGCGGAGTCCTCATACCCCCGCTCCTGTATGCGTTGGGGGAAGTAGTACCCCTGTGGAAATTTACGTTGGCACAGTTAAAAGTGTGCCAGGAGATGCCTGGAGGAGTTGTAAATAGTGGCCTGACACTATCACAGAGAAACGGCAACAAGGTTTATGTGTGGTTTTTCAATTGGTATTACAGCAGGCAAGCTGCATTGTGAAGCGGGAAAGAGTAATGTAGTTTATGAGAGGTGCCGGCAACGGGCTGCTTCAGTATAGAAGATTAATAGTGGCCAGGGGTGGGGCGGTTCTGCTTTGGTGGGTCCGCTTCGCCTTAATTATTTCACATGAAATATTTTAGGCTGGTTCATGAATGTTAGCCTGTTTTTTTTATTGGAAGCTGATTGGCAGACTGGCGACAGCTCCCCTGGGTACTGGCAGGAATTCCGGGAGCTGCAGTAGGCTCATCCAGGATCGTGGCGCCAGCGCCGGCCGTGTGCAGGATCTTGGTTTCCTCATGCCGCGCCCTGACTGTACAGCCCGGCAGGTGCAGGGGCATCAAGTAGAGCGGTAATACATTTACCTTGCCGGTTAAATTGTCATGGCTAAGAAACGAGTCCAAGATGTCGGTTTTTTTAGGGCTATAAATAATTAATCTGTTGTTAATAATATTTTAATTTTTCATTGGTATAATTATACAGTGGAATTAAATATTTGTTGTAATATGTCGAAAATTTATTACAAAATAACTACTTATCCACAGGGTAAAATATAGCACCTTTGTCGAAAATATATAACTCAATTTTATTTTTAACAAAGGGAGGCTTTATTTTTGGAAGATATAAAGAATTTTTATATCAATGTCACTAAAGTTTCTTTTAGTCCACACGATTTTGTTATTGAGGCCGGTAATAAAAAAGATCGGAGTCCCGGGACTGAAATCAAACCTGAAGATACAGATTTACAGCTGATTATGAGCCCTCATTATTTCAAAAATTTTGTAATGGCTGCTTCTAAGGCATTAAGGATGTATGAGGAAATTTACGGCGTCTTAAACCTTGAGGGCAATGAAGAAGTAATTAAAAAGCTCACCAGTAGGGAACAGGTTTAATAATATGTATTTTAAGATACAAGACCCATTAAAAAGGGAAATAGTTTTACCAGTCGGGTCCTGGGAACATGTTCAGCAGAGACATCCGGAATTTACTGCTTGGAAAAGCATAGAAACAACTATTCAAAATCCAAATGTAATTGGACAAAACCCAGATACTAGAAAACCCGATCGCGACATATACTATAAATTAGGTGCTTTAGATGTGTACCCTCCTTTGTATGTGGCTGTTGTGGTTGGTTTTAAAGGCGATCAAGGTAGTATTGTTACTGCTCACTTGGCTGATGACATCAGGATAGGACCAGGAGGATATAAATATGTATCCAGATAATAAAGGACAAAAAGTTGATATTAAATATGACAAGGCCAATGATGTCTTGTATATTTCATTTGGTCCCCCCAGGCCATCATATTGTGCTGCAGAAAAAGATGATGTTTTCATTATGAAAGACATCCAGACAGGTGATTATTCGGGGATAACAATCCTTGATTTTTCAGAGCGGCTTAATGACGGTTCATTGTACTCTATAAGACTTCCTTTTGAATTTGATTTCAAGCTGCTGGACAGAGAATTAGGCAAAAATTAAACCAACCCTCCTGATGAATTTAACATAAAAAGTTGGCTACTAATTGGCTACTAAAGCTAAAAAAAGTAGCCAAAAACCACCCAAAAATAGGTTTACTGATTTAAAATCGGGAAACCCCTTTACTATGGCTGGCCTTTTGAATAAAAAAACTGATCGGGGGAAGTCTCTTAGCTTTGAAGCCCCCTCCCCCCCGGGGGGGTACCGGTACTTTCGGTCTGATATGAGGCCAAAAGTCCGAGGGCGCCGGCAAAACCACAGAAGGCGCTGTAGCGCCACAGGATTGCGCAGGACGGACGTATTAACGGGCAAGCAGAATAATCTAGGGGATAAGCAAAAGTGTGCCAGCGGAAACCGGGAAGCCTTGCAGCGCAAGGGAAAAAGACTCAAAAAAGTGTGCCGGAAATTGTGCCAAACATCTCAAATGTGTGCTAATTTGCGCCTATGTCTACCAATGTCAGGACTAACAAAACTCAGCGATAACAAGGGTTTGCAACCTGCGCCTATCTTAGCCAATGGTGCTTTTACGGACTTCTAATCCGTAGGTCACAGGTTCGAATCCTGTCTGGGACGCCAGGAATACCAACGCCTTCGGTCTTTTGCCCGGGGGCGATTTTAGTTAATAGGGGAACAAAAAAGGAATAAAAATGACAATGCCTGTATGGAATCGTTCTTCGGAACACTGAAACGAGAACTGATTTATGGTAACCGTTTTAAAACAAGGGCTGAAGCCCGCCAGGCCCTACAATTAACTCCTTGATCAGAAGCTTAACCCAAAGATAAGGAATTACAGGAAATTATAACGGTGCTTCCATCTGTAAAAGAATTTCGAGATTAAAATCATCAAAGGCAAATATTATTGGTTCATCCAACTCGACGAACATAATTCCATCATTATAGGCATCTTCATTAAAGATAATGCCTATATTCCATATTTCCCAGATGCATTTTCCAATAAGGGCAAGTTTTCTTAATTGGTCGGTCAATTCCTGGCATGAGGTAATGACAGGAGGCGTCCATTTATGAAAATCAAAGTTATCCATCTATAGACCCTCAAATTTTATTGGAAGATGTTTAAATCTTTCGTTTATTTTCCTGCTTCCGTTTGCCGCAGCTGTTCTTCAATATCACGTCCGCCGTACATAATGCGGATAACCGCGACCATCGTTTTTGCTTCCACAGGCAGATAGAATGCCAAATAATTGTCTATTGGCAAAACCCGCAAGCCCTTGCTATGCCATGGCTTTTTTTCGTAAAGATGATACCGCAGCGGCATTTCATTTAACTTCGCAACCGCTTCCATGATCCGCAGTACTTGATTCTTTGCAATTTCCGGCTCAAGCAGGGAAAATGCTATGTACTCGAATATGCTTCGTAAATCGCGCTCAGCCTGCTCGGTGTAAACAACCGTCCATTCGTTCATGTTCTGCAGTTCTGGCGCATTCTATTGGCGATATTTTCTGCAGAAACGACTTTTCCAGCAGTCAAATCAGCCAGACCTTTTTCAATCTCAGCATTGAATTGCTCTTCGGTAAGCGTACCTACTGAAAGAGGCTTGCTTTGCGGGAGCTTCAATCCAAAAGGAATACCACGCTGAAGTACGACCTGCCTGAGAAAAAGTCCAATTGCGTTCGACATCGGGATACCAAGCTGCTCTAGAACAAGCTCCGCCTGTTCTTTGATTTCCGGCTCGACTCGGGCAAATATGTTTGATGTTTTTGCCATAATGGACACCTCCCATTCCTGATATTATTATATCCGATTGTATTGCGAGGTGCAATCGGATAGCTAAAATGTTATAGAATTAACAGCCCACGTTCGTCATAGACGTTAGCAACCCATATCGACACCACAGCGTATTGCTCTGCCCAACGCCATAATTGTTGGGTAGGATCGCCAGGAGGGAACCGAAACTGTTCACATATTGGAAATGGGGTTATATACTTCGGCTGGATAATGGGAGCCGGATGAGCTGAGAGGTTCAAGTCCGGTTCTAAGAGGGCTGTATGTTCAATTTGGTCATGGAGCATTTATTGTGGCGCTCCTATGAGGAAACGGGGAGAAACAGAGAAAACTAACCTGCTCCCAAAATTAGAGAGGCACACTTCTACTCGACAATGGTTAAAAGCTACAGGCCTGCTGCGCTATGCAGGGTATACTGGCCTGTGGCTTTTCGATCCCGTGGGAGTCTGCGTTTTTTAATTATTACTGGGTAGATTTATCATTGCAAACTATTACAATTTGGCCGCTTTTGCCATATGTCTCTACAGCTACTAGATTAAGATAATATTTTAGCTGTTCCAGGGGGGCCAGGCCCGTAATCTTGCTCCAGTCGGCCAGTCTTTTCAATATTTCCCCGCCGGCAATTTTGTCCTCAAGCACGGTTTTTTTCAGCCCGGTCCTGCCGCAGTAACTGAAGTACGCAAGGTCTATATCCACCAAAAGTCTCTCGGCGCCGGCAACTCTTACTTTCGCAACCTGCCAACTGCATTTGGCGTAAAAGTCCTCGAATTTTTCTATCCCGTTTGGGTCGCGCACGCCCAATTGCGGAAATATGTCATGGTCTATTTGCCAGTCAACATAAATTCCATACAGTTCGTAAACCAGACCATATTTAGTTGTCATTAATTCTTTTTTACCATAGTTTTTCAAATTTTTGCCTTCCTTTCAGGGTAGTTGTTTTAAATAGATTAGGCAGCGCGGTTTCTAACCTGATGTACAGTTACAACTCCTTTATTTAGCTCAAGAGCGCTTAGACGCCCACCGAAAACGCAGCCGGTGTCAAGGCCGATGCGGCCAGGTGCAAAGAAGGGGTACGGTTCGCCTGTAATATTAAGGGTTGGGGTATGGCCGAAGATAACAGTTTTGTCTTCAACCGCCGGGTTTAAGTAAAACTCTTCCCGCAGCCAGAGCAGGTCTTGATCATCCTGTTTTGAAAGTTTTACGCCGTGCCTGATGCCGCCGTGCACATATATGAATTGTTTGTCTTCAAAGAAGGTTGGGAGTTGCTTGAAGAAATCTAAGTAATTCGCCAGGGCGTCTCCGTTTTTACTAAAATCGGCAAGGGTGACTTTACCGCCATTGTATAGAAAAATACTGTCACCGTGCTGCAGGTAATCAATCGCCATCTGCTCGTGGTTGCCCCGCAAAAGAATGACCCGCTGTTTTCCAAAGGTCTCCTGCAGCTCGATCAGCCTGCGCGAGGTACGGTAGCTGTCCGGCCCACGGTCTATGTAGTCTCCGAGCATGACCAGCCTGTCATGTTTCAAGTTGAGTTTGATTTTTTTAGCAGGCTGCAGAGTTGGGTATAGGAGCCGTGCACATCACCGATAACAAATGTTTTCATAAATATGTCTCCCCTTTTCTTTTTTTTTGTTTGCAACTTAATTATAAATTCTTTAAGGTTGGGTCCCAATGAAGCCAGGCTTCATATTTGCTCGGTTCCAAAAGGGTGCCGGCATATGATCGCATAGTTGTTCAATCGGAAGGGGAGATGCGCGAAATAGATATAAAGACCGTGAGCAGAATTTCCCGGCTCGAATAAAGAGTTTAAAATAATATATTGCAGTTGAAAGGGAAGCCACAGGCCGGCGTCGTTAAACGCCGGTCGCCTGTGGCTCTTTTGCGTCCGGCTATCGGTGGTCGATTCAACCTCACGGGTCGGGCAGACTACCGTTCCGGTCTCCAGGGCTAAATTCACGGGTCATCCCGGCTAGCGCCGCCCGCAGTAACGTGGCGGAATTATTCCCATTTCATAAATGCACCAGTTTCAAATAAAAAAATAAAAAATAATAAATTAAACTTGACACCGTTACGTCACCATGTTATCATATATGAAACGGTACGAGAGGAGGGTTGGAAATAGAAGAACAATACCGAATAAGTGAACTGGCGCGCAAGGCGGGAGTATCAAAAAGGACAGTCCATTACTACATTAACAAGGGCCTCATACCGCCGGCAGCCGGCGCAGGAATAGCCAGTTATTACACGGAAGACCACCTGCACAGGATCCTGTTGATAAAAAAACTCCAAGAACGCTACCTGCCGCTGGAAAAGGTCAAAAACATTACGGCTGCCCTCACACTCCAGGAGGTCAAACAAAAACTGGAATTCTTAGAAGACGCCGGCAGTGAAGCCGAAATATTTGAAGAGGAAAAAGATGCGGCGATATACAGTACGCCTGGTGCAGCCGCAGCTCCGGCGGGCGCTGAATACATTAAAGTTGACCTTGGTCTTGGGGTAGAGCTTTTCTATCCTAAAGGCATAAGTAAAGAAGGCCTGCTTCAGGTAACAAATATTGTGTCCTATGGCAGGAAACTTTTCAATAAAGAAAATTGTTAGGGGGAGTAAGGGTGATAGAAGTTCTGTCGGATGAAGACGGCGGCATGCAGGCGGGGATACCTCTTAAAAAAGTAATCATTAAGGGGCAAATATGTGGGCTTTTTGGTGAATTCCAGTTAAGTCAGGCTTACAAAAATGAAAGCGCAGAGGGAATAGAGGTAATCTACACCTTCCCGCTGCCGGATAATGCTGTCGTTACCGGTTTTACGGCGCAAATTGGAGACAGGCTTATCAAGTCAGAAATCCGTGAAAGGGAAGAGGCTTTCGAAATCTATGACAAGGCCATAAGAAATAAAATGAGGGCCTATCTTATGGAAGAGTACAGGCCCAATATTTTTCAGGTTTCCCTGGGACAAGTCCTCCCCGAAGATGATGTAAGGATAGAAATAAGCTACCTGGTTGAGCTTAAGTATGTGGACAGCGAGCTCAGGGTGCTTATTCCTACTCTTGTAGCCCCAAGATATATACCGGGTAATCCTGCGGTACGTAAAAAGGGAATGGGCAGATCCCAGCCGACAGACAGAGTTCCGGATGCCGATTTTATTACACCACCGGTGGGGGCGGCAGATTATACAGTTGAGCTCGATCTCACCCTGGACCCACTGCTTCCCCTGGCTGGGATTACCTCGCCTTCCCATGACATCAAGGTAGAAGCTATTGACAAAAACCTGCAGAGAGTTACCTTGCTAAACGGGAACACGCTTTTAGACAGGGATATTATCATAGTTGCCAAATGCCTGGAGGAGGCTGCAGCCGGAGGCGCTGCTTACCAAAGCAGCGAAGGGGACTGGACTGTTTATATGAACTTCCTGCCTGACCTCAGTACCTTTGAGGACAGGACCGCGAGGGAATATATATTTCTCCTCGACATATCGGGCTCCATGTCCGGGGTAAAGCTTCAGCAGGCGAAAACCGCGCTGCAGCTTTGTATCAGAAACCTAACGGAAAAGGATGATTTCAATATAGTCGCATTCGAGAGCGGATGCCACTACTTTTCACGCCAAGAAAGCCTCCCTTTCAATCAGGACAACCTGGATAAAGCAACCGGCTGGATTAATAAGCTTCACTCCATGGGTGGAACTGAGATACTCCGGGCCGTTAAGTACTCCTTTGAAGGGCTTTCAGAGAAAGAAAAAGTAGTTCTCCTTTTTACCGACGGGGAGGTAGGTAATGAAGCGGAAGTTATAGAGTACGTTAACATGCATGCCGGCAAAGGAAGGCTCTTCCCCTTCGGCATCGACACAGCGGTCAATACTTACTTAATAAATGGGTTGGCGGAGGCCGGGCGGGGGCTGGCTGAATATATCTACCCTGGGGAGAGGATCGACGACAAAGTCCTCAGGCAGTTTGCCCGCATTAATTCACCTTCTGTCACAGACATAGTTGTTGACTGGGGCTCACTCAGCCCCACAGAGGTATTTCCGCATAAAGTGGCCGCCATATTTGACCTTGAGCTGTTAACCCTCCTGGGAAGTTTTAAAGGAGACCTCAGCGGGGAGGTTTATATCAAGGGAAATGTAAATGGGGAAGAGTTCCACACCGGGCTTAGCCTGAACAGCCTTAAAACCGGAGCAGGCCTTGCCTTTCTGGAAAAGTTTTGGGTCAAAAAGAAAATAAACGACCTTGAAGCTTCTCTTGTAAACATAAACCCCCGCAGGGCATCTGGGATCCAAAGGGAGATTATTGAACTGGCAAAAAAATTCGGTGTGAACTCATCTTATACTTCATATGTCGCTGTTGACGAGCGAGAAGATTGTACTCCGGGGGTTCCGAAAACCGTGATTGTTCCTGTACGCAAACCTGCTCTTTGGTTAGATTCTATATGTCTAGGTTTTTCACATTCTAGTAGTTCTATTCGTCATTTTGCAAAATCTTCTAAGAGTTTACGAATGTTTAGTTCCGACTTATTTGTTGGAAAGCTTCGGGGTGGAGTCACAGCGGAAAAGCCGGACATGCTGCGCGAGCTTGCATTGGTTCAGAAGGCCGACGGTTCGTTTTGCGAGGGGGTTGAAGAGAAGAAGGCAGAAATTACGGCTGTTGGCCTGCTGGCTTTCTTGCATGACGAATCAGACATCACAATATATAAAAAGCAGTTGGAGAAGTCAGCTAGCTTTCTTATAGAATTTATATCCAATCGACTAGATATGACCTGGGATATGGAACCCGGGAATAACAGAGCACTTGTCCTGTCGGCTATTGCCCTGCAGGCGGCATTGGAAAAAGCAGTAATTAGAGGCAGGATGAAGATTACGGCTTCACAGGCAGTCGCTGGTGTAAAAAAACACATCGATTCCTTGCCGTCAAATGATTCGTTTCGTGTCGCGCTGCCCCTGCTGCAAACAGGGGGCGGTATTATAAACGGCGATGTAATGGAAGTGATTTCAAAAATTTTGGGGGGAGACATCAAGACACTATTAGAAGAAACGTTAAAATCCAGCAGTTAAGCTGTTTTAGTTGCGGCCTTCAAGGGGGAAACCCATGTTAGTTTTGGGCATCGGCACAACTATACAAAAATACTGGTTTATAATCTATAATCAAAGGCAGACTAAAGAGCCGTCCGCGAGGGCGGCTTTTCCAGTGCCCGGTAACGGGGTACGGTTTAACCGCGCCCAATGTCCTGCCTGGTATGATTGGATATCTGGGAGTCTAAGTGAAGTTTATTTTTTTTTTGCTGCCGAAATTAATAGAATGCTCCATATTACCATGGTATTATTAAAGAAATATTTACTGGCCTGGAAAACGGCATTCAGTTAAATTGTAGGAAAGGGAGATATATTTATGACAATCAAAAGTTCATTGAAGATTGTGGAGACTGCATCCAAAAAGGGGGGTATTGTAATAATATAAAGCATTTACCCTCCAAGATAAGACTATAACAATTTTGGAGGATTAAATAATGACTGTAAATTTGCAAAAATACGGACTTGACGAATATTATGTAAAAGAATCGGCAATATATGTGAACTTGTTTATAGCACGCGTTACTGAGCAGCACCGTGAACAATACAAAGTGATCACAGAATACGGCGAACTGAGCGCTGTTGTTTCAGGGAAACTTGCCTATCACGCAGATGGCAAAGTGGATTTTCCGGTCGTTGGCGATTGGGTGATGATCGACAGAATGGAGGATGATAGCGGTTGTGCCGTCATACACCATATACTGGGGCGTAAAAGCAGGTTTGCGCGCAAAGCCGCGGGCACGGCGCATGAGGAACAGATTGTCGCCGCAAATATCGATACCATCTTTATTTGTATGTCGCTCAATGCTGACTTCAATCTCAGGCGATTGGAACGATATCTGACGATTGCATGGGACAGCATGGCAACCCCTGTAATTGTTTTGACGAAATCTGATTTGTGCAGGGATGTAAAGCCAAAATTGGACGAGGTAGCATCTATGGCTATGGGCGTGAATGCGGTGGTCTGCTCCGCCGAAAACTCCGACGGTCTGGATGTGATCCTGACATATATCCGGCCTGGCAAAACCATTGCCTTTATTGGCTCGTCAGGTGTTGGCAAGTCAACCCTTATTAATCGTCTGATGGGCCGGGATATTCTCGCTACAAAAGAAATCCGCGAGGATGACGGCAGGGGCCGGCATGCTACCACCCATCGTCAATTGCTTCTGCTTCCAAATGGCGGTGTCGCAATTGACACTCCCGGTATGCGCGAGCTGCAGATTTTTACAGGCGACCTTTCGAAAACCTTCGGGGATATAGATGAAATCGCCCTTGGGTGCAAATACAGGAACTGTGTCCATGGCAATGAACCGGGCTGTGCTGTGAGGAAGGCGATCAAAAACGGAATACTGTCAAAAAAACGTTTTGAGAGCTATCAAAAGCTGCAACTCGAGATGTCCTATGACGGGCTGAACGCCCGTCAGCGGGAGAATGAAAAAATCAACCGTATGTTCGGAAGCAAGGCGGAAATGAAGCAGGTCTTCAGGCAAATAAAGGGAAATAAAAAACGATGATGATGGGTCAAGAAAACATTATGGGCTGCGGTATATTTTAGGATCGCCGGATGTTAAGAAAATCTGAAAATTCCTCACTGCTGGTTTAGCGTCAGCGATGGGGAGTTTTTATTATCTTCAGACATAAAACACATCATTTGCTCACCTTTGTTAATAAAAATGGCGGCACACACAAAACCAAGATGAATAAGTTGCTCTGATATTCTGATATGCTTTTCGATAAGAAATGCAGCATGTCCATAACCGGATTAAAATACCAGCATATTAGTTGCGGCCCTGTGCCTGTCAGGTATGATTGGATATATGGGGAGTCCAGTGAGTTTATTTTATTTTTACAGAAAATGATTATGGAACCAAAATAGCTGTCCACACTATGACGAGCAAAGATCCGTGATATGAGAAAATGCGATCGGCGGGATTAAGGGACAGCGGACCTGTCCCCCTGTCCCTTAAAGAATATTCTTTGCTGATACAATATATCTCAAGGTTTGACATTATCTCCGAAGGTATTACCGGGGTTTTTGTAAAATAAAGTTCCCGATCTGTTTATGAAAGGGGCTGACATTTTGATAGAAGCGATTCCGTGTAATATCCTGCAAGTGATTATTGGGGTTGACTGGGATAGGGTTAAGAGAGTACTGGATATTATCCCCGCCGGCATATCAGTAGCAACTGACGCTTCCTGTAAAGAGATTATCCATAACGCGGCAGCTGCGGAGTTTATGAGAATTAAGCCCTGGGAAAACTTTGTATATAAATCTGACCAAAGTCAACCGGTAAGGATGCTTAATAATAATAAGGAACTAACTCCGGCGGAGCTGCCGTTACATAGGTCTGCCATAAAAGGTGTGGAAGTAAGGGGTTTTGAGGTAGAATTCATTTGGGACGACGGTGTTCGTAAAATTATGCTGATGAATTCCAGCCCAGTAGTTGATGAAAACGGTACCATTATAGGGGCTATTGGCAGCTTCAAGGACATCACCGGGCGCAAGCGGGCCGAGGAGGCGCTTCAGGTAAGCGAAAGGGAGTACCACGCTCTTTTTAACTCCATTGACGAAGGGTTCTGCATCATCGAGGTCCTATTTGATGATAATGACCGCCCCCTTGACTGCCGCTTTCTTGAGGTTAACCAGGCCTTCAAGCGGCAAACGGGACTTGTGGATGCACTGGGCCGTCGTATGCGGGACATGGTCCCCGAACATGAGCAGCATTGGTTCGACATTTGTGGGCATATCGCCCTCACCGGCGAGCCCGCCCGGTTTCAGAAGCCGGCAAAAGCGCTTGGCCGCTACTACGACGTATACGCTTTCCGTGTCGGGAAGCCCGGGCAGCGGCAAGTGGCCATTCTTTTCAACGACATTAACGCACGCAAGCAGGCCGAGGAGGCGTTGCGGGAAAGTGAGGAGCGCTTCCGCGCCCTGGTGGATGCCAGCTCGGACGTGGTGTACCGCATGAGCCCGGACTGGGGTGAAATGTACTACCTGCAAGGCCGGGATTTGATCCCCGGTACTTGCACCCCGAACCACACCTGGCTTGACAAGTACATCTGCTCCGATGATCAACCCCGTGTGCTCGCGGCGATCGGAGAGGCCATCCGGGCCAGGAGGGTCCTTGAGCTGGAACACCGGGTCCTGCGTGTGAACGGTACACCGGGTTGGGCATTTTCCCGTGCCTTCCCGATTCTGGATGCGAACGGCGAGATAACTGAATGGTTCGGAACGGCCAAGGACATCACCAAACGCAAGCAGGCCAAGGAGGCCCTGCGGGAAAGCGAGGAGCGGCATTCATTCCTGCTGAAGCTGGGCGACGCGCTGCGTCCGCTCACCGACGCAAAGGCGATCCAGGGCGCCGCCACCAGCCTGCTGACGGAACATTTACGAGCAGCGCAGGCCGGCTATAGCGGATACACTGCGGACGCCATTGTGGTTCATAGCGAGACGCTAAACGACACCGGGCAGCCTCCGAATGCGGCCGGCACATATAAAATAAGCCACTTTCCGGCATCGGTTGCCTTGCTGCGCACAGGCAAAGACCTGGTGGTGACGGATGTACTCTCTTTTCCCGCTTTTTCCGAAGAGGAGCGCGCGCATTTAGCGGCGCTCAATGTCAGGGCCGTCATTGCAGTGCCCCTCGTGAAAGAAGGCAGACTCATCGCCGCGCTCAACGTCAGGCAGGCAACCCCGCGCCGGTGGACAACGGCGGAAGCAGAGCTGGTGCGCGAGGTCGCCGATCGTACCTGGGCAGAGGTACAGCGGGCCCAAGCCGAGGCGGAGCTGAGAAGAACGCTGGATCATTTAGAAGAAAAAGTGGCAGAAAGGACCAGGGAGCTAACCCGGGGGCGGCAACGGCTGTTGGATGTGCTGGAGACGCTGCCTATCCACATATTTCTTTTAAACTCCGGTCACAAGGTCCTTTTTGCTAACCGGGCTGCCCGCAAGATGTTTGGAGAGCCTGACGGCCGCTGTTGTTACGACTATTTTCATGGAGGCCACAAGCCCTGCGGGTACTGTCAGTCATACCGTCCCCTTGAAACCGGCGAACCCCATAATTGGGAGGCAAAAACATATGGGGGCCGTATTCTAGACGTTTACGATTTACCGTTTACCGATACAGACGGGTCACATTTAATTCTAAAGATGTCTATTGATATTACAGAACGTAAAAACGCGGCCAGGGCCCTGCGCCAGTCCGAGGAGCGTTTTGCCAGAATATTTTACCACAGCCCTGTCCTGCTGGCCATAATACGCATGAGGGATAACGTATTTATCGATGTCAATCAAAAATTTATCGATACTATGGAATACTCCAGGGAAGAGGTTTTGGGTAAAACACCGGTAAATTTAAATATTTGGGCTGGGGATAACTACCAAATTGAATTCTTCTTAAGTGAATTACAAGAAAAAGGGGTAGTTACTAATTTTGAATACAGGCTTAAGACCAAATCCGGAAAAATAATCGCCGTATTAGTATCCACCGTAAAGATGGACTTGAACGGTGAAGCATGCCGGATATCATTAATGAAAGATATCACCAATGAAAAGAAGCTGGAAGCAGAGATAACCCGCCTGGACCGCTTAAATTTGGTGGGCGAAATGGCCGCCGGGATCGGGCACGAGGTGAGGAACCCCATGACCACAGTAAGAGGATTTCTGCAGCTTCTGGGGGGGAAGGAGAGGTACGCCCAGGACAGGGTATACTTTAACCTCATGGTGGAAGAGTTGGACAGGGCCAACTCCATCATTTCCGAGTACCTGTCTCTGGCTAAAAACAAGGCCGTAAATTTAGAGATAAAGGATCTGAATAAAATCCTCAGATCCTTATTGCCGCTGATGCAGGCGGATGGTTTGGTGACGGATAATTACATTGTTCTGAAAACCAAAAAGGTCCCCGGCTTAATGCTGGACGAGAAGGAAATACGCCAACTGATTTTAAACCTGGTACGCAACGGTTTGCAGGCTATGGAACCGGGCAAAACGCTGACTATAAATACATTCCAGGAAGGAGACAACGTAGTGCTGGCGGTAAAGGACCAGGGTATGGGCATCCCTTACGACATAATCGACAGAATCGGCAACCCGTTCTTTACCACCAAGGACAACGGCACCGGCCTGGGTCTGGCTGTTTGCTTCAGTATCGCGGCCAGGCACAAGGCGATAATTGATTTTGAGACGGGGGAACAGGGCACCACCTTCTTTGTCAGATTTAAAAAAATGGCGCCGACCGGTGACCGAAAGGAATAAAACCCCCGGGCTTTTACCTGAAGATGGGGGGATTTCAGGTAAAGAGAAGTACCCCGTGAAAGCATTTACCAGAATACACTAACGGTTATAAATCAAAACGCATTTCCTGCTACCATAAATAGAAATAGCTGATAGAGTTTACCGCAAATAGAATCATATCTGGTGATAATCGTTTCAAGATCATGTCATTATAGCACCGGCTCCGGTGGATATAGCTGGCACAGAAAATCCTCCCGGTAACAGGCCTGAAAATAAAACTTTTTTACGCAATTTATTGAAATATTTGATAATATGAGAATAACAACAGAAGGAGGCTGAAATATTTTTTCAACGCCTTAAAATTCAAATGTCATATCATACCTGCTATTATGATAAATAAAGGATCAATAAATAGTACCCATGGATTAAATTAAAAGTTTGCCAGCCCTGATGGACGTACCGCCAACGACCTGCTTTACAGGAGACCCCGCCTTGCGTAAGTAATATAGAAGCGGTTAGACGCACTTACGATGCAGGCTGACTTATTATAATGATCGTAACGGTTAACCAATATCAACAATTAAAGTTGGGGGGATAAGTTATACAGACGATATTTGACCTTTGCAAGCCGAGGGAGAGCGTTTTTGCCGACACCACGAGAGATGATGTGCTGAACCTGAGCGACTTGGTTGAAAAAAGGATAGACGCTGACAAATTCTTCAGCGAGAATTTCAAGACCAAAGGCATGGACATCCTTTTTGATACAACCTTTAAACGGTTTCAGGGCAAATCCGATACCGGTGTGATCAAGCTGACCCAGGCTATGGGCGGCGGTAAAACCCATAATATGCTGGCCCTGGCTTTACTTGCTGAAAATAAAGGCTGGCGCAGAAAAATAATCGGCAGGGAATACGATGATATCGGCGACATCAAAGTTGTGGCCTTCTCCGGGCGTGAAAGCGACGCCCCTTTTGGCATTTGGGGCAGCATTGCCGAACAGCTTGGCAAAAAGGAAATGTTTGCCGAGCTGTACTCCCCTTTGCGGGCGCCCGGTGAGAGCGCCTGGATCAGGCTGTTGCAGGGTGAAAATATCCTGATCCTGTTTGACGAACTGCCCCCCTATTTGGAGAATGCCAGGTCGATCACAGTCGGCAACTCCGATTTGTGCAAGGTAACCGTTACCGCCCTGGCTAACCTCTTTGCCGCGCTGGGCAAACAGCAGCTGGCCAATGTTTGCCTGGTTTTTTCCGACCTCAAGGCAACTTATGAATCCGGCAGTGAGCTGTTGCAATTCAGTTTCAAGGAATTGGAAAGTGAGGCCAACCGTTCCGCGATAAACATTGAACCGGTGGCGCTGAACTCGGACGAAATATACGATATCCTGAAAAAAAGGCTTTTTGAAGAATTTGCGAAAAGCAACTCCACCGCGGTAAACAATATCGCTATAGAGTATAAGAACGCTTTGACCCGTGCTAATAAGATGGGACTGACCAATCAAGCGGCTGATAAATTGTTCCTGGGCATCCGGGACTCCTATCCCTTCCACCCTTCCATCAAAGAGCTGTACGCCCGGTTTAAAGAAAACACCAATTTCCAGCAAACCCGCGGCCTGATCAAGCTGATGCGCCAGATCGTTCGCCAGTTTTATGAAAGCGGCAAGGCCCAGAGGAAGCATCTCATTAACGTTTTTGACATTGATTTAAATGACAGGAACATGCTGAGCTACATCAAGCAGATTAAGCCTTCTCTGGAAGCCGCCATCAGCCATGATATCGCCGCGTCAGGCAAGTCAGTGGCAGAGGCGATTGACGATCAGGAAGGTGACTCCTACCCTTACGCCCAGGACGTCTGCAAGCTGCTGCTCATGTCATCCCTGTGCGATACCGCGCATGGTTTGCAGGGCCTGACCGACTCGGAGGCAATGGGGTTCCTGTGTGATCCCAATATTGAGCTAAACAACTACAAAAAGGCGTTTGAAGAAATAAAAACCCAGAGTTGGTATCTGAAAATGGACAACCGGGGGCGCTACTATTTCCAAAACACCAAGAACATGGTGGCTGAAATGAATACCCTGGTTGATTCCTACAGCAACGAGAACGCCAAAAAAGAGCTGAAAAAGTTCCTCGATGAAAACTTTAAGCCGGTGATGAAAAAGTGCTACGAGCTTTTATATGTACTGCCGGCTATCGATGAAATCCAGCTGGATATGAACAAGATTGCCCTGGTTATTTTCGAACCTTACCCCGGGGCTAAACTGCACCCGGACCTGCAAGCCTTTTATCACAATGCGCCCTACAAAAACAGGGTGATGTTCCTGTCCGGGCAGCGCAGCCTGATGGAAAAGCTCTATCAAAACAGCAAGCGCCTGACGGCTATCCGCCAGATCATTGCCAACATGAAGGCGGAGCACGTGCCGGCAACAGACCAGCAGTACAAAGAAGCCGAGAACCAGCAGGACAAGGCTGCCCAGGCCCTGCTGCAAACTATCCGCGAAGCCTTTGTCACTCTCTACTTTCCCACCAAAGCGGGTATTATCTCCGAGGACTTTAAGCTGGAGTTTAAGGAAAATTCCTTTAAAGGCGAAGACCAGATCATCAAAGCTTTAGCCGAAGCGGAGAAATTCCAGGACTACCAGGCCAATGACGCCTTTATGGAAATCATGCGCAATAAATGCGAGCAGCGTCTTTTTACGCAAAAGGAGATGACCTGGAACCAGATCAAGGAGCGGGCGGCAACCGAAACCATCTGGCAGTGGTACCACCCCAGTCAGTTTGAAGATCTGCGCCAGGATTGCCTCAAAAAAGACAAGTGGCGGGAGGTTGGCGGCTATATCGAAAAAGGCCCCTTTGCCAAAGATCCTACTTCCGTAGTCGTCGAGCAGATCAGCTATAATGAACAGACTGGCGAGTTCACCTTGAAAGTGCGCGGGGTACATGGCGACCGCATCTATTATGACATCGGCGCAGAACCTACCACTGCTTCGGCAGAGGTGACCCAAACGCCGTTTATCACCAAAGAACCACTGATCAGTTTTATCTGCGTGGATTCCAATACAAGCGCCCCGCACCCGACTGGCAGCGTCAAAGAGTTTATGTGCCAGGCGCCATTGCGCTACGAGCAGCGCCAGAGCGTGCAGGGCAGCATAATGGAGCTGAAAGCCCACGAGGATTTTGAAATTCGTTATACCACCGACGGCAGCAACCCCAAGGAAAGCGGCGGCGTCTATACCGGCGAGATTGTGCTGCCGTCTTCATGTAGATACGTAAGGACTGCTATGCTATATAAAGGAAAGGTTGTAGAAGAAAAAGACATTGCCATTGACGAAAAACCAAAACCCGGGAAGTTCAAAATTGAAGACAGCAAGCCTCTCCAGTACACGCTGCGCAACCAAAAAAAGTGCGGTGATACAGAGGCTACCTACTCCGAGCTGGAAAAACTGAAGAAGCTTAACGGGGCCTTTATTCGTCACTTCACGGTGATTATCTCCGAAAAAGACTACCCGGACAACTATATGGAGCTTTCTACCGCCAGCGTGCCCTATGACGCCGATAATCTGCAGGCTACCGTTGATCTGATCCGGGAGTCTGCTTTTGCCGGCAAGGATGTGGTGGTGGAGTTTGACTATAAGACATTGCTATTCACCTCCGGCGCCCAGTTTAAGGACTGGATCGAAATAAACAAGTATGACATCATGGAAATACAGAAAAGAGGATCGATTAAGCAATGAGCGCGAAACACAAGACCTATGGATTTGGCGTGGAGCCTGCTCTGAGTACCAACCATTTTTATGTGCTGGCGCCGTCTGCGGGAAATGAGCCGGTGCAGGTTTACGAGCGCTACGGTTGGACGGACGGGGAGGAACAAGTTCTGGAGCGATCGGATATTTTGCGGCTGGAGATATCAAAACACAAATGGAACCTGGTCAGCGCTGATCTGACATCAGAATTTAATAGCAGGCTGAAAAAAGAAAAACGGAAAACAGGCAGGTTTGTCAAAGGCGGCACACCGGTGGAAAAACTGTTCGGCAAAGAAATGATGGTCCTTTTGTGGGCTATCGAAGATTGTGACCCGTCTGTTATTCCCACGGCCATCCGCAACTGGAAAGGCCTGATGCCCGAAGAACGCTGGTGGCTTTACACCATGACCAATGCCTCCACCGGCCACATGAAGGACAAAAAAGGCTGGCGCGTGGCCCTGCGTTATGCCCTGTGCGAAAACCCGATCGAAGAGAAACCACAGCTGTCCTTCCTGGATATTATGGACGAATGACTAAAAGAGTACTTTGATCTGCTTGATGAAAATATAAACCGGCGGTGAAACAAGAAGATGCAGTCGTTTATTGAAAAACAGTTTCCTGTTTCCAAGTTGAGCAAGGAAAGCTATAAAGAGCGTAAATCATCCCAGGGGCAGACTATCACCGGTTTGGGTAAATGGTGGGGGCGTAAGCCGCTGGTTTTGGCGCGGGCGGCTATTTTGGGCTGCCTGATGCCGGCCAGCGACAACCCCAGGAAAGATATGGAGATTTTCCTGAAAATTATGAGTATGGATAATAACGGCCTGCTGCTCCGCAAGAAAAAATCTTTTACTCCACAGGAGCTGTATGACATTGCTGCAAACAATAGAAAACTTTCTCCTTATATAGCGCAGTGGTTTGATCTTGCTGGCAGCAAAACCAAACTGAAACCGGATATAGATAAAAAAGAGGTAGAGCGGCGGGTTTTCAATACCCTGGGGTATGACCAGAAACTGACCAAATGTATCCGACCCGAGCAACTGGAAAACCTTGACCCGCAGACCTGGAAGGAAATCAATTATCATTTGGGAACAAACGCCGGCGGCCTGCAAGAGCTTACCCAGCAGCTTTCGCTGAAAAGGTTTAGCCATAATGTCCGGGTGGGCGACTGCTTTTGCGGCGGGGGATCTATACCTTTTGAAGCGGCGCGCATGGGCTGTGATACCTATGCCTCTGACTTGAATCCCATCGCCGGACTGCTGACCTGGGCGAGCATTAATATCTGCGGCGCCAGCGCTGAAGAACTGGAAGAAATCAAGAATTTTCAGCAGGAAGTGTTTGATCAGATCGATAAAGAAATTACGGCATTGGGTATTGAACATAATGAGCGGGGCGATCGTGCCTTAACCTACCTTTACTGTGTTGAGGCAGTTTGCCCGGAATGCGGGATGAAAACTCCCTTGATCCCATCTTTGGTTGTGGGAATAAGAGCAGGTAAGGTTGTGGCCAAACTTCATTCAAATGGTCAGGGTTATGATATTGAGATCAAAATGAATGCCACCACTGCTGAAATGAAGGAAGCGGGGAAAAGTGGTACGGTGACAACAAGGGGTATGGTTTGCCCTAATTGTGGAAAAACCACGCCAATTACCGCGCTTAGAAAAGACCGCCGGGATGAAAACGGCAATACGGTGTATGGTCTGCGCCAATGGGATAAAACCGACTTCGATTTCAGAGAAGACGATATATATAACGAACGGCTTTATGCCATTCGCTACCAGCGTCCCGACGGCAGTCGTTATTATCGCGCGCCAAATGAACGAGACATGCAGAATGAAGCAAAGGTAAAGAAGATTGTAGCGGACAACATTGTTAGCTGGCAGGAGCAGGGCCTGGTGCCGTCTATGGAAATTGAAAGCGGCTATAATACTGACCAAGTTATAAGAGAACGCGGCTGGATGCATTGGAACCATTTGTTTAGTGCAAGAGGCTTATATAATCTAAGCCGTATTGTAAAACATGTCATTGACGCTCCGACCCACTTACTAAAAGTTGTCGGTATTCTGGGAATAAATAAATGTGCGGATTTTGGATCTAAACTGTGCAGATGGGATCCAAGTCGTGATATTAGTGCCCAAACATATTACAATCAGGCGCTTAACACCTTAATGAATTGGGGTGAAAAAAGCCTTAAAATGCTTAGTTCCCTGTGGCTATGGGACATAAATTCTTACCCGACCTTTAAGTCCTCTGTAGTATCACTTCTGGACGCCCGCGATGTTTCAACGGAATGTCATCTTTGGATAACCGATCCGCCTTACGCTGATGCGGTTAACTACCATGAGCTTTCTGAATTCTTCCTTGCCTGGGACAAGCGGTTGCTTCATGACGCTTTCCCCAAATGGTATACCGATAGTAAACGCATTCTCGCTGTAAAGGGCGACGAGCGTTTTTCCCAAAACATGATCGAAATATATTCTAACCTGACCAGACATATGGACGATAACGGCTTGCAGGTGGTCATGTTCACCCACTCTGATTCATCGGTATGGGCGCAGCTTGCTTTGATTATGTGGAAATCGGGTCTAAAGGTAAGTGCGGCGTGGAATATCGCCACGGAGACGGACGCTTCCGGCTTAAAGGACGGCAACTATGTCAAAGGCACAGTCTTGCTGGTTCTACGCAAGCAGACCGGCAACGACACCGCCTACCTGGATGAAATCAACGTGGACATCAAAAACGAAGTTAAAACCCAGATTGAATCCATGCAGGCTTTAGACGACAAAGAGGAACCTAATTTCTCCGACCCCGACTATGTGCTGGCGGCCTACGCCGCTTCGTTAAAGGTCTTGACTTCCTACAAAAACATCGGCGAGCTGGATCTTGATTACGAACTGAACCTGTCCATCAACGACCCGGCAAATTCCAAAGTGGTCAGCCTGATTGAACGCGCCAAAAAGATCGCCTTCGATTTTATCATACCGGCCGACTTTGAAAGCTACCTCTGGAAGGATCTGAATAGCGCGGAGCGCTTTTATATTAAAGGTCTGGAGAGTGAAAAACGCGGCAACTATCAGGTTTCCACCTATCAGGAGTTTGCCCGGGGTTTTGCCATCGGTTCCTACAGCCAGCTCATGGCCAGTGAAAGGGCAAATACAGCGCGGCTGAAAACACCGTTGGAGCTGGCTATGCGTACCCTGAACGAGGCGCCGGACTTCGAGCGTTCCACTCTGCGCTTGATTTTAGCAGCGATTTACATTTCAATCAAAGAGGACGGAAAGCCGGAAAAAGGGTTGTTTCACATTAAAAACAATTTGCCTGATTACTGGGGTTCCCGGGATATGCTCAAGCAACTGCTGGCATTTTTAAAAGATACCAGGGACATCGGCAATATGCCCCACTGGGCGGAATCCGCTGAAGTGGCGGAGCACCTGTATGTATTGGTGGATAACGACCACGTCTAAAATAACGATTAAGAAAACGTTGAAATGAGGTGAGCGGATGATCAGCCGTTACTCCTCCAGGCAAAGCAAGTTGGACACGCAGTTTTTACAGGCAAAGTTAAAGGACGCCGCCGGCTATGACCGTATTGCCGGTTATTTTTGCTCATCCATCCTGGAGATAGCCGGTGAGGCCATTGAGGGAGTCGCCGGCAAAGTGCGGATCATCTGCAATTCTTCCCTGGCCCCCGGGGACGTCAAGGTGGCCCAACTGGCCAACCTGCGGCTCAAGCAGGAATGGTGCGAGTATCTGCCGGAGGAAAAATACAGCAGCCCGGCGGCAGCCGCAAGACTCAAAAAGCTCTATACCCTGCTGACCGAAGGCAAGCTGGAAATCAGAGTGATCCCCGACGAGGTTTACGGGCTGATGCACGGCAAGGCCGGTGTGATCACCTACAAAGATGGCAGCGCCACCTCATTTATAGGCAGCATCAATGAAACAAAAAGCGCCTATACCGTCAACTATGAAATGATCTGGGAGGACGATAGCCCCGAGGCCGTAGCCTGGGTGCGGCAGGAGTTTGATTATTTCTGGCGCAGCCGCTATGCTGTCCCCCTTTCCGACTTTATTATCTCGGACATTAACCGCATTGCCGGGCGGGTGGTGATCCCGCTGCAGGACTGGCGGGAGGACTACGGGGATATTGTGCCCAGCGTGGCGGTGGAGGAACCTATATACAGAAAAGAGTTCGGGTTGTGGGAGCATCAGAAATATTTCGTGGAGCGGGCCTTCCGGGAGCACAAGCAAAAAGGCGGCGCCAGGCTCTTGCTGGCTGACATGGTCGGTTTGGGTAAAACCGTACAGCTGGCCATGTCGGCCAAACTGATGGCCTTGTACGGAGATAAGCCGATCCTGATTATTGTGCCCAAGACCTTGCTGTTTCAGTGGCAGGATGAACTGCTCACCTTGCTGGATATACCCAGCGCCGTTTGGTCGGGCAAATGCTGGGTCGATGAGAACGGCTATGAGTATCCGTCAGACAGCGCGCGCAGTATTCTAAAATGCCCCCGCCGGATTGGCATTATTTCGCAAGGGCTGATCACCCGTAAATCCGAAACAGCCGAATACCTGAAACAGCTCAAGTATGAGTGCGTCATCCTGGATGAGGCGCACCGGGTCAGAAGAAAGAATCTGAATCAAAACGCCGACGAGCACAAAGCGCAGCCCAATAATTTGCTGGCTTTTTTAAATGAGATTTCCTTTCAGACCACCAGCCTGTTGCTGGCTACGGCAACCCCGGTGCAGATGAACCCGGTGGAGGCCTTCGATTTATTGCAGGCGCTGGCCTTGCCCGCCGACAAAGTGTTGGGTGACAGGTACAGCATTTGGAGAACTTATCCACAAACAAGCCTGGACTATATTGCGGAAAACCAGCAGCCTCCCGACGCCGAAGCGGAAATGTGGAACATTGTACGCAACCCCTTTCCGCAAAGGACGGAGAACAACCGGCGGATCGGGATTATCCGCGATCAACTGGACCTTGCGGATGACGCCTTTGTTTTGGACCAGAGTTTATACGGCAGCCTGCGCCGGCCGCAAAAGCAGAAAATAAAAGAGCTTTATTATGACGACAGGTTCGTTATCAACCATAACCCTTACATCCGGTGTATTGTGCGCCGGACCCGCGACTTTTTGGAGAATACCATTAACAAGGAAACCGGCGAGCCTTTTCTGAAAAAAATTGACGTGGCGCTCCTGGGGGAGAAACCCGGGGAAGCGTTGGAATTAAAGGGTTACCTCCTGGAGGCCTATCAAATTGCCGAGGAATTTTGTTCCCTGCTCTCCGCTCGAGTCAAGGGCGGCGGCTTCATGTCTACCTTGATGCTCAGACGCATCGGCAGTACTATGCTGGCCGGTGAGGGCACCGCTAAAAAGATGCTGGCCTGGACGCGGGAGGGCAAGGAACGCTTGAAAGATTTATATGACGATGTCTTCGGTGAGGACGAGGAAGAAAAAGAAGACCAGCACAGCGAGATCAAGGATCTAACTGCTGAAGAGCTGGACTGCCTGGAAAGGCTGGTTAAGGTGCTGCGGGATAACAGGGATACCGACCCCAAATACAACAAGGTTCTGGAAATCCTGCAAAAAGGCGTGGAGGATGAAGGTCCCTGGCAGGACCAGGGTTGCATTATCTTCTCCCAGTATTTCGACAGCGCTAACTATGTGGCCAGGCTGCTTTCCCGGGACATTAAAGACACAAAAATCGGGCTTTATGCCGGCGGCGATAAGTCGGGCGTTTATAGGGATGGCTTTTTCACTAAGGAAACCAAAGACAATATCAAGTCCATGGTCAGAAGCCGGGAGATTAAAGTTCTGGTTGGTACCGACGCGGCCTCGGAGGGTTTAAACTTGCAAACCCTGTCCACGCTGATTAACCTCGACTTGCCGTGGAACCCCACCCGGTTGGAACAGCGGAAAGGCCGTATTCAACGTATCGGCCAGCTGGCCGACAGGATCCTGATTTACAATATGCGCTACAAAGATTCAGTGGAAGACCGGGTGCACTTCCTGCTATCCCACCGTCTTAAGAGTATTTATGGCATCTTCGGGCAGATTCCGGAGGTTCTGGAAGACGTGTGGATTGCACTGGCCCAAAAGGACGAGCAAAGGGCTTTGGAAGCCATAAACAAGATGCCCGAAAAAAACCCGTTCAAGCTGAAATATGAGACGGACATCCCTAAAAGCGCTGATTGGGAAAAATGCGAATTTGTTATTGATAAGCAGGAGAAACGCAGGGAATTGCTCAGGGGGTGGTAAGGGTAGGTAGAGTGTTTTTTGCTTGCGAAAATAGTTTGTTTGTCAACCTAAACCAAAACTTATTTCCTGTTACCATACATAGAAACAGCAGATAGGGTTTGCTGCAAATAGAGGCGGGTGCAAGGCGCAACAGGACTGGGGACAGTAACGGGGGCAGGGACAGGGACAAGGGACCTGTCCCCCTGTACCAGAAAGAAACAAAGCCCCCGGGCTTTTATTGCTGGCGTTCTGGCCAATATAAGGCAAATGGCGTTAAATCATGCTAAATTATTTGGAGGTTTGGTTAAAATGGATTACCATAAGATCTGCGGGGAAATCAAAAATTGTGATAAGGGTTGTTTTAGAGACAGGTACCAGGATTATCTCCATAACGGACAACAGTATAGCAAGAATTATTTTTGTTCCATCAGCCCTATGGCCTCTGTTCCGTTATCGCCTAAAGTGCTATTAATCAGTCAAAATCCACCCCTGCAAGCATGGATCAATGCTGGATTGAACGGTGAATTGCCAGATGGGGGCTTAATCAGCGGGAGCAATGAATTTTTTGTAAATAATTTACTGCCAGCCTTTGGTTTAGATTCATCCGGTATCGAGTTGTTTCGGGAAACAGTAGCCTGGGTTCACCTGGTTAATTGCCATCCCTGGTTAAGCGTGACAACAGATGGAGGCGGCAGGGAATCGCGGCAGGATAAAACGCCAACAACCAATGAAATAAACAACTGCATCCGGAGTTGGTTGGAACCGCTGCTTCAAATTGAATCGATGAAATTAGTTGTGCCCATGGGTAAACCGGCATTGTCACTGTTTTTTAAACTGGGTGATAATAATTATACCGAAATAATGAAAACCGTCCCCTTTTTTAATGACACCCTCTTGCCAAAAAAGATATTGTTCCCCATATTTCACCAGTCCGGACGAAGCAAGATTTTCAATGACCCCAAATGCCTGGAAGCCAATGAGAAAGCAATTGCCCTGCTGGATGAGGCTTATGAAGAACTTACAAAGGAACAAAGGAACAAAGAAAAATAGATTAAATTTGAATTGATTGCATCTGGCATAATCCACAGGCGGGCGTCTTTTTCAATGAAGCCTGGAATCCGGTTGCTTTTGAGACAGTTTGGTGAGTAATTCCAGAAACAGAGATTTTGTCAGGGGCTGTCTGTTTTCCATGCACAACCAGCCTTTCCCGCTGGAATATAGCAGGGAATATCCCTGTCCGTTGTTGGTCATGTCCACGCGTCCTATTGCGCCAATGGCAAACCTGCCCGCCGGCTTAAGCTCAATGAGCATGTTTTTCATTTTCAGGTACAACATGGGCGCGCTGTATTTGCCTATATGCTCCTCTTCCAGCTCAACCACCGTTTCTATAATCTCACAGACCGGCGTGCAGCATGGGCACGTGGCGCCTTGCTGCGGCCTGGTCCATTCTTTTAGCTGTTTCACCAGAACGTTCAGGGCCGCCAGCCAATCCTCCTTGATTTTTTCGTTTGTCAACATCCCTTCTTCGAAAGGGGCGGTCATATTAATCAACTCCCTATCTTATTTCGAATAAATACAGGCTTCTTCCAGACGCCTTTCAGATGTACTAACTATTAACTATATTTCTGCAAAGGGAGATTAACCGCAACTTTCCGTGCAGGATAATATTTTATTAAGTACCGTTGTTTTTCAAACGGCATTTAACGAAAATGTCCTGCAGACGGGGGATAAGCTCAGACTGGCTTTTAACATGGATCAGGTACCTGGGCACATGCTGCCCCTCACTGCCCAGTTCCATCATAAACGGCTCTCCCCAAAAGGCCAGGAGCGCCTCTTTGGCTTCCTTCTCCACCCCCACATCGATCATCTGGAAGGCGATGCTTTCATCAATATTGCACCATACCGGCTCCTGCACCTTGTCATAACCGCGGCATTTTATAATTTTGGGCAGGATATCCCGTTCCCACGCTTCTTTCATGGACAGGTCCATAACAAAAAATATTTTGGTTGTTTTGGAACTCTCAATAGAAATCCTCAGCAACCTGTCAAATAGCTCCTGGGAGCGAAACATTGTGCAGCAGGTGTTAAACCACCACACATCACCCCTGTTTTTCAGGGCGAACTCCTCGGTGTACCCCAGGAGTTCCCTGGGTTTAATTAGCTCTACCTCGGAGTCTGTGACCTTAACATTTTTGGCAATAGCCTTGATATCCTCTTTTATCTCCTCGCCCCGCAACGCCTCCTGCAGCACATGCAGGGCTAAAAGCATAAGCAGGATGGAGATTACGTAAGTTTCCGGTATGATGCCCAGGTGGTGTAAAATAATTGCAACGGCGCTGGCAGCGATGATGGCTATAACATCTAAATTTTTTAACACAGCCTTCCATTTCATTATTTTTCTTTCCTCCCCCCATAACATTGATACTAATTTGTTGATTAGACAAAAACCGTGCCGGTACCTCCCGGGTACTGGTGTATTTTCTAAAGATCGCAAGCCGCCGGCGGTGTCATTTGTCCATGGCCCGGAGTAATTTTGCCCGGGTTACCAAAGGGGGAGACCCAGGAATCCTGTCCTCAATGAGGGGGTAGTAGTGGGCCCGAAAAATAATCCCTGTATGACCGCTTCCCCTGGCCCCAGGCCTTAGAAAACCGGCCAGTAGCGCTCCTGTATCTGCTTGACGTCATCCACGGCATCCTTGACAGCCTTCTTCACCCGCAGGTTTTCATCTATTGGATTCACCTTCTGGAATTCCCAGGTGACCATGGTATCAACCACCGCCAGCACGCTTTCCCCCAGTGCTTTGGGGGTGTAGCCCCCCTCCAGCACAAAAACTGCGGCGCCGCCGCAGCAGCTGCCCGCTATTTCCAGGACAACCGCCGCCAGCCGGGCGTAGCCGGTCCCGGACATATTCATTTGCCCGATATAGTCATCGGCGTGGGTGTCCATACCTGCCGAAACAAGTACCAGTTCGGGGTTATAAGCGTTGGCTGCGGGCTGCAGGATTTGCCGGAAGACGAATTCGTAGTCGTCATCATTACACCCCCTGGGAAGCGGTACATTGATATTGAAACCCGCCCCTTTCCCTTTTCCCGCGTTGTTGGCTTGTCCGGTACCGGGGAAATTCCATTCCCGGTGCACTGAAAAATAAAGGACTGAACTGTCTTCATAGAATATTTCCTCCGTGCCGTTGCCGTGGTGCTCGTCCCAATCTACCACCAGGATCCTTTCCAGGCCATATTTTTTAGCCGCGTAGCGCGCGCAGACGGCAACATTGTTAAAAAAACAAAACCCCATGGCCGCCCCCGGAGTGGCATGGTGCCCGGGTGGCCGTACCAGGGCGAAGGCGCTTTCAATTTTTCTCTCCAGGACGGCATCTACTGCTGATAGGGTACCGCCGGCTGCCAGCAGGGCCGTTTCAAAGGTGCCGCTGGAGCCTGCGTTGTCCCCACCTGAAGTGCCGCCGCCCCGCTGGGAAAAATCCCTGATCCTGTCAACATAAACCGGCCTGTGGACCAGCTCGATTTCTTCCCTTGCAGCAGGACGCGGCTTTATGGCCACTAACTTTTCCAGCATTCCGGCCCTGGCCAGATAATTATAGCTGTAAGAAACCCGGTAACCGTTTTCCGGATGTGAGCCTGTGTCGTGGTTTAAATAGGCCGGATCATAAATAAGCCCGGTTTTCAATTCAACACCCCCCTCGTATAATTTAATTGGTAATACTTTCTTGCCAAATGGCGTACCCCTTTGAGATAATCAACCCAGGTTGATCAGGATCAGGGGTCCTCTTACACCCTGTAGCTGCTTTTGGCATGACTACTTTTAAAAAGACGGTTTTAATGCTTTTACTGAATAATATATTTGCTGACGGTGGTTTAAGAAAAATCAACTTTAATATTAGGGCGGGCTTAGCAGCCGTTGTCATTTAGCCACTTATCGAAGCGCCTGCAGATTTTTCTGCCATAACTCTATGAGTTTTTACCTCCTTCTTCCTCTCTTCTGCCGTAGGGCAGGGGGATGAACTGAACTGACGGCCGGCGTTGGGGAGGCTGCGGATATAAATCCATCAAAAAGTAGATATCTTCCGATAAGCCGACGGTGACAGGGAGTCCCATCTGTTTAAGCTGTTCACTGTCGATGGGGTAGTCATGGGTCCAGTTCCCGCCTGACAGCAGTACCGCCAGTTCCCTGGCCCGTGCCTCCTCCATTTTGTCGGACAGGATATAATGGACAAAATCCCTGACCTGGGTTATTGCTTTGGCAGCCATTTCAGCCAGCATCAGGGTCCTGTCCTCAATTTTGTCCTTATCCTTCTGGCGGACTACTTCCAAGATCGATACCGCCGGGAATTCCCCCAATTGAGGGTCCACCGGCCCTAAAACCGCGTTTTCGTCCATTATTATTTCATCCGCAGCCAGCGAGATCATCGTACCGCCGGACATGGCATAGTGAGGAACAAAAACAGTTACCCTGGCCGGGTGTCTCTGGAGCGCCCGGGCGATTTGCTCCGAGGCGAGGACGAGCCCTCCCGGTGTGTGGAGCAGCAGGTCTATGGGCATGTCGTCCGGGGTCAGGCGGATGGCCCGGAGCAGCGCTTCCGAGTCTTCGATGTTAATGTACCTTGACAGCGGTATGCCCAGCAGGCTCAGCATCTCCTGCCTGTGTATCAGCGTTATTAACCTTGACTTGCGCTTGACCTCGATCTTGCGGATAAGCCTCATCCTCATAATTTCCAGGCGCTGCTGTTTCAAGACGGGTACGAGGGCCATTAACAATAATAGCACCCAAATAATTCCCGAAAAATTAAACTGCATACTGATGACGCCTCCTTTCCTTATTTAATCATTTTTTACCCCATTAGCTTCTAAAAAGCAATTAAAAATTACTAAATAATCTTAATATTATTTAACATAAGCACATTTTATTGAAGTAAACAGGGGGGGCAAATCTTGCCCGGCTATGAAAAGCAACAAATAACCGCGTACCCTATGCACAAAAAGGGGTTTGCGGCTTCTTAAGCCGATTCATGGGGGAAGGGGTGGCTACTTAACATGGAAATAATATTTAATCTAACTGATTAGAGGAATAAATCATGGACTATAACCGGTATTGGGGCTCTGACAAACCGTTTTAATAGACCCTGGGTGGTAAATTTGGTTAAGCAAAAACAATTTATTGTTGCAGGATGTTAATCCCGGGGGGTAAACAAGGCCATGACTGGGATAATTTAAGATTTGAAAGGTAAATAGCAGTCTTAAAAAGAAAGCAAGCGAAAAAGGGGTACAATCACACATTATGCGGGTGGGGTATTTTCATTTGAGGAATGATGGGGTGTAAGGTCCCCTGGCAGCAGAGACATACTCTATTCGTTTTTCCCGGATGAAGCCAAAGGAGTACTTGTTTGCAAAGGTTTCCAGCTTTTTTTGCTCCCCGGATAGCTATTTCATGGTATAATCATATGTAAGTATCGAGTAGCACCGGATAACACCAGTTATTTTCCTGCAATATCCCCGGAAACAAGTTGTTTGCGGGGATATTTTTTTGAGGTGCAGGGGAAAGTACAGGGGGGCAGGTTTCCTTTCCCCCCTTTCCCAATTTGATGACCCGGGCTGTTCCCCTCTTAAATTACCTCCGCGTATTTAAGGTCGCCCTTGAGCAGATCCTTCGCCTTCAGCCAGGTGAGCACGTCGTTGACATTTTTTTCGGTTGGCAGCTGGAGCGCTGTGTAGTGCTGCACCTGATAGTTCCCGGCAATTTGTTCCGGGATGTTGCAATTGCTCACCAATAAACCCCTGAATTGCTCGGGGTCTGCGTTGATGTCTTCCGTCGCCCTGGCATAAGCCTTATAAAAACCGGCTATGGCGTCCGCCTTTTCGCTGAGCGCCCGCTCTGTCATGACGTAGACAGATTGCGAAAGATTTTCGCCGGTGGTATCGTCGGCGATTACCCTGGCGCCCCGGGCCACGGCGTTGGAGATGTGGGGATCCGGCACGGTGATGGCGTCAATCTGGTTGTTTAAGAGCATTTCGACCCTTACCGGTATTTTAGCCACGGTAATCTTTTTGACGTCGGAGGGACTCATCCCGGCCTGGGCCAGAATACCGTCCGTTACATATTCGATAATCGAGTTGCTGGAAATACCGATACTTTTTCCCCTTAAGTCCTGTACTGTCCGGATGTCGCTGTTGGGGGCCGCCACGATGGCAAAACGCCCCTCCTGGGGGGTTGAGCCCAGGGCAATGGAGGTAATGCGCAAATCCACCCCCGCGCCCTTAAGCATCAGCGCGATCATGATGTCGGTCATCATGCCGTCCAGCTCGCCGGATTGAAAGGTGCTCTGGAGTTCCACAGGACTTTGCATGGGGATCAGTTCCACCTCCAGGTTTTCAGCGGTAAAATAACCTTTTTCCTGGGCCACCAGGATCGGCAGGTTCTCCTCGTTCGTTAACGAACCGATTTTCAATTTGGCCGGCGCGTTACCGGCCGTACCCCCAGGTTGTTCCTTTTGAGCGCAGCCGGCGGCCAGGGCCAGCACCAGCAGCAGGCCGAGCAGCGCGGCCGGCAGAGTTTTAAAGCGCATTTCCATTCCTCCCCTTTTATTTTGTTATTATAAATGAACCCAGGAACAGAGGACCTTTTCACAGGCGTCTAAAAGTAAATACAGCAAAAACCCCATCAGGCCCATGGCAATAATTCCGGCAAACATTTTATCGTAAGCCAAACTGCTCCAGGAATTCATAATAAAGAATCCGATCCCCTCCCGGGTGGCGTAGGTTTCCACGAGGAACAGCACCGACATGGCCATACCCAGGCCCAGCCTCAGGGATGTTAAAATGGCGGGCAGGCAGGCGGGGAAATACACATGCCGGTACAGTTCCAGCTCGCCGGCGCGCAGGGACCTGACCGAAAGCACATACTCTTTGGGCAGATTTCTGGCGGCGTCCCTGGTGGTCACCAGGATTAAATAAAAGATGACCAGGGTAATTAAGACGATTTTAGACATGTTGCCGATCCCCAGCAGGATTAAAAAAACAGGCAGGAAAACCACCTTGGGTATGGGATAGGTCATATAGATCAAGGGTGCGGAAAACTCATCGGCTTTCTGGTTTTTACCGAGAAACAACCCCAGGGGAACGCCCAGCACGGTGGCAATGAGCAGGCTTAAAGCGACCCGGTAAAAACTAATGGTCAAATGGGGCATCAGCTCGCCGGGCAATAGCCGGACAAAGCTCTGCAGCGCCGCCAGGGGGACCGGTAAAGCGGGGGTCCGCAGCAGCAGGGAAAAAATATGCCAGAAAGCAAGGAGGATGGCAGTGGCCAGGAAAATATAGGCGGATTTTTGGATTAAGTCTTTTGCGTACATGGTTAATTTAACCCTCTCAGGCCGGCTCGCAAAGAGTTGGCCAGTTCCAGGAATTCTATCTTGCCCCGGGCGGAACAGCCGCCGGCCAGCGGGTTGATATACTCCTTGATGATCGTGCCCGGGCAGGCCGACATCACAAAAATCTTCTGACCTAAAAATACCGCTTCTTCAATGTTGTGGGTAATCAGCAGGATAGTTAGTTTGGTTTCCTGCCACAGCTCCAGCAGCAGGACCTGCATTTCCTCCCTGGTCAGCGCGTCCAGGGAAGAAAAGGGCTCGTCCATGAGCAAAAGTTCCGGTTCCAGGACCAGGGACCGGGCAATAGCCACCCTTTGCCGCTGCCCCCCGCTCAACTGAACCGGGTACCTTTTACTTAAGTCAGACAGGCCCAGCCTGCGCAGGATTCTTTCCGTTTTTTCAGCTATCTCCTGTTTGGAGCAGCCCCTTATTTGCAGGCCCAGGCGGATGTTATCCCCCACGGTCTTCCAGGGCAGCAAACCGTACTCCTGCAGAATCAAAGCGGTGGCGGCGCACTCTTGCGGTGACCGGCCATTGATCAGCACTGTCCCCCGGTAATTCCGGTTCAGGCCGGCTAAAACGCTTAACAGGGTACTCTTGCCGCACCCGGATGGCCCAATCAGCACGCCGATACACCCAAAGGGGAGGGATAAGCTGAAATCCTTGAGGGCGGGGGTGTGCAGTTTGTTTTGCTTGTAGCTTACTTGCAGGGTTTCTATCGATAAATATTCCATCACTTAAACCTTCCCCTAAACCTTTCCCAGGCCCCGCAGGTTAAAGTCAATTATCGTCCGGCAGGCTAGTTCCGCATCCACGGGTTCATCGCTGTTGATCCAGTATAAAATAACTTCCCGGAAGGCGCCGACAAAGGCAGTGGCGCTTACCCGGGTATCCTGTTCAGGGATTAGCCGTTGCTCCAGCAGTTCGTCCAAATCAATTTTGGTCAGCCGGATTAAATCATTGACGATATCCACATACCTGGTGTTAAAAACCAGACTGTTTGGCGGGGTAAGGTCCAGGAGGATGCGGGCCAGGTGTTTTTTATCCAAAAACATATTGACGCATACTTTCATGGTGGCTTCCAGCTTGTCGAAGCCATTGGTATAGGGGGCCCGTGCCGTTTTGATTTGATCCAGCAATTCCTGGTATATTTCCTTAAAGATCGTTTCAATCAGGGCGTCCTTATCCTTGAAGTAAAGGTAAAAGGTACCGGTGGCAATACCGGCTTTTTGGGCAATTGACTTTACGGACGCGCCGCCGGTGCTGGTTGCCAGAAGTTCCCGGGCGGCGCTGAGTATTCTCTTCTTTCGCGATTTTTGTTTTTCCAATGCTCTTTTTGTTTTCTGGTAGACCATAAAAGACTCCTTATGACCAGGACAGGGTTAGGTTAAGCGGATGCGGAACTCCTAATGACCTGGGCAGGGTTAAATAAAAGGTATAAAAATATGAATGATGGTTCATTTTATGTTTCTAATTTTATTTTGTTAGTTTCACAATGTCAAGTGCCGGATAACCGCGGCGATGAAGATTTTGATGATTTTTCCGGAGGGGGAGTTTTCCAAAACGCAGGAGAGCTTCTGACAATGACCGAAAAGGAAAAGTCGGCGGCGCTGTTAGCGGCGTCAAGGGATGAAGAGTATAGGTCCCCATGACGTGACCCTTGACCCTGCCCGCCGGATAGTAAAACGCGAACACTGCCGTAAGCGGTTAACTGGCATCCTAACCAAGCAGGGCCTGGTTCCCCCGGGGGAAGCAGGTATTAGCTATTCCCAGGTTCTGCAGGAAGCGTTAGAATAACCAAATTTTAAAAAACCTCCCCCGCGCCTTTTTTAGTTCTTGCCTGACAAACAGCTGCCGGCCCAATACGTTATGTTTAAATGAACGAAGGGATTTACCGTAATTTATCGAAATATGGATAATGTGGGAATACTGTAAATATAACTGCTTAAAAACGAACATTTTATGTAAAGGGGCCTGTTTAATGTCGCATAGCTTTCATGTGGCCAAGTATGTATTGTCTTTAGAGGCGGGCAGGCAGGGCCTTTCCTTGCCGCCCTACAAGGGTTCGACCTTGAGGGGAGGCTTTGGCGCCGTCTTCAAGCGCATAGCATGCTCCTTACCGCACACCGGCTGCGGGGCCTGCCTGCTGAAATCAAGCTGCCCTTACGCCTACATTTTTGAAACAGCGCCGCCGCCGGGCTCCGGGGCGCTGCGCAACTACTCCAGCATTCCCCGCCCGTTTATCCTGGAACCGCCGCTGGAAACTAAGACAGAATACGCGCCGGGCGAAAAATTGTCTTTCAATTTGGTCCTGGTTGGCAGGGCAATCGGTTATCTGCCTTATTTTATTGTTGCTTTTCGGGAACTGGGTGAAATAGGCATCGGCCGGCAGCGCAAAAAATTCCGGTTGGATGAGATCAGGGCGATCAACCCGGTCAGCGGCGCCAGTGAAATAATTTACCAGGCGACAGAGCAGTTGATCAGGAATATGGAACCGGCCTGGATCGTTGATGCCAATAAGCTAACAAAGCCGGCGCCGGATATCCCGGCTGTCAGGCGTACGGTCCTGGAGTTCCAGACGATGACCAGGCTGAAATTTGAGGAAAAGTATGTCCAGCGAGTGGAGTTCCATATACTGATGCGCAGCCTTTTGCGCCGTCTTTCATCACTGGCTTATTTCCATCACGGCTGGGAACCCGTGCTTGACTTTACCGGCTTGATTGAGCGCGCGGCCGCGGTGCGCCTGGCCCGGGACCAAACCAGGTGGGTGGACTGGGAACGCTACTCCGCGCGCCAGGATAGTAAAATGAACATGGGCGGCGTCGTCGGCCGGGTTACATATGAGGGAAATTTAAGTGAATTTATGCCCCTGCTGCGGCTAGGTGAGCTAACCCATGTAGGGAAGGGGGCGGTGTTCGGGATGGGGAAATTTATCATAAATTAAGGAAATACATGTTGACATTTCTAACTCATAGGAGAGCTATTATGTGCGTGTGTGATTAGGTGGGGATTATCTGAAAAAGAGAAAGGCATCCAGATCGCGGATGCTATTTGTGGCGCTGCATCTAGGAATTTCAATAATATTGAAGCTCCAAGTTTTTTTAATCTTATAGAACATCTTAAACAGGGAGTTAAAGTGATTGATAAATAATTTAGCATAGCCTTTGTGTCACGGGCGCCCTATAAAGGGACTTACCCCGCACCTCTGCCCACATACTGCAGGCCGGCCATGCTAGTACTAAAATTATAAAGCTGTATACAACATATTACACCTTTTTTTGTATGAATTACAACCAGTTTTTGCCCCGTTAATAAGGGGACAGAAAATTATTTTGCATGTAATTTTTTCACGATGACAAGGGTTTTAATAATTTTTTGGAAAAGAGGTGAGAAAAATATTAAATTACACAGGACACCCTTTTTTTGATGTCGGCTTAGCCACAGTGGCAGCCTTTGCGGGGAAATCTAACCCAGGTAAGCTTGGGGAAAATGACCTGGACGCAGCGGCCTCCTTTATAGAGCGCGAGTATGTCCGGGATCCCTTGAGGTCCTTTCTCGGCGTGGCTTTCACAACCAATGCCTGGTTTAATCAGCCGGCTTTTAGAGAACAACCTGAAAAACGCGATGATTACGCCAAAAGGATTTTAAGAAGCTACGGGAAAGGGCACCCCCTTGAAAGATGTGTTTTCACAGGCAAGCCGGCTGCTGCCGTTGCCTTCTCGGACAAGCTGCCGCCGGGGCGGGCCTACCGGCAGCACATCCCTTTACTTAGCGGAGAGGGAGTAGTTAATTTTTATCCGGCAGGGCGCACCGGCCTGCCGGTATCAGGTGAGGCGGCCTTATGCCTGCAGGCTTTTCCTCTGGGTTGCGCCAAATGCGGGGGCAGGCTGCTGACGGTCCACTCCGACAACCCGGACATTATCTATGATTTTGCCGCTGAATTTTTTGAGGAAAACCGCATGGCTATGTTGCTCGCAAGGCAGGCTGGCAGCAGCAAAATGCCAGAGGCCAAGATGACAGCCAAAACCCTTTTGATCCAAACCCTGCTGAAAATTGAGGATCGCCGCAGGGAGGAGAAAGGTGACCAGCGCCCTTCGTCCGTGACAGCCTATCACCTAACCAACAGCGGCCAGTCCAATCCCCTGGATGAGCGGAACCCGCCGCTGGAAATATACCACCTGCCCATTGAACTCACCGGTTTTCTTGGGCAGCTGGCCAGCCCTAACTACCGCGTTGAATGGAATGCTATTACCGGACGGGCCTGGCGTTTGGCGTTGCCCGCTAAAAAGAAAAAACGTGATGCCAGTGATGAAGTAGAAGACAAACGACCGAAAAGAAATTTCTTGTTTGAAGATTTGTTTAATTTGCCGGACCAGGCCGGAAGGTTCATCCGCCGGTATTTCCTGCGTATTCCGGCGCGCCTAAAAACGGAGGATGACCCGCGCGGTTTTTATTCAATAAAAGACGATGCCAGTTTGATTTCCTGGAAAATTACTGACCTTTTTTTGAAAGAGGTGATGAGAGTGGAAAAGGAGCGCATTGAGCAAATTCGGGATTTGGGCGACCGGCTGGCTGCTTATGTTGCCGGCGAAAATGACCGCCGTTTCTTTACCGCCTTTTACAATGCCGGAAAGTATCCGCACCTGCGCAATACGCTTATAAAGGCCAACCTGGCCCATGTAAAGAGGGGCAACCCGCCGTTGGTAACTTTGGAGCCGTATATCCAGGTGTTTGAAGAGGGCTTTGATGTGGAACGGCCGGACTGGCGGCTGGCCGCGGATCTTGTGTTAATAAGGATGATTGAGCAGCTTTATGAACTGGGCTGGCTGGGTAAAAACATTGATGCTCTGACTGAGCTCAAAGATAATCATGCATCAGAAAAGGGGGATTTGTAATGGCTTTTGTTACTGGCCTGCTGCTTGTTGACGCGCCGGCGTCAGCGCTGAATAATCTGGGCAATATTCCAGGTGAACGTTTTGACAACAGCACCGGGGTCAAGGTAATCCGGACCAGGGAAGGCTATTACCCATATGTTTCCGCCCAGGCATTTAAATACTGGCTTCGCACAACCCTGGAACGCGACGCTGCGTGGAAGCCGGCGCCCATTTACCGTGAGGAAAAAATAGCCTACACGGACGCCAATCCGGTACGGTATTGGGACGACGACCTGTTTGGTTATATGCGCGCACCCTCTAAACGCGAGTCGGCCCGGGCCAAGCGAGAATCCGACGAATCACGGGCTGGTGAAACAGAAACTACGGACACGGTGACCAGGGCGGCGCCCTTCAGGGCCAGCACGCTGGTTTCCATTGCCCCGGTTACCCCGACAAGTGACTTCGGCGTGATGTCGCGGCACGAGGGCGACCCCGTACCGCACGAGCACCAGTTCTACCGCGCCACCTTGAAGGGCTTGTTTTCCCTGGATCTTAAGTCCGCCGGCACGTTCTGGTATAAAAATAAAACAGGTTTTCGCAACCTGGACAACGTAAGAAAAGAAGAGGCGGCTGAACTGGGCCTGCTGCATATGGAGCAAGAAAAGGCCTATCGCTTGCCCCTGGAGGAACGTGTTAAACGAGTTACTGCTCTTTTTGCCGGAATGTCCAGGCTGGATGGGGGAGCTATGCAGACACTGCATTATACTGATGTCACCCCGCCGTTGCTGATTTTTGCCGTTACCAGGGGTGGCAACCATATTTTTAGTTACGTGCTGGGAGCAAACAAGAAGGGCTTGCCAGAGCTAAAAACGGAAGCGCTGGCTGAAGCGCTGGATATGTATAAGGAAGAAATCCTTTCAGATATTTATGTTGGCTGGGTACGCGGCTATCTGGATGAGGAACGGAAAGGGTTGGAAGATTTTATAGAGAAACATCAGGGCAAGGGGATATCCCTCTGCCACCCCCGGCAGGCTTTTGCGGGGTTAATCGAAGCCTTGCAAGCGCCGAAAAACGCGGCCTGGTTGGAATAGGAGGGCAAGATGGAGGTGCTGAAAATAGTAGCGGAGGGACTGACCACTTCGTTCCGCTACCCGCACTTTATGCAGGGCGTCCAGCCTACCTTTGAAATGCCACCGCCTGCTACCATTTACGGACATATATGCAGCGCCCTGGGGGAATGGGCGCCGCCCGAGGGGATAAAATTCGCCTATCACTTTACCTATAAGGCTAAATTTGATGATGTTGAGCATGTCCACATCCTTACCTCCTCCAGCGGTAAGCTCCCGGGGACAAAACTGCCCAAAGTTATGAGCGGTTCGGTTAATCCCTTCAAGCGTACTGTTTTGTTCCGGCCGAGATTAATACTGTACATAAATAAACCGGAATGGGAGGACGCCTTCCTTTCACCAAGTTATCCCGTTGTTCTGGGCCGCTCCCAGGACCTGTTTACCTACACCATGGTCAGTAAAGTAAAGTTAAGTCTGACCAACAACGCCTATTTTGAGCATACACTGGCGCCCTACCGGATGGCGCAGCAGACCGGGCGGGGCTATGCGGCGTTGATGCCGCGCTTTTTGGATTACGGCTGCGGGCGCAGACCCACGTTTGGCCGTTATGTGGTGTTGGGACGGCGGGTATACGCGGCTGACTTCATCAGACATCAGGAACAAACGGAGGAGAAATATTGGGTTGATCCGGTATCGCCGGTAGAAAAGGACGTGCAGCTTGGATTGTTATTTCATACCTTTGTGGGGGATGACGATGATGACCAGCCTGTTATGGCCGGATTGGTTGGCTGATGTGTGGGCAAAAAGCCCGGAAAAAGAGGGGGCAGATGGAGAAAGCTTAGCCCGGCATACCTGGCTTGTATTGCAAAAGTTAGCCGGGATGATAGCGCTCCGCCCTGGTCTGCCGCAAATGGCCGGTTGCCCAGGTTTGTGGCAGACTCTATTCTGGGCTGCCCTGCTCCACGATTTTGGCAAAGCAGCGGAAGGCTTTCAGGGGGTGTTGCGGGGCGGACCGCGCTGGCCCCACCGGCACGAAGTACTTTCCTTAGCCTTCTTAGACTGGTTGGACAAAGGCTTTAGCGAAGAGGAAAATCTCTGGATGGCGGCGGCGATAGCCTACCACCACAAGGACCCGGACGAAATATCCCTTTTATACATGGGGGGAGAAGATTGCTCCGAAGACGCACTGCAGGATCTGACAGCCGGGGTTGGTGAAAAGGTGCTGTCCGGTCTCTGGCAGTGGTTGGCCGCATGCGTGCCGGCGTGGATTGAAGAACTGGGTCTGGCTTCCGCCGGCGTGAGGATGGTGAATTTGCACCCCCGCGAACAAGCTCTGAAGCAGTTTACCAGCAGGGGGCCGGCCAACATCCGCAGGCTATTAAGTGACCTGCGGCGCTGGCTGCGCGGGACAGCAAGGTTCAGAAGGGAATTGACCGTGGGCACGCTAACGTTGCGCGGTCATATCGTTACCTGCGATCACGCCGCGTCAGCCCATGCCCAAAGGCTGGCAAAAATACAGCTAAGCGGCGCCGACGAATTGTTAAGTAAGTGGAAATTACCGGCAGAAAAAATGTATCCTCATCAAACGGCTTGTTTGCATACAAAGGGGTCGGCTATAATGATTGCCCCCACCGGCAGCGGGAAAACTGAAGCGGCGCTTTTGTGGGCGGCAAACCAGGTCGACGGCAAGGGAGCATTTCCCCGGCTCTTCTATACCCTGCCCTATCAAGCAAGCATGAATGCCATGTACAGCCGTTTAAATCAAGTGAGCTTCCCCGGAATGGTGGGTTTGGAGCACAGCCGCAGCGTGCTCGCCCTTTACAGGGGCTATTTGCAGGAGGATTACAGCAGGCGGCAGGCGGCCGGGATGGCGCGTTGGGCCAGGCAATTGTCACGCTTGCACCATTACCCGGTGCGGGTATTAAGCCCCTATCAAATGCTTAAAGGATTTTACCGGTTAAAAGGGTACGAAGCTCTGCTGACGGATTTCCTGGAAGGGGCATTTGTTTTCGACGAAATTCACGCCTATGATGTTAAACGGCTGGCGACCATCCTGGGAACGATAAAATACCTGCGGCAAAACTTTGGCGCCCGCTTTCTGGTTATGTCGGCGACGTTGCCTGGCCTGCTGCAAGCCAGGCTGGCGGAGGCAATGGGCACAAATCAGACCATACGGGCCACTCCGGCTATGTTCAGCAAATTCCAGCGCCACCGTTTGCTGATGCTGGAAGGAGATCTACTGGAAGGGGACCGGCTTAAGCAGATTGCCGCTGCTGCCAGGGATGGCCAGAGTGTATTGGTTTGCTGCAATACCGTCAAAAGAGCCCAACAGGTTTATAGCCAGCTATCCGGCATCCTGACGGGCCATGTCCGGGTTGTGTTGCTCCACGGCAGGTTTAACGGGCGGGATCGTTTAGCCAAAGAAAGAATTGTCCAGGACAGCAGTGGTTCACAATCCAGAATGCGTCAGCCGCTTGTGCTGGTGTCTACACAAGTAGTAGAAGTGAGCCTGGATATTGATTTAGACATGATTTATACTGACCCGGCCCCCCTGGAGGCTTTGATCCAGCGGTTTGGCCGGGTCAACCGCCGCCGGCTGAAAAAACGGGCGCCTGTATATGTATGCACAGAACCAAATGACGGGCAGCATGTTTATCTGGCGGATCTGGTGCTCAAATCTCTGGAAATCCTTAAAAGGAATGATGGAAAGATCATTGATGAAGGGGAAATTTCCAGCTGGTTGGACGAAATATACCAGGGCCGGGTAGCGGAGTGCTGGGATAACGAATTTAATCAGGTTTATAGTGAATTTGAAGCTAGTTGTTTGCGTACCATGCGTGCCTTTGATGCGAAAGAAAGCCTTGAAGAATTGTTTTACCGGGCCTTTGACAGCCTGGAAGTCCTGCCGGCTGCTCTTGAAAACGAATATGAAGCTTTTTTGCGGGAGAACGAACCCCTGGAAGCCAGCCAACTGTTAGTTCCAATATCGTGGCAACGTTATAATATGCTTAGAAAAAAGGGACTAGCAAGGGCCAGCGGGCGTGGCCGGCCTAAAATTGTTGAGGTGCCTTACAATAGTGAGGATGGATTGATGGATGTGCCGCAGGGGAAGCATTAGTATTCTGCGAGTCATTGTATTTTTCTTAACCAGCCACATGTTCCTGGTTAAAAGTTCCACCGGACGGACATAATAAACAACAAAAGCATAAAGGGATCTGTTTCCAAATGGAACTTCTTGTCTCCAACTACGGCTCCTTTCTGGGTAAAAAAAGCGAGCGGCTGATTTTAAAAGAAAACGGCAAAGTTGTTAACGAAATTCCTTTTCGCGACCTGGAGCAGGTGACCATCGACACCCCCGGCGCAAGTCTTTCTACCGACTTGATCAGGGAATGCGTGGAGCACGGCGTCCAGATTAGTTTTCTCACGCCTTCAGGAAAGCCCTTTGCCAAACTGGTTTCACCCTATCTGACCGGCACGGTTATTACCCGCCGCGAACAGCTTCTGGCCTTTACCGATGCCAGGGGTGTTGCCCTGGCTAAACTTTTTATTGAAGGCAAGTTAAAAAACCAGGCCAACGTACTGAAATACTTCTCCAAATACCGTAAAAGTGTGGACCGGAAACTTTTTGAGGCTATATACACCAGGATCAACCAGATTGAACAAATAGCGGCGCAGCTTAGTGAGATCAAGGGCCGGTGCATAGACGATGTCCGGGGTCAGATTATGTCCGCGGAAGGCCGGGCTGGAAACCTGTACTGGCAGGGTGTCAAAATGCTGACCGGGGATAAGATGGATTTCCCCGGGCGCGAGCACCGGGGCGCCGCCGATCCAGTCAATTCACTGCTGAATTACGGCTACGGCATGCTGTACCGGCAGGTGGAGGGCGCTTTAATATTAGCTGGCCTGGATCCCTTCGCCGGGTTTTTGCATGTGGACCGTCCGGGCAAGCTAAGCCTTGTCTACGATTTCGTTGAGGAATTCCGGCAGCAGGTGGTGGACCGGGTGGTGGTGGCCATGATCAACAAAGGCATTGCCGTGGAAATGGAAGAAGGGATGCTTTCAACCGCTGCCAGGCGCCACCTGTCAGAGAAAATTAACGAAAGGCTGGAAAGCCAGGAGAAATTCCGGGGCAAAAAATATAAGCTGCGCACCATTATCCAGAGCCAGGCCCGCCGGATTGCCACATTTTTACGCGGCGAGGCTAAATACCGGCCTTTTGTCGGCGGGTGGTAAATTGAAGACCCTGGTTATTTACGATATCGAAGAGGATCGAATCCGCGGTAAAATATTCGAGGCCTGCAAAGATTACGGTTTAACTCACATCCAGTATTCGGCTTTTTTTGGTGAACTGAACCATAACCGCAGGGATGAGCTGAGGCAAAGAATTAAAAAGACTCTGGGTAGAAAAAACGGCAAAATATTAATCTGCCCTGTATGCGACAAGGATCTGAGGCTCCTCACGGTAATCAATGTTGAGCCTGGAGGCATCCCGGATGCTTAAGCTAAGGGTAACCGATATCAAGCAGTACCTGTATTGCCCGAGGATTATTTATTTTACCTACGTTTGCCCGATCCAGAAGAAAATCACCCGGAAGATGCAGTATGGCACAGAAGCGCACCTGGAGTTGGATCAACTGGAGAAACGCAGGACCTTTAAGCGTTATAATTTCAAAGATGGTGAGCGAAAATTTCACGCCGCTCTTTATTCCCCTCGTCTTGGTCTGGAGGGCAAACTGGACATGCACATCGTATCGGGGGGCGACATCTTTCCCGTTGAGTTCAAGCACAGCGCCCAAAGGCCGTCTTTAAACCATAAGTACCAGCTTATAGCCTACGCCATGCTGCTGGAGGATGAATACAACAAGCCGGTGCGCTACGGCTTCATATATATTGATCAGGGCCAAATTATACCAGTTGAGGTTACGCCCGGCGCCAGGGTTTACGTTAAGGAAACGCTCCGCAAGATCCGCCTTTTGGTATTGAGAGAATTAATGCCCGACAAAGTTCGTGAAAGAGGAAAATGCATCGACTGTGAGTACCGCAATTTTTGCGGAGATGTGAGGTAGGAGCAAAAATATGTATTTTTTAACCGACGAAGAAAGAAAGCAGCTTTCGAAAGGATATCTGCCCCGCTCCAGACAAATGGAAATAGCGGAGGAACTGCGGGGATGGAACTGGCACCAGCCGCCGCTGGCGCCAGTATATGATTTGAAACTTGCCCTGTATGAAGTAGCTAATTCTTACTGCACGACAAACCGGGACCTTTATTTGAGAAGGATTGACGGCATCAAGACCAGGCCGAACACCGCGATGATCAGGGGCAAAATATTCCACGATATACTTGTCCGCGTATTGGTGCGGGCGAAAAGGCTGATCTACGAAAAAGGGGTCGGCAATTTTCAAGAAATACTAAAACAACTGAATGCCCCTCTTAATCTGAGTTTTCTAACCGAACATCAAAGCCTTTTTAAAGAAGAAGAGTTTGCAGAGTTGAAAAAAAAGGCTGTCACTCTGGCCGCCTTTGAAAACGCCAGGGTTGCCGCCCGCGTCCAGGAGATACTGGTGAAACAGCCTTATATTGCTGAGGATTCCCTGGCCGCTCTGGCTATACCGGTTGTGGTGGAGCAAAAGTTAGACGGTACATTCTTTGGGCTCAGTGCAAACCTCAGCACCGACGCCTATACCTTTTCCGAGCCGATGGTGCTGGATTTAAAATTCGGCGAGTCAAAAAAATTTCACCGGCTTACTACCACCGGATATGCACTGGTGATGGAAGCCATTTACGAATATCCAATAAACTTAGGGTGCCTGGTCTACGCCGAATTCAAAGGCGACCGACTGGTGGTAAAAAAGGACATCCATATTATTGACGATGAGCTGCGCCAGTGGTTCATTGAAGAGCGCGATGGGAAAATGAGGATGATTTACGAGGAAATCGATCCGGGGCATGGCCAGTGCTATGATTCCTGTCCATATAATTTGCAGTGCCACGGGTAGAATAAAAAGAGGGTTTTTGCTGTTTGGGCTGAAATAGATAATAACTGAAAATAGATAATATTGGTTTTTTCGCAAAAGGAGGGGGTTTTGAAGCAGAAAAGGGATTTGCGAAATTTGAAGCCAATAAGGACCTGCTTGGTATCTAAAAAACCCTGTGATACCAAGGATTTGCCCGATTGCCCGCGGTCGGTTACACCGCTAATCCCGATAACAAGGGGACTGAAAGAATCAATTTCTTCCTTGGTAAAAGGTTTTTTAGATGTTGTTACACCGCTAATCCCGATAACAAGGGGACTGAAAGCAATTTTGGAATGCTGACAAATCAAAAGGTTCAAGGATGTTACACCGCTAATCCCGATAACAAGGGGACTGAAAGTTTTTTTAGGATCCTCCTTCTTCCCCACATTCCCCATGTTACACCGCTAATCCCGATAACAAGGGGACTGAAAGACAAAAAGTAATTACTCATAGTCATTCCACAACCCGTCGTTACACCGCTAATCCCGATAACAAGGGGACTGAAAGTTTTTTTAGGATCCTCCTTCTTCCCCACATTCCCCATGTTACACCGCTAATCCCGATAACAAGGGGACTGAAAGCAGGCGCGGTTGGCGCCGAGTTTGACGAATTAAGCGACGTTACACTGCTAATCCCGATAACAAGGGGACTGAAAGCTTTTTGAATCATAGCTTATCGCCTCCTGTCATTGAACGTTACACCGCTAATCCCGATAACAAGGGGACTGAAAGCGCCCTTGCTTGCCGGCAAGGACGGTGAACCCTGTGCGTTACACCGCTAATCCCGATAACAAGGGGACTGAAAGCGCCCTTGCTTGCCGGCAAGGACGGTGAACCCTGTGCGTTACACCGCTAATCCCGATAACAAGGGGACTGAAAGATAACCGGACATCAAGTTAACGGGGATATTTTGACCTCCGTTACACCGCTAATCCCGATAACAAGGGGACTGAAAGGGAAAAAAGGTATGCTCCTAACAGGCGCATTCGGACCAACGTTACACCGCCAATCCCGATAACAATGGGTCCGAAAACGGCATTTGTAAATCATGTATTTTTTCTAAAATCTAGTTGCGCCACCAAACCCGATAAAAGTTGATATAAAATTCGTATGGCGTGGGTTGGGCACGCTGAATAAATAGTGCCGTGGCACCCACTGTATAATTCCCCCAATTCGCCTTTTGTAGGGTCCCACGTTCCTTCCGCACGAGGTAACCTGCCCTATGTTCCATAAACCACCTTAAACCATCTTCCGGTATTAAATAACCAGCTAGTTCATGAACATCCTTTTCTTCCAAACATTTTAAAATGCACAATTTTCATGGGTTTAAGCGCTGAAATAGATCGCAGGCATTCAGATACTTATGTAAAAAATAAAGGAATTGGAAATCTGTGCTAGAAATACAGATTATTGAGATGCTATATGTCATAATTTAGGTGATATTTCTTATCCCATTGAACTATTGGTACTGTTTTCCAATAGGGGGTGTTTGTAAATGGACAGTTTAAAAAATTATCAAACAGATTGCCTTTTTCTACTCGTTGGCACGAATCCTCTGCCAAACTTTGTGTCCGCTCTGTTGCTGGCAAAAGATCGAGCCAGGATTATTTTGCTTCATACAGCAGACACGGGAGAAGTTGCAGAGGATTTAAAATGGGTCATTGGCCAGAGGAAATTGGGAGTTCAGGTTGAGATGCGGCAGATAGATAGAGGGTGTGGGGATCGAATATTGAAAGATATGGATCGCTTATTGAAGGGTATAGACCCAAAATTATCTCTGGGGCTCAATTACACCGGCGGCACAAAAGCCATGTCTGTTTATACTTATCAAGCACTAAAGAAAACTGCCGCTTCAGTTGTATTCAGCTATCTAGATGCACGTACTTCATCCCTTATGATTGACACCAAAGATGATGACACTACCAAAAAAATTTATATTGGACAGAATTGCCCTGTTCGGCTAAAGGAAATTCTATCCCTGCATGGTTATAGGATTGATAACGTTAAACAGAAACTGGTTCACCCTGATTTTTGCCGTGTCCTGGCGGAAATATACAGCAACAAAGATGCATATGAGCAATGGAAAGAATGGTTGAAAAAACTCGGCAATAAGGAGATTGAGCCCAAGTCATTGCCAACAAAGTCGGAGTATCCGGCGTTGACAAAGGTAATAGATAAAATCGATGAAATATGTGACGGTAAGCCTTCACCCGGGTTATTTGCTCAAATATTGGGCAGGGATAAATTAAGCAGTTGCAAACAATTTTTAGAAGGTAAGTGGTTGGATGAATATACCTTTTGCTCAGTCGGGCAGCTGGTTGAAGATTTAGGTTTAAATGATCTGTGTCTTGAATTAGAGGCTAAGAAACCCAGAAAATTTGAACTGGACGTGGTTTTTGTCCGGGGATATCAGCTGTTTGCCTTATCATGTAAAGCATCTAACAAAAAAAATAAATGCAAACTCGGGCTTTTTGAAGCTTTTACACGGGCCCGGCAGTTAGGTGGAGACGAAGCAAGGGTGGGTCTCGTATGTTGTTACAATCAACCCGGGCAGTTGCAACGGGAAATTAAGGAATCCTGGTTTGCAAAAGGACAGGTGAAAGTTTTCGGCATGAGCGATCTGATTAACCTGCAGGCGAGGTTGCGGGAATGGATTAATAGCACAAATAACTAGGAAGGGGCCGGGTCATGAAGCAGTATACTCTAACGTTTGTTGACACAAGAGATATCCAGAAATACATTTTCGGTACCAACAACCTGCAGCAAAACGTGGGGGCTTCCTATCTGGTGGATTGCGCCACGCGGCAGTGGGTGGTGGAATCTCTGCCCCATCCGCATAACGTGATCAATATCAACGCCGCCGGGACGGATGAAAAATTAAATGAACATAGGATTGAGGAGGGAGGTTTGGCTGCGGAACTGCTTTATACGGGAGGTGGAAACGCGGCAATATTATTTTGCAGCCAGCCGCTTGCTGTTGAATTTGCCCGTTGTCTGACCCGGAAGGCGCTGTTGAAGGCGCCCGGACTGAACATGACTTTGGCGCATAATAGTTTTGACTGGGAAGAGGGCAGTTTGTATAAGGCCCTGGATCAGACTAAGGGTATTCTAGCAAAACGCAAGGCGGATCAACCTGCTTCGACTCCACTGCTCGGTCTGGGAGTGACGGCTGCCTGTGTTTATACGGGGCTGCCTGCAGTGGGCTATGACGAAGGGCGCCTGTTTGGCGCTGAGGTGGAAGCAAAAATTAATGCTGCAAAAAAAGCAAATGATCGCTTGGAGGAACTGCTGGATTTGCAGGGCTATGAGATTCCAACAAACTTTGAGGAGCTGGGCCGCACTAAAGGAGAATCAAGCTATATCGCTATTGTCCACTCTGATGGAAATCGCATGGGTGAGAGAATAATGAAATATACGGAATCAAACTCCTCTTCCAACCGCTCCCTCATTAGAGCCCTAAGGAATTTTTCTAATTCCATTGAACAAACCTTCCTGGAAGCCTTGAGGGAAACAACCAGTCAACTAGTTGAATCAGTAGAAAAAGATGAAAAAACAATAGCCGGCGTCATAGAATTGCAGGAAGACAAATTACCCTTTCGTCCCATTGTTTTTGGCGGGGATGATCTAACTTTTGTTTGCGATGGCCGCCTGGGTTTGGCTTTAACCACGCATTATTTGCGTGAATTGGCCCAAAAAAAGCTGGTGGACAATATGCCTGTCCACTGCCGGGCCGGGGTGGCGGTGGTCAAGACCCGTTTTCCTTTTGCCAGAGGCTATGCTCTGGCGGAGGCGCTCTGCGCATCAGCTAAAAGGCGGATTACTGAATTAAGGGAGCGCAGGGAAGGGGACGTTACTGCATTGGACTGGCACTTTGCCACGGCGGGATTGCTGGATGATCTGGAAACCATCAGAAACCGGGAGTACACAGTGCGGGAGTCCACAGTGCAAGAAGACAAACTTCTTTACTTGAGGCCGGTCTCGCTTAACTGTGCGGAAGACTGGCGGTCGTGGGCAAATTTTGAACGGATTATTCAGGAATTTAAGGACGAGCCCTGGCAGGACAGGCGCAATAAGGTCAAGGCTCTGCGGGAAATATTACGTACCGGATCCGATGATGCTGTTGAATACTTCTTAACAGCCCATAGCATGACCGGGTTGCCGGATATCCCGGAGATGCCGGACATGAAACACAAGGGCTGGCAGGGTAAGCGCTGCGGTTATTTTGACGCTATCGAAGCTATGGATTTTTATATCCCTCTCAAGGGAGGTCAGGAAAAATGACAAAGTATATTTTAAAAATTACGCTGGAAAGTGACGCTGTTTTTGGTCGGGGCGATGGTGTGGCGGGTGCGATAGACACTGAAGTCCAGCATGATCAAAATGGGTTTCCTTTTTTGAATGGACGGACCATTAAGGGCCTGCTGGTGCAGGAATGTGCCGATATTCTTGCTGCCCTGCCCAAAAACAGCATGTGGGAGCAATGCGCCCGGCGCCTATTTGGCTCACCCGGCAGTTCACCCGGCGACAGCGCGCTGATGATGATTGGCAACGCGCTTCTGCCGGAGGACTTGAGGCTGGCTATTAGAAGTGATATAAAAGAAAAAAGAATCAGGCCGGAGGAAGTACTGGATTTGTTTACTTCCACAAGAAGCCAGACAGCGCTAGACGAAAGCGGTGTTGCCAGGGATAGCAGTTTGCGGCGTATAAGGGTAATTTTAAGAAAAACTCCCTTTGAATCGGCGCTGTTTTTTGTTGAACAGCCATCGACATCTGATTTAGCTCTGCTGGCCGCTTGCATCAAAGCTTTCCGGCGCGGGGGCACAGGTATAACCAGGGGGCTGGGGCGGCTTAGCGCAGAACTCCTGGACCAAAAGCAGCAGCCGATCACAGACTGCTATTTTGATGAGTTTCGAAAGGCGGTGCAATTATGAAGGCATTGTCTTACCAGATCCATCTGCTGAGTCCCTTACTGGCGACCCAACTCAGCGCGGGTGAAGAGAACAGTTCCAAGTCCTTTAACTATATTCCAGGCAGCATGCTGCGCGGTGCTTTGATAAATTTGTACCTGCGGGAACGTCGGGCGCAAAAGCAGGGGACTTATGACCCGGCACTGGATCCCGTCTGCCGCAGGCTCTTCTTTGATGGTACAAACTGTTACTTAAACGCCTACCCCGTTGACAATAACTTCTACCGGACTATACCCAAACCGCTTTCCTGGTATATGAAAAAAGAGGAATTAGAAGATGACAACGGTACTGTTTATGACTTGGCATTAGAAGAAGTCGAGAACCTTAAGCCTTGCCCCGGATGCTTTTACTCGCTGGATGGAGATATTGCGTATTTAGTTAAAACCAGCAGCAGCCTGTCAATGCACAACGCCAGCGCAGGGCGTATGGTCAGGCTAAAGGACAGGAGTACGGTATACTGTTACGAAGCTATTGCCGCCGGCCAGGTTTTCGGCGCCGCGGTTGTGTCAAAAAATGTCAGCGATCTGAATCTGCTGAAATCGTGGATGGAGAACAGGCAGATTGCAATTGGTGGTTCAAAAAGTGCGGGGTATGGCCGGGTTGTTTTTAGGGAAACCAGGATACACGATGCCTGGAACGAGTGTGAACAACAAGGTGCACAGCGGAAAGGGGAGCTTGTTCTGACCCTGTTAAGCGATCTTATTTTCCGGAACAAGAACGGACATTATACAACAGACCTGGATGAAATCCTCGGCTGTAAACATGAGCGTGCATATCAATCAACTAGAATTGTCGGGGGATTTAACCGCAAATGGGGTTTGCCGCTGGTTCAGGTCCCCGCTGTACAGGCCGGCAGCGTTTTCGTATACCGGGCCGGGGATATTGCTCAGGGTGTTCTTGAACAGTATCTTGCCGAGGGTATCGGGGACCGCCGGGTGGAGGGTTTTGGCCGCATTGCCATTAATCTTAATAGGCATAATATTCTGAGCAAGTTTGCATGTGACAGGCCTAACCTGCTCAGAGACGATAAACTGCCTTTATCCGGTGAGAGTACGGAACTGGCCGGGAGACTGGCAGTAAGGCGGCTGAAAAAAACGTTGGACGGAAGATTGTTAGAGGCCATAGACCGTTTAGATATAATACATTTTCCCCCGGAGAAATCCCAGTTAAACCGCCTGAGGGAGGTAGCAAAACAGGCCCTGCGCCAGGATCAGCCTGAAATTATCACCAACTACTTAAATGATATGGGTGAAACAGGCGCAAGACAATTTAAACGCGCCAGGATCACGGGCAATAGAAGGCTTTCTACCTGGCTTAAGAAGGACATTAAGGATGAAAAGATATGGAAGGACTATCTTGGATTAGAACAAAAACCAGGAATTGTCTCTGTAGCTGGTGTTTCGGCAGAAATCACAAAAGAAATAAAGCTTGAATACACCGTACGATTGCTGGAGGCAGTGCTGAAAAAGACCGTTAAAAAGCTACAGGAGGAAAGTGTCTTATGAGCGGGCGGTGGCGGGATTCCCGGATGATACAGGAGCGGGTTATTGTTACGGGCGACATGGTTTTGGAAACGCCTGCTTTGTTGGGCAGTGGGGACGCGGAGGGACTGGTTGACATGCCTCTGCTCATTGACCCGCTGGAAGGCCGGGCACTGCTGACTGGTTCTTCTATTGCGGGCGCCTTGCGTAATTATCTGCGCAGGTACAACAGTGGTCTGGCGGAAATAATATTTGGCAGTGAGATGCCAGGCAAGTCAAGTATTGCAGAGTGCTGGCCGGGCAACCTGTGGCAGGAAATAACAAATAATGCGGGTGAGGCGCAAGGTTGCACGCAGAGCTTGCTGTTTGTGGACGATGCGCTGGGAGATATGCCGGTGGTGGAGCTGCGTGACGGTGTAGCTGTTAATCCCCGCACCGGCACAGCTGAGGATGGGGCCAAATATGATCTGGAGCTGTTGGCGGCTGGTTCGCCTTTTAAGATTTCCCTTGAACTGCTGGTGCTTAAGGGCATGGATAAAAAAATGTTATTCGAAGGCCTGGCGCTTGCCCTGCAGGGGCTGGGCAAAGGGGAAATCGCACTTGGCGGCAGGAAGAGCCGGGGGTTCGGTCGCTGTAAGATTAGAAATTGGCAAGTGGTTCGTTATGATCTGACCGGACCGGAGGGAATGCTGTCCTGGCTGGCAAACAGTCAGGCCAATTGTTTGTATGGCCCGGATGTGGCCAGCCTGTTGGGGGTAAGCCTCCTGGAAAGGCCAATCCCTGACAAATTCACCCTTCAGGCGTCATTTACTATCAATGGTTCACTAATTAACCGCTCGCCGGGGCATTTCAGATCATCCCCGTCTCCCGGCAGGGAATCCATACAGGCGGTTGCCTGCCTGCCGGACACGGCGCACCTGCATTCCAGGCGGGATGGTGACTATGTGCCTGTGGCAAGCGGTACCAGCCTGGCGGGGGTATTGCGTTCCCGGGCCATTAAAATTGCCAACACGCTCGGTAAAGATGCTTACTCACTAACTAACAACATATTCGGCTACCGGCGCAAAGACCATAAGGATAAAACAAAACCTGCCGCCAGCCGTCTGTGGGTGGAGGAAACAGTGATTCAAAATCCTGTGCCGCTGGTACAGAGCAGGATAATAATTGACCGTTTTACAGGCGGGGCTTATCCCGGCGCTCTTTTTGATGAACAGCCTGTGTTTGGCAAAGATGACACTTCACTGGAAGTAAAGCTAAGTCTGGACAACCCCGAGAATTGTGAAATTGGCCTGCTTTTATTGCTTTTAAAGGATTTATGGACCGGTGACCTGGCTTTGGGCGGCGAAAGTGCCATAGGGCGCGGCCGGCTGAGCGGAAAAAAGGCCGGATTGGCCTATGCTGGCGAGCAATGGACAATTGTTCAGGCGCCGGATGGGACTATTCAGGTAGAAGGTGATGCGAGCAAGCTGGAGGAATTTGTCCGGAGCTGCGGGGAGGTAATGGATTGATACGGGAAGATCATTGGGATTGTAATGTGAAAACTCTTTCTACTGATGGTTTTGTGTCTGACCCGGCGGTTTGGTTTAGCGAGCATTCTATGCACTCTATGCAGGGCCGGTACGCCCTGTTCCTGGCGCACGCCGACGATGGTGTGATCTGGGGCCGGTTGCAGAACAATCAGCTGCTTACTTCAAGTCAATTGTTCAAACGCTACGAGATTTCAATTTCACCCCCGTTGAGAGCAGACACCTTACAGGATGCCTATTTGTTTTGTGAAGCCGGGGAGATCCGGGTGTGGCGAAGTGAAAGAGGGTTTCAGGCCTGTAGTTTGCACGATGTGTCCAAAGAAGAAGCCCATTCCTTTGATGAGAAGCAGATTCTCTGGGGTACCCGGATTGAAGACAGGGAACAAGGCTTCACCCTGTTAGCAGACGGGAGGCAGGGGCTGCGGCACGCTGTGCCGCTGGATATCCCGGCATCGAGTTTCGGTGACGGAAAAGGTCTTTACAGGCCATTGCGGTTAATTTTGCGACATTATTTGGCCTATAGCGAAGATGGCTGTGCCCGGATCTATCTGAGCCGCTTGCTGGACCTGCGGTGTGAACCCATACAGAAGAAAGGTGGGATTAAGAGATGAACCCCAGGCACAACAACCCGACCGGACCGGGGCGCATCGCGCACGCGCCTTATAATTTTGTGCCCTTACCAGAGAGAGCGGTTCCGGCCGAACAGAATTTACCGGATATGGACCGGTATTACCATGAACGTTATACCGGAGTCATTGAATGTGAAATCATGACTGAGTCGCCGGTTTATGTGAGGGGAATGAGCGAGCCGGATTCTTATGCGGAGTTTAAGAAGACACGCTTGCACAAAATGAGCGATGAAAGAAAGCGGCAGTACGCGCGCTTTTATAGCCTGGATAACAACGGGCTTCCTGCTATCCCCGGCAGTTCCCTGCGCGGGATGGTCCGATCTATTGTTGAGGTTGCAGCTTACGGCAAAATGCAGTGGGTGACAAATAAGCCGCTGGTGTTCCGGGCAGTTGGAGACACCTCTAGTTTGGGGGTTTATTATCGAAAACTACTCATGCGGGACGATGAAGGCGGAAGAAAATTTACCCCCCTGGTGCAGGCAGGCTATCTGGTTAAGGAAAAGGATCGCTGGTTTATCAAGCCTGCGCTGTCTGTACAAGGCGTAACCTTTGCGCGCATTCATAAGGAAAAGATACCGCCAAGTCTACCAACATGGCACGAGTGTAAGAATGCAAGATGTATCTGGATAAAGCCCGGTGATTATGATTACCAGAAGGTCAGAGGCTATCTGCAATTGAAGTACTTGCCAGTTTCGGATGCCAGGAGTTCACCTGCTGAAGGTTTTATGAAAGCGATCTTGGTCAGAAGTGGTAATATACCAAAGAAAAAAATGGAGGCGGTAATCTTCCCACCAGATGAATCAGTTCCTGTATCCAAACAAATTGAAATAAACGATGAAATTCTTCAACGCTATCGCGAGCAGGTAAGCCAGCAGCAGGAATGCCTGCTGGGAGGGAAGGATGGGGCTTTAAGGCCTTATCAACCTGTGTTTTATTTACTTAAAAACGGGGTTCTGGTATTTTTTGGCCATACTATGATGTTTCGTCTGCCTTATGAAAAAACCCCCCATGATTTTATTCCGCCGAGCCTTCGTCCGGAAACTTCAGAGGTTAATCTTGACATGACTGAGGCCATTTTTGGATTTGCTCCCAAAGGAAATAAGGACAGGTGTGCTTCCCGCGCCGGCCGGATATCTTTTTGTGACGCTATGTTAAACCCTGGTGAAGAAGACATCTGGCTTTCAGACCATCCGATAATTCCTAAAATTCTAAGTGGGCCAAAACCAACCGCCTTTCAGCATTACCTCACCCAACAGCAGCCGGACAAGGTGCCCACTGGTTTGCGAGACAAAAATGGTTTGCCTAAATTGGCGTTGCGGCTGGATCATTACGCCAGTCCACCGCCGCACGATACAGTGATCCGAGGACATAAATTTTACTGGCATAAAGGTCAGGTCCGCTTATCTGACATAAAGGATAAAGAACAGTATAATTTACAGATCGACAAGCAGCACACGCTTTTTTCACCGGTAAAGCCGGGCGTTAAATTTCATAGCATGATACATTTTGAGAATTTGTCTAAAGTGGAATTGGGCGCTATCTTATGGGCGCTTCTTTTACCCGGCGAGCATGGTAAGGAATACCGGCACAAAATCGGTATGGGTAAGCCGCTTGGCCTGGGTTCAATAAAAATAATTCCGAAACTGTTTCTTGATAATAGAAAAAGCCGTTATGAGCGGTTGTTTAGCGGTCAAGACTGGCATCAAGCCAGGAGCTTTAATGAGGACTTGTATGGTTTTATAAATGTTTTTGAAGAATATGTGCTGAAAGAATTATGCCCGGAGGATCGCCAGGGTGCTAATAAGCTATCAAAAACAAAGAGGATTCAAATGTTTCTTAAGTTGCTGGAGTGGCCGGGTTTGAAAGACCGCGAACTTACCGAGTATATGAATATAAATGAATTCCGTCCAGTACTGCCTGATCCACTGCATGTCGTAAAGAATAACAAACAATGCCCTTAAAAGGCGCCTAGCAACGGTAATATTAATAACCGTAACAGTTCCACAACGGAAGGGTCAGAAAGGCAGAAAAAGAGCTCGGTAAAATAAAATAGGGACCGGTAATGGGGGCACAATATATTATGAAGGTTTTAATACTTACTGTGGGCGGATCGGATACCCCGGTTGTTAACTGTATAAAAAACTACCATCCGAATTACGTGGTTTTTCTCTGTACCGAAGATAATAACGATAACATGGGCAGCCGGAAAATGATCGACGGCGGGGATATTGTAAAAAAAGAGCGACCCTGCAAAAAATGCAATTATAAAAATGTTAGTAAAAAAGATAATATTGTTAACCAATGCGGTCTGAGCAATGATTATGCTATTCACGTGGTGCCTCATGACGACCCCAATAAGTGCTATGAAACCGCATTCAATTTGATAAAAAATTTTATCAGCGAGGGGCATGAAATCACAGTTGACTATACGGGCGGGACAAAATCAATGTCCGTTGGCCTGGCTGTAGCGGCTATGGAATTTCCCCAGTGCAATTTGAGCGTTGTTAAGGGTATAAGGCAGGACTTGGATAGGATTAGGGACGGAATGGAGGTGGTCTCAAGATTACCATCTCATGCTGTTTTTACAAAAAGGCAAAAAAGGCTGTGCCGGGATTTAATCAGCCAATACAACTACGCCGCCGCTGTTCGAATTTTAGAGGAGTTAAGCACCCTGGGTTTTGTTGATGATGAAAAATATTTTAGAAGACAGCTAATACTTTGCCGTAGTTTTGCTGCCTGGGACAAATTTGATTATCACAAAACGGTGGAAATGATGAACATTTATAAAAGAGATCCGCTGATCACCGAATATTATGCTGTGCTCAGGCAAATTTGTGCCACACTGGAATGGTACGGAGAAGGGGCTACGGAAATCAAAAAGGCTCCCCCCGTTTTTATGCTTGTTTATGATGTTCTGCTAAACGCTGAACGAAGAGCTTATCAAGGCCATTACGATGACGCTGTGTCCAGAATGTACAGGGCATTAGAGATGTATGGACAATTTTGTCTCCGTACAGGTGAGCCGCAACTGACCAGTGAGGATGTAGATGTATCATTGATACCTGAACAACACCGTGAATATTATGAAAAGAAACGAGGCGCAAGGGGCAAAATCCAGATCGGTTTGATCGATGATTATGAACTGCTAGCTATACTTGGCCATCCGGTTAAGCAGCTATGGGAAAGCTGGCGGGATAAGATAAAAGGGGTTCTAAATAAAAGGAACAACAGTTTTTTGGCACATGGCATGAAACCTGTTTCATGTAAAGAATATACTGAAATGAAAGAAATAATATGGGGTTTTATATCGGGTTGTGATAAGATTATGACGATAAGGAATGGTTTTTCCGAATCAAAACAGTTTCCACTGGAGATATAATATACTATTTGGTTAAAACCCCCTTTTGAGGATATAGTTGGCGAGAGGAGGATCCTATGCAACCAACCATGGCCCCTTCTTTGCTATGACTTTTATCCATATAATTTGCCGTGCTACGGATAGAATAAAAAGAGGGTTTTTGCCGTGTCGGCTGAGAGATAGATATTATTGGTTTTTTCGCAAAAGGAGGGGGTTTTGGAGCAGAAAAGGGTTTTGCGAAAATTTAAGCTTGTAAGGTCCTATTTGGTATCTAAAAAAACCAGTGATATCAAGGATTTACCCTGAACACCCGGGTCGGTTACACTGCCAATCCCGATAACAAGGGGACTAAAATTATAAAAATCATATTTAAAATAACGATCCAAATTAAGTGTTACACTGCCAATCCCGATAACAAGGGGACTAAAATAGGTTTCCAATACGAGCCCGGCGGAGAATACGAGCATTGTTACACTGCCAATCCCGATAACAAGGGGACTGAAATTTTGGCCAGTAAAGAAGAGGAAATCCTGGACGCGCTGAGTTACACTGCCAATCCCGATAACAAGGGGACTGAAATGTACCAACGAGTGTCGCCTGGGGGCGGGCAATTTGACCGTTACACTGCCAATCCCGATAACAAGGGGACTGAAATGCTGGGATAAGAGGCAGCGGTACGCCAAGCAGGAACGGGGTTACACTGCCAATCCCGATAACAAGGGGACTGAAATACGAAGAAGCCACGCAGGCCATGAAGCTGGGGGGCGGTATTGTTACACTGCCAATCCCGATAACAAGGGGACTGAAATACGCAATCAGAAGGGCCTTCATCCACGATATGAGGTTAGTTACACTGCCAATCCCGATAACAAGGGGACTGAAATGAATTTACGATCATGGCGTCAAATTCCACTCCAATATGTTACACTGCCAATCCCGATAACAAGGGGACTGAAATTGACAATGTAGGGTCTGGTTACGATAACCAGGTAGATGTTACACTGCCAATCCCGATAACAAGGGGACTGAAATCCAATCCACCTTGGGGCGGAGTTTTTCCTCCGCCCAGCGTTACACTGCCAATCCCGATAACAAGGGGACTGAAATACCAAAACATGCACCATCACCTTCACTTGCACCGAGTTACACTGCCAATCCCGATAACAAGGGGACTGAAATTTCAGAATATAGTGTTAAGCGCCTCATACCCCGCCCTGTTACACTGCCAATCCCGATAACAAGGGGACTGAATCTGAGCCGCAGCCCCGCGGGACCCTCGCTGGTTTGTATACCGGAATGCAACAACTTGGGCTTATGGAAGACACCGGGTGAAAATAAAGGAATGGGTGGGCAAGGTTCCAAAAATAAAGGAGAGTTTACTGAAAAAATAAAGGGCCGGCCAGGTGATATTCCTTTCAGGGGATAAATATAAACTTGCAGATCACTTATCACTTATAAATGTTAGCCATAAATATTTGTTGATACCATTCAAACATAAGAATATAATGGAATGAAATTCAACATTTATCTGCACAAAATCCACCTGTTGTTTTTTGACAGGAAGTGGCGCGTAGAATTGACGGGCGCGAAATAGGCAATGGCCGGCGGCCATCTCTGGCCAGGCCAGGATGTCTGCGGTTTCCAACTGCTGCCGGCGCTGCGGATGAACTGGAGGAACGGTTCAATAACTGCAGCCGGTCGTCATCCTCTGCTTCTGCGATGTGTAAGAGGTTCCGGGAAACAGCAGTTAGTTAGCTGATGTTTCCAATAAACTTTTGTTTTCCATCGTTTTCCTGGCCGGGTTCAAACAAGTGTTAATGTTACGGTTTCTTTAACGTGCAGCCTATGATTTGTCCTATATGGCGTGCTCCAACTGCCGCATTTGGCCAGGATTTTGCAGCTAATGGGCTGTCACAAAAACATTTCAATCCAGGGGGAAAAAATGAACATTGAAAAAACCTTAAACGCAAATGAACTGACCATTGCTCTTACCGGACGTCTGGACACCACCACCGCCCCGCAGTTGGAGGCGGAGCTGAAGACCTCGCTGGATGGCGTCAGCTATCTTTTGCTGGATTTTGACGGGCTGGAATACATCTCCTCCGCTGGATTGCGGGTGCTGCTTTCCACCCAAAAGGTGATGAACAAGCAGGGTAAAATGGTTATCCGCCACGTCAATGAGACCATTCTTGAGGTGTTTGAGGTAACAGGATTCACCGATATTCTGACCATAGAGTGATTTGATGGAGGCGCAGTTTGCCAGAAGCGCCTACGGGCACTTCCTGATCTGGGGCGTCTGCTCGTCCCTGGGAGTTACGGTATCTACCCTTGTGGACGCTGTTTTGATCGGCAATATTGTCGGCAGCAACGGCCTGGCGGTGGCCAATATCGCCACGCCGGTGTTTTTGGTATACTCGCTTTTCGGTCTGACCATCGGCGTGGGCGCCAATATCCTGATTGGCAGAAGGCTGGGCGCCGCCGATGTGGACGAGGCCAACCGGGTCTTCAACGCCCAGGTCTTTACTGGCGCGGTGATCGGACTTTCCTGCCTGGTGTTTTCAGTTTTGCTGCAGGATGAAATATGCCAGTTTTTAGGCGCGAAGGAGGCCCTGCTGCCGCTGGGAAAGCAGTACCTGACGGTGGTGTTTTACTCCGCGCCGCTTTTTGTTCTCTATCATATCCTCGCCGTATCGGTACGGACCGACGGCGATCCCAAGCTTGCTGCCATTTCTTCGGCGACCGTGATCCTCACCAACCTGTCCCTGGATATCCTCTTCATGGTGATACTGGGGTGGGGCATCTTCGGCGCAGCCGTCTCTCTCTGCATAGCGGAGGCCCTGGGAATGGCAGTATTGCTGTTGCATTTCACGAAAAAATATGCGCTGCTGCGGTTCCGGCTGTCGTTCCCCCGCCTGGCGGATGTCAGGTATTTTGTGGTAAACGGCTTCGGTGTCGGTTCGGCCTCTATCTTTCAGGCGGCGGTTATATTTGTTTTCAATATCCTGCTGCTGGCGCACGGGACCGGGCAGGGCGTGATGCATGTGGCCATTTTCGGCGTCATTTACACCATGAGTATGATCCCCTTTGCTGTATTTGACGGCGCCGGCAGCGCCATTGCTACAGTAGTGTCAATTTTTGCCGGGGAAAAAGACGGCAAAAGCATGTTAACCGTGCTGGGGCAGGGTATAAAAATCGTCAGCCTGGCGGGCGTTCTGGTTACCGTGGTGTTTCTTTTGGGCGCCGGGGAAATCGTGCGGTTTTTTGGGATTGCCGGTGACACGGCGCTGTCCACCGCCACCCTGGCCTTTCGGGTTTTCACCGCCAGCATTCTGTTTGCGGGGATCAACACAGTGGTCACCGCTTTCTGGCAGGCCCTTGGCCGGGCGCGGCTGGCAGGCGCAATGTCTGTGCTGAGAAACTTCATTTTACTGCTGGCGCTGGGCTTTGCCTTGATCCCCGGGTATCATATAATTGGGCTTAGCGTTGCCTTTGTATGCAGCGAGGCGATATGTCTGCTGGGGATTCTTCCGGTGCTGCTTTTCCGCAGTTCCAAGTCTTATGTCGCCCAAAAGTTTCAATTTGCCAACCGCGTCCACGAAAAATACTACACCATCCATACCGGGAGCATCGCGCAGGTTTCCGTCGATTTGGGGCAACTGTGCGGGGATTGGAAAATCAGCAGCAAAAAGGCGTTTTTTATCAATTTAATCGTGGAAGAACTGATCCTCAATATCATCAAGTTCGGGTTGAAAGATAAGGGAAAAAAGCACTACATTTCAATCAAGCTGCTGGACAACGGCGGCGAGTACATCATTCGGATCCGGGACAACGTCAGCACCTACAACCCCTTTGACTCCAGCGGCGACGAAATCGATCGGGCGGCCATCAAAATAATTACCACAAAAGCGAAGTATTATGACTATCAACGCAAATTGATTTTCAACTATCTTTATCTAATCATCTAACTTTGGGGAAATGAATGCATTGAACAAAACAATATTTCAAGATAATCAGGAGATCGCCCGGCTGGCGGTCCAAAACAGGTTGTTGAAGGCCTATGAGCAGCCAGTCTACGACCGGGTCATGGCCGGGCGTTCCAACCTGAAACTGCTGGACATCGGCTGTAACAACGGCAGTAAAACAGTGGACCGGTTTACCGGTGAAAACTTTTCCCGGGTGATTGGGCTGGAGTACCACCCCAATTTAGCGGCCCAGGCCCGGCAGGCCTACGGAAACGATCGTTTTACTTTCTATCATTGCGATGTGGAAGAGTCCGGCTTTGCCCGGCGGCTGGCGTTTCTTATGAAGCAAACCGGCGTAGCTGCCTTTGACATCATTCATATCTCCTATGTCCTGCTGCATCTGAAAAATCCGGGCGCGCTGCTCAGAATACTGCGGGGTTTTTTGGCCCCCGGGGGCCGGTTGATCGTGGTGGAGTCAAACGACTCGGTCAGCGGGGTCTGCCCGGATCCCAACCATTTGTTCCGCGGTTTTTTAGATATTTTGTACCGTGACCCCTTCTCCGGGGACAGGGATTGCGGCGCGAAACTGCCCGCCCTGCTGGCGGAATGTGGCTACCGGCGCATTGCCCTGGAAAGCGCCGCGATCCGGGCCGGCGAAGGAGAGACGCAAAAAAAGAGGGATATTTTTTACGCCTTTTTCTCTTACCTGCCCCAGGATGTGCTGCTTTTACAAAGGCAGGAGCCGCGTAACGACCGGTACGCGGCGTGGGCGGCCTACCTGGAGGAGCATTTTGAGGCGCTGCGCAATTTGATTTTAGATCAGAACACCAGGGTGTCAATGGGGGTAAGCATCGTCACCTGTTCCGGGGACGAAGGTGGAGACAGGGAATGATATGAAACTGCCTGTGATTGCCCCGGGCGGGTGCGGCGCCCTTTACTTTGAAAAATTGACTGCAGCCCGGTTGGACGAGGCGTCAGCCTTGTGCGACAGGTGCGTGGGGAAAAATTTATATCCCCGGGCCTACCTGGCCTCTATTGTGGACAAACAGGGCCACTGTTTTTATCTGCTGGTCACGCCCCGGCGCAAGGCGGTGGGCTACATCTATTTTTTCCTGACCGGATTGGAGGAGATGGCCGCCCTGGCCAGGCTGCCGCGGGAACAGCTGGCTGGCATTTCCCCCAAAGAAAATCCGGTTATCGGGAATTTGCAATCGATCGGCGTGGTGGAAGCGCACCGCCACCGTCGGCTGTCGGAGAAGCTTGTGTGTTTTTATCTGGAACGGCTGCAAAACACGGCCGACGTGGCCTTTGGCGTGTTCTGGAAGATCGGCGGACATGTTCCCATGGAAAAGACCCTGCAGGCGTCCGGCTTTATCCACCTGGCGGACGCGCACCGGGTCTGGTACCACAGGCGTGATTTAATCTGCCCCTTTTGCCCGGGGCGGTGCCGGTGTGACGCGGCCATCTACTATAAGCCGCTGGGAAGGAGGCCGTAAATTTGAAGCTGAAACTTTTACCCAAATTTATTCTCTCCCTGGGCGTACTCGGTGTTGCCCTGACAGTGACGATTACTTTTTTCAGCTACAGCAACTCCAAAGGCTATCTGGAGGACATGTATGCCCAGCGCGTGACCACCGGCAGCAAAAGCATTGCCTCGATGCTCGCGGTGGAAGATGTGAGGGCCATTATTGCTGAAGGCGGGGACCAGAGCGAGGCTTACAGCAAAACGGCAGCGCTGTTGAACACGCTCAAGCAGGACGGGCTGATCACCTATTTGTCCCTGGTGGCGCCGGACGAGGACAGCGTGACCTTCTACATCGACGCCCTGGTGGAGGCTATGGGGGATGATCCGGCCAACTATATTCCGTATAACAGCGATATCCTCTACATCGACGCCGCCAGGGACGAGAAGGATCTGCAAAATTACGAGCTGATCTGGGAGCTGTACGCGCAAAACAAGGGCACGGACAGCCCGGTGATCACCGATAATTCCTATGGGTACAACTACACCTCGGTCTCCCCCGTACTGGATGAAAACGGAAAAGCGATTGCCGAAATTCAGTATATTCTGGATATGCAGCAGGTGCGCAACCACTTGAATTCATTTTTGTATACCATGCTGCTTATTTCCCTGGGAATTGTGGTTATAACGCTGCTCTGCTACGTTTTGTTCGTCCGCCGGGTGGTCACCACGCCCATAGGCAAGCTGGCCAAATTTACAAAGGACATCACCGAATCCAAAGAATTTGCAGGCCGGCACATCACCATTAAAACCAACGATGAAATTGAGGATCTGGGAAACTCCTTCAATTACATGCTGGAAGAACTGGAAGTCCATATTGAAAATCTTTCTAAAATAACCGCCGAAAAGGAGCGCATCGGGGCGGAACTGGACGTGGCCAGGAACATCCAGGCCAGTATGCTTCCCTGCATCTTTCCGGCTTTCCCCGAACGACCGGAGCTGGATATCTACGCCACCATGACCCCCGCCAAGGAGGTGGGAGGCGACTTCTACGACTTTTTCCTGGTGGACGACGACCGGCTGGCTATGGTCATGGCCGACGTTTCCGGCAAGGGCGTGCCGGCGGCGCTGTTCATGGTGATTGCCAAGACCCTTCTGAAAAACGTGGCGCAGGCCGGCCTTTCCCCCAAAGATGTGCTGGAAAAGGTGAATAACCAGCTCTGCGTGAACAATGAGGCGGCTATGTTCGTCACTGTCTGGCTGGGCGTTCTGGAGATTTCCACCGGCAAGCTGATCTGCGCCAACGCCGGACACGAGTACCCGGTGCTGAAACGCGCGGACGGCGATTACGAACTGGTGAAGGACAAGCATGGTTTTGTGCTGGCCGGCATGGAGGACTCCCGCTACAAGGGGTACGAGCTGCAAATGTATCCCGGTGACCGGCTGTTCCTCTACACCGACGGCGTGGTCGAGGCCACCGACGCCCACAACGAACTCTACGGCGCCGGGCGCATGCTCGCCGCCCTCAATCGCAACAGGGACGCGGACTGCGAAACCCTGCTGCTCCGTATGAAAGAGGACATCGACGCCTTTGTGGGCGAAGCGCCCCAGTTTGACGACATCACCATGCTCAGCCTGGAACTGGTACCGCAAAACGGCCCCGGCATGAGAAAGATGAAACTGACCCCCGCGCTGGAGTCCATTGAACAGGTAACGGCCTTTGTGGAACAAGAGCTGGAGGCCGCGGGCGTTTCCATGAAGGTGATTCTCCAGATGAACGTCGCCATAGACGAAATCATTTCCAACATCGCCCGTTATTCAGGCGCAACCTACGCCACCGTGGGAGTGACCGTGAAAAACGGACTTGTCACCCTGCGCTTTGCCGACAACGGACGTCCTTACGATCCCACCGGACTGCCGGATCCGGACACCACCCTCTCCGCCGAGGAGCGGGAAATCGGCGGACTGGGCATCTATATAGTAAAGAAATCCATGGACAAAGTGAAATATGAATACCACCACGGACTCAACATCCTTACGCTGACAAAACAGAGCTGACCTTGCCCCGCCGCCCCACCGGCCGCCCCGGGACGGAGGGACAGGTTCCTTGTCCCAGGGCAGCCGGAACAGAGCGGGACGAGGGGACAGGTCCCTTGTCCCCAAAAGGCAGGACGGGGGACAATGGTCAGTAAAAAGCCTAGAAAAGGATAGCCCGGCAATGCGGCCGCATATCTTTTAGTAATCAACGCATCTATTTGTGAACCATAATTTGTGATAATGAGAGGAAAACATGCCAGATATTCGTACCTTGGTGATTACCTCATGTACCGGTAAAAAGGCATATAAACCGGATAACCTGCTAACCCAGGATGACTTTAAAGACCCGACCAGGCTTGCTGCAAGGGAAGAGGAGTTGCTACCTTACAGGACTCCCGCTAGTCTGATGTATACCGGAGTGCAGCACCGCTGGCTTATGGAGGGCATTGAACTTATCAGGACGACCTCTGGGCAGGGTATTATAGACTTATGTATTGTTTCCGCGGGCTACGGCCTGCTTCACGAAAAGGAAATGATTGTTCCCTATGAGGTTACCTTCAATGATATGAATAAGGCGGAAATAAGGGAATGGGCAAGGTTCCTAAAAATAAGGGAAAGTGTTTCAGAAAAAACCAAGGACTATGATCTGGTGGTATTCCTTTTGGGGGATAAATATTTGCAGGCGCTGGAATTACCCCTGGATATAAAGGGTAGCCCAAAATTGCTGTTCCTGGCCAGCAAGACCAGCAGGAAACTAATACCCACCGGACAACCATATTATTTTGTTGAGGCCGGCAAGGCAGAGGCGAAATCGTTCAGGTATGGCCTGGTAGGCTTGAAGGGGTACCTTTTTAAACTACTGGCCCAGGAGGTGGCTAAAGAAGGACTGCGGGTGGTAGAAAGGCTAGCTGAGGATCCTAATTTGCTAGTTGAAACATTAGGCGCCCACCGAAAAAAAATTGTCCAGGTGGAGCAGCTGAAAATGTTGTCGCATGATACCGCTGAAAAGGACGGGGGGACAGGTCCCTTGTCCCATTAACTGCCACACAATATAACGTGACTTCCCGCCCATGAGTTTATCATGAGGCGGTTTTAATTTTATCGGGGTACTCCTATCCCCTAATCTCAAATCTTAAATTTTGGCGCCAGATTCTTGCACATAGTTTTTCTAAAAATTAAAAAAGGGAATGAAAAGGGAGTTTACTCGACAAAGGGGTATTTTGGAGAAATTCTATATGATTTTGTAGAAAACCTCTTATATAGATTGGGTTTTAGAGCGGTTTGAGAAGGATAATTTAGCCGGTATGAAGCTCTAGATAAAACAGCACAGGATTTACGGTTGCGGTACTGGTTTTGCTGGTTCCGGCTAAATCAGCTTGTCTTGGTCGATGTTTTTTGCAGTTATATCTTCGCAATTTCCCGAACAGTTAATAAAAAACACAAACAGCTGCCTGGAATCTGCTGGTATCTTGTGTTTCGAAATTTTTAACAGGGGCCTCCATCGGCTTGCAACTTGATTATGTTATCATGCCGCTGGTTCTCCACCACACTTTTCCATATTAAAAACTAATGAATCTTTAACCGGAGAGGGAGATTAAAAGGAGTAGAAGCGTAAAGGTTTAAACGGCACAAGGATATTTAAAGGATTTTCAGATAATTTTGTAGAAAACTTATTTTAAAGAGTAAGGTTGCTGCATATAAAGATACTTCCCAAAGGACCGCTCCCCAATGTTTTTTTATGGGGGAACTATAGAGGAACTATACACAGGTCATTGGGGCGGAATTAAAAATCATTAGGAATTATTAAAGGTTGCTCGATAACCTGGTAGTTTACTTCTTAATCCGGGAGTTACCAAAAGAATGAAATCCATTGCCTTTATCGACCTTGAAGTACAACCACATAAAGGAACTATCCTGGATATTGGCGGCATCAAAGATACAGGAAGCATCTTTCATTCCAAATCCCTGGTTGGCTTTGAAGCCTTCCTCAAGGATTGCAACTACTTGTGCGGGCATAATATACTCAAGCATGATTTTCAATACATACAGCGTTACATGGGTAACGCCGGGGATATACACACTGACAATATAATTGACACCCTCTATTTATCGGCCTTGCTGTTTCCCCGAAAACCTTATCATGCCCTGGTCAAGGATGAAAAACTGCAGACAGAGGAGCTAAATAACCCATTAAGTGACGCAAAAAAAGCCAGGGTTCTTTTTTTAGATGAAGTTGCGGAGTTTCACCGGTTGGAAGACCCTTTACAAAGGATCTTTTTTTTGCTTTTAAAGGATCAAAGGGAATTCCGGTCGTTTTTCCAGTACATCGGCTATAAGACGGCGTTCCGAGATCCAGTGCCGCTGATCAGGGATCATTTCGCCCGGGATATTTGTAATAACACGGATCTTCACAGGATTACGAAAGAACACCCCCTGGCCCTAGCCTATTCCCTGGCTGTAATCAACGTTAGGGATCGCTTTTCTGTTACGCCCCCCTGGATTTTAAAGAATTACCCGGAAGTTGAATGGATAACGGATATTTTACGGAACCGGCCCTGCCTTACGGGCTGTCCTTATTGTGCCCAGGCGTTGGATGCGCGCCGGGGTCTGCAATTGTTTTTTGGGTTTGATTCCTATCGAACCTTTGGGGGGGAACCGCTGCAGGAGAAGGCTGTGCAGGCGGCCCTGGACCATAAATCCCTTTTGGCGATCTTCCCCACGGGAGGCGGTAAGTCCATTACTTTCCAGGTGCCCGCGCTAATGAGCGGGGAAAATGTCAAAGGACTTACTGTTATAATATCCCCCCTGCAATCTTTAATGAAGGACCAGGTGGACAACCTGGAAAGGGCAAGTATTACGGATGCGGTAACCGTCAACGGTCTACTGGATCCCATAGAAAGGGCAAAATCCATTGAAAGAGTGGAAGACGGCTCGGCTTCAATTTTATATATTTCCCCGGAGTCTTTGCGCTCCAGAACCATGGAGCATATCTTGCTGGGCAGAAAAATTGTCCGTTTTGTCATTGATGAGGCCCACTGCTTTTCCGCCTGGGGACAGGATTTCCGGGTAGATTACCTATATATCGGCGACTTTATTAAAACTTTACAAAAGAAGAAGAATCTTGCGGAAGGGATTCCCGTATCCTGTTTTACCGCCACAGCCAAACAGAAGGTTATCGAAGACATCCGGAGCTACTTTAAAGAGAAGTTGGCCCTTGATTTAGAGGTCTTCAGCACCAGCGCCACCCGGACCAACTTAAAATACAGAGTTATCGAAAAAAAGGGCCGGGAAGAAAAATACATTACCCTGAGGAATTTACTTCAGGAGAAAAAATGCCCCACCATTGTTTATGTTTCCAGAACCAGGCTAGCCTATGAGCTGGCCGAAAGACTAACGAGGGATGGTTTTCCGGCCAGGCCGTACCACGGCCAAATGGACGCGAAAGAAAAAACCGAAAATCAAGACGCCTTTATTGCCGGGAAAATATCCATTATCGTGGCCACCTCTGCCTTCGGCATGGGGGTTGATAAGAAAGACGTGGGCATGGTGATCCACTTTGAAATTTCCGATTCTCTGGAGAATTACATCCAGGAAGCGGGCAGGGCCGGACGAGATGAACAAATTACGGCGGACTGTTTCATCTTATACTGCGAGGAGGACCTGAACAAACACTTTGTTTTGTTAAATCAGACGAAAATCAATATTAAGGAAATCCAGCAGATCTGGAAGGTTATCAAGGATATTACCCGCTTGCGCAGGACAGTTTCTCAATCCGCCCTGGAGATTGCCAGGAAGGCGGGTTGGGATGAAGGCATTGAACAAATAGAAATGCGGGTGAAAACAGCCGTTGCCGCCCTCGAAGAAGCGGGATATATCCGGCGGGGGCAGAACATGCCAAGGGTATTTGCGGACAGTATACTCTGCCGGAATGCCCAGGAAGCTATTGCCAGAATAAATGCTTCGAGGCTTTTTATAAATGAGCAAGAAAAGGAAACAGCTACCCGGATTGTAAAAAAACTCATTTCCAGCAGAAGTCGCAGCCAGACCCGGGACCAGGACGCCGAAACACGGGTGGACTATATAGCTGACCACCTGGGGATGGATAAAAGAAAAGTCATCGGCGCCATAAACATGCTGCGTGAGGGGGGGATCCTGGCAGATGCCAAAGACCTCACGGCGTATATTAGAAAAGGGGAAAGAATAAACCGTTCCCTACAGATTTTTGAATCATTTAGCGGCATTGAAAAATATCTGGCGGAAGTGTTAGAGGAACAAGAGGCTACCTACAATATCAAAGAATTGAATGAAGACGCGGAAAGAGAAGGGTGTAAGGATGTAAACCCCCACAAAATTCGCCAGATCTTAAATTACTGGATGATTAAAAAGATGATTAAGTTTAGAGACGCCGGATTTTCTAAAAACCATGTGCGGCTCACTACCCTTGCTTCCAAGGAAGAGTTTCTGGAACTGTTGACAAAGCGGCAGGAGTTGGCCTGGTTTGTGCTTTACTATCTTCATACCCAGGGCAGTCATTTAGAAATAGAAGCTGAAAAAGAAGAATTGCTCGTGGAATTTTCAGTAAACGAATTAAGGAAAGCATATACCGAAAGCGAACAATTGTTTGAATTGGAAGCCAGTGCGGCGGATATGGAGGACACCCTTTTTTATCTATCCCGCTTAGGGGCAATTAAGATTGAGGGCGGCTTTTTGGTGGTCTATAACCCCATGACCATTGAACGTTTGGAGGAGGATAACAGGAGGCGGTATAAAACTGAAGATTATCGCAAGCTGGACCAATTTTATAATCATAAGGTGCAGCAGATCCATATTGTGGGGGAATACGCCAGAAAAATGCTGGAGAATTACCAGGCAGCCCTGCAATTTGCAGAGGATTATTTCCGTCTGAATTTCACTTCTTTCCTGCAAAAATATTTTAAGGGAAGCAGGGGGGAGGAAATCCGGCGGAATATCAGTCCCGGTAAATTTAAACAATTATTTGGCGAGCTGTCACCAACCCAGTTAAGCATTATTAAGGATAAAGATAATAAGCATATTGTGGTTTTAGCGGGACCGGGAAGCGGCAAAACAAGGGTGCTGGTCCACAAGCTTGCTTCGCTGATTTTACTGGAAGATGTCAAACACGAGCAGTTATTAATGCTAACCTTTTCCCGGGCCGCGGCCACTGAGTTTAAGAAACGCTTATTAAAACTAATCGGTAATGCGGCAAATTTTATTGAGATTAAAACGTTTCATACATTTTGTTTTGATCTGCTCGGCAAGATGGGCAATGTTGGGGAATTTGATCAGGTAGTAAAGAATGCGGTGGAAAAGATCCGCAGCGATGAAGTGGAGCCCAGCAGAATTGCGAAGACGGTGCTGGTCATAGACGAAGCACAGGATATGGATCAGGAAGTTTTTGATTTAGTCCGGGCCCTAATGGTGCGCAACGAAGATATGCGGATAATTGCCGTGGGCGATGACGATCAGAATGTATTTGGATTCCGCGGGTCCAGCTCTAAATATATGGAAAGGTTAATGATGGAAAACCAGACTGCCAGGTACGAACTTCTGGAAAACTACCGGAGCAAAAGTAACCTGGTAGAGTTCTTCAACCAATTTGCCGGTCTGATCCGGGGGCGTTTAAAGAAAAATAAGATTGTGGCCCATAGCCGGGATAACGGTGTGATCCGGATTATCCGATACGAGCATAATAATCTGCTGGCCCCCTTGGTGGAAGACCTCTCCAGGGCAGAGCTGACGGGAAGTATCTGTGTGTTGACGAATACCAATAATGAAGCGCTTCAGGTGAAGGGGCTGCTGCTGCAAAGGGGCATCCAGGCCAAATTGATCCAAACCAATGAGGGTTTCCGTTTGTCCGATCTGGCGGAATTGAGGTTTTTTATGGAACAACTGGCTGCAGACGGGTCAACGCCGGTGGTAAGCGATGATGTCTGGAATGAGGCCAAAGGGGCCCTGGCGAACAGGTACGGAAAAAGTGAGCTGTTGGATACATGCAAAAGACTTATCCTGGATTTTGAAGCCACGAATTCTAATAACAGATATATAACTGATTTGGAATCGTTTATCAGGGAATCCAGGCTGGAGGATTTTTATCCGGAATCAAGAGAAATTGTTTATGTGTCCACTATTCATAAAGCAAAGGGCAAGGAATTTGATAATGTTTTTCTGCTGCTGGAAAACTTCCAATTAAATAAGGAAGAGAGAAAACGCGAGCTGTATGTGGCCATGACCCGGGCTAAAAGCAATTTAACCATACACCTCAGGGGGAGTTATTTAGATTTGATCGTTGCAGAAAATTTGATAAAAACCGAGGACAGGAGCCGGTACGAATTGCCGGAGAAACTGGCAATGCATTTAGGCCACCGGGATGTCTGGCTGGATTATTCTATCAGGTGTCAAAATGAGGCAGAGTCCTTGCAAAGCGGTGATGCCCTGTATTACAGGGGAGGGGAATGGCTTACGGACAAGGGCCTGAGGGTTCTTCATTCCTCCAGAAGGTTTGAAGAACGATTAAATCAGGTCAAGAAAAATGGTTACGAGCCCCATTCCGCAAGAGTTAACTTTGTTGTTTTCTGGCGCAAAGAAAATGGAAAGCAAGAGATAAAAATTGTACTCCCCGAATTGTATTTGAAAAGAAAAATGTTTGAGCAAGAATCAATAAGATTCTGACATTGATGGATTGAAAGATACTTGACCTTAAGCATATCCATTGGTTATTTTGGGGATGGTGATGTCCGGGATGTCGATGAGCTTATCCGGGAGGCGGATGCAGCCACGTACCGTGACAAGTCTGAAAAACGAAAAAAAGACCAGAAAGCAACTGCCCACCGCGGATGAACCGGACATTTCCAGCCCTGCCTTGAACTAAACAACATCATGGACAGGATTTATATGATTAAAACCTTGAAGAAGTACAGACAGCGGTACTGGGAATGAACTAAAAAACGGGTTGACGCTGATTGAAGGGACGGGCGCCAGATCTAACTCAGACCGTCCCTTTTAAGCGTATTTGACACGTTACGGGGGGATGTTTTTCAACCTGTATTTGCCGCCCGGCAGCAAAAGTGGGACAAGGGACCTGTCCCCTTGTCCCGCTTCCTGCCAAATCATTGCTTTCCTTGTTTCAATATTATTTAGAAAGCCGGTTGGCGGCAGGAAAAAGTGTGTTTAAAACAGAATTAGCGTATAGAAGTTAGTTATCTGTGCGCATTAAGCCAGGCGGAAAAGGAGAACAGGACTGCAGTTGATTGAGATAAAAAACTTAAGCAAAATCTTTACCATTCCCGGTCAGGAGATACTGGCCCTGGATAACGTGAGCCTGACCGTGAAAGCCGGCGAGATATTTGGAATTATCGGCCTCAGCGGGGCGGGCAAAAGCACCCTGATCCGCTGCATTAACATGCTGGAGAGGCCTACTAAAGGGTCCATCATTGTGGACGGCCGGGAAATTACTGCCCTGGATAAGCGGGAACTGCGTTCGGCCAGGCAAAAGATCGGCATGATCTTTCAGCAGTTTAACCTGCTGTCTTCCCGGACTGTCTCTGACAATGTCATGTTTCCCCTGGAGATAGCCGGGTTTGCGCGATCCGCCGCCCTTAAAAGGACCCGGGAGTTGCTGGAACTGGTGGGTTTGTCCGACAAGGCCGGTGTTTACCCGGCCCAGTTGAGCGGCGGCCAAAAACAAAGGGTGGGCATAGCCCGCGCCCTGGCCAACGATCCGAAACTGCTTTTATCCGATGAGGCAACATCGGCTTTGGATCCCCAAACAACCCGCTCAATTCTAAAACTGCTCAAGGATATTAACCAACAGTTCAACTTAACGATTTTACTGATAACCCACGATATGAACGTGATTAAGGAGGTGTGTGACCGGGTTGCGGTAATTGACAACTCCCGTATTGTGGAGGTGGGCGATGTCCTGAAAGTGTTTTCGAACCCTGGTACACCCACTTCCCGCAGTTTTGTCAATACAGTTGTCAACCGGGAGGTGCCCGGGGAATTGCTGCACGGTTTTGCCGCCCGCAATGATGGCGCCGCCGTTAAACTTGTCCGGGTGTCGTTCATCGGCCCTTCGGCGGGGGAGCCATTGATATCATCCATGGTCCGCAAGTACGAAGTCGAAGTCAATATCCTGTACGGCAATATAGACCGCATCAAAGATACTCCCTTTGGGAACCTGACCGTGGAGTTGATCGGACCGCCCGGGTTATTGCAAGAATCATTGGATTACCTGCGCGGGCGGGGTCTGGAAATAGAGGTGTTGAGTGATGCTTGAGGCGGGACCATTGATGGCAGTGATCCCGTGGGTGGAGCCCTGGGTAATCGAAAAAGTGCTTTTCGCCACCTGGGAAACAATCTATATGGTCCTGTCATCAGCTTTTTTAAGCTATGTGTTCGGACTTCCCCTGGGAGTTATCCTGGTAACCACCGCCGCGGGACATGTACTGGAAAACAAGGGTGTAAACAGCGTTTTGGGGTCAATAGTTAATGCAACCCGGTCCATACCGTTCATTATCTTCCTGATCCTGCTCATACCCTTCACCCGCATGGTAGTGGGAACCTCTATCGGTACCGTGGCCTCGATAGTCCCTCTGACACTGGCTGCCATCCCCTTTGTTGCGAGACTGGTGGAAACGTCTCTGAAGGAAATTGAATGGGGTCTGATTGAGGCGGCCTTGTCCATGGGGGCCGGCGCCTGGCAGATCGTAGCCAAGGTATTGTTGCCTGAGGCAGCGCCTTCTATAATCCTCGGTGTTGCTATAACAACTATCAACCTGGTGGGTTACTCGGCCATGGCAGGAATTGTGGGGGGAGGTGGTTTGGGTACACTGGCCTACTACTACGGGTACCAGCGCTATGAGGACACGGTAATGTGGGTTACTGTAATAGTGCTCATCATCTTAGTTCAGGGTTTTCAAATGTTCGGTGACAAGTTTGCGGACAAAATTGCCAACAAAAGGAGGTAAAAGTATGAAAAGATTTCTGGTTCTGGTATGTTGTTTGGCGCTTGTGGCCGGTTTACTGGCCGGGTGCGGGGGTACAACCCCCCCCAAGGATACCGCTTCCGGAGACCAGGCCGCGCCCGATAAAATTGTAGTGGGCGCAACGGCCAAGCCCCATGCGGAAATCCTGGAAATTGTAAAACCGTTGCTGGAAAAAGATAAGGTAGACCTGGAAATAAAGGTGTTTACCGATTACGTGCTGTTGAACCCGGCTCTCAAGGAAAAACAAATAGATGCCAACTACTTCCAGCACGAGCCTTACCTGGAGGATTATAACGCCAAGAACAACGCCGACCTGGCCTGGACCGTAAAAGTCCATACGGAACCCATGGGTGTTTACTCCAAGAAGATAGACGAAATTGATAAACTGGCAGCCGGCGCTACGGTGGGCGTTCCCAACGACGCCACCAACGGCGGGCGTGCTCTGGCGGTTCTGGAAACAGCCGGCCTGATCGAGCTGAAGGAAGGGGCGGGTGTTACCGCCACTGACAAGGATATCATTGATAACCCGAAAAACCTGAAGATACAGATGATGGACGCAGCCATGCTTCCCAGGGCACTGAGCGATCTGGACATCTGTGTCATTAACAGCAATTACGCGCTGGAGGCCAGCCTTAACCCGGTGGAAGACGCCATCTTTATGGAGGCCAAGGATTCTCCCTTTGCCAATGTGCTGGCGGTCCGATCCGAGGATAAAGATAAGGAAGGTATCAAAAAGCTGGGCCAGGCCTTGCAATCGCCTGAAGTAAAGAAATTTATTGAAGAGAATTATAAGGGCAGTGTTATTCCCGCTTTTTAATCCGGTTAAGGATTTTAGGAATCGAGTTCAGATACTTACCGCAACAGGGGCTAATCCTGGGTTGCCGATCATAAGCTCATAAGCTCTGCCGCTACCCCGGCTCCAGCCCCCGGTGGAACGAAAAAAGCCGGCACGCTTTAAAAAGCTGCCGGCTTACCTGTAAAAGGGAAGCAGCCGTTCTATTTTTTACGCGGGCAGCATACTGAATGGTCAGTCAACAACTCAACCAGCTCTCGATCTTCCGCCGCTATTCTAGCGGAGATTTTATCGATTAAGGAAGCCGTCTCCCGGACGAACTTTTCCATATCTCCCCTAATAGCGCCGGGCGTGCCGATATATTGTCTGATATAGCCGGCAAATTTTTGAGCTAGCTCACCCATTTCCGCTGAAAAACTGGCAGCAGTTTCGGCAGTATATTTATCGTTGCTTGCTGTCAGGCAGGGATAGAGAAAATCATCCTCAAACTTCAGGTGGGAGTGAAGGACGGCGTTTAACTGGCCCAGTTTCAAAGCAATCCAAATGGTGTTTTCCGGAATATCTTCCGCGGCATAAACGTCCTCCCGCAATTCGTTAATAATGGCATTAATCTCCCTGTGCTGTTCCTTGATTTTCTGGCTGTATATTTCAACCACCTCAGTTTATAGGTACTTTTAATTATCTGTATTTATATTAATATATAACTTGATTGTTGTAAAACTGAAAGATGTGGATTTGCCACTGTTGGAACGGCCTTTGCCGTTATTTTGGCGTGAGTTCTATTCAAACCGGATCTGGTTTCAGTTCATCCGGGCCCCGCAGGCGTTTAAACGCCGCTATGCCCTTTTTATTTACAGAGGTCTTTATGATATATTTATCACATGGACAGCCTGAGCGGTCAACTCCGTCTCCCGGCATCCCGGCAATACCTTAGGGCTTTCCATGTCCGGCGGTCGCGGCAACCCGCCTACCAAAACAAGGGGGTTTTTTGATGCGGTACAGGTTATTTCCTTTTGTGATGGTCGCTTTTGTGGTAATTTTGCTGATCAGCAACACGGTGGCAGTAAAAGTTACCCAGTTGGGGCCGTTCTATTTCGATGGCGCCACAGTTCTTTTCCCCCTGGCCTACATCTTTGGGGACATACTAACGGAAGTTTATGGTTTTAAAAGGAGCAGGTTCGTAATCTGGTCGGGTTTTGCAGCGTGTGCGTTTATGGCATTTGCCTACTGGTTAATCGGGGTTCTTCCCGCCGCTCCGGATTGGGGCAACCAGGAAGCGTACAACGCTATCCTGGGGCAGACGCCCCGGATAGTTCTGGCGTCCCTGGCTGCTTATTTCTGCGGAGAGTTTGTAAACAGCTTCATCCTGGCAAAAATGAAAATCCTTACCCGGGGGCGGTGGCTGTGGACAAGGACTGTGGGTTCAACGGTGGCCGGCCAGGCAGTAGACACTTCCCTTTTCGTGGTTATCGCCTTTACGGGACTTATTCCCCCGGCGGCATTGCTTCATATGGCGATCAGCAATTATGTTTTCAAAACTTGTTTTGAGGTGGCGGCCACACCCATGACCTATGCCGCCTGCAGGTGGCTTAAGCGGGTAGAGCAGGAGGATTACTTCGACGAACAAACCAACTTCAACCCCTTTGCAGTTTCCCTGGACGACTTAAAGTAAGCCATCATTTGCAGGATGTTGGAAAAACTTTGCGTGCCGGCGCTGCGCCTATAAATCAGGGTTTTTTGCAGGTATTTTGTCAAAGGGCGGTTTGGCCCGGCACTGTTGGCGGATAATTTCCTATTCGCTAACAGAACGAAGGATATTTTTAACTTGTGTCAGATAAGATCGATTCAATAACGGTTAATTCTTCCTTCGATAAAAACAGATTTTGCAGCGCTTCTATGGTGTTATTATCATCGCTTGTTCCGGCACTTGCTGAAAAGGGAGGGACAACAGGTGTTTGCGCAATACGGATTTAAAACTATTTTCACTTATAAACCTTCAGTAAATTGTTGGCCATCTCACATATTGTTTCCCTCAGCCAATCCGGCTCAAGCACTTCCACGGCATTTCCCCATTGAAAAATCCAGGTCTTTAACTCGGCCAGTCCGCAGGCTTCGAAGGAAAGGATGAGCGAGCCGTCATCGAGTTCTTGCTCCGTTTCCTGCGAGGGGTGGTAAATAAACCTTTTTACCCTGTGGTTAACCTCCGGGCTGAATTTAAGCCTGACCTTGCAGACATTGCCATCGTTGGAAATCCCCCAACTTTCGGCCATGTATTCTTTGAGGGAAAAACCGGGGGGGTATTCAAACCGTTCATTTGTGTAGGGGAAAATACTTTTTATCTGGTCCACCCGGAAGACCCTGATGTCATTTCTTTTCAGACAGTTAGCAACCAGATACCAGTTATGCCTTTTGCTGATCAGACCGTAGGGTTCCACCACCCGTTCGGTGCACTGCCTGTTGTAGCCGGCATAATACCAGAGCTTAACCCGGCAACAGTCCCGGAGCGACTGCAACAGCCTGGCAAAAATTTTGCTTACCCCGCTGGAGTCCGCCAGCTGCTCCTCAACAATGTAAACCCTGTTTTGCAGTTCTTCCACGCACAGGCTTTCAGCGGTGTACTTGTAGTTAAAGAGTGTTCCCACCAGGGCATCCTTGAGTTCGTTGGTGTGGCCTGCCAGAACGGAACCCTTTTGCTGCAGCAGGCTTAAAAATATGATCAGCGCTTTTTCCGGGCTGATCGAAGGCAGATAGCCTGCATCCAGGCGGTACAGGCCGTGTTTCCTGGAGGTGTTTTTTTGGGGCCTGACGAGTGGGATTCTCATTTCATTTTCGATTTTTTCCAAATAGCGCAGTATACTCCGTATACTGACATTGCAAAAATCCGCCATTTCTTTTAAGGTTACGCCCCCGTAAGGACTTTTTTTATTGAGAAGCTCAACAACCATGGCTATTCTCAGTGCCTTCGTTGTATCCTGGTCGGTCATCCCAATCCCCCTGTTCAAGGCATGGATTTATTTGTATCTAATGGTTAATACGACCAGAACCCCGCAGTTCCCTTCTTTTTGCGACGGATATTTGCAAAAACATTTTTACCGCGACATTTGCGGCTGTCCCAGTAGCTTTCCCAGTAGGTGTTGTTATCTTTTTCCGGTCAGGATGGTTAAATCAATGGTCACTTCCGGCAAATCCTCCGGCCTGGCCGTCAGCAAGCGTTCCTGCGTTGTTCCCCAGGCCAATGGGGTCATCCGGATCAAAGGGTCAAACCATGTCCGGTCCAGGGTCGCCATATAGCTCACCCGTTCAAAATCCATAAGTTCAAACTTGCCCTTAAACAGTTCCAGGGTATCCTTATTGGAAAAAAACTGTTTACCGGTTTGCCCGTAAAAAATATCCCTGAGCTCTTTCAAATAGCCCCCTCCGGGGATAACCTTGATCACCCTGCCCCGGGGGGAAATCATCCGCCTGAATTCCGTGTAGTTGGCCGGCGCCAGGATGTTGAGAATAAAATCAAAGCAATCACTGGCAAAGGGCGCCCCGGCAAGATCACCTACGCACCAGATTATATTTTTGTATTCTTTTGAAGCCATAATAATTGCTTCTTTAGAAATATCCAGGCCCACGCCCACAGGATCCGGATCCGGGCTTCCGGTAATTTTCTCCAGGAGCATTGCCAGGTGAGAACCTTCGCCGCATCCGGCATCAAGTATTTTTACCGGTTCCCCGGGCGGCGACAGTCTTCTCGTAATTATTTTGAGAATTTTAGCCAGCAGGGGATCAAACAGACCGCTGCGGTAAACAGTTCTCCTGGAGGCGAACATTTGCCTGTCGTATTTTGTTTTCAGGGCGTGGGACAACATGTTTACGTAGCCCTGCCGGGCAAGGTCATAGCAATGGTTGTTGCCACATATAAGGCTCTTTAGATTAACCAGTTTCATTTGGGAAAAACAAAGGGGACATCTGAAAAGATGTTGATATTCGGTGAGAAGGTTTGCACTGGTATTCTTTCTTCCGCCGTCAGGCATCAAAAGCACCCCGTTTAATCCGGCCGGGTGAATAAAAAAAGTACAGGCAAATAGCAAAAAAAACCCGGCTTTTTGAAAAGCACAATAACCGTCAGCAGCTGCAATTACAGTACCTTAAGGTTCCGCCGATTACAGGCAGAGGGAAGGGCTTTGCCGCGGAGTTATAAGGATTTAACTTCCTGTAGCTTTTCCAAATAATTACTTATTGCTTCTTTGTCCAGGGCAACACTTAACGGTACAAATTTATCATTTACGAACACGCTGGTTGAAGCTAACAGGGTGTAATCCCTGGCCTTCTCCGAGTCGTTCTTCAGAATGTTCAGCTCAAGTTCAGCACCGAATTTTTCCTTCATTGCTTCGGCTATATCTATAGCCTTCTTGCAGCTCATTCAACCAGGACTTCCACTATGAAAGACAATCATTTTAATCATTTTGCGTCCTCCAGTTATTTTTTATTTATTCCAATTACCCCCGGGTCTCAAATTCACTTTTAAGGTGACCGCCATTTCTTATCTTTGTTAACAGGCTACCATTTTAAGACATGCAATGCAAGCGTCCAACAGGCATAAAATTGCTTCTCAAATACTTTAAAGGCCATGGCCTGTACCGGTTAAACAGAGTTTGGTTTAGCAACTTATCTGGTTGAGGGAAAATGAGAATGAACACTTCCGATGAATTTGTTTCCTGTTCAAGGTCGTGGCGGGGGCGGCGCCTGCCACCTTTTTATTTTTTCATATTGACTGCCGCGGTACTTTAACCTATGATTGTAATTAAGTTACGTTATATGCCGTTATGCTGCGTATCGCCTGTTGCGTCGTAATTCATATCACTCTATGTTGCTTTAGGTTATCCTGTGTCTAGTGTATTCCATTGCTCCGGTAACCGGGGTTTCCCGGGTGCGGCCGGCGGCGGTTAAATTGACATATTCAAGTTGATGAGGAAAATAATAATGCAAATACGTCTACATAATTCAAGGATATCGTCTAAGATTTTGCTTCTTTTTGCAGCTCTGACGGTTCTTTTCTTTGCCTCCTTTCTCCTGGGCCGGTATCAGGTTATGCCCCACATGGTTGTTGGCATTTTGTTATCAAAAATTGTGGATTTGCCTAAAACATGGACAGATACCATGGAGACAGTAGTGCTCCAGGTGAGGTTTCCCCGGATTATAGCAGCGCTGCTTGTGGGCGGCGCCCTTTCCTCTTCCGGCGCCGCCTATCAAAGCTTGTTCAAGAACCCGCTGGTTTCGCCGGCTATTCTGGGGGTTTCGGCAGGGGCCGGTTTTGGCGCTTCCCTGGGAATGATCCTGTATTATCCCTGGTGGGGCGTACAGGTCCTGGCTTTTATATTTGCCCTCCTGGCTGTGGCTGCTTCATTTTTGATCAGCCGGGTTTTTGGCGGCGACAGCCGAAATTCCATAACTGTTCTTGTTTTGGGGGGAATGGTTATTTCAGCTCTCTTTCAGGCGCTGCTTTCTTGCGTCAAATATCTGGCTGACCCTCAGGATACTTTACCCGCTATTACCTTTTGGCTAATGGGGGGATTGTCCAGGGTAACAAACTCGGACGTGCTCCTTGCCTTTTTTCCCATTGTCCTTTCCTGCGTCGGGCTGTATCTCATCCGCTGGCAGATTAACGTTCTTTCCCTGGGTGAGGAGGAAGCGATTACCCTGGGAGTCAACGTGCACCTCATGCGGCTTATCGTGGTAATTTGCGCCACCCTGATGACGGCCGCCGCTGTAAGTATAAGCGGCATTATCGGCTGGGTTGGCCTGCTTATTCCGCACATGGCGCGCATGCTGGTCGGCCCCAGTTTTGCTTTGCTTCTGCCGGTCTCTCTCCTGATGGGCAGCGGCTACTTGCTGTTGGTGGACAATTTAGCCAGATATGCAACTGCTGTGGAAATACCCCTGGGTATTCTGACAGCTATAATAGGGGCTCCATTTTTCGTCTTTTTGCTGTCAAAGGTCAGGAGGGGCTGGACGTAAGGATCTTACTTCGTTGGCTTGGCTAAAAAAACAGGCAACCAAATAGCAAAGTCGTATTAAATGCCTCCTTTTATCAGATTGGGGAGTGGTGGGGAAGGGGGGGAGCCGCTCAGATCCGGAAGGAATTTAGTCCGGTCAAGGCTCAAAGAAGAAAACAAACTGGTCCAAACAGGCGGCATTCTTAAAAATACCGGCATATATCAGGTTACAACTAAATAAGGCAGGAATTGGCTTAACGAACATACTACTCCAATATTTTGGAAGGGATGAAAGTATGGTATTAAGTGTTGAAGATGTCAGCTTCGCTTACCCCAGAAGATCCGATCTCATCAAAGGAATAACCTTTTCCGTGGACAAGGGGGATGTCTTATGCCTTTTGGGCCCCAACGGCACTGGTAAGACAACTTTGCTCCGCTGCCTGCTGGGGATCAATAAAATTAAAAGGGGCGGGATCCGGATTGGCGGCCGTCCTATCAGTGAAATGTCCGCCAGGGAATTGGCCAGGCAGGTAGCTTATGTCCCCCAGGCTGCCAGCGTTGCTTTTCCGTATCAGGTACTGGACCTTGTGCTTATGGGACGAAGTCCGCATCTTGGTATTATGTCAACCCCAGCTGAAAAGGATCTGGAGATTGCCGGATGGGCCCTCGCCAGAACAGGTATTTCTCACCTTCAGTATTCTTTGTTCAGCGAAATAAGCGGAGGCGAGCGCCAGCTGGTGCTTATTTCCCGGGCGCTGGCCCAGCAGTCGGGCCTTCTAATCATGGACGAACCGACGGCCAGTTTGGATTACGGCAATCAGACCCGCATCTTAAAAATTATCCGGGAACTGGCTGCAAAGGGTTATACCATTATTATGACCACCCATTTCCCCAATCACGCCTTCCTGGCTTGTAATAAAGCGGCCATTATGAAAGAAGGCATAATTGCAGCTATCGGGAGCCCGGAGGAAGTTATCACCGATGACAGTTTAAGCGATCTTTATACCACGGAAATCAAAGTTGTTTCAACCGGGCTGAGGGGGCTGCCGGGGGAATTAAAGGTTTGTGTCCCCCTGATGCCCAGGGAAGCCGCCTTGTAGCGTTTTCAAGAGGGTTATCCGGGTTTAGATTACAGGGTGTTCAACACAGCATAACGTCAAAATTAAAAACCACTGTCAAGAAGGAGTGCCAGAAGCAATAATTCCTAAAATGGGGGGTTAATTATGTTTAAAAATGAGATGCCGGTAAGGTTAACTGGTTTGCTATTCATTTTAGTTATGGCTGCCGTTCTTTTTGCCGGTTGTGGAAAGCAGCAAGTTAGTGTTAGTACCGGTAATACCGGGGCGGGGGAACCCCGCCATGTTGTCGACCATGCCGGTAGAAACGTAACTGTTCCCGGCGAAATTAACAAGATTTTTTCCATAAATCCTGTCGGTATGATTGTGATGTACACTTTAGCTCCGGAAAAGCTTGTCGCCTGGAATTTCACGATCACCCCCGAATACAGAAAGTTTATCCTGCCCCAGTACCGTGATTTACCCGACCTGGGTGGCTGGTATGCCAATAAATCCTGCAATACCGAAGAACTCTTGAAAATTAACCCGGATCTGATTGTATCCTTCGGGTTAGTTGATCAAACTGCCATATCCCTGGCCGACCGCATCCAGCAGCAGATGGATATACCTGTTGTAATTGTGAACAGCGAGCTCAATAAGCTGGACCGGGCCTACGAGTTTATAGGCGAATTGCTGGGTGTCCAGGAACGTGCCGGGGAACTCGCGACCTACTGCCGCAGGACAGTTGATGATGTCGCTGAAAAAGCAAAATTGATTCCCGAGGAAGAAAAGGTCAGGGTATATTACGCCGAGGGAAACCAGGGCCTGGAGACAGATCCAAGGGGATCCCAGCATACAGAGGTGCTGGATTTTGTGGGGGGGCTTAATGTTGCCGATGTAGCTATAAAGGGGGGAATGGGGATGACACCGGTTTCCCTGGAACAAGTTTTAGCCTGGAATCCCGATGTAATCCTAACAGCAACCATGGGTCCCATGGGCGGTGAGGAAGGGATGGTTTATAACAGCATAACCACAGACCCCAGATGGTCCACCATTAAAGCAGTGAAAGACAAGCGGATTTATGATATTCCGGACAGGCCCTTTAACTGGTTCGACCGGCCGCCTTCGGTAAACCGGATAATTGGAGTGAAATGGGTAGCCAATCTGCTCTATCCGGATGTTTACAAATATGACCTGGAGACCGAGGTAAAAAATTTCTTCAGCCACTTTTACCATTATGATTTATCCGACCAGGAGGTCCGGGAGTTGCTGGCACGGTCTTAAGCCGCCGCCAATTAATCACTGTATTCCAGGCAGAATTACAGGGGGGCTTTCCCTTTAACTGCCTTCCTTACCCGGCGGCCGGCAGTTTTTAGTTGACGCGTATTTTATACTCAAAGTTTTTAATATTGTTTTTGAGAAAGGAGAGTTTTAATGGACCTGAGCGCCGAGGAATTCGATCAAGTTGCCCGGGAAGTGTTTGCCCCCATTTATCCCATCATTGCCGGACAGATAATAGACAGGTCGGGCGTAACCAAAGGGACTTGCCTGGATCTGGGTTGCGGCAGCGGTTATTTGGGGTTAGCCCTGGCGGGAATCACGGAGTTGTCTGTCTGCCTGTTGGACAAATCCCCGGAAATGTTGAAAATAGCAGACCAGAATATTATTGCCTCCGGTTTCGAATCAAAGATGCGGACTATGTTGGGTGATGTCCAGGATATTCCGTTGCCGGACCAGTCAGTAGATCTGGCCGTAAGCAGGGGCTCCATATTCTTTTGGGAGAACCGGGTAAAAGCTTTCAGTGAAATTTTCCGGGTGCTTGCGCCGGGTGGTTGCGCCTGCATCGGCGGTGGTTTCGGCACCCCTGAGCTGAAGCGGCAGATCACCGAAAAAATGTTGAAGATAAGTGAAGAGTGGTCCGGGATGGTTAAAAAAAACACCGGAAAAGAAAACGAGAAAGCTTTCAATGACGAGCTGCGTGCCGCAGGGATTCCCCAGTATGAAGTTGTCAGGGACGACAAGGGTTTGTGGATAACTATAAGGAGGAAGGCTTCGTGAAATGTTATATTTGCGAAAGGGGCTGTGAAATACCCGAGGGCGGCACGGGGGCTTGCGGCATGTATCTAAACCAGGCGGGGGAGATCACAGAGCGGTTTCCCAACAAATACCTGATCACAACGCCCATTTCCGTGGAAACAATGCCTGTGCTGCACTTTTATCCCGGAGGAAAGTTTCTGCAAATCAGCACTGCGGGGTGTAATTTTGATTGTGACGGTTGTATTTCCACGGTAATTGTCAGGGAGATGGCTCCCGGCAGCAGGGCTTTAAGAGAATTATCGCAGGAACAGGTGGTTGAAGAAGCATTAAGAAGTGATTGTCAGGGGATTGCCTTTTTAATGAACGATCCCCTGGCTTCGTTGTTATCCTTTGCCGGCGTTGCCAGAGCCGCCAAAAAGCATGGTTTGCTGGTGGGATGTTCCTCAAACGCCTATTTTACGGATGCTTCCCTCGACCTCATAATTGATAATTTGGATTTTATAAATATAGGCTTCAAGGGACTTACCGCCGGGGCTTACAGGAAATGTGGCGGACATTCTGCTGAACCCGTACTGAGAAATATTAAAAGACTGCATGACAGCGGGGTGCATGTGGAGGTTTCCTGTATCCACACCCAAAATAACCGGGAAGAAATCGTAAGTCTGGCCCGGAAACTGGCTGAAATCTCAATTGACCTGCCCTTGCAGGTGATGCGCTTTCTTCCCGTGGAAAAAGCGGAGCCCCACCTGGAGCCTGCTATCCGGGATTCCGAGCAGCTGTGCAGAAGCTTGTCGGTCCACCTGAGCTACGTCTATCTCTTCAACTCCCCTGGAACTGAACACCTCAACACCTTTTGTCCCCGCTGCGGTTTTTTAATCTACAAACGGGAGTTTTACGGACCCATGGGAGCCAGGTTGAAGCGTCCGGTTGAGGGCCTGGGATTGGATGAGAATAACAGGTGTCCGTCCTGTAAACTCGGCCTTAGTTTTAAGGGAAGCCGGGCCCCGGCTTTTTACCAGGAGGGGGATTTTGAGGGCGGCTATCCCTTTACCAGGGCTTTGGAAATGGTTGAATCTGTGTTGATTACCATGGGCATAAGTAAAAAAGACAAGGTTGCGCTGGTTTGGGAAGATGTGATTTGCCGCAGCGGCTTGCCGAAACTACACCGCGACCTGCAAAATCCCGGAACCTTTGTCGGCATGATCAGATATTTCGGGAAACTGATTCAGGAGGAGGGCAGGGCGGAAAAACTGGCGGTTTATATGGAAGAAAAGATAGACCTGATTAAGGCCGGTTTGACCGCCGTAAAGAATAAACCCCGGGTGTATTATGCCATGGGCAAACCCAATTTTTGCATCAAGGGAGGCCGTTTGGAGAACCAGTTGATTGAAACCGCGGGTGGGGTGAGTGTAAATAAGGAAATAAGCGGCAGCGGCAGGCCTGGTATGAACATAACCTACGAACAATTGGAATCGCTGAATCCGGAGGTTATCTTTATATCATCCTTTATATCATCGTCTGTGGAGGACTTTTATAAAGAGTGTGCTGAGGCCGGTATCGATATCGAGGCGGTCAGAAATACGAGAGTTTATTCATACCCGGCGCCCTGCTGGGATTTTGGCAGCCCCAGATGGATTCTAGGACTTATGTATATAGCAAATGTTTTGCATCCGGAAATATTTCATTTTGATTTAATTAAAGAAGCGCAGATGTTTTACCGGGAGTTTTACAATCTTAGTTTCGATTTATCCGATCTCAACCGTTCCTTTAGCAAGCCAAGCAGCAAGTGGGGGTGGCAATAGAAGGGGAATTTAAATAATGATTTGCCCTTTGGGGTATGCGGATCACGTTTGCAGCCGGTTTTAATAGGGTGAAAAGCTTGATTGACTGGTGTTCTGGTTAATGGCGCGGCTTTCCGGTAGCCTTTTGCCGGTCTTGTTCATAGATATAATGAAAGCGGTTGGTTTTAAACTGAATAACAGGGCGGGCAACACACATCGTTTGATTCTAAATTGCGAGGGGATCGGATTGGGCGCCGGAGAATTAAAAAGGAATAACAGCGGCCCGAAGGCAGGGGAAAGCCAGGCCGGAGTCAATAGAATAATTGCTGAAGACAGTCCTTTGACAGGGCCGGCGGTAGAAAGGCAGACCCGGGGCGACGCCGGTCCATGGGGTGCTCGGAGTGTCCAACCTGTTCCCGGAATCGTCATTGCTAATGAAGAGCTCTGTACCGCCGGCAGCGATCATGCCGTAATTACCTGGGTGACGCCGGGGCGGGAAGCGGATACCTCTGTTTATGTGGGGAGTAAGCCTTCATCCATGGTGCGGCGTACCTTCCGGCAGCAAGGGGAGTTCCATTATGCTGAACTCACCGGCTTGAAACCAGCCACGCGTTACTGGTACCAGGTGGAAAGCGGCGGCGCCAGGGGTTCGTTGAACTCCTTCAGCACCCTGCCCCGTCCCAGGGGGAGGCGTCTGTTCAGCTTCGCTCTGTTTAGCGATCTGCATCTTACGCAGGGGGACCCCTGCGGGGATATTAACGAGATCTTTTTCGGCAAGCTGAACGAATACTCAGCCGATCTCATGATCCAGTGCATTTTCGATGCCGGTAAACGAAATATCGACCTGGCGGTGCTCACCGGCGACCTGACGGACTCAGCAAGTGCAAATCAGTACAGGATGCTGCGGGACCAGATTTTGCCCCGTTTTGGCACAACTCCTTATTTTTTATGTCCCGGTAATCACGACAAATTCACGAAAAACGGCGGTCTGGGAGAGGAGGGTTTTCTGGAATACGCGGCAAAGGGGGACAAAACTTACGGGCACGCTGTTTTTAAGGACTGCCTGTTCCTGCTGCTGGATTCCTGCAGGCGGGACGACAACTGGGGCTATGTCGATCCCGGGCAGATTCAGTGGCTGCGGGATATCCTGGAAGACAGCCGCGGTATGCCCTCCTTTTTGTTCCTGCACCATCCCTGTAACGGCCCCGACCTCTGGTTCGGGGTTAAGAATTACAGGGAGCTGCAGCAGGCAATCCGGCCCTTTCCCGGTGTCCAGGGCATATTTTACGGCCACATGCACCGGTGCAAGGTTGCCACCAATAACTTCCTTACGGGAGCCCGTCCTTTCGTTGCAGTCCCGGCCACTGTGCAGTTCCCCTGCGCCTATGCCATCGTGACAGTATACGTAGGGGGATTTGAATACAATACCTACAAAGTGAACAGACTGGATTTGTCGGAAAAATCGCGGGAGAAGATTGTTTTTAAAAACCCGGGTAAAACAGCCTACGTCTGGTACAGCTTCGGCGGCCTCGGCGACCGGTGTTTTTCCTGTTTCTCCGGCAGACTGCACAGGCAGCGACAGTTCGAACTATCTTTTACAACCGATCGGGCCGGATCGCTGGAACTGTATAACAGGACCCAGCCCTGTGCCGGCGCAAGCATTGCGCTGGCCGGGGAAGGCGGCCTTTCCAGGGTCGTCCTGGGGCGCCACGGGTCTTTTTTCCCGGCTGCCCGGGCCTACAGCGATATTCTGCTGCAGTACGGCGTCAGAGCTTCGATTTTGGGTGACGGCGGCTCCGACCAGCCCTGGTTGTAACTGGTTGCAAATAGCAGGGCGGAAACTTGCCCTGTTCCATTCTGTTTGACCTAAAGCTATTATAAATCAGACTATCCTTTCAAATGACGACTTCTAAGGCCGGATGTTCAACGACCCTTTTGAATTTAAAGAGGGCGTTGAGCATCCGGCTTTTAAAAAGGCCCGGGCTTTTTTTAGTCCACCCGGCTCTCTTCCCCATTTTTTTTATTATCTGTAATTGTAATTAAACGATTAATTAATATAATATGAAGGAAATGAAGGAATACTTAATTTCCTGCTCTGGTATTTTTCCAGCCTGGACGAGCAGTACAGGCGCCGGGAAAAGGATGAAACCGGCGAAGGCGATTAAACAAAACGTAAAGGAAAGCGCGTTATGGAAAAAAATGTGCTGATGAAGCTGGATAGAATTACACGGACTTACCAGATGGGTGAAGTTGCCGTCCAGGCCTTAAAGGAAACCTCCCTGGACATCCTGGAGGGGGAACTGCTGGTAATCCTGGGTCCCAGCGGGTCCGGCAAAAGCACCCTCCTCAACATTATCGGCGGCATGGACTCGCCTTCCAGCGGCGGAGTACTTTTTGGCCGGGAAGATTTATCCCTGGCTTCAGAAAAGCAGTTGACCCGCTTCCGGCGGGAGGAAGTGGGCTTTGTCTTTCAATTCTACAATTTGATTCCCGATTTGACGGCAGGGGAAAACGTGGAACTGGCGGCCGGATTGGTTGAGAATCCGCTATCCGTTGCGGAAGTATTAAAGGAAGTGGGCCTGGAAGAACGGGCAGATCATTTTCCCTCCCAGTTAAGCGGCGGTGAACAGCAGCGTGTGGCTATCGCCCGGGCCGCAGTTAAAAGGCCCCGCCTGCTTCTTTGCGATGAACCCACCGGGGCCCTGGATCAAAAGATCGGCCAGGTTGTGCTGGGCCTTCTGAATAAAATAAACCGCGAGCAGGGCAGCACGGTGGTGATTGTCACGCATAACACCCCCATCAGCGCCATGGCCAACAGGGTTATCCGCATGAGCAGCGGCATTATCGCAGAAATTACCGAAAATAAGAACCCGCAGCCGGCCGAAAGGATTGAATGGTAAATGAACGTCCTGACCAGGAAGCTATGGCGCACCATTGGAAGCACCAGGGGCCAGTTTCTGGCAGTGGCGGCGGTGGTCACGGTGGGTATTACCGTCTACATCGCCATGTCCACCGCCTATTATAACCTGAACCGCTCCCAGGCGGCTTTTTACGGGGAAAATGACTTCGCTGATTATTATTTTCACGTGGTGAGAGCGCCCCAGCAGATAATCAGGCAGGTGGAGGCCGTGCCCGGGGTTGAGAAGGTCACCGGCCGGATTCAAAAGGATGTCCCCATTCTGAAAGAAGATCACCAGAGGGCTACTGCCCGGCTCATCAGTTACCCCCTGCCCGTGGAAAATGAAATAAACCGCTTTCGCCTGGAAGCGGGGCGGCTCTTTGAGAAATATCCCCAGGGCGGGGGTATTGAAGTGCTGGTGGACCCCAAGTATTTTGACGCCAACCTCCGCTCTTTCAATGATGAGATCAGCATCGTGGCCGAAGGGAAGCAGGTTTTTCTAACTGTGACGGGGACCGCCACCAGTCCCGAGACAATTTACACCTTGAAGGATGCCGGCGCCATGATGCCGGACCCCGCAACCTTCGGTATAATCATGCTGCCCCACAATCAAGCCGAGCAAATCCTGGGTCTTAACGGCGAGATCAATCAGGTGGTGATTACCATTGACCCCGGCGGGGACGAAAAGGTGGTGGCCGATCAGGTCAAGGAGATTCTGAAGCCCTACGGCAACCTGGCCGCCTATCCCCGCAAGGATCAGCTCAGCCACGCCATCCTGCAGGGGGAGATTGATTCCCTGAAGGCAATCACCGGCTTCATGCCGGCTATTTTCCTGGGTATCGCCGCTGCCATCCAGTTTATTATGCTGGGACGCATGGTTAAAGTTCAGCGCCTGCAAATCGGGGTCATGAAAGCAATGGGCTATACCAGCGGTCGAATCATGTTCCATTATACCGGCTATGCCCTGGCGGTGGCATTGGCGGGGGCGCTGCCGGGAATCCTGCTGGGTCTCGGCCTGGCAACGGCCATATCCGTGGTTTTCGCCCAGTTTTTCAGTCTTCCGGAAACCATCGGCGGGGTAAACTACAGGGCTGTTATCCACGGATTGCTCCTGGCGGTGACGGTAAGCCTTGCCGCCGGCCTGCTGGCGGTTCGCGGGGTGACCAGGGTCAGGCCGGCCGAGTCCATGCGCCCGGAGCTACCCGGGGGAACCGGGCGGATGTTTCTGGAAGGGTTGCCCTGGATCTGGCAAAGGCTGGACGCAACCTGGAAAATGAGCCTGAGGGCCGTAAACCGCAAACGGGGCCGTTTCGGAGTCACCCTTCTGGGGGTGGTTTTTGCGGTGGGCCTTCTGGTCATGTCTCTTTTCATGAACGATGCAGTGGATTACATGATCAGACAACATTTTTTTGAGGAGCAGCGCTACGATTTATTGGTCCGGTTCAGCCAGCCGGTGCAAGAACGGGAGCTGAGCAATATTTCCCGCCTGGAAGGTGTTGTGAAAACAGAGCCCTTGCTAGAAATTCCGGCTAAGATCCATTTTAACGGGCGCTCGGAAGATGATCTGCTCCTGGGTCTCCCCCCGGACACAAGTTTAAAAAAAATGGTGGGAAACGATGAAAGGCAGGTGGCTTTGCCGGAAGACGGGTTTTTAGTCAGTGCCAGGTCGGCTAAAAGGCTGGGTTTGAGGACAGGGGACCGGGTTGAGGTGGAAACTCTCCTGGGACTGGGACCACCCCGCAGGGCCGGCCTTATGGTGACCGGTGTGAACAGGCAGCTGGTGGGAAGCGGATCATATATTTCCCTGGACCTGGCCAACCGGGTGATGCAGGAGAGCGGGGTTGTTTCCGGCGCCATGCTGAAGGTTGATCCCGGACAAACCGGCAGAGTGGAGCGGGAGTTAAGCGATATGACCGGCGTCTCTTCCATTTCCAGCAAGGGCAAGGAGCTGGACAACTTGAATCAAAGTCTGGGCAGCATGGTTTTTTCCGTTACGATGATGGTTGTATTTGCCGCCTTGCTTGGTTTTGCCATCGTCTATAACGCCTCCGTAATTAGTTTTGCCGAGCGCCGCAGGGAGCTGGCAACTCTGCGGGTGGTGGGCTTTACCAATCCGGAGGTCTCCAGCCTGTTGTTTAAGGAAAACCTGCTGCAGTCGTTGCTGGGAGTGGCCCTGGGACTGCCCTTCGGTAATCTAATGACCCGGTGGTACGTTCAGGGAGTAAGCACAGATTTATATACCTTGCCCATTGTTATCTACCCTCAGACCTACTTTTTTTCCGCCCTGGGGGGAATTGTTTTCATCACAGTGGCGCATTTCCTGGCGGCCCGGGGGATAAGCAGGCTTGAACTGGTGGAAGTCCTCAAGAACAGTGATTAGCGGGGGGTTACGATGAAGGGGAAAAAGAAGGTTTACCTGATCGGCGCAATCATTCTGGCGGGGCTGGCGGCGGCAACCATAAAAATGCTCTGGGGCGGCCAGGAAGTGGAGGTATTGCAAGTCCAGCCGGGTACCATTACCCGGTCCGTTACGGACAGCGGCTATGTGCAGTCTGCCGCTGATTTTGCCATCCAGGCCACCCAGAACGCCCGGGTGAGCGAAGTGCTGGTGGAGACAGGTCAGAGCGTTAAAGCGGGCCAAATCCTGCTTGCCCTGGAAAACTTGGACCTGTCCGTCCAGATCAGCGAGGCGCGATCCCAGCTGTCCCAGGCGCAAACAGCGGCCCAAGGCGCCCGGGCCGCCCTGGAGCGAACCAGGCTGGAGCTGGCTGACGCCGGCGAAAACAGGAAAAGAATAGAGGAGCTTTACGGGGCGGGCGCCGTCTCCCGGGCGGAGTACGACAGGGCTGTACTTCAGGTGGAGACCTGCACCCGGACCCTGGAGGAGCAAAACGCCCTCCTGGACAGCGACCTGGCCCGGGCGGCCGGCTTCCGGGAATCCCTGGACCGGCTGGAGGCCAAGGAAGGGCAGCTGGTGGTGAAAAGCCCCGCCGACGGAATAGTGCTGGATCTGCCAGTCAAGCGGGAGGAAGTGGTGGGTCCCATGACCCCGGTGGCGACTGTGGCGGCGGCAGGCCAGCTGGAAGTGAAAGCCGATATTTTGAGTGACGACCTGGGTGAGGTAAAACTGGGACAAAGGGTTATCATCTCCGCCCCTGTGCTGGGCTCGGAGACCCTTACCGGTGAGGTGAAAAAAATATATCCCCGGGCTGAAGAAAAACAGTCTGCTTTGGGTGTAATCCAGCGGAGGGTGCCGGTCATCATTACCCTGACGGACCCCGGTCCTTTAAAACCCGGCTATGAAGTGAGAGTCGGCATCGTGACCCGGATCCGGGAAGGGGTCCTGGTGCTTCCCCGGGAAGCAGTCCGCACCACAGGAGACGGGCAAAGGGAAGTGTCGGTTGTGGTGAAGGAGCGGGTGGAGCGCCGGCCTGTCCAGACCGGGCTGAGCGACCAGGCTGCCATTGAGATCACGGGAGGGCTGGAGGAAGGGGATGTGGTTATCCGGGACGGCGGCTCGGAACTGAAAGAAAAGACCAGAGTGAGGCCGGTAGTTAGTTAAAAAGGCAGCCCGCGGGACGAACCCGGGGGCTGCTTTATGGCTGCATAATTTTAAAGGCTTATTTTGAAATGGTTGATACCGGCTGTTAAACTGTTGCTTTATACCGTTTCAATAAACTGCACAACTGTTCTACCGGTCGCTGCCGGGGATTTTCATGACAGCGCCTGTGCTGGCGGAGGTCACCTGGGCGGAGTAGCGGGCTAAAAATCTTTTCCCGGTGACCTTCGGGGCCGGTTGCCGCCATTCCTTGCGCCTTTCCGAAAGCTCCTCTTCCGTTAGCCGGACATTCAGGCGGCGTCCGGGGATATCGATTTCAATAATGTCGCCTTCCCGGACCAGGGCAATGGGGCCCCCCTCGGAGGCTTCCGGCGAAACGTGACCGATGCTGGCGCCCCGGGTGCCCCCGGAAAACCGGCCGTCGGTGATGAGCGCAACGTCCTTGTCCAGGCCGATTCCGGAAATCGCCGAGGTTGGGCTGAGCATTTCCCGCATGCCCGGGCCGCCCCTGGGACCTTCGTAACGGATAACTATGACGTCACCCTTGTTGATTTTACGTTCCATTATAGCGTTAAAGGCCTCTTCTTCGTCTTCAAATACCCGGGCCGGTCCGGAGTGCGTCAGCATTTCCCTGGCTACCGCGGACTGCTTGACCACAGCCCCGTCCGGCGCCAGGTTGCCCCTTAGAATAGCGATACCGCCCTCTTTGGAGTAAGGGTCGCTCAAAGGCCGGATGACCTCGGTGTTTTGGACGGCCGCACCGCTGATGTTTTTGCCCAGGGTTTTTCCTGTTACAGTCATTTCATTCAGCTCCAGCAGGTCCTGGTCGGCCAGCTGCTTCAGTACGGCGGAAATTCCCCCCGCTTCGAACAGGTCAAAGAGGCGGTGTGTGCCGCCCGGGCTTAGCTTGCAGATGTTGGGAACACGGGTGCTGATTTCGTCGAAGGCCTCCAGCTCCAGGGGCACGTCCGCCTCATAGGCAATGGCAAGGAGGTGCAGTACTGTATTGCTGGAACCCCCGATGGCCATGTCCAGGGCGATAGCGTTGCGGAAGGCGTTCAAGGTCATGATATCCCGGGGCCGGATGTTGCCCTTGACCATTTCCACAGCCTGCCTGCCGGCCAGCTTGGCCAGGGCCTTGCGCTGTCCGTAGGGGGCCGGAATGGTGCCGTTGCCGGGCAGGCCGATCCCCAGCGCCTCCGCCAGGCAGTTCATGGAGTTGGCGGTGAAAAGCCCGGCGCAGCTGCCGCAGGAGGGGCAGGCGCTGAGCTCCATTTCCAGCATTTCAGCCTCGCTGATTTCACCCACCGCGTACTGTCCCACAGCCTCAAAAAGACCCCGTACCAGATCCGTTTTCTGACCGGCGTGGGTGCCCGTAAGCATGGGGCCGCCGCCTACATAAACGGAAGGGATATTCAGCCGGCCGGCCGCCATCAACATGCCGGGCACGATTTTATCGCAGTTGCCCACCAGGACCAGGCCGTCAAACTTATGGGCCACCGCCATTGTTTCAATGGAATCCGCAATCAGCTCCCGGCTGGCCAGGGGGTACTTCATACCGTCGTGATTCATGGCAATTCCGTCGCAGATGCCGATTACGGGAAACTCAACCGGGGTACCCCCGGCGGCGGCCACACCCAGCTTGGCTGCCTGGGCCAGGTCCCTTAAGTGAATATGCCCGGGAATAATCTCGTTAAAAGCGTTTACGATGCCGATCATCGGCTTTTGCAGGTCATCGGGGGAATACCCCATGGCGTAAAAAAGCGACCTGTGCGGCGCCCTGGCGACTCCCTCGGTGGCCTGACGGCTGATCAAAGCTTCGGGTTTCTTTTCCAAAATTAATGCCTCCCCCTTAATAATTTTTTAAATATGCAATAATTGAATAAAAAAAGATAAAGAATCAATGCGGCCGGAAAAGATCCGTTCCCTTCATAATGAATTGGTCAGGGGTGATTTATTGACGGGTAAAAGGACCAAACCGGTATGTGTTGGTCATATGCCGTTAATTATTATACCATTGTATTGGATAAGGGAAAAGCTATTCAGGCAAGATCCGCTTTTCACAGCTTTTTAGCGGGTACATAAAACAATGGCGGTTTTAAAGAACCTTTACAAATATCTGTATGGGAGTTAGACTATATTTATATAATATTAATCTGATAGGGATTTTAATCATGGAGTTATCCGGGTAATCAAACACCGGTTAAGGGGGGATAAAGATAGCTGGGATTGCTTCAAGTCTTACTGATTTAATTGGGAATACACCGTTGCTGAGATTGCAGCGTTTGTCCCGGGAGACGGGAGCGGACCTTGTGGTGAAGCTGGAATCCTTTAACCCCGGTGGCAGTGTTAAGGACCGTATAGCTTTTCATATGCTCCGCCGGGCGGAGGAAGAAGGCCTTTTAAAACCAGGCTCCGCCATTATTGAGCCCACCAGCGGGAATACTGGAATTGCCCTGGCCTTCATTGCCGCTTCCCGCGGTTACAGACTTGTCTTAACCATGCCGGATACCATGAGCGCCGAGCGGGTTAACCTGCTCAAGGCCTATGGGGCGGAGGTGGTTTTAACCCCCGGCGCCCGGGGGATGAAAGGTGCGGTGCAGAAGGCTTACGAACTGGCCCATAAAATACCGGGGTCATTTATCCCCCAGCAGTTTGAAAACCCCTCCAACCCCGAGATCCACCGCCTTACCACAGCGGAGGAAATCTGGCGGGATACCGGCGGAAAGGTGGATATCATCGTGGCCGGGGCAGGCACGGGGGGTACGCTAACCGGGATTGCCCGGGGTATCAGGCCGCGCCGGCCGGATTTGAAAATCATTGCTGTGGAACCCCTGGAATCGCCGGTTCTTTCCGGCGGGTTGCCCGGGTCGCATAACATTCAAGGTATCGGGGCAGGGTTTGTTCCCAAGGTGATGGATCTTTCCCTGGTGGATGAGATCATCAAGGTAAGCAGTGCTGACGCCTGTGATAGCTGCAGAAGATTGGCGCGGGAAGAGGGGATCCTGGCCGGCGTATCATCCGGTGCGGCGATCACCGCGGCGCTTGAAGCGGCCGGCAGGGGGGAAAACAAAGGAAAGATGATTGTGGTCATTCTTCCGGATACCGGTGAGCGCTACCTGAGTACGCCGCTGTTCAGGGATTAAAAGCGGCCATGGGGCCTTCAGCCCCAGAGCAAACAAATTTTCTTCCTTGCAAAATATTGCTGCCGCAGACTCATTTTTAGGGGGGAGTTTAAAGCATGAAATTTTCTTCGCGGGCGCGTTACGGCCTGCGGGCTATGTTGGAATTGGCGCTTAATTATAACCCGACGGAAACCATGCCCCTGGTTCAGATTGCGGGAAAACAGGGGATTTCAGAAGGGTATCTGGAACAAATGATGACCCTCTTGCGCAAGGGAGGTCTGGTCCGAAGCGTGCGTGGCGCCCAGGGAGGTTACAGGCTCAACCGGGAGCCCGGCAAAATAACGGTTGGTGAAATTGTCCGGTGCCTGGAGGGTCCCTTGAGCCCCACCAGCTGTGTTAATGAAGACGACCCGGAAACATGCACCCGTGCCGACTTTTGCGTTACGAGAAGCCTGTGGGAAAAAGTTAGGGATTCCATGGCAACTGTGCTGGACAATACCACCCTGGAGGATCTATGCAAGGAAACGGAAAAAATACATCTCTCCGGTGAAGCAAACATGTACTATATCTAACAAAGTGAGTGAGGGCGGGGAGCCGGAAACCCGCCTTTTTTGCTAAATTCCAATCATTCTTGACAAATACCTAGTGATTTAATATGATTAAAATGCCTGTGTAAAGGCTGTGGTATAGACAGGCTTTTTCTTTTTGCCGCGGGCTCGTACTTAACAAATGTTGTTTTTATGATTTAATCCATTGAAGGCCCTTTTAACATGTATTGATGAGGAGAGAAAAACGCTTATTAGAGATATATTAGCAGAACAGGGGGTTTAAGAAGTGCGCAGAATTTACTTTGATCACAGTGCCACCACGCCTGTAGACAGGCGGGTTGCTGATGAAATGTACCGCTTTTTGACCGGCGATAATTTCGGCAACCCTTCCAGCCAGCATTCCTTCGGCTGGTCCGTAATGGAAGCGGTAAAAGAAGCCAGGGAAAAAGTAGCCCGGGCAATTGGAGCGGACCCGGCTGAAATAGTATTTACCAGCGGCGGGACGGAAGCGGACAACATGGCCATCCACGGCGCGGCCTGCAGCAACCAGAAGAAAGGAAACCACATCATTACTTGCGCAGCTGAGCACCATGCGGTTTTGAATACTGTCAAGGCCTTGGGAAAACAGGGATTTGAGACCACAATTCTCCCTGTGGATGCTTACGGCATGGTCAGCGTGGAAGATGTGGAAAGGGCGATCACGGACAGGACCATCTTGATTACCATTATGCATTCCAATAACGAAATAGGAACCATCATGCCCACTGCCGAGATTGGCAGACTGGCCAGGGAGCGTAAAATAATTTTCCATGTGGACGCCGTTCAGAGCTTTGGGAAAATTCCCGTAAACGTTGACGAGATTGGCGCCGGCCTTCTTTCAATTTCCGCCCACAAAATTTACGGTCCGAAGGGTGTGGGCGCCCTTTATATCCGCAAAGGGACGTCCTGGAGACAGAGCCTCTTTCACGGGGGCGCCCAGGAGCGCCTGCGCCGGGCCGGCACGGAAAACATACCCGGCATCATAGGATTGGGGAAAGCCGCGGAACTGGCGGCGGAAAACATGGAAGAAGAAAGCAGCCGCCTCACCCGTCTGCGTGACAGGGTTATCGAAGGAATTACCCGGCTCATCCCCCATGTCCAGTTAACCGGCCACCCGGTTCTGCGTCTGCCCAACCACGCCAGTTTTATCTTTGAATACATCGAGGGCGAATCCATGCTTTTACACCTGGATATGGAAGGCGTCGCCGCTTCCAGTGGTTCGGCCTGCACCTCGGGTTCTTTAGAGCCATCCCACGTGCTGCTGGCCATAGGCATACCGCCCGAACTGGCTCACGGAAACCTGCGGGTTACCCTGGGCAAGGATAACACTGAAGAAGATGTGGACTATTTTCTGGAAAAACTTGTACCCATTGTGGAAAAACTTCGAGCTATATCACCCTATGGTGAAACCGGCTAAACCTTACCCTTGCTTAAACTTGCTTCCAAATAAAGAGAAAACCAGGGTGCTCCCGCAGGGATTCAAGCGAACAGGAATAATCAGCATAATCTGGGGGGACATAGAATGTTCAGCAGTCTGCGTAAGGACATCCGGGCAGTTATGGAGCGGGACCCTGCTATTAAATCCAAGTTGGAGGTAGTCCTTTGTTACCCGGGCTTTCACGCCGTGCAGGTGCACAGGCTGGCCCACGCCCTTTACCGGCGGGGCTGGTTTGTGCCGGCCAGGGTCCTGTCCCAGTTCACCCGCCTTATTACAGGCATTGAAATCCACCCCGGGGCTTCCCTGGGGGAAGGTCTGTTCATTGACCATGGCGCCGGAGTCGTTATCGGCGAAACCGCTGTTGTGGGAAACAACGTAACAATTTACCAGGGAGTTACCCTGGGCGGCACCGGCAAGGAAAAAGGGAAAAGACATCCCACCATAGGCGACAATGTCGTTATCAGTGCCGGCGCCAAAGTTTTGGGAGCATTCATTGTGGGTGACAACTCTAAAATCGGGGCCGGGTCCGTTGTTTTAAAAGAAGTTCCGCCGGACAGCACCGTCGTGGGCGTACCTGGAAGAGTGGTCGCCCAAAACGGCCGAAGGGTTTCCCCGGGATTTCCCAGGGGAACGGATGTTGACCTGCGGCACGATCTTTTGCCGGACCCGGTAGCGGAAATGCTGTATTCCCTGCAGGCCAAAATAGAGCGGCTGGAAAAACGAACCCGGACATTGGAAAACCAGAATAATTCGGTTTTTGACCTGTCCCTGGAAAAAAACAATACAGCCCGTCCGGCTATCCTCCAAGGGTGACATCCTGGGTTTCGTACCAGCGAAGCGCCTGATAAAACTGCCCGGGTTCGAAATTGGGCCATAGCTCATCTACCACGTAGAAATCGGCATAAATGGACTGGACCGGCAGGAATCCGCTGAGCCTCCTGCGCCCGCCCCAACGGACAATAAGATCCACCCGGGAGATATCCGCCGAGGCGATAAATTCAATAAGATTTCGCGAGGGTCCCGTGTTGCCGCCGGCAGGGGTGAAGCTCAAGGCGTGGTTCAAATCCCACTTCCAACCGTAATTGACCAAAAAATTCACCCTTATCCGGTCTTGTCCGAAGGTGTGCCTTTTCCTGAAAGCAAGTAGTTCGGGGGGGAAAAGCGGGGATGAACAATCGCCAACCACAAATAGGGAAGCGTCTTTGTTTGACAGCATCTTAACGGCTTCGACGCAGGCCTTTTGGAAAGCTTTTCTTTGCTCCTGCGGCCTCTTGGTGTTATCCTGGGTAAAGCCGTAAAAAGTCAGCTCTTCAATACCCAGGTCAAGGCAAAGCTCGTAAAGCTGGAGACCGGGGTCGAGACCCCTCTCATAACCAGCCTCCTTGGGCAGTCCTTGAAGAAGCGACCACCTCCTGTTCCCGTCGGGAATAATGCCCACGTGTCTGGGCAGCCGCCGGAATTTAGGACGATCCATGGTTATTCACCTCATTAAAAACTGTTAAAACTGCGATATTTGGTCTACTGGATAAGATTCCCCAAAGATGGATTAATTAGTCCGGGTGTTGGTGAAGGCCTTTGCCGCCGGCCATAAACTTTCGCCGGAAGGAAAGTAGAAAACGTTGTCGAAAATAAAATAAAATGGGGGAGGTGAGCTAAAATGGTTGATCCTTATTATTTTTCCGAGAGGATACTGGGCGGTAAGATGGTTTTCGTCGATGGTGAAGCAAATGCAGGGGATCTTGAGTGGAATCCCCATGGGGAGTTTAAGGGCGTCTTTTTAAAACATTTGATTAAGGGGGATTCTACCCAGGGCAAATTTAGCTATCATTTGGTTAAAATACTGGAAGGCTGTGAAATTGGGGACCATATTCACGAAGGCAAGTGGGAGGTACATGAAGTTGCCGGCGGAGTCGGCCGGGGGGTAATGAATGGGGTGGAAATTGTCTACGAACCGGGTGTTGTGGTTGCTGTCCCGGACGGCGTAGTGCACCGGATCGCCTCGGGTAAAGGAGATCTGTACATCCTGGCAAAATTTATCCCGGCCCTGCTTTAATGGTTTTTCGCTCTTCCAGCGGGGCCGATAAAAAGGGTTCCGGGGTTTAAAGGCATACTGCCGGCGAGGTTTAAGGGGGGCAAGCAGTTACAGAAATTTAAGCGGGGTTAATATAGTGGTGCCAATATCAGGTTAAGTGGGGTCTGCAGCCGATGCGGGCCTTTTTTAGTTCCCTGGCCCAGTAAAGAAATAATCAGGCAAGACCAATTTTAAGGATTTGTGCCCTTTATTGGGGGGTGTCAGGTATAAAAAAATGCAAAGGGAATCAAAATAAACTGAAAAAGGAGGGGTTTTGTGAATAAGCATTTTACATTCCTGGTTGTAAAGTTCCTTATGGTCGGCCTGATAAGCGTTATTATTCTGCCTCTGTTTGCCCAGATCAGCAGCGCCCAGGCTATCCTTATCGCGGTAGTCCTTACCGCCCTTAACTATCTTCTGGGGGATCTGTTGGTTTTGCCCCGCTACGGCAATACCACGGCAACAATACTGAATGCCGTCCTGGCAGCAGTGGTCATCGGCCTGGCGGACCGTATGATCAACGGGATTATGACTTTAACACCCGCCGGGTGGATCCTGTTCCTGGGCATCCTGGCAATAGGCGAATGGTTTTTCCACAGGTACATCAAAACCAGCCCTGTTCCCGCCGGAGAAGTTAAAGAATAGGCAGGGAACGGGGCTAAAAGCAGCGAAGAGCCGGATTGGGGAAAAAAAGAACAGGCAAAGAACAAACAAAGAATAAGCAAAGGGCAAACAAATCCATCAAATGCCCTGAACAACCTGAAAACCCGGGCTTGCCCCCGGGTTTTTAGTTCTGGCGCCCGGTTGCTCAGCAGGGGCTATTATTACTGGTCCCGGTTGTTTCAGCGGCTCCCGAATTTTCGATAAATCTTTCTTTTATAATAGCCCAGGGTGCTGTTTACTTTCCGGTTATCCATAAGCAGATCAAACCTGAGTATTTTCCGGGTCAGTTTTTTCATTAACAGATCCCTTTCATTCTCCTGGTGGCAGTAGTCGATCAGCTTTTGCAGGGAGACGATCTCCTTTTTTAGCTGCAGTTCTTCAGGCAGCACCCCGGCGTTTTTTAGCAGGGTATAGGCTGCCCGGAGTTCTTCCGGGATATGGGACAGATCGTCCAGCTTCAGCGGTTTTCCCTTGCAGGGGAGATTATCCAGTTCACCTCTCTTAACGGCTTCACGTATCTTGTTCTCAGCTATGACCTCCAGGATATTCATTTTAAATTTTCACCTGCTTAGAAGGTTATTTGTCAAAGGTCCTTTCCCTGGCTGATACTTATTGATATTAATTGCCGCCGGGCCCAATACCTGCCGTCTTGAGTTAAAAATTAAAGAAAGTTGCAAACAGTTAAAAGGAACCACAACAGCGTCTTGGGACAGGACAGGAATCTTTTTAACGGTGTATAAAAACCACAACTTTATGGCAAATTATTTATGTATGCCACTTTATCCGTTTCCTGCTCTATTTGGGGCAGGATTTCTTTTTTTCCAGTATTAAACCTACCCCGGGGGGACCTTACGCGTCTTCGTTAAAATTCTGGTTGTGCTGCCGGAGCAGGGCCATCTTAGTATTCCGGACATGTTCGCTCAAATAGACGGCATAGGTTTTGGGGTTATCCTTGCGCAGGTATTCGGGGCGGAACATGTCCAGCTGCTTTTTATGATAGGCTTTGATCTTGTCCAGGGAAGGCAGTTTGTAGACCTGCTGACCGCCTTTAAAGATAGGTACCGGTATTTCCACAGCTTCAAACCGGCCGGGGTCCAATACAGCGCTCCGGTCCAGACCCATTATTTCTTCGTCAACAAATCCAATGTAGTCACCTTCTGACCAGCCCGTTTCCTTGTTCAGCATCCGGTAAATCGTTTTTACTCCGGGTGTGGTAACCTTTTCATAACTGCCGGAGATCTTTATGACCGGCTGGTAACTCCCGTTCGCCTCCTTGGCCACCAGCTTATAGATGCCGCCCAGGGCCGGGTCATCATAACAGGTAATTACACGGGTGCCGATGCCCCAAATGTCTATTTTGGCACCCCGTTTCTTTAAATCCTCAATTCTGTATTCATCAAGGTCATTGGAAGCGACGATTTTGACGTAATTTAAACCCGCTTTATCCAGCATCCGGCGCGCCTTAATGGAGAGTTCGGCCAGGTCGCCGCTGTCCAGACGGATTCCCTTCATTCTTTTGCCGAGGGACTCCAGGTATTTACCTATTTTTATCGCGTTGGGCACACCGGTTTTTAAAGTGTCATAGGTGTCCACCAGGAGGATAACATGATCCGGGAAAGCATCGGCGAAGTTTTTGAAGGCTTCTTCTTCGCTGTCGTGCTTCTGGACCCAGGAATGGGCGTGGGTCCCCTTGGTGGGGATGCCAAAGAGCTTGCCGGCCATCATGTTAGAAGTGGAATCAAAACCGGCAATGTAGGTAGCCCTCGCACCCCAGAGGGCGGCGTCCGCCTCCTGGGCCCTTCGCATGCCGAATTCCATCAATACATCATTTGGGGCTACCTGTCTGACCCTTGCGGCTTTGGTGGCGACAAGGGTTTGGTAGTTCATAAAGTTTAAAATGGCGGTTTCCACCAACTGGGCTTCCAGCAGCCTTGCCTCCACCTGGACCAGGGGTTCGCCGGGAAAAACAAGGGTGCCCTCAGGAACCGCTCTAATATTCCCCGTAAAACGGAAATTCCTCAATTCCTTAAAGAAAGCCGGGTCGTAGTTTTCCTCCTGGTCAGCCAGATAAGCTATATCGTCCTCATTGAAACGCAGGTTATTTATATAGCCGGCTATTCTCTCCAGTCCGGCAAAAACCGCAAAGCCGTTGTCGAAGGGTTGTTTTCTAAAGAAAGCCTCAAAAACGCTCTTCTTGTTATGTACGCCCTTTTTCCAGTAGGCATACATCATATTTACCTGGTATTTATCTGTGTTTAAGGTCAAGTTCTCCTGCAGCAAGCCTTATTCACCTCAGAATAGTTATTTTAGAAACCCCGGACTTATTCCGTAAAGTTTCGACTATAATAAATACGTTTCTGTGCAGGTGATAACCTTCTTTTTTAGATAGAAATCTGCAAAACCCGTAAATCAGCTTCCTGCCCTTAAAAAATAACAAACGCCCGGGGTTAACCGGCAACATAAGAATTTAAAGGATTACCGGCAACGTGTATTTTGCGGATCACAAGATTGGTTGTATAAATTCGGGATGTTGCGGTTTGCCGACTCGCGCGAACGATTTATTTTCCCTGGAACAAGGATTATCCATTCGATTTGGCCGCTTGGGCCGGGATGGTTGCGGCTAAAAGCGGAAAGTCCCGGGAAACGGACCACCCATAAGTTTTATTTATACCCCTTTGTGCAGTAAAATATCATATAATAGGTTGCGGGATCACCAGAAAGTGGAGGGGATAATGTTTATAATTGATCGCTTTGAAAAGGACTGGGTTATCCTGGAATACGGCCGTAAGACATTCCACCTGCCCCGGCAGCTTGTGCCGCCGGAAGCCGGGGAAGGTGATGTCCTTAAGATCACGGTCAGCCTGGATGCAGACGCTGCCGCGAAGCTTAAAGAAGATGTCCGGATGCTGGCCAGCCGGCTTTTTGAGAAATGAGCACAGTTATGGCCTCTTTGAAAAGAATTGCCGTACTTATACTTGCTCTCTTACTGCTGGCTGGTTGTATCGTCATTGAGTATGAAACTCCACCTCCCCGGGCGGACGGGGGGATTGAGCAATTTGACTCCCGGTCCCGGGAATCTAACCCCGGACTGGAAAACGGGTCAGCCGAGCTTAAGGTCCATTTTCTGGATGTCGGGCAGGGTGACTCAATCCTCATTCAGTTTCCCGATGGCCGGAATATGCTGGTGGATGCCGGGGGAAACGACGATGCCGCCACGGTTGTCAACTACTTAAAAAAAACGGGCGTCGAACGGGTGGATTACCTGGTGGGCACACATCCCCATGAGGATCACATCGGCTCTATGGACACAGTCATCAACGAGTTTCAAATCGGTGAGGTGATCATGCCTGAGGTTACCAGCACGACCCGGACTTTCCGTGATGTCCTGGAGGCCATTGACAGGAAAGGTCTCCGGATCAGACCAGCCAGGGCGGGGATGATCATCCTAGAGGAGGGCCAGCTGGTGGCGAGGGTCCTGTCCCCGGGCGGGGAGGGCTACGACAAGTTAAACGATTATTCCGCGGTAATTAGGCTAACCTGCGGGAAGGTATCTTTCCTTTTGACTGGCGACGCGGAAGCGCTGGCGGAAAGGGAAATCCTGGCGAGTGGTGCTGCAATAAAGGCCGATGTCTTAAAAGTGGGCCACCACGGGAGTAATACATCAACAACGGCAGCCTTTTTAAAGGCCGTTGGACCCAAGTATGCCGTGATCTCCGTGGGGGTTGGGAATGATTACGGCCACCCGCATCGGGCAGTTTTGGATAGATTGAAGAAACAAGGGGTGGAAATACTCCGGACGGATAAACAGGGGACAGTGCTTTTCACAACGGATGGAAACGTGTTGTCTTATACGACAGAAAAGCAGCTGACCCCCGGAAAAAATGGGACTTAGTAGGAAACGGAGATGCGACATGTTGAAAAATGTTGATAAATATCGAAATGTTACTAAAGGATTTTAAATATTTGTGACGAATTCATTTAGCAAGGTGGGAGGAGGTATTGTATGATAAATAAACAGAAAGAGTATATTCAAATTGAGGTGGGGGGCAGACATTATTTGTGCTCAATTTGGTACAGAAGTAAAGATATATTGTGGTACGGAAAAGGACTGGAGTCAGAAATTTCAAATCTATGCTATGCAGTATCCAAGGAAGGGCTTCTTAAAAAGATAAGCATGCAAATTGCTGCTGAAAGCAAATAGATTGGCGGAAGCCCGTAAGGGGCTTTTTCCTTTTCTTAATTAATTAACGTAAATGCGCGGGCAAATCCCGTATTATTAATAAATGGTTATAGAATAATAAGGTGAGTTGATAAAATAGACTTCACGGAGGTTTTGCAGATGGAACAGATTTGGGCGCCGTGGCGCTCTGTTTATATTGGGGGGGAGCACGGCGGCGGTTGCTTTTTTTGTGAGAAGCTGCAATCGAAAGAGGATGAGGCCAACCTTGTCCTGCTGCGCGGCAAAAAAACCTTTGTAATGATGAATCTATATCCCTATAACAACGGCCACCTCCTTATCGCGCCTAACAGGCATGTGGGTGAAATTGAGGACCTGACCGGAGAAGAGATGACGGAACTCTTTAAAATGACCCAGGGGATGGTTAAAGCGCTTCGCGCCTTCAAACCGGAAGGTTTTAACGTGGGCGCCAACATCGGCAGGGTTGCCGGCGCTGGAGTGCCGGGCCATTTTCACATCCACGTTGTCCCCCGCTGGAATGGTGACACTAATTTTATGCCGGTGCTCGGGGATACCAAGGTAATTTCCGAATCCCTGGAAGTAACCTATAAAAAAATCAAGGAATCCCTGGAAAAGATTGCGCGGGCCTGGTAGTATCGGAATCAAACCAAAACTGCAGGGGCGGGATTAGTTCGTCCAGCACGATAAATTTAGATTGGATTGAAAGGCGACGGATCCTTGTCTTGCCCTGGAAAATTTCGTTTTAGGAGCTTGAAAAACAGCGGAAGGTGAAAAATATGGCAGACCCTGGCAGAGCCGAAATAGTAAAATGGCGTTGGCTGATCCTGTTGGTTACCGTACCTGGCATCGCTTTATTTTCACTTTCCTTAATCCCGGGTAAGTATAAAATAATGCTGGCCCTGCCCCTTTACGCCATGTTTGTCTACGTATTCTATAAGTATTTATCTGTCAGAAAGGAGGCGTCGGCTGCCCCCAACAGGGACGGCAAGCAAACGCCGCAGACTACGCAGACCAAGCAGACCAAGCAGACCCCTCAAGCATCGCGGGCTCCGAGAAATCCGCAAGCTGCGCGGACATCCCTGGAAGCGGTTGAAGCCGGAAAAGGAAACCGCGGCACTGGAACTCCCGCGAAAAAATCCCGCAAAAAGCGTTGAAATTTAAACTAACCAATTTGTAAGATTCGGGACCTGCAGCAAGGGCCTGCCCTTTAATATGGTTGTATTTTTTTGGGTTTCCAATAAAAAGCAGCTATTAAATTATAACCGGGGTTTTTATTGAGCCAATGGTGTCTGCCAGAGGCTTTTTTTATTTAAATGCTTTAACAGGCTAATAACTGGTTTAGTACAGACTAATACAGGCCGGAAATAAGCTAATAGCGAACTAATATACCCGTCCTTTTGCCGCCATATGATGCGAATTTTCCGGCAGGAGCCCAACTTGCTTTTTATTCCCATGAATTTATAATAGAATAAATTATGACAAATTTCGATCCAAAGGGGAGTGCGTTACATTGAAGAAGAAAAAGGCGGATTTTTCTTTGACTGTTTCAGGTTTTGAATACGATAAAGAGCTTTCCAGGGTGCCTATTAAGGTTTTTCCAGCCCTTCAAGCCCTGGTAGCAAATCAATATGATTTAATTAAAATAATTCAAGAGCACGCACCGGAACAGTCTATTTTTTTGGAAACCCATCTATCCGAACTGGTTGAGGTGGAAGAAACAATTCAACAGGAATATACAAAATACAGTACCAAAAGGGAAGAACAAAGGAGAAAAAGACAGGAAAACGCCAAAGACGTAAAAACCACGGCCCAAGCAAATGAAACCAACCCTGTTACCCGGGGAGATGATGGGCCTTTTAACGATGAAATGTTAACGGATGAGGAAGCAGTACTGGATGGCCTGGCCGCGACCCTGAGTCCCGGACTGCCTTCGGCAAAATTTGAAAAACCCCCCCTTCCTGCCCAGACAAGTACTGCGAAGAAGGCGGAGTACAAGGCGGATTATGATGTCAGGCGCATAGCTGTGGGCGCTTCCATTAAGGCTCTCAGCAACTTTTTGGGACGTCAACTGACCGGCATGGAAATCTCCCTCATAGAGGCGCAAGTCGACGCTTATTTATAGGGGTTACGCAAATATATCAGCGCGCCCTGCCTTAACGGCGGTGCCCGATGCCCGTGGAAGTGATTAAGACAGGGGCTTCCGGCCGCTGTAAAATGCCCGGGACGGTCGATTTCAGTGCCCGGAAATGAATAGACTGCCGGCAAAAAGGCCGAATAACGGGCCTTTTTTTCGGTGGTTTTTTCGTGTTTGCCTGTAAAATGTGTTTAGTTGGTCGACCGTTATTCCCGGCTGTTCCCTCATGTATCGCAGCGTTGCCCCCATCACCGTTATATGTAATAGAGGGAGGGAGGTTGAAGCAGGCAGAGGGAAGGTGCTTGACAAACAGGGGAGCCCGAATTATACTGGATGCTAGTGATTAAGTAGGGCACTAGACTACTAATGAGAAAGCGGGGCTGAATAAACAGATGAAGATACCAACGGCACTTAAACATAAACCAGTTATAGTATCGGAGAATTACGAAAATGTTGACGGCAGGTATGCCTATAATTCCGATGCCAGGGGGCTATCTCTGGGTCTGGCCCAATGGAACGACAGGGGCAAAGTTAATATATCAGCCAAGGTATGGCGTCATACCGGTGAAAAATGGTCCAGACAGTCTGAGGAACTGCCGCTTCACCGGGTTCTTGACCTGGCTATATTAATCTGCCGGAGTCAGTTGCATTTCAAAGAGGCTTACCGCTACGAAAATTTCTATGATCCGGAGAACACAACCATAGACCGTATAGGCTTACAGGGAGATGCAATGACCGTAACCATTTGTACGGAAAACCCGATGATTGATGAGGACATCAAGCTGTTTTCACAGGTTCTCAGCAAAGACGATGAGATTATAAGTGAACGTCTTCGAACGCTTTCCAGAATTTTAAAAGAAGCGGGCTATTGAGGATATGGATAAAAAAACTAAGATATTTCAGGGTGGCGTTATTACGGAATGAACACAATTCGGCAACCCTGCTTCTTGACAACACCATATAAATTTGTTAACATGATTTTTGCGGATAAACATCCGGCAAACCGCATAATCATGGTGGATGTAGCTCAGTAGGTTAGAGCACCAGATTGTGGCTCTGGGGGTCGTGGGTTCGAATCCCATCATCCACCCCACTAGATTATATTGGGGCGTAGCCAAGCGGTAAGGCACCGGTCTTTGGAACCGGCATTCGTTGGTTCGAATCCAGCCGCCCCAGCCATGTTTACAGGTTTTTCAGTCCATATAAGGTCAGGGGTTTTTACCGCTTATCCGGATACAACAGGCTGAAAGCAATATTATGGGCCATTAGCTCAGTCGGTAGAGCACCTGACTTTTAATCAGGGTGTCGGTGGTTCGAGTCCACCATGGCTCACCAACAAGGGTTGGACCTTTAGGTTCAATCCTTTTTAAAAATTTGCGGGCGTGGCGGAACGGCAGACGCGCTGGACTTAGGATCCAGTGGGGTACACCCGTGGGAGTTCAAGTCTCCCCGCCCGCACCAGTAATAGCAAGGCTTCCAGGGTTCCGGAAGCCTTTACCTTTTCCCCAACCACCATTTTAGTCGCTCAACCCATTGGTTCCTTTAGCGTAAGCTGCTGGAATGCAGAGAATGAATTGCAGAAGCGGTTCAATAGAACTATATAACTTTCATTCCCCAATATGCTTTTGCTGCCGTATGTAAGGGGGGTGGGCTAAAAGGCCGCCCCTGGACCCCAAAGCATAGGGTTGTAGTGGGGTTTACCGTATTTACTTTGCAAAAATGAAACAGTCTGGAAGGATATTTATACCCTTTGGCGAACATTTTAAGTTAAATATGTTTTCGAGTTGTCAATCTAACGGATTTCCCGCGATTGCCAACAAGCGGGTTACTGAGCAATCAACTAGCCCCCGTGTTTGGAAAGAAAACAGTTTATGATGGAAATGCTCTTCATTTTCCATAGGAATGACTATTCTCTTCTATATCAATCCTTATTCCATCCTGATTCTTTCCGGGGCTGTGATTTCTTGAATTAGACCCGGAAAGGAGGATCTCGCAATCATTTGAAAGCATTTCTTACCTGGCCGCCGTTCGCTTAGCCCAAGTTGGATTCCCCTATGCTAAAGTCTGGCGGCTTCCTCTGCAAATCCCGACTCCCCGTAAAAAACAGGCCGGCACACAAGCCGGGGAGAGCAGTTAATCTTTCCCCTTATATTTGATGCGCTTTCACCTTTTGGGAGTTCTTTGTGGGGGATAAGCGAAGGATGTATCAAAATTTGGTTGTGGAGGTAATTGATTAAATGTGTAAAAGAAATTTGGGAATAGTTATTGCCCTGGCTATTTTTGGCCTGCTCGTTTTGGCGGGCTGCGGTTCTACCCAGAAGGCGCCCGAAACCCCTAAAGCTCAGGATCTGTCCGGCGATTTGATTGTCTATCATGCCGGAAGTCTGGCCATTCCCTTTGAAGCCATCGAAAAGGAATTTGAAACCCTGCATCCCAATGTCGACGTGAAAAGAACTCCGGGCGGAAGTGTTGATTTGGCCCGTATGATCAGTGAAATTGGTGACAGCGTGGATATCATAGCTTCAGCGGACTATACTGTTATCGATAAATTATTGATTCCCGAGCATGCTAAGTGGAACGCCATGTTCGCGGCCAACTCCATGGTCATCATGTACACGGACAAGAGTAAAAACGCCGCAGAAATAAACGCCGATAACTGGTATGAAATTTTATTGAAAGATGGAATCAACTACGGTTACAGCGATCCCAATGCCGATCCCTGCGGCTACCGCTCCCGCCTGGTGATGCAATTAGCTGAAAAATACTATGAAAAACCTGGTCTGAATCAACAACTAGTCGATGGTTGTCCGGAAAAAAATATTCGGCCTAAATCGGTTGAATTGATTTCCCTGCTGGAAACCGGCGCCCTTGATTACGCCTTTGAATATGAATCCGTAGCCATGCAGCACGCCGCCAAAAACAGCATATTCAAATATGTGAAACTGCCGGCGGAAATAAACTTCAGCGCGGTTGAGCATAAAGACTTTTATAATACCGCCAGTATAGAACTGAAGGGTTCAAGCCCGGGCGAAACTATTAAACAAATTGGCGAACCCATTGTATTTAGTCTGGCCATGCCCGCTTCAGGCAAAAACAATGCCGCGGCTTATGAGTTTGTGAAATTCCTGTTCGATGCAGAAAAGGGTATGAAAATTTTGCAGGAACAAGGCCAGCCTATATTAGACAAAATTACTGTTACCGGGGCGGAAAACCTGCCCGATGAGCTAAAGGGAATTTTGAAATAATACCACCGGGATTTTCTATTATGTATAAAGGGAGGTTGGCTTCAACCAACCTCTCCTTATATTTCTGGAGGAACGATGAACAGGAAAAATAAAAGTGAAATATTATTTGTAGTTTCTTTTTTTTCCGGAATTATCATCATAACTTTTATCCTCTATCCCATTTTGAACACCTTGTCCTGGACGGAGCCCGGCATCATCTGGGAGTCACTCCATGATAAAGAAGCGATCAATTCGATCTTTCTCAGCATTTGGACTGCCACTGTGGCTACCCTGGTATCATTTTTCTTGGGAGTACCCTTTGCCTATTTGCTGGCCCGCAAGGAATTCAGGGGCAAAAATCTGGTGGAAAGCATCGTTAACATACCCGTGGTGATTCCGCACACCGTGGCCGGTATCTGCCTTTTAACCGTACTGAGTCCGCACAATTGGTTTGGCCGGTTATTGGTAAATGCTAATATTGAAGTGCTGGGAACTGAGATTGCAATTATTATAGCTATGGCTTTCGTAGGTATGCCTTTCCTGATCAACTCCGCCAAGGAGGCTTTCACCTGGGTTTCGCCGCGTATGGAGAACGTATCCCGCACGTTGGGCGCTAATCAGGTGCAGACCTTTTTCTTAATTACGTTTTCTCTGGCCTGGCGGGAAATACTTTCCGGAATGATTTTAACCTGGGCACGCTGCATCAGCGAATTTGGAGCTATTATCATCCTGGCCTATCATCCCATGATAGCGCCAACCTTTATCTATCAGAGGTTCACTACTCATGGGATGATGTATGCGATTCCTGTTACAGTAATTCTTATCGGCATCTGTCTGGTATTATTTGTAGTGCTTAGATTGTTGGCATCAGAAAAAACAAGGGGATAAAAATATGATTGAGATTAAGGGGCTTTCCCTCCGCCTGGGGAAATTCAAAATGGAGAAACTGGATCTTACCATTGAAGCCAGGGAGTTTTTTGCTATAATTGGTCCCACCGGTTCAGGAAAAACCGTATTGCTGGAATCAATTGCCGGTTTAAAGCCCATTGAGGAGGGCTCCATCCAGATAAAGGGGCAGGAGGTTACTTTGCTTCCCCCGGAGCAAAGACATATCTCAATTTGTTACCAGGATCGGGCTTTGTTCCCCCACATGAAGGTTAAAGAAAACATCTGTTATGGCTTGCGGTTCAAAAGTAAATCCGATCAAAAAAATGCAGTGGAAAAACTCAATGACCTTGCTGTCCTTCTAAAAATCGGCAATCTTATGGATCGATATCCGGTTAATTTGAGCGGCGGTGAAAAACAAAGGGTAGCCCTGGCCAGGGCGCTGATCGTTAACCCGGATGTGCTCTTGCTGGACGAACCCTTTACCGCCCTGGACGCCACCATAAAGGATACCATTGAATTAGAGCTGAAAAAATTGCACCAGGTTTTGCAAACCACTACTATAATGGTTACCCATGACTTCCGCGAGGCGTATCATCTGGCCTCCAGGGTGGCGGTCATTAAAGACGGGACTATGATGCAGGTGGGACCTGTGGCGGAAATATTCGAACAGCCGTCCTCAATCTTTGTGGCAAATTTTGTCGGAATGAAAAACATCATACCGATAAGTTTCCTGACGGAAAGTAAAACCGCCGCCAATGTTGACTCTTTCCGGAAAAAGGACTTTCTGGGTGTAAGACCCGAAAAAATTCAAGTCAGCAACTCTCCCCTGGGGACAGACTTTATGATGAATGGGACTATCCTGAGAATTAAAAATGCCGGTATTTACCGGCAGGTAGATATATCTTACCTGCAGTATCAGTTTCAAGTTATTTTAACGCCGAATTATTATGATGACCCGGCTTTGCTGGAAGGTTCAAAAATATACTTTGGTTTTGATCTTGCCGATATTTGTCCGCTGGAGCAATAGTTTGCCCCGGGGCTGGATTCCCTCCGGGGTTCGTAAAACCACTGCTAATTTATTGTTGTCTGAAATATTTGCCCGATGCCCTTGGAAAGTTACTATAATAATGGTATCATGTATCTTATGCTGTTAGAAATATTAACATTTAAAATTTCCTTTGATCTGCCGGTCCCATAACATTTCTCCAGGGGGAAGCGGAAGCTATTTAAAGAATACGTTTATCTTTTTTATTTCCCGTGTTTTTTGTTGATCATTAAATCTTATCCAGTTATAATAGGTTGTAACATTATGAGGAATTCCGTGCCGCTGTTGTTTTTTTCCAGCACACTGAGGCGGGCGGGCAAAGCCCGAACCGTGTTTTAGGATAGGAGGTGCCAGGGCTTGTAAAGGGCCTTGGTGTTTTTGCTTTGCCAAGAAATTTGCTAAAGGAAATAACGGCAATCCATGGAATAATTCAATGAAATTGGTTACAATATGATTAGAATTTAATGGTATTAAATTTTTTAATGAAAAGGGCTCCTTTTCGAAATAGCAAATACCTATTATAATTAAATCACATAAGGGGGAGCATAATGAAAGCTAACGCGGAAAGGGTCGAAAAAAACACCGTTCTACTGGAAATAGAGTTGGACGCCGAACAGTTCTCCCAAGCCGTGGAAAAAGCCTACCGCAAACTTGTTAAAAAAGTTAACATTCCCGGTTTCCGTAAAGGCAAGGCGCCAAGACCGGTTTTTGAGCGTTTTGTCGGAAAAGAGGCGTTGTATGAAGATGCCATGGAATCATTGGTGCCGGAAGCTTATCTGGATGCGGTAAAAGAAACCGGGATTGAGCCCATCGAACGACCCAGGATGGAAATCGTGCAGGCCGAGGAAGGCAAACCTGTGGTATTAAAAGCAAAGGTACAGGTCAAACCCGAAGTAGTACTTGGTGCATATAAGGGGCTTGAAGCAGTCAAAAGAGAAGTCGAAATTAACCCTGCTGATATCGTCAAAGAGCTGGAGCGGCTGCAAAACAGACATTGCAAGGTTCTGAACCTGCAGGAAGGTATTGTGGAAAATGGCGACACGGTCCAATTAGACTTTTTGGGGACTGTGGATAATATTCCTTTTCCCGGCGGGGAAGGCAAGGACTATCATCTTACCATCGGTTCCGGTTCCTTTATTCCGGGTTTTGAAGACCAGTTGGTGGGAATGTCCATTGGTGAAACACGGGGCATTTTTGTTACATTTCCCCAGGAATATCATGCGACAGAACTGGCCGGGAAGGACGCGTCCTTTACAGTTACCGTTAAATCCCTGAAACGCAAGGAACTGGCGCCCCTTGATGACGAGTTTGCCAAGGACGTCAGTGAGTTTGATACCCTTGAGGAATTAAGGGAAGACATTGGGAATAAGCTAAAGAAGGCCGCCGGGGATATGAATTCCTTCAGGATGAAACAGGAAACTGTGGAAAAGGCCGTTAAAAATGCCGAAGTTGAAATCCCCGAAACCATGATCGAGGACCAGCTTAAAGATATGCTCCAGAGCATGGAAAACCGGATGTTAAACCAGGGGTTGGATCTGAAAACCTATCTGGAGTATGCTAAAAAGAGTATGATAGAATTAAGGCAAGAAATGCTCCCTGACGCCGAGGCCGGAGTAAAAACCAATTTAGTGCTGGAAGCTATCTCAAAAGCTGAGGACATTAAGGCATCCGAAGAAGAAATTAAAGAAGAAGCCGGCAAGATGGCTGAAAGTTACCAGCAGGATCCTGAAGAGTTTTACAAGATGCTGGAAAAGGAAGACCAGCTTGACTTTATAGCCGGCAGCGTTATTAAGGAGAAGACGGTGCAGTATCTGGTTGACAACGCCAAAATTGTGGAAGAGAGCAAAGAGGACACCAAAGTTGAGGACGTGGAATAGTAATGAATAATAATAGTCATAATCCAGTAACTATGCGGGCAGGAGGTGTTTAGATCCGTGAATTTAGTACCTATCGTAGTGGAACAAACCAACCGTGGAGAGCGGGCTTATGATATTTACTCCAGGCTTTTAAAAGACCGGATCATCTTTTTGGGCGGTCCCATTGATGACAATGTCGCCAACCTGGTGATTGCGCAGCTGCTGTTTTTGGAGGCGGAAGACCCGGATAAAGACATTCATTTCTATATTAACTCCCCCGGTGGTATTATCACTTCGGGCCTGGCAATTTATGATACCATGCAGTATGTACGGTCACCCGTCTCCACGATTTGCCTGGGCCAGGCGGCCAGCATGGGGTCGTTGCTGTTGTGCGCAGGTGCAAAGGGGAAGAGATTTGCCCTGCCCTACTCCAGGATTCTGATTCACCAGCCTCTGGGTGGCGTTCAAGGTCAGGCCACGGACATCGAGATCCACGCGAAAGAGATTATCCGGACCAGGGGATTTCTAAATGAAATCATTTCCAGGCATACCGGCCAGCCTCTGGAGAGAATTGTTCAGGATACCGAACGCGATTACTTTATGTCTGCCCAGCAGGCTAAAGAATACGGTATTATTGACGAGGTGTTCGATGTCAGGAAGCAAAGGTAAAAGAGGTGGGAATATGTTCGGCGACAAAGGACAACTGAAATGTTCCTTTTGCGGTAAACTTCAGGATCAGGTTAAAAAACTGGTTGCCGGCCCTGGTGTCTATATATGTGATGAGTGTATAGAATTGTGCAACGAGATCATCGAAGAAGAGCTTAACGAGGACCTTGGGCTGGAGCTGGGTGATATCCCCAAGCCGAAAGAGATTAAAGAGATCCTGGATCAGTATGTAATCGGGCAGGAGGATGCCAAAAAATCCCTGGCTGTGGCAGTGTATAATCATTACAAGCGAATTAACCTCGGCGGAAAAATTGATGATGTTGAACTGCAAAAGAGCAATATCGTCATGCTGGGGCCCACGGGAAGCGGTAAAACCCTGTTGGCGCAAACCCTGGCACGTCTTTTGAACGTGCCCTTTGCCATTGCCGATGCCACTTCCCTTACCGAGGCGGGCTATGTGGGCGAAGATGTGGAAAACATTTTGCTAAAGTTGATTCAGGCTGCAGATTACGATGTGGAAAAGGCTGAAAAAGGGATTGTCTATATTGACGAGATTGATAAAATCGCCCGCAAGTCGGAAAATCCTTCCATAACCAGGGACGTTTCCGGTGAAGGCGTCCAGCAGGCGCTTTTAAAAATTCTGGAAGGGACTGTGGCCAGTGTGCCCCCCCAGGGCGGTCGCAAGCATCCTCACCAGGAGTTTATTCAGCTTGACACCACAAATGTGCTGTTTATCTGCGGCGGCGCCTTTGATGGGGTGGATAAGATCATTTTAAACCGCACCGGTAAAAAATCCATGGGTTTTGGGGCTGAGATCAAAAACAAAAAAGAGCAGAAAATTGGGGAAATCCTGCGCAAAATTTTACCCGAAGATCTCTTAAAATACGGGCTTATACCCGAGTTCGTGGGCAGGCTGCCCATTATCGTTACCCTGGATGCACTGGACGAGAACGCCCTGATCCGCATCCTTACGGAACCCAGGAACGCTCTGATTAAACAATACGAAAAGCTGTTCGAACTGGATGGTGTTTCCCTGGAGTTTTCCCAGGACGCCTTGAGGGGAATAGCGGAAGAAGCCCTTAAACGCAATACGGGCGCCAGGGGTCTTCGTTCCATCCTGGAAGAAGTGATGCTCGAAGTTATGTACGAGATCCCTTCCAGGGATGATATTGCTAAATGCATAATCACCAGGGAAACGATTCAAAAAAGGGAGCAGCCGCGGATTATTGCCATGGACAGGAAAAAGAAGAAAGAAGAGACTGCTTAATAAAAAAAGATACCCAAATAATAAAGCCCGCTTAAGCGGGCTTTATTATTTGGCCCGATATGCCTGTTTGCCGGGTCGAAGGCAAGTTAGTTTATACACGCAATGATAAGGTCTGATAAGGTCACCTTCCTTCGGTATGCCGCTGCTCAGTCACTCTCCGCCAACGCGTCGATTGGGAGGGTGTTTTTTTATGCCGACAGATCCGGATCTAGTGGTTTGTGGCAGTTACGGTACGGGGGCGATGCATCAAATGCGGAATCATAAGTAGCCTGCTTTTAATTGCCCGACCTGACATAACGGGCGCCGACTCCAACCGGATGTCAAAAAAATACATTGACATATAACCCAAATAGTGTTTAAATTTGTTTAACTGAATAATCTGTCCAGGTCTCCCCGGCTGTGCCGGGGGGTGAAAAGGGAACCGGGTGTAAATCCCGGACGGTCTGGCCACTGTAAGTGGGGAGCGTCTCCCAAAATGCCACTGGGTTGAAAAGATAACCCGGGAAGGCGGGAGGTACGCTGTGAGCCACAAGTCAGGAGACCTGCCTGGTCGGTTCGAAAGTCGCCTTCCGTAGAAAGGCCAAGACTGAAAATGTGTTTATTCAAAAGGTTTTTCCTTTGAAAAACCCGGCTTCTAAGCGGAAGAAGCCGGGTTTTTCATGTGTTAACTCCTTCTTCCATATTAATTCTACCTGTTCGGGGATGGATGGGTAGGCTTTTTGAAACAAGTCCGTTAATGGACGGACATAACATATTGGCCCGATGGACGCAGGCGCCTGTCTCATGGGCCAACGGGATCCCGCTGAAAAAAATCCCGTTTTTCCTTTTCGTCGGGATCGGATTTCTTTTTAGAAATAGCCAAGCTGCGGGCCGCCCGGCTTATCTGGACGCAAATCGCGGGCGCTTTCGGTGTCAGCGAAAAGGCGCAAAAAATGTATTTGCACGTGAGCACATCGGCCTGGAACAAGACAATCTACGATCCTTACGTGAATATCCTGCGTCTGACGACGGAAGCCTTTGCCGGCGTTATGGGCGGCGCCGACGGCATCAATGTGGGCGCCTTTGATCAGGCCGTCCGGCCCGCCGATGAGTTTTCCCGGCGCGTCTCCCGCAACATCCACCTTATTCTCAATGACGAGGCCAAGTTGACCATACCGGTGGATCCGTCGGGCGGCTCCTATTACGTCGAAAAAATGACCGACGCCATAGCCAGGAAGGCCTGGGCGTTGTTCCAGGAAGTGGAGGCAAAAGGGGGTATGTCCAAAGCCTTGCAGAAGGGGTTTCCGCAGGGGCAGGCGGCCCAAACCGCCGCCAGGAGAAAGGCGAATATAGCTAGGCGCAAGGACATTTTTGTCGGAACGAACATGTATCCGAATACTATCGAAAAACCGCTGGCCGTTAATCCGGCGGATCATAAAACCATTAAAAAGCAGCAAGCTGAACTGCTAGCCGGCTACCGCGCCGCCGTGCCTGAAGAAAAATTGCAAGCGGCGCTGGGCGTGTTGATCGGCGCGAAGAAGGAAGGCGGCGCCGCAGTTGTCGAAGCAGCCGTGGAGGCCGCTTTGTCCGGCGCCACCCTGGGAACTCTGGCCTGCGTGATGCAGACGGAAGGCGCCGTGGTTCCCTCTGTCACCGCCGTCAATATCCACCGGGGGGCCGAAATTTTTGAGTCTTTGCGTCAGGCCTCGGAGACCTACAGGGATAAAAACGGTTCGCCGCCCAGAGTATTTCTGGCCAATATGGGGCCCATTCCCCAGCATAAGGCCCGGGCCGATTTCTCTGCGGGATTTCTTGAGGTGGGGGGATTTGAAGTACTGAAAAATGACGGCTTCCCCACCGTGGAAGAAGCGGCCCGGGCTTTTGTCGATTCCGGCGCTTCCATCGCCGTTATTTGCTCCACCGACGATACCTACCCCGAACTTGTGCCGCCGCTGGCCAAATTAATCAAAGAAGCCAGGCCCGACGCCGCCGTATTGCTGGCCGGCTACCCGGCCGACCTGCTCGATACCTTTAAGCAGGCGGGAGTGGACGATTTCATCCATATGAGGGCCAATTGCTATGAATTGCTTCTGAAACTGATGAAGCGGGAAGGAGTGCTGTAATGGGCAAGAGACCTGATTTTACAAGCATGGAGTACAGTGTGAAACAGGCCGCCTCTGATGCCGCGTTGTGGCGTAAAATGGCGGAAAAACAGGCCGGAAAAGCCCTTGACGAGCTGACCTGGCGGACCATGGAACAAATCGACGTGAAGCCGCTTTACACCTGGGGAGATATCGCCAATGAAGAACACCTGGGCTATACCGCGGGGATCGCTCCCAACCTGAGGGGACCCTACCCCACCATGTACGTGGTCCGGCCCTGGACGGTGCGCCAGTACGCCGGCTTTTCCACCGCGGAAGAAAGCAACGCCTTTTACCGCCGCAACCTGGCCGCCGGACAGAAGGGCCTGTCCATCGCCTTCGACCTGGCCACCCACCGGGGCTACGACTCCGACCACCCCCGGGTCGTCGGTGACGTGGGCAAGGCCGGCGTGGCCGTGGACTCCATCCTGGACATGAAGATTTTATTCGACGGCATCCCCCTGGATCAGATGTCGGTTTCCATGACCATGAACGGGGCGGTGCTGCCGGTGCTGGCTTTTTATATTGTGGCGGCCGAGGAACAGGGGGTCAAGTTCGCCCAGCTCAACGGCACCATTCAAAACGACATCCTCAAAGAATACATGGTGCGGAACACCTACATCTACCCGCCTGACCCATCCATGCGCATCATCGCCGACATTTTCTCCTTTACCTCCCAGAACATGCCGAAATACAACACGATCAGTATCTCGGGCTACCATATGGAGGAGGCCGGCGCCACCTCGGATCTGGAAATGGCCTACACTCTGGCGGACGGCCTGGAATACGTGCGCACCGGTTTAAAGGCGGGCATCGATATTGACGCCTTTGCGCCCAGGCTGTCCTTTTTCTGGGCCATCGGCATGAATTATTTTATGGAAGTGGCCAAGATGCGGGCCGCCCGCCTGCTCTGGGCCAAAATCATCAAGCAGTTCAATCCCAAGAACCCCAAGTCCCTGGCCCTGCGCACCCACTGCCAGACCTCGGGCTGGAGCCTGACGGAGCAGGATCCGTACAACAACGTGGCCCGGACCTGCGTTGAAGCCATGGCGGCCGCTTTGGGACACACACAGTCCCTGCACACCAATTCTCTGGACGAGGCCATCGCCCTGCCCACCGATTTTTCCGCCCGCATCGCCCGCAACACCCAACTCTACTTGCAGGACGAGGCCGGCATCTGCAAGGTGGTGGACCCGTGGGGCGGCTCATATTATATGGAAGCTTTGACCGGCGCCATCGCCCGCCGGGCCTGGGAACACATCCAGGAAGTCGAATCCCTGGGCGGCATGGCCAAAGCCATTGAGACCGGCCTGCCGAAGATGCGCATCGAAGAGGCGGCGGCCCGGCGCCAGGCCCACATCGACTCGGGCAAGGAGGCCATTATCGGCGTGAACAAGTACCGCCTGGCCAAGGAGGACCCGCTGGAAACACTGGAAGTGGACAATACCGCCGTGCGCCAGGCCCAGTTGGCGCGGCTGGATAAACTGCGCCAGGGGCGCGACGAGGTCAGGGTGGAGGCGGCGCTGAACGCCATCACCCGCGCCACGGAAACCGGGGAGGGCAACCTCCTGGCCATGGCTATCGAGGCCGCCAGGGCCCGGGCCAGCCTGGGCGAGATTTCCTACGCCATCGAAAAGGTGACCGGCCGGCATAAGGCGGTCATCCGCGCCATCTCCGGCGTGTACAGCGCCGAGTTCGGCGAGGAGCACGAAGTGGCCGTGGTCAGGAAAATGGCCGACGACTTTGAGAAGAACGAGGGCCGCCGTCCCAGAATCATGGTGGCCAAGATGGGGCAGGACGGCCACGACCGCGGCGCCAAGGTGATCGCCACCGCCTTCGCCGACCTGGGCTTTGACGTGGACATCGGTCCCCTCTTCCAGACCCCGGAAGAAACAGCCAGGCAGGCGGTGGAAAATGACGTGCATGTCGTCGGCATGAGTTCCCTGGCCGCCGGCCACAAGACCCTCCTGCCGCAGCTGGTGGAGGAATTGAAGAAACTGGGCCGGGAGGACATCCTGGTGGTGGCGGGCGGCGTTATTCCCGCTCAGGATTACGATTTCCTGAAAGCCCACGGGGCCGCCGCCATATTTGGGCCGGGCACCGTCATTCCGGTGGCCGCCCAGAAAGTATTGGAAGAAATCACCCGCCGCTTGCGGGAAGCCAGCTGAGATCATGGGCGAAGAAAAGCAAAGACCGGAATGGGTTCCCCAACAAGCCGGCGGCGCCTTTACCACTTACGTGCTGGAGGGAGTGGAGGGCGGTCACGACGGGATGCCGGGCCAGGAGGCCGGCCGCGGCTTTCCCCGTTTTACGCCCCCGCCCCGCCGCAAGCTTGATATCGACGATTACGTGCAGGGCGTGCTGTCCGGCAACCGCACCGTCCTGGCCAGGGCCATCACTCTGATTGAGAGCAATTCGCCCGCCCACATGGAAACAGCCCAGGAAGTGCTGAAGCGGCTGCTGCCCCACACCGGCAATTCCGTCCGGGTGGGCATCACCGGCGTGCCGGGAGCGGGCAAAAGCACCTTTATCGAAGCCCTGGGCAGCATGCTCTGCGACAGGGGGCACAAAGTGGCGGTGCTGGCGGTGGATCCCAGCAGCACGGTTACCCGCGGCAGCATCCTGGGCGACAAGACCCGCATGGAAATCCTCTCCCGCAAGGAAAACGCCTTCATCCGGCCTTCCCCCTCCGGAGGCACTCTGGGCGGGGTGACCCGCAAAAGCAGGGAGACCATGCTGGTCTGCGAGGCCGCCGGCTTCGACGTGCTTCTGGTGGAGACTGTAGGCGTGGGCCAGAGCGAGGTGACTGTGCGCACCATGGTGGATTTTTTTCTGCTGGTGGTGCTGACCGGAGCGGGGGACGAACTGCAGGGGATTAAAAAGGGCGTCATGGAACTTGCCGACGCCATCCTGGTCAACAAGGCCGACGGGGACAATAAGATCAGAGCGCTGACCGCCAGGGCCGACTACAACAGGATCCTGCACTACCTCCAGCCGGCCACGGAGGGGTGGAGGACCATGGCCTATACCTGCTCTTCCATCACCGGCGAAGGGATCGCCGGGATCTGGGCCGCCATCGGAGAATTTCGCCGCAAGACCACCGCGTCAGGCGTCTTTGCCGCCCGCCGCCGCGCCCAGGTGCTGGACTGGGTGTATACTATGGTGCAGGAGCACCTGTTGGTGAGCTTTTACAACCATCCGGGCGTAGTTGAACTGAAGCCGCGCCTGGAACAGGCCATTGCCGAAGACAGGCTGTCCGCCACCCTGGCGGTACAGGAACTGCTGAAGGCCTTTGCGGAACGGTAACGATAAAGAGGTATCAGGGGTTGTCAGGGGGACGTGGTTATTGACAACTTTTCATTTCAGCTCATCCAAGGGGGTGTCAACAACTCCGTCCCCCTGACACCCCAGATACCCTCCCGACAACCCGGGGCGCGACAAGCCCCGGGTTTCTTAATCGTCGTTTTTGGAGCGCTGGTCTGATCGGGTTAAAGTATGTTATATTATGGTAGAGGTGGTTTGCCATGAGAGACATCTCTTCGGACCGATTGCAGGCATTTAAAGATTTTTTTGGCGCTTATCCGGAAGTGGCGGCTGTTTATCTATTTGGTTCTTATGGTACGGAGTATGAACATCCGGAAAGCGATCTGGATCTTGGTGTGGTTTTCCGGGGAAAAACCAAATTACAACATGAATTACAAATTGAAGCTGACCTGACCTCGTTATTAAAAACCGACAAGGTCGATTTTATTAACTTGAATTGTGCTCCGGTAGCGCTGCAATTTCGGGTTTTATCTGAAGGGCTATTGATATATGAAGGAGATTATATCTTGAATTCCAACTTTATAGAGCATGTTCTTCGTGAATACAGGGACTATAGCTTTCACTATGCGCGTTTTGCCGAGGAGAGCCGTAAAGCGCTGAGAGGGGAGTACCTTCCCAATGGTTGATAAGGATATTATTCAGCGAAAAATTTTGTTTGTGGAGGTTACTCTTAAGAAACTGGAAAAAACCGCTGCCCTTTCGCGTGAAGAGTTCATGGCAAGTTTCCATTATGCGGATTCAGTGAAGTATAATCTTCAAGTAGCCATTGAGGCCATGATAGACATAGCCAGCCATATCGTGGCCAGAGAACGGTGGGGGATCCCTGCTGCCTCGGGTGATTATGTAAAACTGCTGATGGAACATGGAGTTTTCGGAAAGGAGCAGGGGCTGCGCTTTATTCAGATGATCAGGTTCAGGAATAGGATTGTCCATCTTTACCAGGAGGTGGATGAAGGTCAAGTCTACCAGATCCTGCAAGATGATTTAGGAGATATCAGGGTTTTTATTAAAGGGATTACAGAGAAATATTTGATATAGAAATAGAGGTATTTCCTGAAACCCCTCTTTTCATTCGAGGAAGATAATTGGATTGAATAATAAAATAATGATAGGAGTATTATGCTATTTGACATACTCAAGTACAGGGAAAAACTAGATTATAATAATAAAATTGAAGCAGACAAAACAGCAAGACAAATTGCCAAGAATAAAAGAGAGAACGTAGAGAATAGCCTGTTTTCCAATCTTTTCAAAGGTGATGAGTTTTTGGATGACGGTATAATTCGTATTTTATCTTTTTCAGGCATATGGGGTATGGAAAGGCTGTTTGAACTGGTGTTCACTGATGACAACATCAAATTGACACGTTGGAATATTGCTGCTATTGCAAAGCATTGTTCTGATAGACTTCCAACATCATGGGACATAGTTTTAAAATGGATGACCAAAATGCAACCACTCGAGATAAAGGACAGTATTTCGCCCGTAGCGTTTATTACGACTAAATCAAGTATTGAAAATATGGGTTTTGTTATTCCTAGATACTTTTACAAGGTATGCAAACTATCAAAAGACAAATTAATAAAGACCATAAATATTGACACCTTGCAGCAAATATATGACAATTCGGAGTTGATAGCTAAGTTTCCCCGTAAAGCATATGATGCATTCGGATATATTGACGCCCGTACAGAAATGAAATATGCAATGGAAACGATTTTAAGAAAATTATCTGATGGACTGTTTAAAGGGGATTCTTATTTAGAAAGGATACTTGAACGTTCGGTCTCTGTTGAAGCGTGTATACTCACTCCTATAGGGAAAAGCAATATGATTGAAATAATTAATCAGTTGTAGGAGGAATATTACAATATAAAGCTAAAAAAATATAAACACGATTTTGATAAATGGCTTGATAAATATACTTCTGTATTCTATGACCTGTGAGTGATGCTTGCATAAGTAAAGCATTTGAAATTATTGTCTCCAACGATTTAGTTGATAAAGTAAAAAGTGAATTCAATTTATCCTCTTATTCATTTATAGTCTTTGAATCCTTAATCAGTACTATGAATGTAGAACGGCACTTTCATAGCGGCACAAACGACAAATTAAAATTCCCATGAA
>CAZCGU010000008.1:0-139779 GCA_964498525.1 uncultured Pelotomaculum sp.
GATGGGCGTCTCTTTTTTCAAAGGTCATTTTCAATGATTACAGGAATGCTCCTAACCAAGGGTGACGCCAACACCGGGGCCGACGCCAGGGCGGTGGGCGCCGGGGAGATGGAGGGCATTTACCTCTGCCGTCTGGCGGGGGTCGGCAACTTTGCCATGTTCCTTCAGACGCCATTGGGAATGCTGCTTTTTGTGATAACGCCCCTCTGCCTTTTTATCCTCTACGATGTTGCTTCGCGCAACAGACGCGGCAAGAAAGGGGACCGCGAAGCCGAGCTGGAGGCCGAGCTGGCAGCCCTGCGGGCGGCCAAAGGCGGGGACAAGAATGTTCCGGGCTAAAGGTGGCAAGGATTGGGGGCGCCTGGCGCTTAACCCCGCGGGCAAGATTTGGGAAATTTTCGCAAATTGACTGACTGGTTGACTGCCCGGGGTCAAGTGGCGCAAAGCCGGTGATAAAAGGATAAAACCCAGTATAGGATGCGTCTTAAAAGTACAACCAGATGTTCCATATTCAAGGGCTAACCTGTCGAAAGGCAGGGGCGCAAAGCCAACGGGCCTAAAGCAGTAGCTAAGGCGGCCGGGTTGCTAAAATTTTGGCAACCCGGCCGCTTTTTTAGAAAACAATTGACTGTACTTTGAAGGGAGTGATAAATGGCGCGAAATGAAACCAGGCGGAAATACATAGTGAGGACAGCTGCTGTAAACAACCCTATGGTCAAACTAACGGATTAAAAGAAAGGAATGATAATTAATGAAAAAGACAAGCAAAACCGCCAGAATCACCATGCTGCTAGTGGTGCTGTGCCTGATTTCGACAGCCATGCTTTCAGGCACCTTCGCCAAGTACACCAGTGAGTTTGCTGGTGAGGACACCGCGCTGATCGCCAAGTGGGATATTTCGGTTACTGATGGTGAGGACAATGTCCTTGGTGGTGTACAAAGCCTTGATTTGTTTAAACATGCCTTTAACCAAAATATCATAACAGGGGCGGGTACAGATAAAATTATCGCCCCCGGGGTTTCTGGTGACTTCACCCTAAAAGTTGAAAACATTGGGGATGTAGCCGCCGAGGTAGTTTTTGATTTGGCGGCAAGCGGAAGTGCAAATGATGTTCCCATCGAATATTCTATTGACGGAAGCAGTTGGGTTAATTTAGGAGACCTTGAAACAGCTCTAAATAGCTTGGCTGGGATGCAGAATGTTGCCGCAGGAACTGGTACAGCGGAACAAAAAGTAGAGTGGCGGTGGCAGTTTGAGCGGGGTGAAGATGCTGCTCTGACTGCAAACGATGCGGCTGACACCCTCCTGGGCACCACTTCCGTAACAGATAACCGCTCCACCTACATTCTAACCGTTACCGCTACCGCAACGCAGATTGCGCCTGCTCTGTAGTTACTCCTTAGTTGTCACACCCCAAGAGAGCTCCGGCTCTCTTTCGGAGGGCGCAAAACACTTGTGCGCCTCCCGAAAGACAGCCGGCGGTAGTTTTTTCAAGGAAGCCACGCTGCTTTGCCCTAAAACCGGAGGACGACATGGAACAGGCTATACAAAATGAAAATGCGGAAAGAAGGCGCAAATATTACATCCTATCGGTGATTATAACTATTATCGTAATCTACGCCGCTGTGCCCGCTTACGGGATCGTCCGTGACATAAGTACGGGACAGCATGTTTTCATTTTGAGTTCGGATCTGCCCGGCGCGCAAATGAAACGGCCTGTCCTGGGGTTTTTCAACAGGATCTATGGTTTGTTTTCCCCGCGGCAGAAGGTGCCTGTACCTGTGGAGCGGCGGGTTGATTTGGCGGGCCGGGTTGTCTACACCGATTACACGCCCTATCCCGGCGGGATTGTTGAACTTCGCGGCGGCCCGCGCCAAACCCGGACAGACAACGAAGGCTGCTTCCTTTTTACCGAAGTCGAAGGCGGCGCCCATATCCTGAGTGTCCTTGACGGAGCCGGGAAGTCCCTGGCGGAATGTAAAGTGGCTATAAATTGGACGCAGGGGACAGGGGATTTAACGCTGACCCGTCTTCCCGACGGAACCTACGTTTTTCAGGTGCCCATGCAGGTTAAGGTGCTGGAATTCACTGTTTTCCTGCACAGGGGGGCGGACGGGAAGGTTGCTTCCATCGAAAGCATTGTGCTGGGATTCGTTCCCGGAGACGCCGGCCGGCCGGGGGACCAAACCAGTTCCGTTCATCCCGGAGGCGCCGAAAAACCGGCCAAACCCGGGGGGCCAACCATACACCCGGGCGCCCCCACCGTCCCGCCCGAGCAGGGCGGGGGGGGGAGTGAAGACAGCGGATCGGGCAGCGGTGGCGGCGGCGGGAGCGGAAATGGAGGAAATGCGTCCCCACCCTTTGATTTTGACGTTCTGGATACGGCGACACGCACTCCCTACGGGACCAGTGGCGCCATAAAGGTCAATATCTTCGGCTCCCACAAGCGCCTGGCTCCGGGTATGAGCGGAACGTATTTATTTACAGTGGACAACACGGGCAACAGGTACCCGTCCCTCTACGATATAGAGTTTGCGGTGAAGGATACGCTTCCAGATCCGCTAAAGATCCCCCTTCTGTACCGTCTTAAGGCTGACGGCGTGTACGTTGCGGGGAACGAATCCGCGTGGTGTCCGGCGCCGGAACTCTACCAGAAAAGCGTGGTGGCCGGGGGCAGGGACGTTGAGTATGCCCTGGACTGGCACTGGCCGGAAGGGGCCAACGACAACGACTTTGCCGCGTACGCCGGGGATCCCGCCTATTCTTACAGTTTAACGGTTAGAGTTACAGCCCAGGCCCAGTAAGAGGAGGTGGAAATTGTTTTGGCAGCCGGAGCAATAAGAAGCATGACTAACTGGCTGAAGTACTTGCCCCTGGGGTTTCTGGCCCTGTTGATCCTGATCAATTTCTACCTTGGCATTAATAAAGCGGTAACCCGCAATCCTGTGCCCAAGTTTTTGGGTTTTTCACCCCTAGTTGTTTTGTCCGGTTCCATGGAGCCTGCCCTGTACCCGGGGGATCTGGTCCTGATCCGGGCCCAGGCGGCGGAAAAATACCGGACCGGCGATGTCGTAACCTATCTGGAAGGCGGCTGCGCCTATACCCACCGCATTGTCAGGGAGGAAAACGGTGTTTTTACCCTGCAGGGCGACAACAACAATGTGGCCGATGAATATTTGACAGCCGGCCAGTTTGAGGGCAAGGTGATCCTGCGCATTCCCAAAATAGGCCTTGTTATGGTTTTTTTAAGGAAACCAGCGGGTTTTGCGCTGGTGGGTGTGCTGCTGGTCCTGGGCGTTTACGGCGGGGACCTGTACCGGAGAACGCGGAAAAGAACGCAAAAAAGTTGAAGTGGTGACCTATGAAGCTAAGAAATATACTTTTAGTGCTTTTTCTTGCGGCAATAATTAGTTCAACCTTGTTGTCATCAACCCTGGCCAGGTATACGGACGAATTTACCGGCGGGGATACGGCCTTAATTGCCGCCTGGAACATGGGCGCCAGGGGCGAGGACGACGTTGAGAGCGAGTTTTATAATAAGGGTTTTACCTTCAACTTGTTTGACTCCCGGAGTGTCCAGCCCCAGGACCACGGTGAGAAATCATTTGCCTTCAGGGGCGGCGGTTCCGATGTGGCCATAGCCTATGACGTAAAAATGAACATGGTGGACCTGCTGCGGCTGACAACAGATGAGCTTAAAGCTGTCATCGGCGGGGTAGTGGATCAGGATGTCTTCGCCCCCTTTATTTTCAAGATCACCGCAAAATTAAACGAAGGCGCAAGCGGTTCGGTTCCCGTAATATTCAGCCCTTACGATGAAACATCCCCGTACTACGGCGCCGGCTGGTTCAGACCGAAGGACCTGGAGCTTGACGAAGAGGGTTATTTTAGTGTTTTTGCGGGGTCACCGGTTTTTCCCCCGGGCAGTGCCGACGAGGTTGCCATTACCGTGGCCTGGCAGTGGAACACGTCTTTTTATCTGAATGATACGGACATTCCGGCGGTGATGGCGCCCAATAACGTGGTCCCGGACCCCTCGGGGGAAATCACAGGGGATTACCTGCCCTACTACCAGGCGGCCCATGACCAGTATTACGGCAGCGGCGGCTTGCTGGAAAGGTATGAAGCCGCCCAGAATAAGCTGGAGCTCTATTTTGAAGTTCACGGCAGCCCGGACAGCAACGGAAACTGGCCCCCACACAGTGTTGCCTGCCCCATGTCGGAGGCCGAACACAATGCGCACTATAACGCAATTGCAGACCCGAAGGAGCGGCAGGCTTTTCTCTACACCCACGGGGGTATTATGGACCCGGGCGGAGGCATTGTCTGGACGGAGCACGCCGTAATGTGCACAGCGGACCACTTTGGGGAATACAGCGTTCTGGAAGCAAAGGCCAGAAGCGCTCATGAGGCCTGCCGGACCTCGCTGCTGCAGGCCTACGATGATTACGACACCTTTGCCGCCGATATACTGGCTGCCAGGGAAGTGGCGACGGTCCTGTTCCAAATCAGCGGGGAGCAGGTGTCACCCCAATAAAAGACCGGTCAGGGTTAAGGGGGCTGAAAGATGAGATATAAGCGTACAAACAAATACAAAAATAAAATCAAGCTGAAAAAGCTGTATTACTATTTGACCTGCTTGTTTATCATATCCTTTGTTATCACAGGAGTTTCCTTTTCCCGGTTCAGCACGACGATAACCAGCACGGGCGCTCTAAATGTTGACGATCCGGATCCAGGGCAGGGCCCGGTAATACCGGGCATTGAGTTTTCAACCTGGGCCCTGGATTACGGGGTTGCTTCTGTTTCCCTGGCCGGGCTGTCGCCGGGAGATACCAAAACCGTTAACATCTGGGTAAGCAATAAAGACAGCTCCGGGACAGTAAGCGGCTATAACCAGAACGTTACCCTGGAACTGAAAACAACCATTAACCTTCCCTTGAACTATACGCTGATGAGAAATGGGAACCCTGTTGCCCTTAGCAATTCCGACCCCTACCGTTATGTCAGTGAAATCCAGGTGTTTACGGCAGACGTGGAGGAAACGAAATCCTATGCGCTGACGATCTCCTGGCCGGATGAGAGCAATCATTTGATGTACAGAAATGAGCTGGATTATATTGAACTCAGAGTAAAGGCTGTGCAGGCATAAAAAAAAGGCAGGTTAATCCTTATGCGCTACAAAAGATGGAATACGGCAAAAATAAACCGGAAAAAACAACGGGGATTAATTGCGGCCGTCATCGCGGCGGCCATCTTAATGGTGTCTTTTTACCCCGGTACCCATACCTTTGCCCGCTATGCCTATACAAAGCTTATGAAATCCTTCATCGCTACCGCCGCAGCTGACTTTTATTTCACCAGCGACCTTTTGTCCGACGCTGCGGAGGTTCCCACTTACCAAATAACCCATGACTGGACTACAGCGGCCACCATTAACTTTGAGCTTAGGAACTATGAAAACCAGCTGAATATTTCGGATCGAACCATAACCTACAACGTCTCGGCTTCACCGGCGGGCGGCAGCGTGGGCGGCGCTATTGTGCCCAATGGCCAGGTGGGGCAGCAGAGGCCGGTCAGCCTCAGCATCCCTGTACCCGCCAATCCCGCCGCGCCGCAGGAAGTGCTGGTGACCGCCGTTTCCTTCCGTCCCTATACTAAAACGCTCCAGGGCCGGTTTGTCATCCTGCCGGCCATCTCCTATAATATAGCGGAAAACGACGGTTCCCCAGTGGCCACCTTTACTCTCACGCTGTCCCGCAGCGCCCAGGCTAACCGGACTGTGGCCATTGCCTGGCAGGCGGGCGCCGTGCCGGACATGACCAGTCCCCTGGTGCAGAACGCTACCAGCCTTAACCTGGCCAACAGGATCCTGACGACCTCCCTCAACACGGCGTCTGTTTACGAGCTGATTTTCTTTAAGGACAACCCCGGGGAAAATTATACGGCGGTAACTGCCACAGGAGTGTAGCCCGATGAATAAGATGAGCAAAAGAATTTTTAAATACCTGATTATAATTGTCCTTGTGGGCAACGTCTGGTTTTTTTCCTCCCTGACGCCTTTTCCGGTGTTCAGAGATACCGCCGCCCAGGCGGTAAGCCCCCTTTGGGACGGCAGCGTTGCCGCAAGTTTCGCCGGCGGGACGGGAACAGAGGCGGATCCCTATTTAATCAGCAACGGCGCCCAGTTGGCCTACTTAGCCCAAAGGGTCAACAGCGGCAGCGGTTTTGCCGGTCAGAACATCAAGCTCACCCAGGATATTTTGCTCAACGAGATGAACAACGGCGCCTTTGTGTCCCCGGCGCCCAGAGCCTTTACCAGGATAGGAAGCAGCGAGGGCAACAGTTTTAAGGGTAATTTTAACGGATCCGGCTATAAAATAATCGGCTTGTACATAAATATCGAATCCTGGATTCACTACGGGGGATTATTCGGCTATGCCGCCGCCGGAAGCGCGATCCGCAACTTGGGTGTAACGGGGGTTGTAAATGGAGGTTATGAAACAGGGACTATAGCCGGCTATACGAAAGGTCTGATTGCCGGCTGCGACGTCAGCTGTAAAGTGACAGGCGCCCAGACCCATGCCGGGGGTATAGCGGGCTATGCCGGCGCCGGCAGTGAAATTAACAACTGTACCGTTTCGGGAAGTTCCATATACGCAAGGACCCACGCCGGCGGAGTGGCCGGTCAGACGGAAGGGATCATCACGGATTGCAGCGTAGACGGTACGGTGACGGCCAATGATTTTTATGTCGGCGGTATAGTCGGGTATGCTTCCGGTCAGAGCGTGATAAGCAATACCTCAGTTGCGGGAACTGTATCCGGCAGATCCTATGTGGGCGGCGTGGCCGGCGCGACGGATAAAACTGTTCTGACAGGCTGCCAGAGCAATTGTACGGTGACGGGATATGATTTTTACGTAGGCGGTGTGGCGGGCTATGCCGGCACAGGCAGTGAAATCAGCTATGCCACCGTGGCGGGAACCGCTACGGGGAGATCTTACATTGGCGGCGTGGCCGGCTACACCGACGGTCTTATCGAGGTTTGTATAAACAACGGCGCTGTGTCCGGTCTGGAGGAAAAGATAGGCGGCGTGGCCGGTTATGCCGACAGTCACAACAGCGTGAGCAACTGTTTAAACAAGGGCTCCGTCACCGCGACCGGCGGGAACCGCAGCGGTATAGGGGGCATTGTGGGCAGCGGGAACTGGGCCGACCCCGCCTCGGCCATACACAACAATTTAAGCATCGGCGCTGTGTCGGGCCGTGTCAATGTGGGCGGTATAGCCGGCCAGGCCGCTCCGCCCCTGGGGGTTCAGGATGCCTGGAACAATTACTACACCAACGCCCCGGCTGGAACGGGGGCAGGGGATGTCCCGGCCCGGGACGGCGCGGTTTCCGTCGGGAACAGGTCCTGGCTGGAAATAATTGATCTGCTGAACAGCGACAATCCTGCGGGCGACGACATATGGACGGAGGATGAGGATGGCATTCCCATACCACGCGTATTTGCCCCGGATCATGTGGTTGGAAGTTTTAACGCCAGGATCAAGGAAGGTAAATGTTTTACGGCCCCCCAGGTGGGAGAAAGTACGGCGGCGGCCATTACCTCCGACAGTGTTTTTACGGTGGTTTTCAGCGCAACTTACAGCAGAAGCTATGATCCCGCCGCCCAAACCCTGGGTCTGTCTCAGGAAGGGGCGGTTGTTCCCCTGCCGGCCAATACTTCAATAATTATGCTGGTGGACGGCGCATACTATTATAAGAACCTTGGATCCGGACTGGGGACAAAACTGGTTCTGGGTGAATTTATCAAGATGGGCAGCCTGACGCAACACTACGCCCCGGCGTTCTGGCCGGCTGAGTCTGCCAAGGAATATTTGTTTATCTTCGATTTTTCCAGAGCAACACCCGGGGTTTCCGCAGGTACATGTAAAGTGGAACTGCTGCTGCCCGCCGCCGGTTCTTACACGGGTCCGGCGCCTTCCCTTACGGTGACGGGAGCCAACGCCTACGCCCTGGAGGCAAGCGGGACAGCCGGCTCGTATAACCTGAGTTTTTCCAGGACGGGGGTTGCGGGTTACGATTATAAAACGGACGGAAAAAGCTACGCCTTCGAATTAGCCCTGCAACAGGGCGGGTTAAATGTGCCCTGGCCCATCGGCGCCGGGATCAACGGAGTTACCCTGAACTCAGCCCTGCCCTACGTCTTTGCAGCCGCGTCTTTCGGTAATAATTCCGTTTCCATTGACCTGTCCGGCTGTATAAACCTGCCCGGACAGGGGAACTATGATCTCCAGGTCCAGGCCTATGCCTGTAATGACGCAACCTCCCCCCGGGAGGGCTATTTGCTGGCAAGCGGCTCCACTACTCTGACAATAACGGAACCCGTTCAATACGCCATCAGGGCCGGCGCCTCCACCAGGGTTTTTGATAAATCGACAGCCGCCATTCCGGTTTCCTTTGCTGTGGACACGCTGGGTCCGGGCTCTGTCAAGTCCACCCTGCAGCGCAAATACGGTACGTCCTATGTCAATATAGAGGATCAGACAAATCTTCCGGTAAGCCTGGCGGGGGGCGGCGCTACCTTAATCGTGCCGGCCGGTTACGAAGCGGGAACGTACCGCTTTGTGTTAACGCTTTACGACGCCGGGGGGCATCCCAGGGCGCAGGCGGCGGAGAGCTTGATCATTAAGGAATGACAGCTGTGTTGTGCAACCCTTGCGTTAAGAATGAGCACACACCAAAATAGTGGAATATCTTGACTCGCCGCGCATTTGTATGCTATAATTTCGCCTGTAAGCACAAATGTTAACAAGTAGAAGCCATCCGCTTCTCACCTTACGACGCGCTTATTATAAAAGCAGCAGTCCATAAGGTTTTTTTTAAAAGTAGAATACTACTTTGTAAGCGGGTGGAGTGTTACCCGCTTTTATATTTTTTACCTATTACAATGGAGGTGAATTCGCATTACGAAGGATTTCCGTATTAATGAGGAGATCAGGGCCAGAGAAGTCAGGGTTGTAGACACAGATGGCACGCAACTGGGGATTATGTCCGGTAGGGAGGCCCTGCGCCTGGCGGAGGAAAAACAGCAGGACTTGGTTGAAATCGCTCCGGCGGCCCGGCCGCCCGTATGCAAATTAATGGATTTCGGCAAGTACAAATACGAGCAGAGCAAGCGTGAAAAAGAGGCTAAAAAGAAGCAGAAGGTTATCAGCATTAAAGAGGTCAAATTGCGTCCTAATATTGAGGACCATGATTTTGAGGTGAAGGCCAAAAACGCCATCCGGTTTTTAAAGGACGGAGATAAGGTGAAAGCCACCATTATTTTCCGCGGGCGTGAGATTGTCCATACTCAGCTTGGCCAGCAGCTCTTAAAAAGGCTGGCCGAGGATGTCAAGGATATTTCCACCGTTGAAAGACAGCCTAAACTGGAAGGCAAAAATATGATTATGATCCTGGCGCCGAAACTAGACAATTAGGAAGGAGTTGCAGCAAGGATGCCAAAAATTAAGACCCACCGCGGCGCTGCCAAGCGTTTTAAAAAAACGGCCAGCGGAAAAATTAAGGGTTCCCATGCTTATCACAGCCATATTCTCGGTAAAAAAAGCCCCAAGAGGAAGCGGAACCTGCGAAAAGCCATGATTGTCAGCGATGCTGATGCGGGACGCCTGAGCAGATTGTTGCCTTAACAAAGTTATTCTACGGAATTTAAAACAGAATCGCTTAAACAGGAGGAATGAACTATGCCACGGGCTAAAAGCAGTGTGGTTTCTCGCAAGAGACATAAGAAAGTACTAAAGCTGGCCAAGGGATACCGGGGCGCCAAAAGCAAACTATACCGTGTTGCCAACCAGCAGGTTATGAAGTCCCTGGTCTACGCCTACCGCGACCGCAGGGTTAGAAAGCGTGACTTCAGGAAGCTCTGGATTGCCAGGATTAACGCGGCCGCCAGAATGAACGGCATTTCATACAGCAGGCTGATGAACGGACTCAGACTTGCCGGGGTGGATATCAACCGCAAGCTCCTGGCCGACATCGCCTTAAATGACAGCAAGGCTTTCGGGCAGCTTGTGGAGATGGCCAAGGCCAGGCTGTAAGAATTTGTGCCGGTGAATAATAGAATAGTGTTTAAACAGGGGAAATAAAGCATGGTATCGTTGCCATGCTTGTTTCTAATCCAGGGGAAAAAAGAACCGGGCTCCTTTGGTAAGGATCCAAAGGTTTTTTGCCCTATTGCGGGGTTATGTCGGGGCCATTGAATAAAGGGTAATATAAACCGTTTAATAACCTGTATCTTATTCGGAGATTGATTTAAAATAAATAATATAAGTCGATAAAACATGTTGGCGGGGGATAGAAAATGAAGCAGTTTGCGGTGATTGGCCTGGGGCGTTTTGGAACAAGTATGGCCTTGACCCTGGCGAGAATGGGTTACGATGTCCTGGCGGTTGACACCAACGAGGAGAAGGTCAACAACATAATTGAGTATGTTACTCATGCCGTGCAGGTCGACGCCATGGACGAGCAGGCCCTGAAGTCGCTGGGGATCCGCAATTTTGATGTTGTGATCGTGGCCATCGGCCAGGATATTCAGGCCAATATCCTGACGACGGTGATGCTTAAAGAGCTGGGTGTTAAGAAAGTGGTGTCCAAAGCGGTAACCGACCTGCACGGAAAAGTTCTGGAAAGGATCGGCGCCGACAAGGTGGTTTTCCCCGAACGGGATATGGGCGTCCGGGTGGCCCACGCCCTTGTTTCCAAAAACATCCTGGATCAGATCAATATCTCCCCCGATTACAGTATTATTGAACTGATCTCACCAACGGAGCTGGCCAACAAGACCCTGGGCCAGGGGAATATCCGGGGGAAATACGGGGTAACGGTCCTGGCCATCAGGCGCGGTAATGACGTCATCATTTCACCCGGGGCCCAGCACCTGGTGAAGGAGGGGGACGTACTGGTGGTGGTGGGCCGGAACGAAAAGCTAAAGACCCTGGAGGACCGTTAGGAGGACTGCAGTGGTGGATAAGCGTAAATCATGCCGCCTGCCAGTAACCAGGGTTTTGGAAAGTTGGGGGGATTGCCGTGGCAGGCAAACATAGTCCCCGGGTGAAGTACCTGCGCCGCCTGGCCCTGCGCCGTTTCAGGGAGCAGGAGGGCAAGTTTCTGGCGGAGGGGATTCGTTTTGTGGAGGAAGCCCTGGAATCCGCCTGGCCGGTGGAATTACTGGCCGTAAGCCCCGGCCTGCCGGAAAGCCGCCGGGGCGCGGCTCTTATGGAAAAGGCGCGGGCCGGGGGTATCCGGGTCCTGGAATTGGAGGAGAGCCTCTTCAGACAACTGGCGGAAACCGATTCCCCCCAGGGTATTATAGCGTTACTGCGGCAGCGCCGGATAACTCTGGCGGACCTCCGGCTCCAGGGTCCGGTACCAAACAAGCCGGCCCTGCTGGTTTTGGTAGATGGCGTGCAGGACCCGGGAAACCTGGGTACCATCGTCCGCTCGGCGGACGCCGCGGGGGTTCAGGGTGTCCTTCTCCTGAAGGGCACAGCCGATATTTACAATCCAAAAGCCTTGCGGTCCACGATGGGTTCCGTCTTTCATCTGCCGGTGCTGCAAAACCTGACGCCGGCCGAGGTTTTTCCCTTCTTTGAGCTTCATGGCCTTAAAACCGTGGCAGGCGACACCAGGGGCCTAAAAGCTGTCTATGAGTGTGATTTGACCGGGCCCTGCGTCCTGGTAGCCGGGAGTGAAGGGGCAGGCGCCGGGGACCGGGTCCTGGAGAAAGTGGCTGAACGGGTGCGGATTCCCATGCCGGGCCGGGCTGAGTCCTTTAATGTGGCTGTATCGCTTTCCATTATGCTTTACGAAGCGGTGCGGCAGCGAGCTGTAAAGTAACACACCGGCCCCGGAGCCCTGGGGCAGGGCCGGCATCCGGGCGAAGCGGGCGGTCGGGCGGCAGGCCGTTGGGAGGAAAGCAGTTAAACGGCAGGCCGTTAAGGGAAAGGCAGGCGGGCCGTTGTGATAAAGGAAGTTAGGCGGCGGACCATTGAGATAAAGGCGCAGGCGGCGGGCGGTTGGAAGAAAGGACGCAGGACAGCGGACCGTAAACCGGAAGTCCAAAGCGGGTTCCCCGTAGTTTGGACCACCGCTTAACTGATCCGATTTTTCTGTGAACTTCCTTGTCATCATTTTTGGTCTATGGTATAATCAAACCGAAAAGGTCCCAAAAAAGCGGAGGAAAGGTTGTGGTTAAGTGCTTTTAACCGCCGATTTTTTTTGGAGGCTGTTCGAGGCGACGGGTTCTGTAAGAGCCTACATACTCTACAGGAGGTTAGCTGTCCACTAGGTTTGATTAAGCAAACAAAAATCAATGGTGATGAAGGGGAAGAGTAGATGGCCGGCGTTTTCCAGGGAAGAGGGCCGCTGGACTGGAAGCCCTCTGAATAAGGTCCATTGAAGTTCACCCCGGAACTGCAGCTGAACGTTACACAAGTAGGTGGCGCCGGTTCTTCCACCGTTACCGGGGGGTAGTAGTGGGTTCACGATAACCCGTACACAAGGTAGGTCTATGCTTTTAATAGTATAGACTAGAGGGTGGTACCGCGGAAAACAATGATCCGTCCCTGTAGAGGGGGCGGTTTTTTATGGTTATTAGTGGTTATAAGATAGCCAGGGGGTTACAAACATTTTAAGCAGCCGGGAGGTATTTTTGTTGGATTTGAAGTTGCGAAAACTTGGGGAAGAGGCTTGCGCCGCCCTGGCAGCGGCCGAAAGCCTGGAGGAAATGAATGAGATCAGGGTCCGGTACCTCGGTAAAAAGGGGGAAGTGACCCGGGTCCTGCGCGGTATGGGCGGTCTCAGTGCGGAGGACAGGCCCCGGATCGGCCAGGTGGCCAATGAAGTCAGGATCTACATAGAAAATGAGCTGGCGGACCGGACAGCCCTGCTGAAAAACAAAGTTAAGGAGCAGAAATTGCGCAGCGAGGGTATTGATGTTACCCTTCCCGGCGTTCCGGCGCCGGGGGGCGGCAAGCACCCTTTGAACCTTGTCCTGGAAGAGATTGAGGAAATCTTTCTGGGGTTGGGGTACAGCATTGCCGAGGGACCGGAGATAGAAACCGATTACTACAATTTCGAAGCCTTGAACCTGCCCAAGGATCACCCTGCCCGGGATATGCAGGATACATTTTTTATCACCGGTGATGTCCTTTTAAGGACCCATACTTCCCCGGTACAGGTGCGGACCATGGAGAAAACGGCGCCGGCGCTGCCGGTAAAGATTATCGTGCCGGGCAAGGTTTACCGCCGGGATGACGATGCCACCCATTCACCCATGTTCAGCCAGGTGGAGGGGCTGGCCATAGATAAAAGAATTACCTTCAGCGATCTGAAGGGTACCCTCGATCTTTTTGCCAGGATGATGTTCGGCAAAAAGACCAGGACCAGGTTCAGGCCCAGTTTTTTCCCCTTCACCGAACCCAGCGCGGAAATGGATATTTCCTGCGTAATGTGCGGCGGAAGCGGCTGCCGGGTTTGCTCCCACACCGGCTGGCTGGAAATCCTGGGGTCGGGGATGGTGCACCCCCGGGTGCTGGAAATATCCGGGTACAATTCCGAGGCTGTTACCGGCTTTGCCTTTGGGATGGGAGTAGAGCGGGTGGCTATGCTGAAATACGGCATTGACGACATGCGCCTGCTGTTTGAAAATGACCTGCGGTTTTTACGGCAGTTTTAAAAATCAAGATCAGTGATTACAATAATCCCGGCGGCCGTCACCCGGGCCGCCGGCAATCAAACAGGAGGTTAATTGCCCGTGCGCGTATCTTATAAATGGCTGCAGGAATTTGTTGAAATCGATATTTCCCCGCGGGAACTGGCGGACCGTCTGACCCAGGCGGGAATCACCGTGGAAGGGGTTGCGGAACCTGCTGCGGGGATTGAAAAGGTGGTAACGGGGCGCATTGAATCCATCCAGCCTCACCCCAACGCCGATAAACTGGTGGTTACGAGGGTTAACACCTTAACGGAGGATCTTCAGATTATTACAGCTGCCACCAACGTCAAAGAGGGCGATGTGATACCCGTTGCCGTGGAGGGGGCCAGGCTGGCCGGCGGGCTGGTTATCAAGCGGGCTAAACTCAGGGGGGTAGAGTCCCGGGGAATGATGTGCTCGGGCCAGGAACTGGGGATTGACCCCAGATACATGCCCTCCGACGAGGCCCATGGGATCATGATTCTCCCCCCGGAAACTCCTTTGGGGAAGGATGCCGGGGAAATCCTGGGCCTTAACGACTTTATCCTGGAGCTTGACCTTACCCCCAATCGCGGCGACTGCCTTTCCATGCTGGGTGTGGCCCGGGAAACGGCTGCCCTGCTGGGGCGGCAGTGCCGGATACCCCAACCTGTATTTCCGGAAATGGCTGAGACAATTGCGGACCTGGCCCGGGTGGAAATCGAAGCTTCGGACCTGTGCGGGCGCTTTGCGGGGCGGCTCATTAAAAATGTCAGGGTGGGGCGCTCCCCCCTGTGGATGCAGCAGCGACTGCGCCAGGCCGGGATCAGGCCCATCAGCAATATTGTGGATGTGACCAACTACGTGATGCTGGAACTGGGCCAGCCCATGCACGCCTTCGACTACAACCTGCTGCAGGACGGCCGGATTATTGTGCGCAGGGCCCGCCAGGGGGAAAGGCTGGTCTCCCTGGACGGTGTCGAGAGGGCACTGGATCCGGAAATGCTTCTCATTACGGATCCTTCGGGGCCGGTGGCCATTGCCGGGGTTATGGGCGGTCTGGCCACCGAGGTAACCGCTGAAACTTCTGCGGTTCTTTTGGAAGCAGCCTTCTTTAATCCCATCAGTATCCGTAAAACATCAAAAATACTGGGACTGCGCTCGGAGGCGTCCTTGCGTTTTGAAAAGGGGATCGATATCAGCGGCTGTACCCGGGCGGCGGACCGTGCTGCCCAGCTTATATGCGAAATGGGCGCCGGGGAAATTGTGCCCGGCAGGATCGACGTCTACCCGTCCCCCCAGCCGGAAAGGGTTGTCCCGCTCAGGCCGGCCCGCGCTTCCTATGTCCTGGGGGTGGATATTTCCAGAGAAGAAGCTGCCCGCATTTTGACAGATTTGCAGTTCAAGGCGCAGGATGGGGCAGGGGAATTGCTGGTGACCGTTCCTGTCCACCGGGTTGATGTCAGCCTGGAAGCGGATCTCATCGAGGAAGTCGCCAGGATGCATGGTTACGACAGGGTGCCGGTCACCCTTCCCTACGGTCAGTCTACCCCGGGGCTCAGGACCGAAGAGCAGTTGTTTATGAAAAGGATCCGGGATTGCCTGGCCGGAGCCGGGCTGTACGAGGTGGTCACCTACAGTTTTACCCACCCCAGGGTGTTCGACCGCCTGAACCTGCCCCAGGACAGTCCTTTACGAAACACCGTAAGAATCCAGAACCCGCTCAGTGAGGAGCACTCGATTATGCGGACTGTAATGCTGCCGGGACTTCTGGAAATACTGAGCAGGAACTACAGCCGGCAGGTTTTAAACGGGGCGGTATTCGAAATCGGCCGGATTTTTCACCCCAGGGAAGGGGAAAGCCTGCCGGAGGAGCGCGCGGTCCTTTCCGCCGCCGCCATGGGAAGCGCCCCCGGCAGCTGGAACACGGCTTCCCGGGAGATGGACTTTTACTTTTTGAAAGGCATTCTGGAAAATTTATTTGTCCGGCTCGCTGCCAAACCTGTCCAATGCCGGCCCGAAACCGCCAACCCCAGCTTTCACCCCGGGCGGTGCGCTGCCCTGGAGGCAGCTGGGGTAAGCCTGGGGATCCTGGGGGAAGTGCATCCCGACGTTCTGGAACATTTCCAGCTGCCGGACAGGGCGGTTGCCCTGGAAATAGATCTGGCCAGGCTCCTGGAGGTTTCCGGAAACCCAATTGAATACAGCCCCCTGCCTAAATTCCCGGGTATTGAGAGAGACATTGCCATCGTGGTAAAACAGGGTACGCCGGCTGCCGGGATCATGGAGATAATCCGGAAAGAGGGGGGCGGTATCCTGCGTTCGGCGGCGTTATTTGATCTTTATCGTGGGGAACAGGTCCCCCGGGGGTGCCAGAGCATGGCTTTCTCCCTCAAATTCCAGGCGGCCGACCGGACCCTTACGGACGAGGAAGCCGATGCCGGGGTGAAGAGTATCGCTCTGGAACTGGCCCGGCGGTTTGGGGCCGAGTTGCGGAAATAGGGGTGCAGCCCCGGGGGTATATCACCAGTATCAGGCAATATCAGGTTAAGGCAAATACGTAAACAGCCCCGGAGCGCAAGGTATGTCCCCGATTTCCCAGCAGCAGGCAATCTTTAATAATTTGGGCTGCGGCAAAAAAGCCGGGCGGCCTCTGAAATGGGCCGGCGTTGTTTTTCGCCTTCCGCCGGCGCCCGCCCGGGCATGGCGTCGCATCATTAATGATAAACTACCCTGCATTAAACCCCGGATTTATTTTTTCCGATGATTTATTGGCAAACGCTGCAATAATTTACCGTTACTGCAAGCCCCGCGTTATTTGCGGGGTTTGTTTTGTTATGACCAAAAGCAAATCCCTTGAATAGACTACAGGGAAATATTCCAATAATTGCCGGAGCTAAGCATATCGAGAGGCCCGCTATTAAAAGGGGCGCCCGGCTGGGCGGCGGGAGCATACTCGTTCCCCGTATTGTTGTGGACGGGGAGACCATTGCGGCCGCCGGTGCGCTGGCGACCCGGGATAACCCGCCGCACAAGCTGGCTAAAGGTATTCCCGCCAGAGTTGCCCGGGAGGTTCCGGAGAAAGAGGTAATTTTTTCGGTCCCGTTATAGGAAGGACCTGCCAGCCGGGCAGCTTTAACGGGGACTCAGCTTTTTATACGGAGATGACACGAAGAGGGGCCGGTTTGGTTGCACCGGTCAGTTTTAAGAAAAGGAGAATGCTACCTGTGTCTAAAACCGCTGTTGTGGGCGCCGGCAACTGGGGCCGGAACCTTATTGGAACGCTTAACAAGCTGGGTGTTCTGGCGGCTGTTGTGGAAAAAGATCCAGCCCAAAGGGTATGGCTGAAAAAAAGTTATCAGCATCTGGAGATTCATGCTGATTTAGCTGAATTACTGAACGATTCGGGGATTCGGGCAGTTTTTATAGCGACTCCGGTTCCCACCCACTTCCCCCTGGCCAGGGCGGCCTTACTGGCCGGAAAGGACGTTTTCCTGGAAAAACCGATGGTCTTATCCACAACAGAGGCGAAAAAGCTGGTGGATTTGGCCGAAAAAAAGGAAAGGGTGCTGATGGCCGGTCATTTGCTCCTCTACCAGCCGGCCATTGCCTGGTTAAAGCAGTACATCTTATCCGGCGGCGCCGGTGACCTCCGGAGCCTGGGCCAGGAACGCCTCAAGCTGGGCCGGGTAAGGTCAAATGAAAATGTGCTGTGGAGCTTCGGAACGCACGACCTTGCTGTGCTATTATACCTGGTGGGCCAATCGCCTGAAAATGTTGAGGCGGCGGGGCAATGTGTCCTGCAACCGCATATTGCGGACGACGTTTTTGTCCACCTTAGCTTCAAAGGCGGCGTCAAGGCGCATCTGCATGTATCCTGGCTCTGGCCTGAGCAGCGCCGCCGCCTTACTGTTGTCGGCACGAAGGCTATGCTGGTTTACAATGAATTGGCCCAAACTGTGACCCTGCACCGCAAGGGAATCTCTGCCGGTTTATCGGTGAGGGATCAAGGCAGTGAAGTGATATTCCAGGGCAGCGCGGAGCCCCTGCGCCTGGAGTGCGAGCATTTTCTAAGGGCGGTTGAAGAAAGGACAGTTCCCCTCTCGGACGGGCGGAGCGCGGTTGAGGTGATCAGGGTTCTTGAAAGAGCTTCTAAAAAGCTGGATGACGGCCCACCTGGGGCAGATGGTTCTAGCAATAACGTGAATTCAGGATAAGGGCAAGTAGTTTGAAAATATTAACTTGAGCCTGGTATCCCCATAGTGAGTTCTTATGGTAATGGAGGAGGAATAAATTATCCGGGCGAGGTGGCTTCCCTATGCCCCCTTACCCGGAAAGAGTACAGGGACGGATCTGTTTATCCGGCGCGGGAATCCGGGTCATCCTTTCTTTAAATACTAAATAGACCTGGAACCTGCGCTGCCGTTCCGGAAGCGCAGGGCAAATCATGATCATCAAAGGGCCGGGCCGTTGGCTTTTACGTTTTTTTTTTGTCCAGGTTGAGATAAAATATACCCGGGGTGCAGGAAAAACGGGGAATCACGTCGAAGGACAAATAAATTTGTTATCTCTCGGAGGAGTTCTATGGCTTCGCAGGAATCACGGGCTGAGGTTGAAATTTTCGGTGATTATTACATTATAAAGGGCGATAATTCACCGGAACAAATGCTTATGCTGGCTCAGTATGTCAACCGTAAAATGAAGCAACTGGCTGGGCGAAACCCCAGATTGAGCAAGACTCAGGTAGCTGTGCTGGCGGCTTTGAATATTGCCGAAGAGTTCATGAAGCTTCGGGAGGAACAAGAAAGCATCGTAAAACTCCTTGAATCAGAACAAAAAAACGCGAAGAGAAACTCATGAAGCCTGCTTCATGAGTTTCTTCATAATCGTAAAATTTTCCGCCCCTGTTTTGATAAAAGCCCCCCTTGATTGTAAAGGATTATCTGTTTTTGTTTGACCTTCTAAAAATGATCATTGAAGCGGGTAAATATCCGGTGTTCGGAAAAAACTAATTTAACAGCTAGAAAGGTCTGGTTTGCCATGCGTAACGTTGAAGTGGCCTGGATTTTTTATGAACTGGCCGACCTCCTTGAGCTGAAAGGGGAAGATTTTTTTAAAATCAGGGCTTACCGGAATGCCGCCAAAATTCTCGCCGGGCTCGACAGGCCCCTGGCAGAGATTTGGTCAGAGGGAAAGATGGTCAAAATCCCCGGTATCGGTAAAAACATTTCAGCCAAGATTAGCGAGATTTTAGAAACGGGAAGCCTGCAAAAACATGAAGGGTTACTGCGGGAGTTTCCCCCGGGGTTTTTGGAAATCGTGTCCCTGCCGGGAATCGGGCCTAAAAAGGCTGCGTTATTCAGGGAAAGGCTGGGTGTAACCACTCTGGCCGAATTGGCCCGGGCAGCCCGGGAAAAACGCGTGCGGACCCTGCCCGGCATGGGCAGTAAAACGGAAAGCGAGATTATTCGTAACATTGAAATGCGAGAAAACAGGGAAAGTCGTGTTTTACTGGCCACCGCCCGGGAACTGGCGGCAGAGATCAGCGACTACCTCAGAGCGATTCCGGGTGTAAAGGAGGTGGAGGCCGGGGGCAGCCTGCGCCGCTGGCGGGAGACTGTGGGTGATATCGATCTGGTTGTGGCCGGTGAAGACCCCCGTACGATCATTGAAGCGGCGGCGGACTACCCCCGGTTTCAGCAGATACTGGAAAGAAGTCCGGGACGGGCCAGGTTTCTTACTAACTGGGGGATAATTGCAGACCTGGAAGTGACGCCAGAGGAAACCTTTTATCTGGCGTTATTCAGAAACACCGGGAGCCGGGCCCATTACCGGAAGATCCAGCAGCTCTTTGCGGAGCGTGGTCTGACCCTGGACAAAAACGTTATCGCAGGGGAGGGCGCGGTAATCAGGGAGGAGGATATTTACGCCGCCCTGGGTTTACCCTGGATTTCCCCCGAACTCAGGGAAGACCGGGGTGAAGTGGAGGCAGCCCTGGAAAACCGCCTTCCCGGCCTGCTAAAGAGCGGTGATCTCAAGGGCGATCTGCATATTCACACAAATTGGAGCGACGGGATTAACAGCATCGAGCAAATGGTGCAGCGGGCCAGGGCCAAAGGCTATCAATACATTGCCATAACCGACCACTCCCGTTCCCTTAAAATCGCCGGGGGATTGTCCCTGGAAAGGCTTCAAGAGCAGCACGAACAAATTCGGAAAATGAACGGCGAGTACTCGGATTTTCATATTTTCACAGGTATCGAGGTGGATATTCTTCCCCGGGGAGGCCTGGACTACCCCGATGAAATTCTGGAAAAAATCGACGTAGTGGTGGCCTCAGTCCACAGCGCCTTCAAGCAGGACAGGGAAACGATGACCACGCGGATTTTGTCGGCGGTGGAGAACAAAAACGTCGATATTATCGGCCACCTTACCGGACGTCTCCTTTTGCAGCGGGAAGGGTACGGCCTGGATCTGGAAAGGGTATTGGATGCCGCTGCCGGCTATGGTACGATATTAGAGATTAATGCTTCCCCCGACCGGCTGGACTTGAACGACCTGAACGTCCGCAAGGCAAAGGAAAAGGGGATAAAAATAGCCATTAACACAGATGCCCATGACCTGAAACGTCTGGACGAAATGCCCTACGGGGTTTCTGTGGCGCGCCGCGCCTGGCTGGAACCGGACGATGTGATCAATACCCGGCCGGTTGAGGATTTAATCCGGTTTTTTCGGGGCAGGTGAAATTTGGAGATGACATGACAGCTATTAAACAGGACAGCAAAAAGGCGCCGGGCCGGGACGGCATTTTACCCCGGAATTTTTACGCCAGGGAAACTGTGGCGGCGGCCAGGGATCTGCTGGGTTGCATTCTAGTCCATAATGCCCCGGACGGACCGGCGGCGGGCAGGATTGTGGAAACAGAAGCCTACATCCAGGGCGACCCGGCCTGCCACGCTTTCCGGGGTGAAACTCACCGCAACCGGGTTATGTTCGGCCCGCCGGGGCATGCCTACGTTTATTTTATTTACGGGATGTACTACTGTTTTAACACCGTTACCGCCCCGGCCGGCGTTGGGGAGGCCGTGTTGATCCGGGCCCTGGAACCCCTGGAGGGAATTCCCTTGATGCGCCGAAGGCGCGGCCGGGACAGGCTGAAGGATCTCTGCAGCGGCCCGGCCAAGCTGGTCCAGGCCCTGGGCATCGCCCGGGAGCATAACGGCGCTGACTTGACCCGCAATCCGTTATTTGTCCTAAAGGGCGACGCCCGGGAAAAGATCCTGGCGGCCACCCGGGTGGGAATCCGGGAGGGAGCAGACTTGCCCCTGCGGTTTTATCTGGAAGGTAATCCATTCGTTTCCAGGAAATAGGACAGGAGATATTCACAGGATGGGAGGAAAGTCCTTTGAAGATTGGAGAAATTTACCGCCTGGCCATAGAGAAGGGAATTGAAAAAGACCCGCGGCGGGAAGAGAACGTGCGTAAACTTTTAGAAAAGGAAAATATACTGTACGGTGAGATGAAGGAGGAAGATCAGAAGGAGTACGACCTGGATAAGCTATTTAACCCTTACAGCGATACAAGGATATTGTACGGCGACCCGGAGCGGGAGGTTACCAGAGTGCTGGCGGGGATCGATATGGAAACCCCGGAAGTGCTGCTGGCTGATCGTCTGTCCGCCAGGGGCAAAATTGACCTGATCATTGCCCATCATCCCGAGGGAAAGGCTGTAGCCGCCCTTTACCAGGTGATGAAACTGCAGGAGGATTTGCTGGCAAAGTTTGGAGTGCCTATTAACGTAGCCGAGGGGATTATGGCCCCAAGGATCAGTGAGGTTAAGCGGGGGCTGATGCCCCTCAACCACAACCGGGCCGTGGATGCTGCAAGACTTCTGGATATACCATTGATCTGCATTCATACCCCGGCGGATAACCACGTCAGCAATTACCTGCAGAACATAATTGACGAAAAGGATCCGGAGACCCTGGGAGATTTGCTGAAGCTCTTAAAAGGCATTCCCGAATATGCCGAGGCGGTTTTTTCCAACGCAGGCCCCACCATCGTTCTTGGGAGCAAGGAAAGGCGGACAGGCAAGATAATGGTGGACGTGACCGGCGGGACCAGCGGTTCCGAGGACGCCTACGCCAAATTGGCCACGGCTGGCGTGGGCACGCTGGTGGTTATGCATATGGGGGAAAAGCACCGGAAAGAAGCTGAAAAAAATCACATCAATGTTGTTGTGGCCGGGCACATGGCCAGCGACTCCCTGGGTTTGAACCTGGTCCTGGATCAGTTGGTACAGCGGGGGGTACAGGTGGTTCCCTGCGCCGGGCTGATCAGATACGAGCGGAAGGGTTAGAACATTGTCCGTTATAATTGATGCGATCCGCTTTTCCCGTTATTTTAGCGCAAAGGAGCAACTATAGATGCCCGGTAAGCCGGAGCTTTTGGCGCCTGCCGGCGATTGGGAGGCCCTGGTGGCCGCCGTGGAAAACGGGGCGGATGCCGTTTACCTGGGGGGCAAACTTTTCAACGCCAGGCATTCCGCCGGCAACTTTGATGACCTTGAACTCAGCCGGGCGGTTCATTTTGCCCACGTCCGGGGTGTCAGGGTTTATGTTACAGTTAACACCCTTCTTGATCCCGGCGAGGTTAAAGAGGCGGTCCGGTTCCTTTGTTTTTTGCACCGGTGCGGGGCGGACGCAGCCATTATTCAGGACCTGGGCCTGCTCCGGCTGGCCCGGGAGGCCGTACCGGAGCTCCCCCTGCACGCCAGCACCCAAATGACCGTACATAATCTGCCGGCGGTTAAATTATTGAAAGAGGCTGGGATCAGCAGGGTTGTGCTGGCCAGGGAATTGTCCCTCGATATAATCCGGGAAATAGTCCGCTCGGGCGGAGTGGGAATTGAGGTTTTTATTCACGGCGCCCTATGCGTGTGTTACTCCGGTCAGTGTCTCATGTCCAGCCTGATTGGGGGACGCAGCGGGAATAGGGGGCGCTGTGCCCAGCCCTGCCGCCTGAATTATGTCCTGGTTGACCGGCAAGGCCGCCATCTGGCTGAACCCGGTGAGGTTGGGGCTTACCTTTTGAGCCCCCGGGATCTGAACTTGAGTGAAAAACTGCCCGATTTGATTAATGCCGGTATTTCCTCTTTTAAAATTGAAGGCAGGATGAAAAGGCCCGAGTACGTGGCTACGGTGGTGAGAATTTACCGGACGCTTTTGGACCGGGCTGCGGCGGGGGACTCCTTTGCTGTCGAGCCGGAAGAGTCCAGGGACCTGGCTCAGATTTTCAACCGGGATTTTTCAACCGGTTATTTTTACGGGCGTCCGGGCCGGGAGCTGATGAGCTGCAAGCGTCCGAACAACCGCGGTGTCCGCCTGGGGCGCGTCAAGGGTTTTGACCGGGCCAGCCGCCTGGTGGAAATAACCCTGGAAGAACCCCTGCGTACGGGGGATGGAATTGAAATTTGGGTAACCAGAGGGGGCCGGGCCGCCGGGGAAGTAAACCGGATTCTGCTGGATGGAGGGCCTGTGGAGCGCGCCCCCGCAGGCGCCACTGTGCAGCTGGAAATGCCGGGCCGGGTGTTTCCCGGGGACAGGGTTTTCAAGACCCACGACGCCGATTTGATGGAAAGGGCCGGGGCCAGTTTTAAATCCCCCGGGGGGCGGCAAAAAATACCCCTGGTCTTTACAGTTGAGGGCCGTTTGGGCCGGCCCCTGAAAATACGGGCTGAAGACGCCGAAGGATTCAGCGGTGAAGCCCTTACCGCCTCACCGGTCCGGGAGGCTCACAAGCGGCCCCTCACCCCGGCCTACCTGGAACAGCAGCTGGGCCGGCTGGGCAACACGCCCTTCAGGCTGGCCCGGTTGCAGTGCAGGCTGGAAGGGGAATTGATGACGCCGGTGAGTGAAATCAATGAAGCCCGCAGGCAGGCCCTGGCCCGTTTAGAAGAAGACCGGACGGCTGCCTTCAGGCGCCCGCCGCTGCCGGAGGATGTTTTCGAAGGCCGCTTGGCCAGAGCCCTGTTTTGCCCGGCCGGCAATAAAGACAGCCGGCCCGGGGCGCCGGAACTCTCCGTGGTGGTAGGCGACCTTCCTTCTCTTAAGGCCGCCGTCAAGGCGGGGGCCGGGGAAGTTTGTTTCAGCGGCGAGCAGTACCGCTCCAGGCCGCCGGTATCCCTGGAGGAAATTCTGGCCGGAGGTGAGGCCTGCGCCAGGGCCGGCGTAAGGTTTATCCTGGGCTCGCCCCGGATCCTGCAGGACAGGGAATTGGCCGGCTTTTGCCGCCTTTTGGAAAAGGCCGGCGCAGGGCATTTGGACGGTGTCATGGCCGGCAACCTGGGGCTGGTTAAAATTGCGCGGGAATTAACAGGTGTACCGATCTTTGCCGATTTTTATCTGAATATTTTTAACCCTGAAACGGCGCGTTTTTTGCTGGAAGCAGGGGTGGGCCGGGTTGCCCTGTCCCCGGAATTGACCCTGGCGCAGGTTAAAAAAATGGCCGCTTTGCTGCCCCTTCCCTCCGAGGTGATTGTGCACGGGGCGCTTCCCCTTATGGTTTCGGAATACTGTGTGGCGGGGAGCTTGCTGGGAGAGAGCGGCCGCAGGGAAGGCTGCCCGGCGCCCTGCCGGAATACTGTCTGCGGCCTCAAGGACCGTAAAGGGGTTGTGTTCCCCGTGGAGATGGACCAGAACTGCCGCATGCACATCTTTAACTCCCGGGATCTGTGTGTCATCGATGATATCCAGGAGCTTGCCGGAGCGGGAATCCCGGTGCTGCGAATTGAAGCCAGGCGTGAAGGGGCCGGCTACGTCCGGGATGTAACCAGGGCCTACCGCACCGCCTTGACCCTAAAGCCAGCCGGGGGCAAAGAAGAAAGGCTGGCGGCGCTGAAGGAAAACCTGGTCCGCTATAGTCCGGCGGGTTTTACCAAGGGTCACTTTTACCGGGGAGTTTTGTAATAATAAAATAGATCAGCAGAGGGCGGTTTGGTCGGATAACAGGGGATTGACAAGGAATGTTTAACGAAAAAAGGCGGGTCTATGGATAAAAAAGTCTTTAGAAGGCTTGAATTTGATAAGGTGCTGGAGCAGTTGGCTTCCTTTGCCGGTTCTCCCCTTGGCCAGGAGCGGGTAATGAGCCTGCAGCCGGTTGCTGACCTGGGTACGATTATGAGGTGGCAGAAGGAGACCACCGAGGGGCGCGAGCTGATGAGACTGGATCCCACCGCTGAAATCGGCGGCTGGAAGGATGTCCGGGTCCAGATTAAAAGGGCGGATCGCGGAGCCGTCCTGGAACCCGAAGAACTGGCGGCGGTGGCGGATACGCTTACCGCGGGCAGGGTTTTGAAAAATTTTTTACTGGAGAGGCAGGGGCGCTACCCGCTCTTAAATGAGTTGTCCTTTGCCCTGGCTGCCCTGCCGGAGTTGGAAAAGGAGATCAAAAGGTCGATCCTGCCCGGCGGCGAGGTGGCGGACACAGCGTCCCCCGAGCTGGCCCAGCTGCGGCGGAAGATTTTAAGCAACCAGGCCCGGATTAAGGAGCACCTGGAGCATGTGATCCGCTCTCCCAATTACCAGAAGTATCTGCAGGATCCCATCGTGACAATCCGGGAGGACCGTTATGTTGTTCCGGTAAAGATCGAGTACCGCTCCCAGGTGCCCGGTATTGTCCATGACCAGTCTTCCAGCGGCGCCACCCTCTTTATCGAGCCCATGGCGGTGGTGGAGAAGAATAACGAATTAAAGCGACTGATGGTTGCTGAAAAGCAGGAGGTCTTGCGTATTCTTACCGGCTTGACCGCCTGGGTGGCCCAGAATGCCGAAACCATCCAAATATCCCTGGAAGCCCTGGGGGATTTTGATTTTATCATGGCCAGGGCCAGGTACAGCAGGAAGCTGGATGCCTGGGAGCCCGGGCTGGCCGGCGAGGCTGCAATGGACATCCGGCAGGCCAGACATCCCCTATTAAAGGGGGAGGTGGTGCCGGTAAATATCCGCCTGGGTGAAGATTTCGACACCCTGATCATGACCGGGCCGAACACCGGGGGCAAGACAGTTACCCTGAAAACAGCGGGGCTGATGGTTTTGATGGCCCAGTCCGGCCTGCACCTGCCGGCCGGTGAAGGCTCTAAACTTGGGGTTTTCCAGAGGGTCTTTGCCGACATCGGGGACGAGCAGAGCATCGAGCAGTCCTTGAGCACCTTTTCTTCCCACATGACCAACATTGTGGCTGTTGTCAACGGGGCGGGGCGGGGCAGCCTGGTTCTTCTCGACGAACTGGGGGCGGGCACCGATCCCACCGAAGGGGCCGCCCTGGCCCAGTCAATTCTGGAGAAGCTGCACGCCCTGGGCGCCCGGACCATTGCCACCACCCACTACAGTGAATTGAAGAATTTTGCCTACCTGCGGGAGCGGGTGGAAAACGCCAGCGTGGAGTTTGACGCCGTAACCTTGAGGCCCACCTACCGCCTGCTCATCGGCCAGCCGGGCCGCAGCAACGCCTTTGAGATTGCCGCCAGACTGGGGCTGCCGGGGGATCTGGTGGACCGGGCCAGGGACTTTATGACTGTTGAACAGGTGCGTGTGGACGAGCTGATGCGCAACCTGGAAAGGGCGCAGCAGGTGGCCGAGGAAGAGCAGGAAACGGCGGTGGTCCTGGCGGAGGAAGCCAGGGCACTCAAGGAAAAATGCGAAAAAATGGAGCGGGAACTGGCCCAGAGGCGGGAGGCAATCCTGGCCAAAGCAGGCGAAGAAGCGCGGGCCCTGGTCCGGACTGCGAGACAGGAAGCGGAGGCTGCAATTAAAGAGCTCCGGGAAAAGTTTTCCCGGGAAACGGCCGGGGGCAGAGAGGCCGCTATTCAGGAAGCCAGGGATAGATTGGGAAAACTAAGGGTCAGGGTCAACAAGGCGGTGCCCGAAAGGACTATTGCAGGAAATGCCCCCGCAGACCTGCGGCCCGGTGAGGATGTCTATCTGCCCAAGTTCAACCAGAAGGGTTACGTGCTCAGCTCCCCCGGACCCGGGGGTGAAGTGCAGGTGCAGGTGGGTATTCTTAAAATGAGCGTTCCTTTGAAAGAACTGCGCAGGGCTGAAAAGACCGGGGTTCCCGGTGGACAGACGGAAGTGGGGGGCGTCCTCCTGGGCAAAGCCCGGGAAATTTCCCACGAGCTGGATTTGCGGGGTCTTTACGCCGACGAGGTCATGCTGCAGGTGGAAAAATATCTGGACGACGCCTGTCTGGCAGGCCTGTCCAGGGTTTACCTGATCCACGGCAAGGGTACCGGCTCTCTGCGGACGGCCATTCACAGGGATTTGAAAGGCCACCACCGGGTCAAGTCCTTCCGCCTGGGTGAGCAGGGCGAGGGGGGCTACGGGGTTACTGTGGTTGAACTGGCCTGACCCGGGGGTTCTGCCTCAGACGTTTCTTTAGACGTCTCCTTCCGCGGGGACGATGCAGATAAAAACAAAATTCTCCCCGGCGTCATTTTTAAACTGGTGTTTGGCGTTGGAGGGCACGTAGGCCAGGGAACCTTCCCCCAGGGAGGTGTCCTGGCCGTCCAGGCTCAATGTTCCCCGGCCGCTGATAATATAGTTTATGTGCGGCCAGGGGTGGGAGTGGTGGGGTGTCATGCCGCCATCTTTAAGGGTGAAAAGACGCATGACCCATCCTTCCCAGCCCTGTTCCGGTCCGATTAAGGTCCTCTTAAAGGCGTTTTTCACGCCGGGCGCCATGACTTCAATTTCTTTAAGGTCCGTTATGTTGCCGGTAAACATGCTTATCCCCCCGGAAAAGAAGATTATATTATTCTGCCATTTCGGGGCGGGCTGGTGGAATTCCTTTAATTATCCTGATAAAAATAAACCGGGTCGCGGCCCGGTTTTTAACTGCCTTTTAAGATGTGGAATAAATCCAGTTGTGCCCGTTGTTATTATCCCAGTTTTCGCCAATGTCGCGGAAACAAAAGGAAAGCCTGCTGTCTTCCATGTTCAAAGTTTTTTTCCAGCCCTCCGGTGTGTGCTGCATGCGATACTCTTCTACGATACTCCATTGCAGGGGATCCCCGAATCCGGCATGGAGATAGACCTGATCGGCGCCGGAGCGGTGCAGCAGGCCGTTATAGAAAATGGTTACGTCGCTGCCATCCGGGGTTAGGGGTTTGACGTGAACTCCCCTGGGGTGGTCAGACCAGCCCTGGTTATGCAATTCTTTTCACCTCCTGTGAATGGATTTATTAATTCACCCTTTAGTCTAAGCAAAAATAAAGTTACTATGAGTGCCTATAACTGGGGTTGTTGGTGAGGACGCCCATTTCAGGCAAACAGCCCCATCCTTAAAAGGTGGAGCTGTACCGGGGAAATTATTAACATGTTAAATATCAAATCCGCCGGATTAGATGTTGGCGTGACCTCCATTTAGCTGGATTCAATTTAATCCTGGTTTTCCCCGGCAGCTTGCGGTTCCTTGCCGGAGGAATCGCCCCCGGGGGGTTTATTCTGGTTGATCTGATACGGCCTGAAGATCTGTATATCATCCGCCGGTTCCGGACCTTTGCCGGCCCCGTGAATAGAACAGGTATCCGCAGGGGCCCGCAAGGCGTAGTCTTCCACAGTAGTGGGAACCTGGTAGGGGAGTTTGATCAGCGGTTTAATAATCCGGTCCGGGCAGTAATCATTGGGCAAAAGGCCGCTGGCCGCGCATATTTCCACAAAAACATGAACATTGTCTGTTTCTGTGGGCACTGTTCCATCAGCGAACAAATCCGTCACCAAACAATTGGCCGGCGTGTTGGGCCCGGGCAGAAGCCCCGACTTGTTGTCTACTGTTTCCGATACCAGCCTCTCCGGCCGGGGGAAGTCTTTTGCCGGGACATTACTCAAGGCCTTACCCATAACATCCTGCCAGATCCTGGCCGGGTACATGCCCCCGTAAGCCTGGGGCATGGGGGTTTGATTGTTGTCGTGGCCAATCCACACCACCCCCACCAGCTCGGGGGTATACCCGGCAAACCAGATATCTACGCCCTTATCGGTGGTTCCCGTTTTACCCGCGGCCGGCCGTCCAATCTGGGCGCCGGTACCGGTTCCGCTTTGTACCACGGATTTAAGCATGTCCGTAACGAGATAGGCAGTGGTGGCTTTCATGGCCTGCCGCTGCTTGGGAACAGGCTGATCAATAATAATTCCGTCCGCCTTTTCCACTCTGATGACGGCGGTGGGTTGAATGAATATTCCCTGGTTGGCAAAGGCCCCGTAGGCTGCGGCCATCTGCAGGGGGGTAACCCCGCTGTGCAGCCCGCCCAGGGCCATGCTGGCGCCGTGTTTTGACGGGTCCAGCTTGATTCCCAGGCCGGAGGCAAATTGGATGGATTCACTTAAACCCACTGTATCGGACAACAGCTTTACCGCAACTGTATTAATAGACCGGGTCAGGGCTGTGCGCAGAGTGACCAGGCCCCTGTATACGCCGTCGGAGTTTTTCGGTTCATAGGTGCCGTATTTGACGGGAATATCGTCAACCACCGAGGCCGGCCCCAGGCCCTTGTATTCAATGGCCGGTCCGTAGGCTGCAATGGGCTTGAAGGCGGAGCCGGGCTGCCGGGAGGTCATGGTGGCCCGGTTCCACTGCCGCTTCTGGATATGTTCCCGCCCGCCCACCAGGGCTTTAATATGCCCTGTATGGGGGTCCAGCACCACAATTGCGCCCTGGGGCTGGGAAATACCGTTGTCGTCAGTTTTGGAAGGCGGAAAGTTGGCAGCTTTTTTCATTGCGGCTTCGGCAATTTGCTGAATCTTCGGGTCAAGGGTGGTAAAGACTTTCAGCCCCCCGTTAAAAACTTCGGTTTCGCCGAATTGTTCTATAAGTACCTCTGTTACATAATCAAGAAAGTACGGGTAGGGGTACTGCCTGTTGGACGGCTCCCGGGTATCCAGCTCCAACTCCCTGGCTTTGGCGGCGTCTGCCTGGCCCTGGTCGATATAGTTATACTTGACCATGCTGTCCAGAACCGTATTGCGCCTGGCAATGATTGTTTTTATGTGTTTTTCCTTTTCCTCCCCCTGGAGAACCAGAATCTTAAAAGGGTTGTAAGAGCTGGGGGCCTGGGGCAGGGCGGCCAGCAGGGCCGCTTCCTCCAGTTCCAGCTTAACCACATCTTTGCCGAAAAAAGTTTGCGCCGCCGCCTGGATGCCGTAGGTTCCTTCTCCCATGTAGATGTTGTTCAGGTACATTCCCAGAATCTCGTCCTTTGTATAGCGCCTTTCAACCTGAACCGACAGAATTAGCTCCTGGATCTTCCTTTTAATAGTTTGCTCCGGGCTTAAAAAGGACAACTTGACCAGCTGTTGGGTAACGGTGCTGCCGCCCTGCCGGATTTCCCGCGAGGTCAGGTCGGACCAGGCAGCCCTGATAATTCCCCTCAGGCTGAATCCATGGTGCTGGTAGAAAGCGGGATCTTCAATGGCCAGAAAAGCGTTTACAACATGTTTGGGAACCTCCTTGATGTCTACGGGAACGCTGTTCTTAATGCCCACATTGGTTACCAGGTTTCCGTCTTTATCGTAAATCATGGTCGCGGCGCTGGCCTCCAGGGCCGCCGGGCTCAGCGCCGGGATATCCCTGATGCTGGACAAGACCAGGCCAATTCCGGCCCCGCCTCCAACCAGCACAGCCAGGCAGATAAGGAGGAAAAGCAGGCGGCCGGGTTTTAATCTCCTTCGTTTATTTCTCTTTCTCGCCAAGTTACTCTACCCTCCTGTATATTTAAAAGAATTATAACATATCTCCATTGACTAGTAGTAAACAAAAATTACCTCTTTAAACGGCTGGCTGATTAAAATGAAAATGGCCTCCACTTAAGGAAGGCCATCTGTCGTATCTTTAATTATTTCTGCTCCAGGTAGAGGTCCAGCGGCGGGAACAGGGGCATCGGGGTTGCTGTCGGTACCACGGATCCGTATGGAAGAGGAATGGCAATGATCTGGCCGGAATAAATCAGGTCAGGATTGATGATCTGGGGGTTGGCCTGCAGCAGCGCACCCACGGGAATATTAAATCTTACTTCTATACGGGATAGATTATCGCCCGGCTGTACGATATAAAGCGACTCCATGGGAACCGGGGTTACCCCCTGCCGGGGTATGTGAATGATTTGCCCCGGGAAGATAGAAGCCTGCCTTTCCAACCGGGGGTTGGCTCTCAAGATGTCTTCAACTGTTAGCCCGAAACGGTTGGCGATAATACTAAGTGTATCGCCAGGCTGAATAACATAATCCATATAAGGAACACCTCCCTTTTGTTCACAGACTATTCAATTGTTAGCACTCCTGCCACCTTAAGGAAAGTATTTTTACCTTGCTTCTGTCTGCTTTGTTGTTTCCTGCGGCGTAAACAAGGGTGTTTTTCTCTTAAAAATCCGGTATGCTTCTTTTATAAGCTTTTTAAACCAGGGTCTAACCGGATTTAAAATATTTAACTGCCTAATAAAAAAGCAGTAGTTCCAAGTATTATAGTTGACTAGAAACAATGCTAAAAATTATACTTGTGTTGAGATCTGTTCAAGCTGCGCTACCTTTGTTGTTTGGAATAATGACAGTAATTGTTGTATTTAACAAATGTTAAATAGATCAACCCTTCCTAACGAAACTTCACTTCAGACCGTTTTTTAAGACAGAAGGGGGTATTCAACAGCTATGGGGGAATTAACCAGTTTGTTCAAACCCGCGTCCCTGGCCGTTATCGGCGCTTCCAGGGCAAGGGGTAAAATCGGCAACGCCATCGTCCGCAATGTCATGGCAAGCGGCTACCGGGGAAAGATCTATCCGATCAATCCCAGGGAAAAGGAAATCGAGGGACTGCCCTCCTACCCGTCAGTCGGTGCCGTTCCGGGTGACGTGGATATGGCTGTTATCTCCGTGCCGGCGGCAAAGGTGCTGGCGGCGGCCGGCGCCTGCGGCGAAAAAGGGGTCAAGGCACTGGTAGTGATCACAGCTGGGTTTAAGGAAACAGGTATAGAGGGACTGGACCTGGAAAAAAAACTTTTGGAAACCTGCCACCGTTACGAGATGAAAATGCTGGGACCCAACTGTGTAGGACTTGTGGACACGCATACCCCTGTCAACGCTTCCTTTGCCGCCACGTATCCCCTCAAAGGAGATATTGCCTTCCTTTCCCAAAGCGGGGCTATCCTTCTGGCCATCCTGGACTGGAGCAGCGCTGCGGGGCTTGGTTTCAGCAAAGTAGTCAGCCTGGGAAACAAAGCCAACCTTTCTGAAATAGATTTTATTAAGGACGCTGCCAATGATCCTTACACCAGGGTCATTCTCTGTTATATTGAGGACATCGTGGACGGCGCCCGCTTTCTGGAAGTGGCCGGCTGGGCGTCTAAAAAAAAGCCGGTTATTGTCTTGAAGTCCGGTGTCAGCCAGGCTGGCGCGCTGGCGGCCTCATCCCATACCGGCGCCCTGGCGGGTAGCGATCTGGCTTACGCTACGGCTTTTGCCCAGTGCGGCGTGATCAGGGCCCACAGTATGACCGAACTCTTTGACCTGGCCGTGGCTTTTTCCAAGTCCGTAATCCCCGCCGGCAACAGGGTTGCGATTGTTACCAATTCCGGCGGACCCGGAATTATTGCCACGGACAACGTGGAATTAAAGGGGCTGGCCATGGCCCGCTTTGATAAAAGGACTCTGGAGGAGCTTCGCGCCTACCTGCCCCAGGAGGCCGGTATCTATAACCCGGTGGACGTCCTGGGGGATGCCGGGGCGGAACGTTTCGAGTTTGCCCTGGAAAAAGTAATGAAAGACCCCAACGTTGACAGCGTTTTGTTTCTCCTTTGTCCCACCGCGGTAACCCGGCCCGTGGAGATCTCCCAGGCCCTGATCAGGGTCCGGGACGCCCACCCCGGCAAGCCGGTTTTTGCGGCCTACACCGGGGGGAAATGCCTGGCCGAAGGGGCGGATATCCTTTCCAACGCGGGTATACCCTGCTTTACCTTCCCCGAGCCGGCCATCGAATGTATCCGGGGGCTGTATAACTACAGCCTGTACCGCCGGGGGGCGGAAGCAGCTGAAAACGGCGCGCCCATCACACCGGACAAGAAAACCGTTAAGGCTGTCTTTTATGATGTAATAAAGGACCGCCGTCTGACCCTGATGGGCAGTGAAGCCGCCGAGGTGGCCAGCGCCTACGGAATTCCCGCCGCGCCTGTCATCTTGACCACAACCCCCGGGGAGGCCGTGGCTGCCGCCGGGGAATTGGGTTATCCCGTGGTGCTCAAGGTGGCTTCCCCTAAAATTTTGCATAAAACAGATGTGGGCGGGGTTAAGATCGGGATTCAAAATCCGGAAGAAGTAAGGCAGGCTTTCATTGAGATTATGGACAGCGTCAACCGCTACCTGCCCAAGGTGATAATTTACGGCATCGAAGTTCAAAAAATGATGCCCAGGGGAACAGAATTGATTGTTGGTATGACCAGGGATGTGCAGTTCGGTCCTTTGGTTGCCTTCGGACTGGGGGGAATCTACGTCAATTTGTTTAAGGATGTTGCCTTTCGCCTGGCGGACGGGTTGGCCGACGCCGGAAAAATCGAGGAGATGCTGACGGAAACCAAGGCCTACACCCTTTTGCGGGGCTACCGGGGCGAATCCCCCCGGGATCTCGGGGCAGTGGTGGATGTCATCCGGCGCACCGCCAGACTGGTCAAGGATTTCCCGGAAATCAACGAAATGGATATTAACCCGCTCTTTGCCTACGAAAGGGGCCTTTCGGCCCTGGATATTAAAATAACCATATCTTGAGGTGATAAGAATTGAAAAGCCTTTATATCATGGGTACTCCGGGAAGCGGGAAAACAGTGGTGGCCCTTGGTCTGGCCCAAAAATTGCATCAGGAAGGGTATAAGGTGGGATATTTCAAGCCTGTGGCCAGCGGACGCAAAGTGCCGGGCAGCGGGGATATGGATTCCGCCTTGCTGAAAAAGGTTTTAGATCTCAAGGCGCCCCTGGAAATTATCGCCCCGGTTTCTGCCGGCCCCTTTTATCTAAGCGCCCAAATGGTGATGAAGGACGCCCTGGCCCGGATTAGGGGCGCCTTTGAGGAAATCTCACGGGGCGCCGATGTGGTTTTGATTGACGGGGCCCTGTCCATGGATATCCTGGGCAGCCACGGTTTAGACAGCGTTGCCCTGGCTAAAGCCCTGGGTTCCCACGCCCTTCTGGTTTTAAAAGTTGAAAACGATTACAGCCTGGATAACGCCATCTTTTTAAACAGGCATCTGGTCCTGGAAGGCATTACCGTTGCGGGCAACATTTTTAGCAATGTTCCCAGACCCCTCTATGCTAAAACCGACGGGGTCTACCGTCCCATCCTGGAAAAGGCGGGTTATAAGACCCTTGGCGTATTCCCCAGCAGACCGGAAATCGCCGCCCCCACTGTGGCCGAGTTTTATGACGCCCTGGGCGGGGAAATTCTAGCGGGCCACGAGCACCTGAATCTGCGGGTGGAAGACGTGATTATCGGTTCCATGACCATTGCGGGGGCCCTTACTTATTTGCGGCGGGCGGCCAACAAGGCCGTCATCCTGGGCGGGGACCGGGCGGACCTGGCCCTGGCAGCCCTGGAGACCAGCACCTCGGTGCTGATTCTCACCGGCGGGCTTTACCCGGACGTGAAAGTTCTGGCCCGGGCGGAAGAGATGCATGTGCCTGTGATCCTGGTTCATTACGATACTTACACCACAATTGAAAAACTGGCTCTGGTCAGCAGGCAAATTCAGCCCCACGATCAGGAAAGCATCCGGGCGGCCCTGGAGAACATCGAGAGCTACTGTGACTGGACTTCGATAATCCAGGGTCTGGCGGAGGATTAAGCCCAAAAGGTTTTCCAACGCTGTCCCGCGCCGTTCCAGGGCCTGGCATAATCAAACAAATAAAGACCTTTCACTGCTTTAAACATGTTTTTTTGGGTGGAAGCCGGGCGTATAAGTGTTTTAATTACTTCAATGCAAGAAGTTAACGATTGTAGAAAATAAGTTGCGGGTATAAGTCCCACGGGAGGGGGGGTACATCTTGGCAGCGCCAAATTTGCGGGCGGAACAGGCCCCGGGGAAGCCAGGCGCACTCTATGATATTTTTAAAACTAAAGCCGGTCTTGTATCGGCCCGGGTGGACCGTGCCGCGGATAACACCGGAGCCGCCTTGAAAATAAAGGAGATTGTTCTTAAAGCTGGCGCCAAAAAAGTGGCAGCCGCGCCGTCCCCCCTGGTGGACTCCCTCCTGCCGGGTGGTTTTGGGGCAGCGGGTTCCGATCCGGTCCTGTACCGCAGGGACCTGCGCCGGCATGCCCCGGATGCGGAAGTGGGTATCTCTGCTTTCGATCTGGCCATAGCGGAGACGGGGACTTTGGTGCAGGATGCAACGGATCTGGATAGCCGCCTGGTTTCCACGCTTCCCCCCGTGCACGTGGCCCTGGTCCCCACGGACAGGATCGTGCCCACCCTGCGGGATGCCCTGGAACTTTACGGAGGTAATCCGGACGGCCTGCCGCCCTACCTGGCCTTTATTTCCGGTCCCAGCCGCACCGCGGACATAGAGCGGGTACTGACCATCGGCGTCCACGGGCCGGCTGAGCTATACATCATCTTTATCGATGGGCCGGGAGGTGAAGAGGCGTGAGCGGCGGGTCGATCAAGGGGGATATCCGGGCGGCCCTTGCCAATGAAAACCTGCGGGGGGCCCTGGGACGCTTTGCCGACGATTACCTGGAATCCCGGCGGGTTGCCTACGGGCATAAAAACTTCAGCGCCCTGCAGGATGAAATTGCCGCGATTAAAAGCCGGGCTGCCGGACGCCTGGAAGAACTGGCGGGGCGTTTCGCCATAGAAGCAGCGAACCGCGGGGCAAAGGTCTTCTGGGCCGAAACCGCCGGTCAGGCCAGGGATTATATTTTGAACCTGGCCCGGGAACGGGGCGTCAAAACCATCGTCAAGTCCAAGTCCATGGCCAGCGAGGAAATCCACCTGAACAAATACCTGACTGAAGCCGGGCTGGAAGTGGTGGAAACCGATCTGGGTGAATGGATTATCCAGCTCTGCGGCCAGCGGCCTTCCCACATGGTGCTGCCTGCCATCCATATGACCAGGGGGGAAGTGGCCGGCATTTTTTCCCGGGAAACCGGGGAGGAACTGCCGCCGGTGATCTCCCGCCTGGTCCAGGTAGCCCGGGAAAACCTGCGTCAGAAATTTTTGCAGGCCGGGCTGGGGATAACCGGGGCCAACATTGCCGTGGCTGAAACCGGCACCCTGGTTATGGTCAGCAATGAGGGCAACGTGCGCCTGACCACAACACTGCCCCCGCTTCATGTGGCTATAGTGGGTCTGGAGAAACTGGTGGAGCGTTTCAGTGACACCGCCCCCATTTTGGAAGCGCTGCCCCGCAGCGCCACATCCCAGCAGCTGACCAGCTACGTAACCATGCTGACCGGTCCGGCCCCGGCAGTGGATGCCTTTGGCCAACCGGTGCAAAAAGAAATGCACATTATCCTGCTGGACAACGGCCGCACCGCAATGCGGGGCGATCCCGAGTTCAAGGAGGCGCTCCAGTGCATCCGCTGCGCCTCCTGCCTGAATGTGTGCCCGGTTTTTCAGCTGGTGGGCGGACACGTCTTCGGTCATGTCTACACCGGCGGCATCGGCGCTATACTCACGGCTTTTTTTAACGGAATGGAGAACGCCGGGGGGATTCAGTCCCTCTGCCTGGGCTGCGGGCGCTGCAAGGAATTTTGCCCCGCTAAAATCGACCTGCCCCGCCTTATTAATAGTTTGCGGACGCGGCTGGCGCGGCAAAGCGGGCTGCCCCTGCCCCAGCGGCTGTTCCTGAAAAACGTGCTGACCAGCCGCCCGCTGTTCCACGGCCTTCTCCGGGCAGCCAAGGCGGGCCAGAAACCCTTTGTCAGGGAAGGAATGGTGCGCCACCTGCCTTTCTTTTTGGCCGGTCTGGCGGACGTCAGTAATTTGCCTGCCCTGGCGGAGGAGCCCCTGCGGGATTGGTTCCGGAGTTATACCGGAGGGGAAACAGCAAAACATAAAAGCAAGCGGGGAAGCAGTCCTGAGAGCGGACAAGAAAGTAAACCGGGAAGCAAAGAAGAAGGTACAACAAAAAACAATGCGGCAGAAAAAACCGGGGACAATTTAGAGGGATCAGCGGTATTTAAAACAGAAATAAGGGCGGCAAAGGAAACGAAAGGGAAGCCGGAAGCCGGGGCGGATGGCAGGGCGAAGGCTGAGGCGGCAGGAAAGGCCGCAAGCAAGGCGGAAGTCAAGCCGGAAGTAAAGGCGGGAACCGGGGCGGGAGGAAAGGCCCGGCCCTTGGCAGGACTTTTCGCCGGCTGTCTCACCGACTTCATCTACCCGGAAATCGGTGTTTCCATGGTCAAGGTGCTGGAAAGCATGGGCTTTGCAGTAGTGTTCCCTCAGGGGCAGACCTGCTGCGGCTATCCGGCCCGGCAATTGGGGGCGCCGGAGGTAATGACGGAAGTGGCCCGGCAGAACCTGGCGGCTTTCGAAGCAGCCGGAGCGGACTATATCCTGACACCCTGCCCCACCTGTACCCATGCCTTAAAGGACATTTACCCGGAAGTTACGGGGGACGATCCGGCGTTGCAGGCCAGGGCCGCAGCCATGGCCGCCAGGGTTTACGATTTCGCGGAATTTGTTTACAACGGGATCAAGGACGGAACAACCCAAATGCCCGGGCTTAAGCCCCTGGACCGAAAGGTTACCTACCATGATTCCTGCCACCTGAAGCGGAGCCTGGGTATTACCCGGGAGCCCAGGGAACTGTTGAAAACAGCCGGGGCGGACCTGGTGGAGATGCCCTTTTCCGACCGCTGCTGCGGCTTTGGGGGATCATACTCCCTGAAGTATCCGGAGCTTTCCGCCCTCATCCTGGACCAGAAGCTGGCCTGCATCCGGGAAACAGGGGCCGGCCTGGTAGCTGTGGAATGCCCGGGCTGCCTGATGCAGCTGCGCAAGGGGCTGGCGGAGAGGGGTGAAAAGGCTGTGGAGGCCAGGTTCCTGGCGGAAATCCTGGCGGACCAGCTGTAGGACCAGCGCTGTTGGACCAGCTGTAAAACCGGCTGTAATTTTCGGGTTGTTAGATCCCTTTAGGAGTTATCTTTATCATATAAATCGTAAAGCTAGCTTTAAGCTGCATATAACTTTTGCCGTGCGCACCCTCCGGCAGGCCCCTTTGGCCGGCCGCTTCCAGGCAACGCGCGCTTTGCTTTTCTAGGGGGGAAGGAGCTTGAACGATCGCTTTAATGTATTGAGCCCCCTGGTTATCGGGCGGCATACTTTGAAAAACCGTATTGTCTTCGGGCCCCACCGGACCAACTTTGCCGTTAATAACAGGCTGGGGGACCGGCACGTCAGCTACTACGAACAAAGGGCCCGGGGCGGGGCTTCTTTAATTATTATTGAAGGAGGGGTTGTGCACCCCTCCGATAATCCTTACGAAAAAGCCATTTTTGCCTTCGATAAAGAAACAGAAACCGGTTACGGACGGGTTGCGGAAGCGGCGCACCGGTATGGCTGCCTGGCGGCGGCCCGGCTCAGCCACTGCGGCGGGCAGGCCGCGAGCGGCTTGTCCCGTAGGGAGGTATGGGCCCCCTCCCCCTTTCCCGAGGTAAACACCGGGGAAATTCCCAAGATAATGGAAGAAGAGGATATCCGGGGGGTGGTGGAGGGATTCGCCGGCTGCGCCGCCAGATTGTGCGGGCTGGGGCTGGACGGGGTGGAAATCAACGCCGGCCAGGATTCCCTGCTGCGCCAGTTTTTATCCCCGTTAACAAACTTTCGTGCGGATGCTTACGGCGGCCCGCCGGAAAACAGGGCCAGGTTTTGCCGGGAGGTCCTGGCGGCAGTGCGCCGGGCGGCGGGCCCCGGTCCCCTGGTGGGCCTGCGCCTTTGCGGGGATGAGTTCGCGCCCTGGGGGGGCTTAAAGCCGGAAGACTGCCGGGATTTGGCCCTGAACCTGGTTGACGGCGGCCTGGTTGATTACGTGGCTGTGGAAGTGGGCAGTATTTACAGCCGGCATCTCACCGCCGCCTCCATGGGCCGCCCGGCGGACTATGCGGCGGCGCCGGCCCGGCTGATGGCGCAATCCCTTGCTGTTCCTGTTTGCGCCACCGGCAGCGTGGTGAGTTTGGAATTGGCGGAAATTCTGCTCAACCAAGGTATTCAACTGGTTGAAATGACCCGGGCGCTCATCGCCGATCCTTTTTTGCCGGTCCGGGCCGGGAGCGCCGGGGCCGGGATCAGGCCCTGTATCCTTTGCAACCAGGGCTGCCTTGTTGCCGGGGACATGAACCCGCCCCTGACCTGCGCAGTGAACCCGGAGGCGGGCCGGGAAGGGGAAATGCCAGGTCCTGTTAAAGCCGCTGCCCGGCCGAAAAAGGTGCTGGTGGCCGGAGCCGGCCCCGCCGGTCTTGAGGCCGCGGGCACGGCAGCGGAACGGGGGCGCCGTGTGGTTGTCTACGACCGGGCTGACCGGCCCGGGGGGCGCCTGGGACTGGCCGCGCGGGCGCCGGGCTGCGCTGATTTTCAAAAAATAATCGATTTCTTATACCGCCGGGCCCTGGGCCAGGGGGTGTGTTTTCATTTGGGCCGGCGGGCGGACGCGGGGTCAGTTAACCTTGAAGCGGCGGACGCGGTGATTGCGGCCACCGGGAGCGTGCCCTCCCCTTTGCCTTTTCCGGTGGAACCGGGCGTGGAAGTCCAGGGGCCGGAGGAAATCCTGGCAGGTCTGGCGCCGCCTGGCCGCCGGGTCCTCGTTATCGACCTGGAGGGCGGCCGGCGGACGGTGGCGGTGGCCCTGGCGCTGGCCGGAAAAACAAAGAAAGTGGAAATCCTGGCCCCGGATTTGTTCATCTCACCGGATCTGGCCCCCGGTGGTGAGTTTGCCCCCTGGTACCGGGAGGCTTTTCAAAAAGGTATAGTCTTCAGGCCCCAGACAGAAATTGTCCGGGTAACCGCTTCGCATGTTGAAACACGGGGCCGGTTCAGCGGCAAAACCATGTGTTTGACGGGCTTTGACACACTGGTGGCTGTGGTTCCGCCTGTACCGGACCTCAGTTTCTACGCCGATCTGCAACGGGCCGGGGTTGAGGTGCGGGCTGCGGGTGACTGTGTGGCGCCCCGGGGCCTGGGCGCCGCCATCCGGGAGGGCCGGGCCGCCGGCCTGAAGATTTGAAGGAGTGCTTGCATGTCCAAAGCATACAGATATCTGTTTCAGTCCCTTGCCGTCGGGCCTGTCCGCCTCCCCAACAGGATTGTCTTTGCGGCTCACCTGACCAACCTGTCGGAGGACGGCCTGCCCGGGGAAAGGCTGGCTTATTACTACAGGGAAAGGGCCAGGGGCGGGGCGGGCCTGATCATCACCGAGGAGCAGTCGGTCCACCCCACCGACCGGGCTTACGAGAAGCTTATTGACGCCTACCGGGAAGCTGTCATCCCGGGTTACCGCCTGATTACGGGGCTGGTGCACCAGTACGGGACGAAAATATTCGCCCAGATCAATCACAACGGCAGCCAGGCCTCCAGCATCTACACCGGCCTGCCCCTGTGGGCGCCCTCCCCGGTCCGGGATCCCCTCTTCCGGGAGGTGCCCGGGGAAATGGACCGGTTGGATATCCTCAGGCTGGTGGATGGCTACGCCCTGGCAGCGGGCCATGTCCGGGAGGGCGGGTTTGACGGCCTGGAACTGCAGGCTTCCCACTCCTCAATCCTGCGCCAGTTTATTTCACCCCTCACCAACCACCGGCGGGACGAATACGGCGGCAGCCTGGAGAACCGGCTCCGCCTCGTGCTGGAGGTTGCCGGGGCGGTACGGAATGTGGCAGGGGAGCGGCTGGCCCTGGGAATCAGGCTCTGCGGGGACGAATTCACTGACGGGGGACTTACCCTGGATGATACGGTGGAATTGGCCCGGCGACTGGATCAGGCGGGACTCTTCGACTACATCAATATCAGCGCGGGAATAGCCACCCGGAATCTGTACCTGGTGGAGGGGTCCATGGCCACCCCCCCGGGCTATAGCGTTTACATGTCCTCGGCGGTTAGAAAGGCTGTAAAAATACCGGTTGTGGCCGTGGGCCGGATCAAAGATCCCGTTTTTGCGGAACAAATTCTGCGGGAGGGGCACGCGGACCTCATCGGCATGGTGCGGGCTCAGATAGCCGACCCCTGCCTGGCCAGAAAGGCCTGCCAGGGGCTGGAAGGGACCATCCGGACCTGTTTGTCCTGCAACCAGGACTGCATCGGCCGGGTGGGCCTTAACAAGTCCATCGGCTGCGTGCAAAACCCCGCTGTGGGGCAGGAAAAAAGCCGGGGGGAGGGCTGCCTGCAGCCGGCTCCCCGGCCCCGGCTGGTCCTGGTGGCGGGGGGCGGCCCGGCGGGCCTGGCGGCGGCGAAAACAGCCGCTTTGCGGGGACACCGGGTTATCCTCTGGGAAAAGGAGAATGTTTTAGGGGGGCAGGTCCGGCTGGCGGCCAGGCTGCCCGGCCGGGCGGAGTTTTTGGAAGTCGTCCGGAACCTGAAGAACGGTCTGGAGGAAGCCGGGGTGGAACTGAAGTTGGGCTGTGCGGCCGGCCCGGATAGAATCATGGCTGAAAAACCGGACGCCGTGATTATTGCCACCGGTTCCCGGCCCCAGCACCCGCCCGCCCTGGGGGGCGGGGATAACGTGTATTCTGTCCGGCAGGTGCTGGAGGAGGAGTTGAAACTGGGGTCCAATGTCCTGGTGGTGGACCTGCAGGGATTTTATCAGGCCGCGGGCATTGCGGAGCTGCTGGCCGGCAAGGGTAACAGGGTTGAGATTGCCTCGCCCAACCTCTATGTGGGACAGGGCCTGGGCCCCACCCTGGATCTGGAGATGTGGCTGTGGCGGGCGCACCGGTTGGGGATCATCATGACCCCCAACGTCTCCGTGCTTGGCGTGGAGGGAAGCACCGTGAGGGGGGTGCACAATTATTCCGGCCGGGAAGTGGAATGGCGGAATATCCACAGCGTTGTGACAGCCGCCCCCAACCGGGCCGCCGATGAGCTTTATTGTGCTCTCAAAGGAAAAGTGACGGCCCTGTACCGCATCGGTGACTGTCTGGCTCCCCGGCGGGTGGATGCCGCAGTCTTGGACGGTTACAGGGTGGCCGGCGGTTTATAGGGTTTTGCTTGGGGGGGAAAGCATGAAGCGAGAGATTTGGGTTCTGGCCGAATACGAAGGAGAAGAGCTTACGGACCTGACAAAAGAACTCCTGGGTCTGGCCCGGGCTGCCCGGAGCAGAGATCAAATAGTTTCTGCCGTCCTGCCCGGGAGCAAACCGACGGAACCGGCAGTGCCGGTGAGACAGTTTTCCGGTTACGGGGCCGGCAGGGTCTACACCATGGACGGCGAAGAGCTGGAGCATTACAACGGGGACGTTTACGTCAGCGCCCTGGCCGAAATGATCGCCAAATACGACCCCCTCCTGGTCATCTGCGGGATGACGGTCAACGGACGGGATCTGGCGGGCAGGCTTGCCGCCCGGCTTAAGGGTCCCTTCCTCCCCGCCTGCGTATCCCTGAAGCCGGCTACCGGGGGCCGTTTTACAGTCACCCGGCTATTGTACGAGGGCACGGCTGCCCGGACGGAGACGGTGGGCGGGGCCAGGACGCCCATCCTGGCCTTTACCCCCGGGGCGGGGAAACCGGCCGGGCCTGACTTTACCCGCAACGCGGAAGTTGTCCCGGTGGCTGTGGCCCTGCCTGCGGAATCAAGGGTGCGGCATCTGGGGATCCGGGCGGCCGGTTTCCGGGAAGTAGACCTGGCTGAGGCGGAATTTCTGGTTTCAGGGGGAAACGGACTGGAGAACGGGGAATTATTCGGGAAATTACAGGAACTGGGTGAACTTCTGGGGGCATCGGTAGGCGGCTCCAGGGCCGCGGTGGATAAGGGCTGGCTGGAGCGGGAGCGTATGGTGGGTTCGTCGGGAAAAACCTTTACCGGCCGGCTCTGCCTGGCCTTCGGGATCTCCGGGGCCATCCAGCATATAATGGGGATCAGGGATTGCGGGACCATTGTGGCAGTTAACCGCGACCCCCGGGCGCCTGTTTGCAAGATCGCCGACCTGGCGGTCACAGGGGATGCGGGCTTAATTCTGCCCCTCCTGGTGGAACGGCTTAAGGCGCTTGGTTTAAGGGGAGGGGGGTTTAAGCCGGAGTGAGGGATAAGAAACACTTTGACGTGGTGGTGGTGGGCGCCGGGCCGGCGGGATCCACGGCGGCCCTGGTCCTGGCCCGGGCGGGTTTGCGGGTCGCCCTTCTGGAGCGCGGGGAATACCCGGGCGCTAAAAATGTTTCCGGAGCAGCCCTGTACGGAGCTTCCCTTCTGGACAGGCTGCACCCGGGCTTCCGGCTGAGCGCCCCGGTGGAACGCTATATTACCCGCAGGACCATCGGATTTGTGTCCGGCCAGGCTTTATTCTCCCTGGACTTTAAAAACGGGGACGGGGCCTGGTCCGCCGGCAGCGGCTTTACAGTTTTGCGGCCGCAGTTTGACCGCTGGCTGGCCCAAAGGGCCGTGGAAGCGGGGGCGCTGCTGGTGTCCGGGACCGTTGTGGACGGCCTGCTCCGGGAGGACGGTATGGTAAAGGGCGTCCGGACCCGCAGGGATGAGGGCAAGCTCTACGCGGACGTGGTTGTGGCCGCCGACGGCGTCAATTCTTTCCTGGCCAGGGAGGCCGGATTGCAGAGGGAACTGACGCCGCAGGAAATGTCCCTGGGTGTTAAAGAGGTAATCGCCCTGGACCGGCAGGTGCTGGAAGATCGCTTTCAGCTCAACGGCCAGGAGGGGGCGGCCTTTGAATTTGTGGGTTCCGTGACCGGGGAGGCCAGCGGCGGCGGGTTTTTGTATACCAACTGGGACAGCGTTTCCCTGGGCGTGATCATACAAATTTCCTCCCTGGTAAGCGAACGGGCCAGGCCTTACGAACTGCTGGATGGATTAAAAAACCATCCCTCCGTTCTGCCCCTGGTCCGGGGAGGATGCGTCAAGGAATACTCCGCCCACATGATTCCCGAGGGCGGCTGGAGGATGTTTCCCAGGCTGTACGCGCCGGGCCTGCTGGTGGCGGGGGACGCCGCGGGGATGGTCCTGGCGGGGGGATACCGCCTGCAGGGGATCAACTACGCCATGCTGGCGGGGGAGGCGGCCGCCCGGACCATTGTGGCCGCTGTGAGGGACGCGGATTTTTCTGCGCCCAGCCTGGCCCGCTATGAATCATTTCTGGGGGAACAGGGACTTATCCGGGATTTCCAGCAGTTTCAAAGGGCGCCGGGGTTTTTAAACAACCGGAGGGTGCAAAATGTGTATCCGGAAATGATTTGCCGGACGGCAGGGCAGGTTTTCCGCTCTGCGGAGGGCCCCAAGCAGAAGCTCAAGGGGATTGCCGCCGCCGGGCTGAAAGGGGCCGGCCTGTCCTGGTTCCGGATCCTCAAGGATCTGATTGAAGGAGGGCGTTCCATCTGATGGCAAACATCGGGGAGAAATTGAACCTGCTCAGGCTCAGGGCGGATCACACCTCCCATATTTCCATAGATAAAAACAAATGTGCGGTTTGCCGGGGGCGTCCCTGTTTGTTTTTCTGTCCGGCGGGTTTATTTACGCTCTCCGGTGAAGAGATCCTGCACAGCTATGAGGGCTGCCTGGAATGCGGCACATGCTATCTGGCCTGCGAGCAGAAGGCCGTTTCTTGGCAATACCCCCGGGGCGGCTACGGGGTTTGTTACCGCCAGTCCTGAGGCAGGGGTTTTAAACAGCCGGTTAAATGACGGATTACTTTCTTCCCGGGCAAACTTTACACAAGAAAAAAGCCGACTGGACGGGAGAATTAAAGCGAAACCATCTGCCGGACAGCCGGGATGCGGCATAGGGACCGGCGGCAAAAGAAAGGAAAGGGAAGGTTTGTGGAGATCATTGTTATCGTCAGGAAGGTTCCCGATCCCGCTTCCATAGAGGTGGATCAGCGCACCGGCCTGGTGGATTTCCAGCGTATGGTTTATATTACCTGCCCCCCGGATCTGTGCGCTGTTGAAGAAGCCCTGCGGCTTCGGGAAGGAACAGGGGGGCGGGTGACGGTACTGGCCCCGGGGCCGCCGGATCTGGAGGATTCTCTGAGGGAATGCCTGGCCATGGGCGCTGATAGGGTTTTAAGGGTAGGGGGCGGCGACTGGACCCGGGAGATTCCCCCTGCCGCTGCGGGCTTTGTCCTGGCCCGGGTGATGGGGGACTGTACCTGGGACCTGGCCCTTTGCGGGGAGATCGGAGGAGCCCGGGAGGCCGATCCGCTGCCAGCCTGGCTTTCCGAATATCTGCGGGTTCCCCTGGTAACGGCTGTCACGGAGCTAAAACTGACAGGGAGCGAGCGGGGGATGCTGCTGGAGCGCAAATTGGAAAAGGGCCGCAGGCAGGTTCTGGAGTGCGGGCTCCCTGCCCTTTTTACTGTGGACCCATCCCTTAATCAGCCCCGGGAGGGTTCCCTGCCTTCTTTGCTAAGGGCCCTGGAGGACGCGGTTGAAACCATCGAAGTTGACCCGGGGAGCGTTCTGGGACTGCTGCCGGGGGGGGTTTGCACCAGAAATGCGGGCGGGCTTCAGCCCTTCAGCCCTCCACCGCGTCCCATCTTTACCCCGGCTAGTACCCTGCCCGCCCGGGCCAGAATAGAGCAGATGCTCTCCGGCGGACTAGCTGAAAAAGGCGGGCTGCCCGTTGAAGGCCCGCCCGGCGCGGTTGTGGATAGGATGATCGCTTTTCTCCAGGAAAAGGGTTTTCTGGGGAAGGCCGGACATCCCGAAGGAAAGGCGGGCTTCGAATAGTCATTATTTTTTACGGGTTGGACTGGAGGGAAAATGGACAAAGTCATCTACAAGCTCCCCTGCGGAATTATGGTTAGAAGGGAAGCCTTCGGCCTTTTGTTTTACAATGTCAAGGACACCAATTTAACCTTCGTTAAACTGGACGGGGGGCTAATTCCGGACAGTCTTTGGGAGAAAGGCTTTTTTGACCCGGAAGACCGGTGCGGCAAAGAAGACCCGAAATACAATCAATTATTGCAGGAACTGGTTAAAAGGGGGCTTCTCGTTGGAACAAGAACGTCTTAGCAGTGGAACTCTTTCGGCCCCGGTTAACGTAACCTGGGAGATCACCGGCCGGTGCAATTTGGACTGCCGCCACTGTCTTTCCGCCGGTGCTGCCCGGGACCACGCGGGGGAAATGAGTTTGGAGCAGTGCCGCCATTTTATTGATCATTTGAAAGGTATCAGGGTTTTTCAGGTCAACATCGGCGGCGGCGAGCCTTTTTTGCGGGAAGACCTCTGGGAGATCCTTGATTACTGCCACTTGAAGGGAATTGTCACCTGTGTCAGCACCAACGGTACCATGCTTGATGCCGGGGCGGCCGGGAAACTTGCCCGAATGCCTTTGACTTACATTCAAATCAGCATTGACGGAGCTGTGCAGGAGACCAACGACCGGATCCGGGGGGAGGGGAGCTACGCCCGGGCCCTGCGGGGGGTCGAATGTTTGACCCGGCAGGGCTTCAGGAACCTGAGCCTTAATACCGTCGTACTCCGGGATAATTTCAAGGAAATCCATGATCTTTACCGGCTGGCCAGGTTCTACGGAGCCAAAACAAGGCTTTCCCGCTTCAGACCTGCGGGAAGGGCCAGGGATACCTGGCAGGAATACCACCTGACAAAACAGCAAATTTTGGAGCTTTCCGCGTACCTCAGCGAATTCAAAGACGTGCTCACCGGGGACTCTTTTTTTTCCATAACCGCGGAGGACCGCAAAAATTTGGGTCTTAATATGTGCGGGGCGGCCAGAATGACCTGCTGCGTTGCGCCGGACGGCAGTGTTTACCCCTGCGCCTTTCTTCAGGAAAGCGATTTCTACGCGGGGAACGTCCTGGAACAGCCCCTGGCAGAAATCTGGCGCCGGGCCGGCAGCTTCAACCTTTTGCGAAGTTTAAGGAAAGAGGCCTGCGCGGCGTGCCCCCGCTTTGATCTGTGCCACGGGGGCTGCCCGGCTGTGGCGTTTTTTCTGAAACGTGAGTTAAACAGCCCGGACCCCGAGTGCCTCCGGCAAATCAGCGAGCCGGAAGAAAAACCCGGGGAAGTTTATTAAGAGTTGCAACTAAACGCTTCCTTTAAGGGGAAGTTTACCAGTCCCCTTCCGGGGCAGTTCTTTAAAAAGCGTGAATTGCCGCCCCGGGAGCCCGTTCCCCGGCGGGAGCCTGTGGCCTGGCAGTTGAATCCTGTGACCTGGCCGTCTGTTTGCCGGGCAGCTGAAATATGCGCGCCAGGCAATGCTGGAAACGAGTATTTACCTCTTGGGGAAACCGGGTGTTATACCGGGCGCCCGGGCAAAGCGGTTGAGTAACGCTGCCTTTTGGCGCGGACGGAGCTAAATTGGGGGAGTTGGGCAAGGGTGCGTCTGTTTTTAAATACACTGGGTTTTAGTTTCCCGGCAGGTGTCCGCCTGGTAAAAATGGGCGCACAATACACCCTGGTCCGGGATTACCCCCTCCGGCTTTTGCAGATCAACCGGTCCCTGTACGGGTTATTGCAGGGACTTGCGGCGGGGGAAAACCTGTGCGGCTTGACGGCCGGTCTGCCGCCCGCCGGACGTAAAAATATTGAGGGGTTGCTTCTCACCCTGGCGGCCGGCGGTTACCTCGACCTGCACAGCACTGGTTTCCTGCCGGACGAAAACTACCCCCTGGTATCAATAATCATTCCCGTTAAAAACAGGCCGGAAGACATCCGGGACTGCCTGACCTCCCTGGCATTCCTGGATTACTCCGGGGAGAAGCTGGAGATTATTGTTGTTGACGACGGTTCCTCGGACAATACGGGGGAAGTGGCCGCTGCCTTTGATGTGAACTTAATCCGGTTGCCGGTGTCAAGGGGGCCGGCGGCCTGCCGGAACGCCGGAGCCGGGGCAGCAAAGGGGGAAATCCTCGCTTTTCTGGACAGCGATTGCCGGGCCGGCCGGGGCTGGTTGAAGGAACTGGCGCCCTTTTTTGCCTTTGAAGAAGTGGGAGCGGTGGGCGGTTTTGTGGAAGGCTATTTTAAAGAATCCCCCCTGGACCGCTACGAAGAGGTCTTTTCTTCGCTGAACCTGGGCCGGCGCATTTTGCTGGGGAGTCGTTCCGGCTCCGGGTTTTACGTTCCCACCTGTAATTTGCTGGTTCGCAAGGACGTTTTCATCCTGGCCGGTGGTTTAACGGAAGGGATGCATGTGGGGGAGGACGTTGATTTTTGCTGGCGGCTGCGGGACCTGGGCCACTCCCTCCTCTATTTGCCCGCCGGCAGTGTCGCCCACAGGCACCGGAACAAGCTGTCCCAAATGCTCAGAAGGCGGTTTGCCTACGGGACTTCCGAGGCGGCCCTGTATCTTAAACACCCGGAAAAAAAGAAACGGTTTTCCGTTCCCCTTTTCGACGGGCTTTCGTTTTTAACTCTTTCCTGCGCGGTGTTGTCCGGGACGCCCGCCCTGCTGCTGCTGATTCCGTTTTTTTTTGCTGCCGGGTATGCTCAAAAGGCAGTCTTTCTGAAAAGAATCCAGGTGGTTATTCCTCGCAAGTCCCTTTTTCTCTCCGCAGTCAGAAGCACATTCTCTTTCTGTTACTATGCCAGCTTTCATTTAATTCGCTATTACCTGGTACCGCTGATTATCCTTGGGTTTGTCCATCCGCCCCTGGGGCTGTTGTTGCTGATCATGCTGGCTCTGGTTTCTCTTGTGGACTACAGAAATAAAAAACCCCTGCTTCCTTTTCCCGTGTTTTTGTTTTATTACGTTCTGGAGCACGGTTTCTACCAGGCCGGAGTATTTGCGGGTTGTTTAAAACACAGGCATTTCCGCTGCTATCTCCCCCAGCTAAAGGTTACCCGCTAAATGCCGCGTTTGAACCGCGGTTACTTCAGGGCCAGGGCCAGGAGTTCCGCGGTGTGCAGCACTTTCTTCCCCAACCCTTCCCGGGCGATCCCGTCTTCCAGCTGCATCCGGCAGGCGCTGCAGCCTGTAACCACAACCTCCGCCCCGGTTCCTGCGATGTCCGCCAGCTTGTGTTTTAAAATATTATAGGAAACGTCGTAATGGGTTAGGTTAAAGGTCCCGGCGTTGCCGCAGCACCGGTCCGGCTCCTGGAGCGGGACGAAATCCAGGCCGGGAATGGCGCCGATGATTTCCAGCGGTTCCCTGGTCACACCCAGGCCGCGCCCCAGGTGGCAGGGTTCGTGGTAGGTCGCCTTAAGGGCCACCTCCTTTAACAGCCGCTGGTCCAGGGGGGCGACGTTCCAGATAAAATCCGCAATGTCGTATGTTTTTGCCGCCAGTTCCCGGGCCTTTTTGGCGTAACCCGGCGTTCCGTTCAGAAGGTCGACGTACTTTTTCTTGAAGGACTCGCCGCAGGTGCCGCAGGCAACCACAAGGGCGTCCACGTTCAGCCCGGAAAACAGGTCGACGTGGGAGCGGGCCATCTGCTCCGCCGTGTCCATGACGCCGTTTATGGCCAGCGGCGCGCCGCAGCAGTGCTGTTCCCCGGGGATTAAGACCGAAACCCCGTTTTTGTTCAGGATCTCCACAACGGCCCGGCCGGTGGCGGGGTAGACATAATTGATCAGGCACCCGGTGAAGAAGGCAACTTTGCCTTTGGCGCCGGGCACAGTCGCTGCTTCTTTCATTCCGTCCCGGAAGGTCCGGGGTGACAGGGGGGGGATCACCCGCCGCAGGTCCAGGCCCAGGGGGAAGCGGGGTGTAAGGCCCCCGGAGGAGTGGGGCTTAAAAAACAGGCCCCTGGCCCGGGCGGCGGTTTTAAAACCCAGGTCCAGCAGACCCTGGTTTTTTAGGGCCGTGGCCATAAGCCTTTTAAAGGCCGGAACTCCGCCGTCCCGGATCATGGCCGCCCGGGCGGCCAGAAAAATCCTGTCGATTGGAACGCCGCAGGGGCAGGTGACATTGCAGGCATAGCAGGTTAAACACTCGAACCGCTCGGCCAGAGCGGGGGTGTAGCCAATCCTGCCCTGGAGGACGAATTTGGCCAGGGCTATCCGGCCCCTGGCCACGGCGGACTCGGCGCCGGTTTCCAGATAGTAGGGACAGGTTGCCTGGCAGAAGCCGCAACGCATGCACCTTGCGATTTCCTCTTCCAGATCGGACAGCTTGTAACTGCGGTTCACTGCCGACCCTCCCCGCAGGGAAACATTTTACCGGGGTTCAAAAGCCCCTCCGGGTCCAGGGCCTTTTTGATTTTTTGCAGGACCTGCACGCCCTGGCCGCCTAACTCCCAGGGCAGGTAGCGGGCCTTGGCCAACCCGATCCCGTGCTCGCCGGTAAGCGTTCCCCCCATGGCCAGAGCGGCTTTGAAGATTTCGTCCACCGCCCGGTGGACCCGCTCCATCTCTTCTTCATCCCTGGAGTCGGTAAGGATGGTGGGGTGCAGGTTGCCGTCCCCGGCGTGGCCGAAGGTTCCGATGGTGAGATTGTAGCGCCGGCCGATATCCTGAATTGCCAGAAGCATCTCTGTAATTTTGCTGCGGGGCACCGTGGCATCCTCCAGGATGGTGGTGGGGCGCCTGCGGGCCAGGGCGGGCAGGGCGGCCCGCCGGGCTTCCCAGAGCTGATCCCGTTCCCTGACGCCGGCGGCGGACCTCACCGTTCCCCCGTTTTGGGTAATAACCTCCCGGACGGCGGCCGCCTCGCGCCGGACCACCTCGGGAATCCCGTCCACCTCTACCAGGAGAACCGCTTCAGCTTCCGTGGGCAACCCGATCCGGGCGTGCGCTTCCACTGTTTCTATGGTAACCCGGTCCATGATTTCCATGGTGGCCGGGATTACTTTGCTCCGGATAATCCCGGTAATGGAGCGTCCCGCTGAAGCCAGGTCCCCAAAGGCTGCCAGCATGGTTTCCCGGACTTCCGGCGCCGGAATGAGGCGCAGGATGATTTCCGTGATAATGCCCAGGGTGCCTTCGGAACCAGTAAACAGCCGGACCATGTCGTAGGCCGTAACGTTTTTAACCGTCTTGCCGCCGAAACGGACGATCTCACCGCCGGCCAGGACAACCTGCAGGCCCATTACGTAGTCCCTGGTTACCCCATATTTTAATCCCCTCAAACCCCCGGCGCACTCGGCCACACTGCCGCCCATGGTGGCGGTGGCCAGGGATCCCGGGTCAGGCGGGTAAATCAGACCGTGTGGAGCAACGGCGCTGTTGAGGGTCTGGATGACCACCCCCGGCTGCACCGTGGCCGTCAGGTTATCCAGGTCTATATCCAGGATTTTGTTCATCTTCAGCAGTGACAGCACGATGCCCCCCTGCACCGGAACCGTTCCCCCGCTGAGGTTGGTTCCCGCGCCCCGGGGGTAAACCGGCAGTTTGTACTGTCCCGCAATTTTTACGATCTCCCCAACCTGTTCCGTGGTTGCCGGCGTTACCAGCAGGTCCGGCAGGTATTCAGGCAGGCCGGCTGTTGCATCGAAGGAATAGCACAGCAGATCTTCCGGGGTGGTGACAACGTTTTCCCGGCCCAAAACGCCTTGCAGGGTGCGAATAGCTTCCTTAATAGACATGAGCGCTCAACTCCTCCGTTCCTGTTCCAGGCGCCAGGCAGCCCGGGATTTCCCATGGATTTGACGCTGTGACCATGTTGCCTGTCTTCCTTATATGTTCCGGGAAATATCTTTACTTCGCCTTATAACAAAATTGTGACACACTTTAGAAAAGTTTACAATACGGCAGATGCGGCTCTTGTTTTTTCCTTTGGTAAATCCATTAACCAACACGCCTGCACGGATACCGGTGGTGAACCGGTATATTAAGCAGTGTTAAATACTGTATAACCGGCTTTTCCCCCGGGCCCCGCACCCGCGGTCCGTATTGGGGAAATCCAAAAAAGCCCAGGGAAAGAAAAAGGTTTTGTTTCCTTACCCTGCCCAGCCCCCCGGGGCGGAGTTCATCTTTTAAAGGGAACCCATGTTGATGTTGCCTTATAGCTGGATCATTCCTTATAATAGAGTTTAGACAGCAGCCGGTTTTTGCTAATCAAATATTTTTTGCTATTCCGGTATCTTCTCAAAAAGAGGTATAACGTCATGATTAAACATGTAATATTTGATTTTGACGGGACAATTGTTGATTCGATCGATTTGTCCATTGAGTTGTTCAACGAGCTGGCTGACAAATATAAATTTAACAGGATTTTAAATAACCAGCTGGATTACCTGCGAAACCTGTCTTTTGTCGAGCGGTGCAGGGCCGTTAAGGTGCCGCTCTACAGAATTCCCCTGCTGGGAATTGAGATAACCAGAAATTACAGGAAGATCGTTGGCGAGCTCCGGATCTTTGAGGGGATTTATGATGTTATCCACAGGCTGAAGGAACAGGGTTTGGAGTTAAGCATAATTTCCTCAAATTCCGGCGAAAATATTAAGGCCTTTCTTAAAGAAAACGGCATTGATGTATTTAATGGGGTTTATTGCAGCAGGAACTTATTCGGCAAGGAAAAAATTATTGACAGGTTTATTAAAAAACATAGCCTGGAAAAGGATGAGGTTATCTATATTGGTGACGAGTACAGAGATGTAATGGCGTGTAAAATCAGCAATGTAAAAGTGATCGCTGTTTCCTGGGGCTTTGATTCCCCGGACATGCTGCTTAAAGCCGGACCTGATTTTATCGTGGAAAGCCCCCAGGGGATAATTAAATTTCTGATCCCCAGGGCCGGCTGATAAAGCATCTAACATCTTCAGACCTTTAATCCTGCAACTTCAACTTCCCCCAATACCACCACCAAAGGCGGCTGATTTTCTGCCCGGGGCTTACCCCCGGGTAGTGTCTTTTTCCCGAGGTTTCCTGCACAAAAATAATATCATAGCGCTCCCCGCCTTTGAAATGTTCAAAGTCCAGATAAACGCATACTTCTTCGCCGGGCGTCAGGACAGCGGACAGGGGTACAAGGACAGTGGGTTTTAAACCCGAGCGCCTCGGGTAGCGGATACCGAATCCAACTATATCAACGGGCGCTCCGCCTGTATTTAAGGCCCGCGCCCGGATTCTGGTTTTACAGGGTATTTCAAGATCGCTGCAGGGGGTTGCTCTGAACCAGTTCACTTTCAGCGTCAATTAAGAAGCACTCCTTCCGCCTTAGGATTCTGCAAAAAAGAAGGCTTTCCTCCCTATGCGCCTGTTTTTCCAAGGAAAAGTCGGAACTGAAATACCGGTCCGGATATGATAAAAGTGCGGGAATCCCGCATGATCAGCCCATAATGGGGAAGGATATTATCAATAAAATGAAAATTACGGAGGTCTTAATCCTGATTAATTTATCAGATCTCTCCAAAACCCTGATGGCTTTTCATTCGGATTTAAACAGGATCCAGACCATAGCCGGGACCCTTTCTCAAATGGACCGGCAGCACTACAATACTCTGACCAGGTATAATGATGAAAGATTGGCGGGGATTGCTGTGGCAGAGCAGAACAGTTCCAGACAGCTGGGTGAAATTAAACAGCTTTGTTTGGCAATGGCCCAAAAAATTGACGATATCCAGCAGACCATGGGTGGAAAATAGGGGAGGGAGATCCTTGAGAATACTATCCCGGTTCCTGAGGGGTGCGGTAAATAAGATAGCTGATGAAGCAGTCCGGACAACGGTAAAGGATAAGTACACGGAGAATCTATTCGAAATGATCCCGTCGACAAAAAAAGTGGATCCCATCAACCTGGCTGAAATCGTCATGCGGGCCGCCCGGGGCACCCCGGTCCCGCGCCCCCTGGGCAGCCACCTGCACCTTTCTCCCTGGGAAAAGCTGTTGTTTAACCCCGTTCACCTTTTCCGTTTCCCTACCCCCGAAGATGTGGGCATCAACACTTCGGTTAAAATCGGCCCGAAAGCCAAGAAGCCGCTCAGCATCACCATTCCTTTGCTTATCGCAGGTATGTCCTTCGGGGGGGCCTTAAGTAAAAACACCAAGATAGCCCTGGCCAAAGCAGCAACAATGGCCGGTACGGCCACTAATACCGGTGAGGCCGGCTTAATGGAAGAAGAACGAAAGGCCGCCCGGCTTTTAATCGGCCAGTACAACCGGGGTGGCTGGCTGAACGACCCGGAAAAATACACCCGCCTGGATGCCATTGAAATCCAGCTGGGCCAGGGAGCCCAGGGTTCTACACCCCAGCGCACGGCGGCAAAGAATATCGGCGGTGAATACGAGGAAGTGCTGGGGCTGGCGGGGGGACAAGATGCAATCATCCACTCGCGCCTGCCGGATGTCAACACCCGGGAAGACTTTAGCCGCCTGGTGGGCAGGTTGAAGGCGGAAACCGGCGTCCCTGTGGGCCTTAAAATTGCGGCAACCCACTATCTGGAAGAGGAAATGCAGATTGCCCTGGACGCGCAGTGCGACTTTATAACCCTGGACGGGGCCGAGGGAGGTACCCACGGCGGTCCTCCCATCCTGCAGGACGACGTGGGCCTGCCGTCCCTATTTGCGATCAGCAGGGCGGCCCAGTTTTTAACCAAAAAGGGCGTCAACGGGGATATCAGCCTGATTGCCACAGGTGGTCTGGTAACGCCGGGGCAGATGTTGAAAGCAATGGCCCTGGGGGCCAACGCGGTTTATATAGGCACAGCAGCGATCATGGCCCTGATCGGGGACCAGATTACCAAAAGCCTGCCTTTCGAGCCACCTACGGATCTGGCGGTTTATACCGGCAAGATGAAGGACCGGCTGGACGTGGACAAATCGGCCCGGAATTTGTTTTATTTTTTAAATGCCTGCGTCCGGGAAATGGAACTGGTGGCCATAACGACAGGCAAAGTAGCCCTTGGCGATCTCAACAGGGACGACCTGGTTGCCCTGGATCCGTTTTTGGCCCGGGCCCTTAAAATCGACCTCGGTTATGTCGCACCTGAAAGCCAGGCAGCTTTTTTCAGTGAATCCCGGACATCCTGCGGCGCATTTCAAGCCGGTTCCAGGAAACCGCGAACCATTTAAATCTTTCTTAAAACCCTTTTTTCACTTTAATTTACAGAAGGACTTTTTGAAAATAAAAAGAATAATTTTTACTGAAAGGGGGACGCCAAATGAAAGTTCGCATAATTGGATTGGCCTTAATAATAGTGATGCTGGCGGTGGTTGGTTGCGGCGCCGGGAACGGACAAAAAAAGGTTGATCCGGGGGAAGATACGTCAGTCAGTCAGAATCAAACGGCCGTTGTTCCCGTTGATCCTGATCTTGTTACGGCGGGGAATTTTACTTCCAATCTAAAGGATTGGACCATCCGCCTGGAAGCCATTGGGCAGAAAACCAGCGCTGCCCACAGTAAATGGCTGAGCGGCAATCTTGGCACAGAGGACTACCTGACGGAGCTGCAGGACCTGCAAAAGGAAATAAAAGCCCTGAGTTTGGAAACGGATTATAAAAAATACGAACTCAGTGAAGGGGAAAAAGAAAGCCTGGCTTTTGAGCAGATTACCAGGGGATACAACAAGTGCAGTAAAGATCTCAATGATTTTTTACACAGTATCCATCTTTCGGATGAACAGATTAAAGAAAAATATAGTGTGTTAATCGAAGAAGCATACAAAAGCAATCTGAGTGAACTAAAAAGCAATTTGAAAATTTAACGTTTAACGCCCCCCGAACAGAGGGGGTTTTTTGTCCCTGTTTTTTGCCCTCTGTCTTAATATTGGAGCTATTTTCTTAACACAATCCTGACATCTCGCCGGCGTTACCTTGACAACAGGCGGAAGAAAGGTCGCAGGGTGAAGGTCAGCGCTATTATCGGGGCCGGGAAACCGGGACCCCGGATAAACGGCGCAGCAAGTTAACGTACAATTGGGGAGGCATCCCGATCGAAGGGGTTTGTCCTCAGGGCAAAGGAGAAGAGATAGGGATAGTTTTTCTTCAGGTACCGCATATAAGCCAGCCATTGTAAAGCCAGATGGCTGTACGCCCTGTTGATGTCATCCCGCAGGTGCTCAATGTCGGCTACGGGCAGGTTTTTAAAGTCCTGCCTGTGTTCCAGTTCTTCCACCAGGTGGAAGACGGCCTGAAGCAGGGCGGTAAAGGACTCGTGCTCCAGTAAAACGGGGTTCTCTAAAAGCCTCAGGAGAAAATCTCTTTTTAGCTCCAGCCGGCGCTTAAGTTCTACCATTAGAACTTCATGGGCCTGAACCCGGTACGGGTGGTTTTTCAGCGGTGCGTGTCTGGCTGAAAAGTCTTCGTCGGACCAGTCATCGTTTACCAGAAGACTGTCCCTGAGCCGGTAAATTTCCGGGTCATGGCTGGAAAAGCAGGTTAACAATGAAGTACCCACCTCGCTGAAAAACGTTCCTATAACCATATTGAGTTTCACCATCCTGTCCCGTTTGGCCCTGACGCTGAGCAGTTTGTTTAGGATCAAGGTCACCAGAAGGACATTTAAGGGAAGAAAACCCAGGGCATTGAAAATGTAGTTGTAGGTGCTTCTTGAATCTCCAAGGATTATGTATTTGATCAGGTAGACCAGTACCGAAAAGGCGACAAGGCATATTCCCAGCTTTATTTCCCAATTCAATTTTTTCATTTTTCCCGCTCCTTTCCGTTGACATCTTTAATTCTAGATGCCCGGTGAAAAGCCTACCTGGCCAGCAAATAAATCGAAATGCCGGTGTTCTTACCAGGTTATGGGGGCGCTCCTTTCGGGTCCCGTTTCGGTTGAAAGCCGGCAAGGGAAGGGAAAGGAATTTTTCCCTGGACACCCCGGAAAACGTACTCGGGATTTCTTTTATGAATGGAATAATCATGTTAGCGGGTAAATACTGCAAGTAATTACCGCCATCCCAGGATGATCTAACCAAAGTAAGACCGGGTTAGTTCTGTCCACCTGATTTCCCGGACGGGCAGGTTATCCGCCTTAGCCGCCGGCGACCCTGGCTAAAAGTTACAGGAAATCCTGCAAAGTCGACCTTTTTGTGCAGGATTTTTTTTATTTATGCTTAATCATCTTACCGGATAGCGTTTTTGTAAAGAGGGTGAAAAAACTTGACTGGCTGCCCCACTTTTTTTCTGGCCGGGAATATTGCCAAACAAAAATGGTGCCATTTTGAAGCTATTATTCGCTGCAGGGAAAACGAGGATATTGCCCGCCGCAATGTGGAAAAAATTAAGGAGCGCGGTAATGGGTGTAATTATTATAATCTCCCGGTGGTCGAACCTTCGGTCTGGGTAATTCCCAATCTAAAATCCTTTCTGCCCATTAATAAGCCCGGACCCCTAACTCCGCCCGGGGAATCCTTTGAAAAAATACTTGACCCGGAAACCGGTGAAGCGGTTTTTTACGTCAGGCTGGCTCCCGCCAAGTTTGAGAAGCATTTTGGTCAATTTAAAGGACCGGTAAAAATCACTTGCGCCCAGTGGCGTTTATTGTGCGGCAGGGGCAATAGCCTGGCCCAGCATGATGCGGGCGATATGGAATATATGGAGTTTGCAGAAAAGTATCCCACCATTATGACCTTTTGGGAGTGGGAAAACCGTTACATCGTCGGTTTTCCGGACGGGCTTACTGATGAGTTTGTTTATGAGTTCAAGTCGGTCAACAGCTATTACCTGCTGCAATATCTAAAACCCCTGGCCCTGGCCCAGGCCGGGTTATACGCCTACTTTCTGGACCGGCCAAAAATAAGGGTGCAGATCAGGGTTAAGCAGGCCAATAAAATTGAGACTTACGAGCAAAGAAGCAATCCGGACAGTGCCCTGGATTTACTTAAAACCATGTTAGCGCTCCTGGAAGACAGGATTAAGCCCCAGCCCCAGGGGATGGCCTGGAAATGCAAAAGTTGCAGTTTCAGGACGCTGTGTCTCCACCTGAGCCCCGCCTGATCGGGGGCTTTACCCCGGTCAGGTATTAAAAGCGGCAGGCCGGAGGCGCTGCCTAATCCGGCAGATGAATGCAGCTTTACTGTGGACCACTGCAGGGGCTTCCATTCTGTAATTAAATCCAGGAAGGGGCGTGCCTGTGAATAATCTGCCGCTTCAACGGGCAACGCCCCTTTCGCCCCACAGGACAAGGCCGGGGGACAAAAGGGGCGAAGCTCCAGAACGCGGTGTTCCTCAGGGCGGCTTAGATCAGTTATGTCCATACCATTTGTGAAACGCTGTTGACGATTAAGCCGCCGGTAAAATATCTTGAAATCTCTTATAGGAAAATATTAACTTACCCGGTTGCCTGAAATAGATAACGATCCGGAAAAAGATTCCGGCGATCTTTTGCCGGCTTAAACATTTAATGCTCCCAAACCATACTGCTGAATTGTTTTGCGGGCCTAGCCGAGGGCGCTTTCGAACACAAATTCAACAACCCCACCCAGTTTGTCGCCGTCGAAAAATGGAACACTCACTATGGTTGCCTTGCCGCCCGGTATGTCCATTACATAATAATGTAAGCCGGTCTTTTTATCGGCAAAATCCTGGTAAAGCTGTTTGAGCTTCACAATGGTTTCCGGCTTATGGCATTCCGACATATTCCGCCCCACAAGGTTGTCGGCACCCAAAAGCGCTTTAAAGACAACCGACCCTCTGTTGTTGGCGTAAATAATATTCATGTCTGCATCCGAGACCACCATCGCTACCTGAAGACCGTCAGTTACTGTTTTTAGATCCATGTGTTAACCCCCTCAAGATAAATCTTGCCTTAATCAATATGCAAGATTTGTACCCGGGCCATTAAGCCGGATATATCTTGAGAAATCCAAAAATTCCTACTATTATTCATGTGTGAATTCAATTAGGCGCATTGATTATGTTCGATTATGCAACATAAGTGCTGAGGTGTTCCAAAAGGTGATAAATTTTTCTGCTGTGCTGCTTATGAGCGTAACGGCAAGGGTTATCCCGCGCAGGCGCAGCAAACGATTGCACAAAACCGCAGTAAGCGTTATAGACGCCGGTTATCCCGCGCAGGCACAGTAAACGAAGGGAGGCGTGTTTCACAAGCAAGATTAACCTTTACTTTAAAATAATGGACTGATATAATTTTTTTAGCTGCTTTTGCCTGGCGTGCTATTCAACTAAACTTTTATTTAAAACACAAGGAAAATGGGAAGATTGAATTTCTATCGGGGCTTCATTATTAATATAACAGGAAGTGATTTAATGGTGGATTATGCAAGGTTTTTTAAATGGGCCAAAATGTTACTTGCCCTGGTGGTGTTTGTTGCTGCAGTTACCATGGGAAACTCGAACCGGGCTTATGGCTGAGGTGAATCAACGAGACCGTCGGTCGAAACAAATGAAACCAGCATTACTGATAATACTGCGGTATTAAACGGCTATATCTCAAACTGCGGCGGGGAAATAGTGGAATACGGGTTTTTGTGGGGCAAAGACAGAAACAAACTGAATATGCTTGTTGTGGGAACTGAGGGTTCTCCCGCCCGGTATGAAGCTGAGTTGAAAGACTTGACCGCCGGCAAGTATTATTACAGGGCCAGCGCAACCAACGAGGGTGGTACAGGCTACGGTAAAATAAAAGAGTTTAGCATAAAAGAAAATTCTTCTGAATCAGACGCAGATCCAAGTACGGATCCGGATAATGATGGCGCCGGTCCCGGTACAGTTCCCGACCCCGGCGACGGGACCATCCGGGTTGCCTTAAACGGCTGGACGATGTCCTTCGATGTGCCCCCAATTATTGAAAACGACCGGACCCTGGTCCCTCTAAGGGTAATTTTTGAAGCCCTGGGGGCCGGTGTGGAATGGGACGAAGCGACCCAAACTGTTAAGGCGGAAAGACACGGAACAGTAATTGCACTAGTTATCGGCGGCAAGGCTTATATCAACGATCAGCCGGTGGAACTGGATGTGCCGGCAAAGATTGTGAACGGCAGGACCCTGATCCCCTTGCGGTTTGTATCGGAGGCGATGGGGTGCAAAGTGGATTGGGACGGGGCTGCCCGGACCGTAAATATTACCGGTTAATACGGTTATAGCTGTTTAATACCGTTCTGACATTTTACGGGGTTGTGGATAACAGCCCCGTTTTAAGGTTTATTGAGCATTATTGTCCGTAGGCGCCTTTGGCAGCGGCGAGTTCGCTCCTTTCCGGTTCCCAACCTTTTTCCCCAAAGAAAATTCGTTTCCGGCATCCTTTTTTTGTTTTCCGGCGTCTAAAGTAAGTAAAGGAAGCTCTTTTCCGTTCCCGGTGTTTTTATTTACTGCTTCCGGTTTGAAAGAAGGAGATAGGTGGCAAAGACCCGAAATTCATGGGGATGCGGGGATCTTGTCAACCGCTGCAGTGCCGCGTGCCGGGCATCAAGGACCGGGTCGGTTTATAATTGATTCCAAATAGTTGCCGGTGCTTGATTTTAACAGCAAATGGAAGCGGCTACGCGGGGACTGGATGTAAATCACGCTGCATTAAGGAGCAAAGGAGTGCATGTAAGAATTGATTTTTGGAACAAAAGAAAATAGATACTGGGACGCACGTAAAATCCTTGCTTTACTGGCCCTGGCCGCAGCCATTGCGGCCGCCCGGGGCGCAGGAAATTACCTTGCCTACGCAGGCGTATCCTATTATCTGGTCTGTATAGCAGCCATCCTCCTGAGATTTCGCTGGGCGGGCTGTTTGCTTTGGTTTGCCGTGGGAGTGCATGTTTTGTTAACCGGCTGGTCCTTTTGGGAGTGGCACAGCGAGCTGATCATACCCTGCCGTTATTGCTTGTGGGCGGCCGGCTTCGTGCTGCTGGCGGCAACTGCCTTTTACCGTCTTCCCGCGGCAGTCCTGCCGGTGTTGCTAATGGTTGGCGCATCTGCAGCCTGGCCCTACGCCTTTGGGGAAAAAGCCCTGGAGAAATACTACTCCCCCGCCGGCAAAACAACAGTTCAGCCCGTATCCGCACCGGGAAATAATGAACCCGGTGAGAATGAGGAAACTTCGCTGTCCGGGGAAAGCCCGGGAGAGAATCTTCCCGCGGAACCAGGGAATGCAGCGGCTGAAAATCCGGCGCCTGCTAAAACATCCCCGGCCGTAAAGCCGGCCCCGACGGTTACCCCGCCGCCGCAGCCGGAGCCCGGAACGCCCGGGCAAAACGAAACTCCGGACCAGCCGGCAGGCGCCGGATCCCAACCAGCGCCGGAACAGACGAAGCAGGACAGCCCGCAGGAACCACCGGAGGATCAGCCTGACCCCGGGGTAGTGAAGCCCGGCGACCAGCCGCAAGTCGTCGAGCCGGGGGATAACGGCGGGGGCGAGCCCGAGGTAGAAGAGCCGCCGGAGGAACCGGGGGATAATGGGGAGGATGAACCCAAGAAACCAACATCCGGGTGAGGGAAACCATGCTAACAGTCACTTCCGTTGGAAGTGACCCGACTTGAAATAAGGGTTTCCCAAAGAAGCAAGACTGACGATCCGGCTTAACAGGCCGGTAATAGTGAGGATTATGACACGTATCTTCGGGCGGAGAGGTAGTTTGCAGGGGAAGTAATTATATAAAATTTTATGCTGTTGCATTCCGCCCTTTTGGGATGCTTGCCGGAAGTAATCAGGTGTAAGTCCAGCGGATTGATGGTGATTTTAGAATGAAGTGGAAATGGTTGTTCCTCGGACTGTTTGTGCTCGCGCTTACGGGGAATTCGGCGCGGGCCTCGGGTTCTTTAAACGCGGGCTTTCGGGATATCGAAAACTCCTTCGCCCGGGAAGCCATTGTTGAACTCGCCGGGCAGGGTATCATCAACGGCCTGAATTCCGGGCAATTTGAGCCCGGCGGGAAAATCACCCGCGGCCACTTTTCCCTCCTTCTGGCCAGGGTATTGGGAGTCCAGCCCGTTTTTCCGGAGCGGTCCGCGTTTTTGGATCTGGCCCGGGAATCAATTGAGGCCGGCTATCTGGAAGCCCTGGCCGGGCTTGGTATATTGACAGGTACGGGCGACCAAAGGGCGGGTGCGGACAAACCAATCACACGGCAGGATGCCGCTTTACTTCTCCATCGGGCCCTGCCGGAAAAAACGGAGGCGGCGTATCTGGAAGGCAGGTTCACCGATGAAAGTCAGGTTTCGCCCTACGCCGTGAAGGGTGTTGCCTGCGTCGCGAGCCGGGGCCTGATGGCGGGAAACGAAGGCTTTTTTTACCCGCAAAGGGAGCTGACCAGGGCGGAGGCCGCCGTGCTGGCTCAAAGATTGTTAAAAATAAGGAAAGGACAGGCCCTGACTGCCCTGCCGGTCATTTCTCCGCAAAATTTGGAACTTTGCCCGGGCGAGGCAAAAAGAATTGAATCCGGGGTTGTGGGGGAGCCGGTTTTTACTGTCGCCTACGGTCTGGATGATCCGGGAGCCGGCTGGTTTTCCCCTGATGGTTACTTCGAAGCAGGCCCCAGGGCAGGAAAGTTTACCATCACGGTAAACGCCGGCAGTGCCGCCTTCCCGGTTTACGCAGAGGTTAAATCCTGCCCTGACGGGGAAAGCTGTTCCGGTGAGGAAACGACGCCAGAAGAAGAACAGGAAGTGGAACTGATCCGGGAAGCGGCCTGCCGGGTTGTACCGCAGGAACCCGATGAGGGCTTCCAGGAAAGGGAATACAGGCTTTATGCGGGACCCGTGGAGGGGTTGGCTTCCAAGGGGGAGAACTGGACCGGCTTTTTACGTCAGGGGGGCCGGGACGTTATCATTGATTTGAAAGAGTATCACCCTGTCACGCAGGTTTCCCTGGAGTTCAGGCAGGACGCCGGATCTGGTGTTTTTCTTCCGGAATATCTGCAAGCCGGGGTATCCTTAGATGGTTTGCTCTGGTATCAACTGGGCCAGGTCCGGCATGGGGTGGAACCAAATGACCCAGAGGTATTGAGCAGGAATCTGACCCTCACCTTTCCGCCGGTTACCGCCCGCTATCTAAAACTGAGCTTTCCAGTGGACGTCTGGGTTTTTGCCAGGAATCTATCCGTAAAGGGTTGCCCTGAAAGGGCGGAAAAGCCCGCGGTCCTGGCTCTGGCCGGTTATCACACCGGTCCTGCCGCCACGGAAACGCCAAAGCAAGACGCCAGGGATATCCTGCTGATCTATACCGGCAGCGGCAGCGGGGAGGACACCTGGTCCAACCGGGATTTTTTGCCGGTGGTGGCCTATCGGGACACCGGGGGGAAACTTTGCGGGAGGATGTTTGATACTCTTCTGTTCCTGCCCTACCAGGGAATGCCCGCTACCAGGGCAAGCTGGGAGGCGTATCTGGGGGATCTGTTTGCTCCGGGGAAGCAGCTGCCCGCCCTGGAAAAGGCTATTGACGGGATAGACGGAATTGACGGATTGGAAGGAAAGGAAAAGGTGATCCTGACCATACCCTACCCCGATGAAAAAGAACGAGCCTTCGGCAGCCTGGAGGAAGAGGGCGGAACAACGTTGCTTTCCTTCTCCGCAGAAGACGCAGGAAAGGGACAGGCCCTGGAAAACAGGTTTACGGCAGTGTGCTGGTATTACGGCAAAATGATGGAGCTCTGGCGGGAGGCCGGATTTGAACACCTGGAACTGATTGGCATTTACTGGTACAAGGAATATATGGATCAGACAATTCCCGGTGAAAAAAAACTGGTACAGGACGTTGCCCGCCTGGTCCGGGGAAGTGGGCAGAATTTCTATTGGATTCCTTTTTATGGCGCCAGGGGGTATGAAGAATGGAAGTCCTTCGGTTTTACGCACGTATTTTTGCAACCCAATTATTATGCGGTTGAGGATCAGCCGGAGGAGCGCATGGACAGGGCGGTGGAACTGGCCCGGCGGTATCAGACGGGCATTGAACTGGAATATGATGAAAAGGCGCTTTCCAACCGCTATTATTATGATTTATTCCACAAGCAGCTGAACAAGGCGCATCAGCTGGGTCTGGGCAAAGGGAATGTTACCAATGCCTATTTTGCCGGATTGAAAAAGGCGCTGCTTGATGCCGCCTCCAGCAAAACTCCCTCTGTCAGGGGAATTTATGATAATTTTTATGAATGGATTAACGGCACCTATACCCCGGACCGGGGAGATACTTAAAAACCTCAATCAGCCTGGCTGGATGCAGCGGACCGCTTTTTAACCAGCATATCTCCCGAAGGTGCAACGGGGTTTGTTTGCGGTAAGATCACCCCGGTTTGTTCCCGGGCTGTCCCCTGGACAGGTGCGGCGGGACGGGCGGCTAAAGGCTGCAAACCCCTGTTAATTTGGTTTTGCCGCCCAGATGTGGAAATAAAAAGAACCGGCTGCGAAGCCGGTTTAACAAGGAAGAATTTTTAGTGAAAACATGTAGTTAATTAATATAATATTTAACATTGTTAACTAAGTCAATAGGTATATTATGGGTACACTGCAGTCCGGTTAAATGGGTTGTCAGAACCAGCAAAGGCCGTTCATGTTTTCCGCAGGAAGGACAATAAACTGTAAGATTGTGGAAAGTTGGTATAACTCTGTGGATAACTAGCGGATTGCGCCGGGAGCACAGCTTTTTTTCGGCGGTAATTTCAAAGCCCGCGGCAAATCCGGGAACAAAAGGTTTGCAAAAGATCCTTTTGTCGTTATAATGGTAAAAGCTGAATTTGTTTCTTTAATGAGTGTACTGCTGGTTTTTATTGCAAAACAGGTGTACATTCTCTTTTTAAAAGGGGTTTTTCCCCGGAGGCTTATGTGTTTACTTTTAACAGGCGGGTGTATTCTCCTTAACCAGTATGGTTATTCTTGAAATAAAAAGAGAAATCGGCGATAATATTCTTTTGAACAGAAAACCATTTGATGAAGTCTGGACAAGCCCCCAAAAGATTAATAAGATATAAGAGTGTTTTTTTAACAGCCGGATATCTCAGTTAAGGCGCGGCAGCCTCCCTTAAGATGCTATACGGGCTGTTCCGGCGGTTTTAACTGCGCCGCAGATTTGGAAACCCGGTTGTTTTTAGAAGGTCTCCTTCTTAGGATATTAGTCGCATACGACAGGGAGGTGGTTGGCAAAAGGATTTGTTCCTAATTTGGGAGGTGAGCGCGGCATTTAAGATTTTATTTTTGGCAGAACAACAATATTCCTAATGATTCTATATTAAGGTTTATAAGGTGGTGTTCGATTTGGCATTTGGGGCTTTCCCCATGTACGCTGTTATCGCCTCGTTAGTGGGCATTCTTTTTGCCGGATATCTGGCCGTGATGGTTCTAAAGCTTCCACCCGGCAACGAGCGCATGATTGAAATTTCCGGGGCCATTCAGGAAGGGGCCATGGCCTACCTTGGCAGGCAGTACAAGACCATTGCAGTAGTAGGAATCATAATTGCCGTTTTACTTTACTTCGGTCTGGGCTGGATTATAACCCTGGGCTTTATTGTAGGAGCCGTTTTTTCCGGGCTCTGCGGCTACGTAGGGATGACAGTGTCGGTGCGGACCAATCTCCGGGTTTGCGAGGCGGCCAAAAAAGGCCTGTCCAGCGCCCTGTTGGTGGCTTTTAAAGGCGGGGCCGTCACCGGCCTCATGTGTGTCAGCCTGGGCCTGCTGGGTGTGGCCGGCCTGTACATTTTGTTCCAGGATCCCATTTACCTGGTGGGATTGGGCTTCGGCGGCAGCTTGATCAGCGTATTTGCCCGTCTGGGCGGCGGTATCTACACCAAAAGCGCCGACGTCGGGGCTGACCTGGTGGGCAAGGTAGAGGCGGGCATACCGGAAGACGACCCCCGCAACCCTGCTGTGATTGCCGACAACGTGGGGGATAACGTGGGGGATTGCGCCGGAATGGCGGCAGACCTGTTCGAAACCTACGCTATTACGGCCATTGGCGCCATGCTGCTGGGTGAGCTGTTTTTCCCCGGCCAGCAGCAATACGTTATTTACCCGCTGATCCTGGGAGGAATTGCCATCATCGCCACGATTATTGGCAGCTATTTTGTCCGGCTTGCCCAGGGGCAGGAAATTATGGCGGCGCTTTATAAAGGGCTGATTGCCTCCGCGGTTATTTCGCTTATCGGTTTTTATCCTGTAACAACCTATATTTTCGGCTCACCGCAGTATTTTTACGCAGCTCTAGTGGGTGTCGCGGTGACCATGGCCATTGTTTTCATTACCGATTACTATACCTCCACAAAGTACCGGCCGGTCAGGACCATCGCTAAAGCTTCCGAGTCCGGCCACGCAACCAATATTATCAGTGGCTTGTCCATCGGGATGGAAGCCAGCGTTTCACCGGCTTTTGCCATCGTTGCCGGAATTCTTGTTTCCTACCTTATCGGCGATATATATGGAGTGGGGATAGCTTCAATTGCTATGCTTTCCATGACGGGTATAGTTGTGGCAATCGACTCCTTCGGACCAATTACCGACAACGCCGGCGGCATTGCCGAAATGGCCGAATTGCCGCCTGAAATACGTAATATTACCGATCCCCTGGACGCTGTGGGCAACACCACCAAGGCGGTGACCAAGGGTTATGCCATCGGCTCTGCCGGCCTGGCCGCCATTGTCCTGTTTGCTTCCTATACCATGGAAATAACTCGCGTGCGGGAAAGCGCGGGGCTCCTGGAAAAACTTAGCTTTTCCGTGGAAAATCCCTGGGTCCTGGCTGGTCTTCTTATAGGTGGAGCCTTGCCCTTCCTCTTTTCCGCCCTGGCTATGGGCGCCGTTGGCCGGGCGGCCAATGAAGTCGTCAACGAGGTGCGGCGCCAGTTCAGGGAAATTAAGGGACTTATGGAAGGCAAGGCACGGCCCGAGTATGGCCGTTGCGTTGATATTGTCACCAAGCGGGCGATTAAAGAAATGATGCTACCCGGCCTGATCCCCGTGGTGGCGCCTATCCTGGTGGGCCTGTTGCTGGGCGCCCAGGCCCTGGGCGGCATGCTCATGGGTGTAATCATTACCGGCTTGTTCCTGGCTATTATGCTAACGGCCGGCGGCGGCGCCTGGGATAATGCCAAGAAATATATAGAAGAGGGTAATTTCGGCGGTAAGGGTACGGATGCTCACGCCGCGGCGGTTACCGGCGACACGGTGGGCGACCCGTGCAAGGACACCGCCGGCCCCGCTATCAACCCGATGATTAAGGTGGTCAATATCGTGGCCCTGCTCATTGTAAGCTACGTGGCCATGATTGTCCGCTAAACTGTTTTAGAAGAAACGAAACGACGTTAAAGGATAATCCCTCGAAGTGAGGAAATTTTCGCGTGGAAAGACCCCTGTAGCCTACAGGGGTCTTTGGCCTGTTGCCGGTTGCAGCCGCGCTTCCGAAAAAGTCCACTTTCCCACTTAATTATTTAATGGCGCAATTTTTTCCCCGGTTGATTCATAATGCTGTCTTTCAGACAGCTTCACCAGCAATATCTAACGGCAAATAGGACGCAGTTTTCTTAGTGGACAATATTGACGGGTGAACCCGGACTAACTGCCGGGGGAGGCTCTTCATACCAGCCGTTGTCGATGAGAATGTCCAAACCGTCCTCGGCATATTTTAAAACTTCCATCATAAGACGGGTAAAATCACCCGCTAAACTGTGTTTATCACCGGACACAGCTAAAGCCCTGGCGTAACTGACCGCCAGAATTACGTTCAAAGAACGGAGTTTATTTAGCATTAGTAAATCGGAAAAGGGCGCGGTCTTTGAATCCGTAACACCCGATTCCCAGGGCAAAGAGACGGGAAGATCATTCTTGAGCAGGCGGGAGCTCAGTATCTCGATATGTTTTCCGGCAATTTTCCTTACCCGGAGCATGTATTGCCGTACCTGATCCTTTTTTGCCACCTGGCTGAAACCGGTACACAGAGCCTTAATCAGGTGGTTTTTTTGAAGCAGCAGAAATAAGTGGGAAACGTGAACGGAGTTAATAGGTTGCCGCTTGGGAATTTGCCTGGCCAGGAAGCTCCGTTTGCTTGCCAGATCCAACTTTTCGGGAATGCGGATTTGGGGCGGCCGGACTAAAGTGCCCCTGGAAAGCATGACACTTACAGACCTGTTATAAATTTCGGCGGGATCCGCCACGCATTCCGTGAAATACTGGCGCACGTCGCTGCGCGCGGACATTTGCAGCGCGGCTCCATAGCCGTCAAGCCTGGTTCTGGCCATTTCTTCCAGAAAACTTATGATAAACGAATCGGAAAAAAGCCGGGGGGCTTCCAGGTTCACATCTGAGGCGGTGAAGCCGCGGGGGATGGGGTGCTTTTCCCGGACATAGATTTCTGTAAGTCGCTGAAGGTGCTTGCGGGCTATGCTTAAAGTGTATTCCAGGACTTTTCTGATTTCAGGGTCTTCAACGGTTTGCAAAAAGTATTGGACCATCCGTTCCTTAATACTGCTTTCCATCCAGGAAGCCCACAAACAGGCGATTTCCGAGGATGTCAGGTTGATGTTCTCTTCAATCTCAATGGGGTATTCCTGCGACGGGGTGGGGGTTTTATCTTGTTCAACGATGAGATCCATTGTTCCTAAACCTCCGGGGGTTTATAGTCATTAAATATTCTATCTTTCCAGCGCTTTTTTATGCAGAAATGACGCATCGGACGCGAGGCGACCCGAAAGCGACCAGATCATGTATATAGGTTTTGCTGCCATATCATTTTCAGGATCATATCCTGCGTCCTTTAACTCCGCAGTGTTTGGCGGGATTTAGGGCCGGCACGGGCTTCCCCGGGTCCCTGGAAATTTGGGACTCTGGGATCTTCCGAAATTAAATTTATATCCTGGAAAGCCCGGAGCTGCAAGGGTTAAATTTTCAATACCAGATCCTATAATTTGGTTTTAAAACTGGTCCCGGGGCGAAAAAAACGGCCTTTCGGGCAGTTTTCAGTATTTGCCCTCGTGGCCTGATAACTAAATATAATTCAGGGAATCCCGGAATCTTAAATGATGTTATTGTTGACTTGCGCTGTCGTTGATATCAATTTGATTTCTGCCGGAAATGTCACGCAGGGATTCCGCAATGTCCCTGGCGTAATAAATAAACGGAAAGGTTAACAGCGTTGAAGCCACCAGTATTGCCGCCATTCCGGTGTCGCTTGTCTCCCCTTTTCTAAACACTTTAAAAATATCACCTCCTTTATGTGTAGTGTTCTCCCTTTTAAAATTATAAAACTAAAGAAATACTGGTTTTAAAACCATTGCGACTGAAGCTGGCTTCCAGTTTTGATTCCCGCTCCACCAGCCAAATATTGTTTAATCCCTTGTTTGGGTTTTATCAGGAATATGACAATTGAAGCAATGTATGTTAAACAGACTGTTATATACGCGAATTACCAAAAACGGATCTATTTGCAATAAACGAACCTGTCCAGTCCCTTTACCCAACTGCTCCAGTGTTCATCCGGGTGGGAACGATTTTCCACCGCCGAGCCGAACATATCCACGGCGGCGTCAATCATATCCAGATGGTGCAGCACATCGGCCTCCAGGAATTTGGGCCTTTTGGGGGACTGCCACTCGTACTGCCCGTGGTGGCTGACGATCATATGGAGCAGCTTGGTCCTCAGTTCCTTCGGGAAACCGGGCAGTTGGTCTATATAGCTATCCAGGAGCCGTACTCCCAGGACAATATGCCCCAGCAGGCGGCCTTCGTCGGTAAAATCAATATGGGCATTCAACCGGTATTCCTCCACTTTGCCAATATCGTGAAGGAGGGCGCCGCATACCAGCAGATCCCGGTCCATTTGCGGGTAAACGGCTGCCATACCTTCGGCTGCCCTGGTGACACTCAGACTGTGCTCCAAAAGCCCGCCGAGGGCAGCATGGTGGTAGTGCTTGGCGGCCGGTGACATAAAAAAAGCGTCAAGGAAATCTTCATCCTCTAAAATTAGGGACAGTAATTCCCTTAAGTGTGGGTTTCGCATAGCGTCAACAATGGAAAATAGCTCCTCCCGGGCGGTATCCGGGTCAAGTTTGCTGGAGGGAATAAACCTGACCGGATCTGCTTCCTTCTCCCGGCACACCGACATTGATGATATCTGAATCTGGGCCATCCCGTTGTATTCCACGACCTGCCCCTGGACGTTAACTATATCACCAACCCGGCAGCAGCGATCCATTTCTGCTGCCGATTCCCAGACCCGGCCTTCCATCTGCCCCGTCCTGTCCCCCAGGACTACCGCCAGGTAGTGCCCGGCTCCACTGCGGAGGGGCAGCAGCTTTTTTATTTTTAAAGCAAAGGTGCCGTCTACCCTCTGGCCCGGGCTCAGTTGTTCAATATAAGTTTCCATTCTGGCAATTCCCCCTGTAAATTAACTCTAACTCCTATAGTTATTCTAATCTGTAACTAGATCACCTGGCTGTCGCTTGCAAGAAAATTTGTTCGGGCCTGTAGAATTCAAGCAAGGCAGCAACCAGGCAGTTGGTATTTCTGGGAAAGGAGAATTATTGCTTTTGCCGAAATAATATTTAAAAAGGAAATTATGGAAGGTGGTGTTAATATGAAAATTGAAAAAACGATGGAAACATTTTGTAAAGTGAAAAACAAGGAAACCAGGTTGAAAATCAAGGTTCATCTCGCAGAAAGAATGTGCGGTTATGATCTGGTACATCTCAGCCATTGCCTTGACCAGGAAAATTGCGATTCAGGGCAGCATTGTGAGTTAATTAAGCAAGAGGAAGAAAAGGCGGTAGATCGTCTGATTTGGGACTATTATGAACAACTAAAGCTCCGGGATGAAATCAGGGAAAGAACGAAAGATTCAAATCAATAATAGTTTATTTCTGCTTTAATGATTCGCATCACTTGGACATTAAAGAGACTTATGTAATAATAATGGTAATATAGAGCCTATTAAGACTCCGTTAAGCATAAATAATTATAAAATCTATATAATATCAAAACAGTCGAGGATAGTTGGTAGGAGTACTGGTTTTATTAGCGAGACATTATCTGATGTAGTTGAATTTCTTAGGTGTCAGGTTAAAGATGGTTCTAGAATGGAATACGGTAGGTTGTGGGTAGAACTGAAATATTGACAAACAGAGGCAACTAATTGCAAAAAATAAACGACTATATGAACGCTTTGATTTTTATAGAAAATGGATTAAAAAAAATTATCGCATTAGTAAAGATAAATGCTTCTATATCGGAGATGAAGCGTACAAGTTTTATTGTCAAGGTAAATTAAAAATGGTATCGCCTATAAATTATGTAGTGGAATTTGATTCAAACTGAATGCTTCCGAAGGAGCGCCTGTAAATTGGTATTATTCAGACAATGCCAGTATGGCTGTTATAAGAAAAAAATTAAATAAGCTCAGGTTCATACCGTAGAAACTCTAAAAAGTAAAGGATTATTTATACGTTTAGCGGAGAAAACTGGTTGGTTGGCGCAGTCAAACAAATCACCTGGGATTACGCCGGAGAAGGCTGTCCCGCCGGTGTTCGGCTTTCACTCTACAACAGCGGCGTATACCAATACACCATAGCCGGCCACATTGATCCCGGGGCAGGCGCATACAACTGGACCGTATCTGGGAACCAGGCAGCCGGAGACGACTACCGGAACCGGATCACCAGCAACAGCGACATAAACGTACACGATTACAGCGACGCTGCCTTCAGCATCAGGCCCCCCGGACAAAACTAGCACGGAAATCATGTGGGAGTATATCTATGAGGGAATATCTGATGCAATCGAATTCTTAAGAGTAGAAAGGCAGATTTGGAAAATACTCCGACCTGTTAAAGTCAAGGATAGTATCGGGAAAGGGAAAAGGATTAAACAACAAAAGAACTGCTTATCGTGAAAAGTGATTCCCCGGTAACAAATTGCAACAATTTTTCCGGGGATTTTTAGTTAAAGGCGTTCTTTTTTTATAAATAATTAATTTAAAAACGTCAAAATTTGAATTTTTGTGTTAGTATTAGATACATGGGATTCCGTTGCACTTCCGTCTTTTGTCACAACAATTCGGCCTGGCCGTGGCAAAGGCGGGCGGTTCGTAAGCAGGCGGTAAAACAAAAATTAAATTGTGGAGGGGATTCGTGTTCATGAAGAAAGTGTGGACTCTGGCGTTATGTGCTGCCCTGGCCCTGGGACTGCTCATAACCGCTGTAGGATGCGGCCAATCGCAGCCCACAGCATTCAAAGTGGGGCTCGAATGTGGCTACGCTCCTTTCAACTGGACCCAGTCCGATAACAGCAACGGAGCGGTGCCCATTTCCGGCAGCAATGAGTTTGCCGGCGGTTATGATGTGGAAATTGCCAAGATTATTGCTAAAGGACTGGGCCGGGATCTGGTTATTGTGAAAACATCCTGGGACGGTCTCCCACCCGCAGTACAGGCGGGCAGTATTGATGCCATTATTGCCGGTATGTCCCCCACTGCCGAGCGTAAGATGACCCTTGATTTTTCCGACAACTACTATAAATCCGATTTGGTAATGGTGGTCAGAAAGGGTTCGGCCTTTGAAGAAGCCACAAGTATTCAGGATTTTTCCGGCGCCAAAATTACCGCCCAGCTTAATACTTTCCACTATTCGGTCATCGACCAAATCCAGGGGGTGAAGAAACAGACCGCCATGGATGATTTTCCCGCCATGCGCGTTGCCCTTGAATCTGGTATTATAGACGGGTACGTGTCAGAAAGGCCGGAAGGCAGATCAGCTTCCACCGCCAATCCTAAATTTGCCATGGTGGAGTTTGTCGAGGGACAAGGCTTCGTGGCTTCTGATGATGATGTGGCCATAGCGGTGGGCTTTAAAAAGGGCAATCCCGATATCTCCCGGATCAACGAAATTCTGGCCGGAGTCTCTGAGGAACAGAGAGTCACTTTTATGAGTGATGCGATTAAAAATCAGCCTTCCGGACAATAACTACGCAACCGGGGTGTAAACAACGATGTCTGCGGAAAGCACATTTTTTACCTGGGTATATTTTATATTCGAAAACAACTGGCCCCTGTTTTTAATGGGGGCCAGAAATACCCTGATTATTTCCTTAACCGGTACGATTATCGGTTTTATTATCGGTATCCTGATTGGCATTATAAGAACCATTCCCATGGATGAAAACACCAGCATTCCGGCCGCAATAGCTTATAAGATCACCAACTTCCTTTTGTTATGTTACATTGAAGTGTTTCGTGGTACTCCCATGATCGTACAGGCTATGGTTGTTTTCTACGGCGCGGCAATGCTATATAACATCCATTTATCTCCGATTCCCGCGGGGATTTTTATTGTCTCCATTAACACCGGCGCCTATATGGCGGAAATTGTCAGGGGCGGCATTCTTTCCGTAGATAAAGGCCAGTTCGAAGCGGCCCATTCCATCGGTATGACCCACGCCCAGACCATGGCCAACATCGTTCTTCCCCAGGCTATCCGCAATATTCTGCCCGCCACCAGCAATGAATTTGTGATTAATATTAAGGATACTTCCGTGCTGAGCGTGATTTCGGTTACTGAACTTTTCTTTATGTCCAAGTCGGTAGCGGGAATTAACTACAGATATTTTGAAGTCTTCCTTATTACTTGTATCATCTATTTTATTATGACCTTTACCGTTACCCGGATTCTCAGATACATGGAGGTCAGGCTGGATGGCCCCTCGGCCTTCACCATCCATGGTTCCCAGACTGTTCCCGAAGCAGAAATCAGGATTGTGGGCAGGGATAAATAAATGGATGAGATTATTAAAATCAAACACTTGCGAAAAGTCTTCGGCGCCAACGAAGTGTTGAAAGACATTAATTTTTCAGTTAGCAAGGGTGAAGTGGTATGCATCATCGGCGCCAGCGGTTCCGGCAAATCCACGCTCTTGCGTTGCCTTAACCTGCTGGAATACCCTACCAGCGGGGAAATACTGTACCACGGTCAGAACATCCTGATGCATAATATGAGCAACGCGGTGTACAGGGCCAAGCTGGGTATGGTTTTCCAGCAGTTCAATCTGTTCAATAACTTGTCGGTGCTTGATAACTGTGTGGTGGGCCAGGTAAAGGTTTTGAAAAGAGACGCCAAATCAGCCCGTAAAACTGCCATGGACTATCTGGAACTGGTGGGTATGTCCCAGTTTATCAAGGCCAAGCCCAACCAGATTTCCGGGGGCCAAAAACAGCGGGTAGCCATCGCCCGGGCGCTGTCTATGGAACCGGAGGCCCTGTTGTTCGACGAGCCCACCAGCGCCCTGGATCCCGAATTGGTGGGTGAAGTGCTCAAGGTTATGAAAAACCTGGCCAGAAGCGGACTAACCATGCTGGTGGTTACTCATGAAATGGGTTTCGCCCGGGAGGTGGCCAACCGGGTGGTCTTTATGGACAGTGGAGTCATTGTGGAAGATGATGTGCCCGAAGTCATATTTAATAATCCCTCCAACGAACGTACCCGGGTATTCTTGAGAAGGGTTCTGGAAGAATAAGGGGCAGGTTGGTAAACTCAAAAACAGGTACACCTTGCTGAAGCAGTGAAAAGTTCAGCGGGGGACCCTGTGAGGTGAGAGACGCCTTCAAATAAGGCTCTTGTGATATACTACGGGATCACAGGGGCCTTTACTGAAGGCGTCAGTGTAAATGCAGGTAAATCTTTTAACCGGAGAAACAAATAACTCTTTTAAATGGAAAGAAAATAGATATGATTTGGGGTTTCGCCGGATTAAACTGTTTGCACGGTTCTATTTGCGACTGGAATAGTCCAATCAGGTGTAAGATTATGTATTGCAATTTCCCTTATTTAGTCTTCCGAATCTACTAGTCTTCCGAAGGTTCAAAGTCGTCCTTGCCGGCGGAACAAATGGGACATTCCCAGTCATCCGGCAAATTCTCAAATGTTGTACCCGGCTCAATGCCACTGTCGGGATCGCCCAGGGCCGGATCATAGACATATCCGCAGGGGATGCATGTATACTTTTTCACTAGCTCACCTCCAGTCTAAATTTGTCACCGGTACCATTTGGTTGAGGGTTTTGCAGCAAACAACCTTAGAACTTTACCGTCAATTCAGCCGTCAAACCATATATTTTTGACGATAAAAAAAGGATAGAGCAAGTGGCTCAGTCCTTGGTATTGCTGGTGCCCGAGACCGGAATCGAACCGGTACGAGCTTTGAGGCTCGCAGGATTTTAAGTCCTGTGCGTCTGCCAGTTCCGCCACTCGGGCATATCTACTGTAGTTGCGTCTGGTGCAATCAATATCTTATCACTTTTTTAACCTTTGATCAAGTGGTTTAATGTGGTCAGTTGCGACCCGCAAGATTGCTGGTACAGTGGAAAAGAAGGTAGTGATAATTTGCCGGATAACAATGGAGAACCGAGCTGCGGGCCGGTTTTGTTCCAGGGTGAACCGGGCTGAGTGAAAGCGCGTTGGAAGTTGCCGCCTGGGTTTTAAAAAGGGGTAAAGAGCCGGCCGGGGGACAGATACGATGGCCTCCGCCGGGGGTGTTCCCTGCGCGCTGACGGTCAGACCGGGGGTGTTTGGGGGATTCGTTACAATGATCCGAATAACTACTGTCAACCGGAACAAATGCAGTTGCTGGAAGCCCTGGCTGGCAATGTTATATAATCAGGGTGAATCACCGGGCAAGTGTATTGAAAAAATCATAATAATAGGATAAAATACCACCAGGTTCTTAAGAAACCCCGGGTTAATCAAATAATTGCCATCAAATAAGGTTATTGTAGGTTTTTGGCAGCTTATTGGAAACTTTAGGGCGTCAGGTATCTTAACTAATAAATGCTTAGGGGTTGAAAAAAATGATCAAAATCGAGATTTCCGAGGATGCCAGGGATTTTATTCGTAAAAAGGCTGATGCTGTTACCGTGGAAGCCATGGAGATGTCCGGTTGTTTTGGCGCCTTTATTATGCCCGTTGCGATTGAAGGTGTGCCCGCCGAACCGGAGAATTATGACGAAGTTATGGCCGACGGGATTAAGGTCTACCTTTCCAAGGGGGCGGTTTGTGAGCCGGGGGGTTCCCGGATCTTACTGAAGGGTGATAGATTTATCTATCAAACCCTGGAGGTGGAAGGATTGAGGTACGATATATAGAGCCGGAATTATTAAAGCGGTGAACACCCGTGTTGTTAACTGCTTTACGCCGGCGCCAGGGGGGAAACGCACTTTCCGGGCCGGGCCGAAGTGTTTTTCCCCAACCGGACGTGCGAAAAATAAGGAAGATATCAGGGGAACCGGTTTCCTTACCCTGCCTTTACCTGGGATCCCCGCCTGCCCTTCGTCCCGGGGCGGGGAGGACTACAGAGTTTTTTGTTCCAGGAACGTCAACAAAGCCCGGGCTGCAGCGTCTTCGGGGCCTTTGTTGCAGATTTCCAGCTTTTCGTCCCTATAGCACCAATTGTCGGTTTCCCTGTCATAGGTCAGGGAAAATCCTTTTTCTGAACGTTTCTTCAATTCATAGAGCAGCATGGTCAAGCGGGGGAGCCAGACCAGGTGGCCCACGCTGCGCAGGGACAGGACAATTTTCTTCTCTTTTTCGTGCCGTAGGTTTATTGGTTCAATAACTTCCTCGCCTGCTTCCCCAAAAACGATGGTCAGATCCCCCACCTTGGGTTCCCAGGGAATGTACTTGGCCAGCTTTTTCGCCAGGTCAACGCTAATCACTTTTTTCCCTCCTTGTGACGGGACTGACTGTATTGGTTTGGCTGATCGGTAAAAGATTTCGTCCAGGTCCGGTGCGGGTGAAACCCGGTCCGATTGGTGGGCGCCCATTTTTATTGTGGAAAATTTAAGTGAATTGATTGGCTGGTAAAAGCGGGTGCCCCTGTTTTTGGGCCTATGATAATAATTCCTTGTAACTGCCTGAAACTCCTGCCGGGGCAATCCACTGCCCTTTTAATTCTGCAGATAGTGAATTGCATAGCTTCCCTTAAATGGGCACTGCCCCCGGATGCGCTGTAAATAATATGACAGGGCCGGGGCGCACCACTTAACTGGGTTCGCCCCAAGCGGATCGTTGCGCCGGGAAAAACAAAGGCGTCCTTCACAGGGGGACGCCTCTTTCTTTCAAACCAGCGCGTACTTCCGCCGACAAATAACGTTTAACGTAATTTTCCCAGTCGGGAAAGCGGCCCTTTAATTCCGTCAGTACAGCTGTATGATCATAATAAAATTCTGCCAGCCTGGCAACGTTATCCTTGTATTTGAAAAACTCCGATAACAGATAAAGCAAGTAATATCCTCCTTCAAATTGATTTAAGAAAAATAAACCTGGTGTATACATATCTTATGAATATTTAGTCTGAGTGGTTCCAACAGGCAATCTTGCCCGGGACTTGAAACCGGATAGACGATAAAAATATTGTAAATCTTAACCCCTGTTCTTCACTGCCTCACCTGCCCGCTGGTGGCTATTTTTTTCGGTGAAAATACTTACCACGTTATTACAGCGCAACCTGTTTTATTTCACCTTATTTAAAATCTTTTGTCTCATCATTCATAGGAGCAAAGGCAAGTTTATTTGCTTCTTTTTTGTGGCGCCGTGAATTTGTTTTAATCTTAAAATGTGTGGAAACTATGGCAGACACTTTGGAGCATTATTTGCGGTTTCTTTAAATAGTTATAGAGGGAAGATCAATTCCTTCGCAGCAGTTTTATTTCAGGCTGAAAGCACCGGGGAATTGAATATGGGAGGTGTTGCCGATGCCGGCTTTTATCATTGCCGAAAAGTGTGACGGATGCAAGGGGCGGGACAGGACAGCCTGTATGTACGCCTGCCCCAACGACCTGATGGTGCTGGACAAGGTGAGCATGAAAGCCTACAACCGGGATCCCTGGATGTGCTGGGAGTGTCTGTGCTGCGCTAAAATTTGCCCCCAGCAGGCAATTGACCTGCGGGGCTACGCTGATTTTGTGCCGCTGGGCGCCAGCGCGATACCTTTGCGGAGTACAGACAGCATTTTGTGGACCATCCGTTTTCGCAACGGGATCGTGAAACGGTTCAAGTTTCCCGTGCGGACCACGGAAGAGGGCAGTGCGGTGCCCGGCGGGGAGTTCGGACCGGACCGGGCGCAGGACATCGACGGCCCTTACCTCTTTACCGAGCCGGCTTCACTTGGGGTGGAGCTGCCTGTTTTGAAGAAATAAAAGATAATAAGAGAAAGGAGGGGGCACAACTGGCCTATCCGGAATTTGAAACTGTTGAGGTCAGCACTGATTTGCTGATTGTGGGCGGCGGCATGGCGGCCTGCGGCGCAGCCGTGGAGGCGGCCCACTGGGGTAAAAAGTACGGGGTTAAGGTTACCCTGGTGGATAAGGCTGCCCTTGACCGCAGTGGGGCTGTGGCCATGGGCCTTTCGGCCATCAACCAGTACATTGGTCTGTCGGGCCGGGCGCAAAACCAGAATACAGTTGAAGATTATGTCAATTATGTGACAAAGGATCTTATGGGCATTACCCGGCAGGATCTGGTTTATGACATAGCCCGGCATGTGGACTCCTCGGTGCACCTATTCGAGGAATGGGGGCTTCCTATCTGGAAAACCGAAGATGGGAAATATGTCAACGAGGGGCGCTGGCAGCTGCTGTTAAATGGTGAGTCCTACAAGGTTATTGTCGCCGAGGCCGCTAAAAATGCCCTCGGCCAGGAAAACATCTATGAGCGGGTCTTTATCCTGGAACCGCTGCTGGAAGGCGGCCGGGTCGCCGGGGCGGTGGGCTTCAGTGTGCGCGAGAATAAATTCTACGTGTTCAAGGCCAAGGCGGTCCTGGTGGCCATGGGGGGGGCGGTGGGGGTCTTTAAACCGCGCTCCACCGGGGAGGGACTGGGCCGCAGCTGGTACCCGCCCTTCAGCACCGGCTCCAGCGCTTATTTTACAATCCGGTCCGGGGCTGAAATGACCTGTCAGGAAGTTCGCTTCATTCCAGTCCGTTTCAAGGACGCCTACGGTCCCGTGGGCGCCTGGTTCCTGCACTTCAAGTCCCGGGCCACCAGCGCCCTGGGTGGCGAGTATATGATAGAGCGCCGGGATGAGCTGGAAAAATGGGCGCCCTACGGTCTGGCCAGGCCCATCCCGGCAAATTTGCGCAATTACCTGGGCATGTTGGATTGTTTTGAGGGCAAGGGTCCTATTTTCATGCGGACGGACGAGGCTATCGCCAGGCTCGCGGCCCAAAACGGAGGGGATGCCAAAGCCCTGAAGAAGAAGATGAGGCAGCTGGAAACGGAGGCCTGGGAGGACTTCCTCGATATGACCATTGCCCAGGCGCTCCTGTGGGCGGCAACCAATATCGAGCCTGAAAAGCGTTCTTCCGAAATTGCAGCGGCAGAGCCCTATTTCATCGGTTCCCATTCAGGCGCTTCCGGAGCCTGGGTCAGCGGTCCGGCGGACCTGGCTCCGCCCGAATATTTTTGGGGTTACGGCAACATGACCACGGTCAGGGGGTTGTTTGCAGCTGGCGACGCCACCGGAGCTTCCAGCCATAAGTTCTCTTCCGGTTCCCACGCCGAGGGCCGGATTGCCGCCAAATCCGCGGTCAAATTCATCCTGGAAAACAACGATAGGCCGGATGTTGACGGGGCTGTTGTGGAGGAGATCAAAGCTTGCATTTTCAGGCCGCTGGAAACCTACGGGAAGTACCGGAATTACACGACGAACCCCGATCTGAATCCCAACTACATCCAGCCCAAGATGTACATGTACCGGTTGCAGAAGCTCATGGATGAGTATGCCGGTGGCGTGAGCGCCAACTTTTCCACGAATACCCCGTCTTTGGAAAGGGCCCTGGAACTCCTGGCTTTTCTGCGGCAGGACGCTGAAAAAATGGCCGCCCAGGATTTGCACGAGCTGATGCGGTGCTGGGAGAATGTCCACCGCACCTGGCAGGCCGAGGCCCACGTCCGAACGGTCCTCTTCCGGGAGGAAACCCGTTGGCCGGGCTACTATTTTCGCGCCGATTACCCGAAAATGGATGAGCAGAACTGGCATTGTTTTGCCAATATTACCTGGGATCCGGCCACCGGCCAGTGGACTTGCGCGAAGCGCCCGGTGCTTCATATTCTCTAATTATAAACTCCATGAACAAGACCATTCTGGTGGCAGGCGGCGGGATCAGCGGGCTTACCGCCGCGGTTGAAGCTGCCGAAGCAGGCTTCGACGTGCTCCTGATTGAAAAAAAACCCTACCTGGGGGGGAAGGTTGCCCAGGTCAATCTGTATTTCCCCAAGTTGTGCTCTCCCGCTTGCGGCCTGGAGATTATTTTCCGAAGATTGGCAGCCAATTCCCGGTTCCGGTTTTTAACTTCGGCCGAGGTGATATCCGTTGCGGACCGGGAAGGTTCCTTTGAGGTTACGGTTGAGGTGAAGCCCACCTTTGTGAACGAAAACTGTACCGGTTGCGGCAGGTGTGCGGAGGTCTGTCCGGCAGCCAGGGCCAATGGGTTTAACTACGGTCTGGATCAGACCAGGGCCGCCTACCTGCCCCATAAGCTGGCCCATCCGTTCCGTTACGTGATTGACGGTAAGGCATGTTGGGGTTCTTCCTGCGCCAGGTGTGCGGATGCCTGCCCTTACGGGGCTATCGAGCTGGGGATGCAGGGGAAAACATTCATCATTAAAGCCGGTTCCGTGATCTGGGCGGCGGGCTGGGATCTTTACGACACCGCCAGACTGGGCAATTACGGCGGGGGGCGCTATCCCAACGTAATCACCAATATGATGGTGGAAAGGATGGCTTCCCCCGGCGGCCCCACCGGAGGTAAAATCCTGCGTCCTTCGGACGGGAGGGAGCCGGGCAGCGTCGCCTTTGTGCAATGTGCCGGCTCCCGGGATGAAAGGCACCTGGGGGTTTGCTCCGGCGTCTGCTGCCTGGTTTCCCTGAAACAGGCGGCATATATCAGGGAGCGCTGCCCGGGGGCCAGGATTGCCGTGTTTTATATCGATCTGAGAGCCCGGGGGTTCTATGAGGATTTTTATGTAAAGGTGCGGGACGGGGCCGGCATCGAGCTAATTAAGGGAAAGCCTGGGGAAATTACAGAGGATCCTTCCACCGGGAACCTGGTGGTCCTGGCGGAAAATCAGCCAGGCGCCCAGATCCTGGAGGAGGAATTTGAACTAGTGGTGCTTGCTGCGGGAATGGCTCCGGCAACCCCCTGTACAGGGATCCATGTTCAGGATGGGGACGGTTTTGTTTCTCCGGTCCTGTCGCCGGGCTTTTACGCAGCCGGGTGTGCCGTCAGGCCCATGGAGGTGGCTCCCGCGGTGCGGAGCGGCGCAGCTGCAGCGCTGCGGGCGGTGCAATGGGTGAGGAGGCGGGGTCATGGCTGCTAAAACCGGTGTCTACCTCTGCTCCGGCTGCGGTATCGGGGAAGCCGTGGATATAGCCGGGCTTAGAAGGGTTGCGGAAAAAGACCGCCGGGTTGCGCTGGTCAGGGAGAGCAATTTTTTCTGTGGGCGGGACGCCGGCTGGATTCAGAGGGACGTAGGAGACGGTGCCGTGAACAGGGTCGTGGTGGCGGCGTGCTCGCCCAGGTTTTACGGCGCCGTATTTGATTGCAGTCCGGATATCCCGGTGGTAAGGGTGAACTTGAGGGAGCAGGTGGCCTGGTGCCACGAGCCGGGTTGTGAAGACACCCTGATGCTGGCCCAGGACGCTTTGCGCATGGGGCTGGCCCGGGCGGCCGGGGCCGGTGTCACCCAGCCTTTTTTATTGGCGGATCCCTCCAAAACCATCCTGGTAGCAGGCGGCGGCCTGGCTGGAATGACTGCGGCGCTGGAGGCGGCCCGGGCAGCTTTTCGGGTCATCCTGGTGGAGCGGCAAGAGTTCTTGGGCGGCTGGCTGCGGAATGTCTACCGTTGTGCGCCAGTGGGACCCCCTTATACGGAACTGGCGGAAAACCCGGTTCCTTTGCTTTCCAGGGAGGTGGCGGACCACCCCGGGATTGAGGTTTGCTGCGGCGCGTCCATCGAAAGAACCGCCGGCGGCCCGGGTATGTTTGACGTAACCATCAGACAGGGGGAGCGCTTGCGGCAGGAGCGGGTGGGCGCCATAATCGTGGCTGCCGGCGCCCGCCCCTATGATCCAGCCAAACTTACCCGGCTGAAAAACCTGGGGTACGGAACCAATCCGGATATTGTAACCAGTCCCTGCTTCGAAACCCTGGCCCTGGAGGGGGGTGGCCGGGTGGCGCGTCCTTCGGACGGCAGGGAAGTCAGGCGGGTCGCCTTTATCCAGTGCGCCGGTTCCCGGGATCCGAATCATCTGCCCTACTGTTCGGCAGTTTGTTGTGGGGAAACCTTGAAGCAGGCGCTGTATCTCCTGGAAGCGGCGCCGGACAGCATCGTTTTTATATATTACCGTGATTTGCGGGTCCACGGCCGGGAAGAACATTTTTACCGGAGGGTCCAGGAGGCGGGGGCTATTTTTATTCGCAGCGAGGTTTTGAATGTGGCGGTCCGGGGGGGGAGCCTTTCCGTAGAGGCCGATGATATCTTTCTAGGTTGCCGGTCCAGGACGGAAGGGCTGGATCTGGTGGTCCTGGCTACCGGTATGGTCTCCGGATCCGGCGGGGGCGGACTGGCGGAGGGCGTCCTGAACCTTGATTACCGGCAAGGGCCGGAACTGCCGGCCTTGAAATACGGTTTTCCCGACTCCCATTTCATCTGTTTTCCATACGAGACCCGCCGCACCGGGATTTACGCCGCGGGTTGTCTGAGGGAGCCCATGGACCTGGCGGCAACGCTGGATGATGCGGCGGGGGCGGCTCTCAAGGCTATCCAGTGTGTGGAGATGACTGCCCGGGGCCAGGCGGTTCACCCCAGGGCCCTGGACCAAACCTACCCTGAATTTAACCTCAGCCGCTGCACCCAGTGCAAACGCTGCACAGAAGAATGCCCCTTCGGCGCCATCAACGAGGATGCCCGGTCCAACCCCCTGCCCCAGATTACCCGCTGCAGGCGGTGCGGCACCTGTCTCGGCGCCTGTCCGGAGCGTATTGTTTCCTTTAAGGATTACTCCGTCTCCCTGATTAGTTCCATGATTAAGGCCGTGGAGGTCCCCGAAGAGGACGGGGCAAAACTCCGGGTTCTGATATTTGCCTGTGAGAACGACGCTTACCCCGCCCTGGACCTGGCGGGCGCCGGAAGAATGAGGTACAATCCCTGGGTTAGAATAATCCCCTTGCGCTGTCTTGGCTCCCTGAACCCGGTCTGGATTGCCGACGCCCTGGCCCGGGGAATAGACGGGGTGCTGTTATTGGGCTGCAGGCAGGGGGAGGACTACCAGTGCCACTTCATCAACGGCAGTGAGCTGGCCCGGACCCGGATCATGAATATTTCCGAGACCCTGGACAGGATGGGGCTGGAGGCCGGCCGCATCCGGGTGATTGAAGTGGGGATTATGGACTATGCCAGGATCCCGGACATCCTGGACGGATTTGTGAAAGATCTGGCGGTGCTGGGCCCGAATCCCCTCAAAGGATTTTAAACGGTACCGGGAAACTAAGTTATTAAGTTATTTGGGGTGAAGTTATAGCAGTGGGGGTGGTGATTCAATGGGGCCGCTTTTGTATGATTGCGGTTTTGCCCGGGAAATTTACGCTCTGGAGGACGGGGCGCAAATCAAAAGATGTATGCAGTGCGGGGCCTGCGCAGTATCCTGTGCCTCCCGGCAGGAGATGGAGCCATCCCCCCGCGGGCTTTTTAGCTTGATCAGGGCCGGACGGAAAGAAGATGTTCTAAACGCCAACACCTTCTGGGTTTGCACTTCCTGCTGCGCGTGCAGGGTCCGTTGCCCCAGGGGAATTGATATTCTGGGAGTCATGCATGAACTTCAGTATTATTATCTGAAGTCGGGACATGGGACAGGTTCCCGGGCTGTCTTTCACCGGACTTTCTGGCAGGAGTTGAGGTCCCGGGGCCGGATAGGTGAAGCCGGTGTTATGCTGCGCTGCTGGCTAAAGGAAGGAGCATTGACCAGGGCGGTCCTGATGTCTCTGGAAATGAAAGGAACAGGTTTAAACCTGCTGAGACACCGGCGGCTGTCCCTTTTTCCCCGTAAAATCAAGGGATTGACAGGCTTAAACAGGATTATAGACAAGGCCATGGCCCAGCAGGGGTATAGGGAATAAGCACGCCCTTTTAAAGTGGGTGCGGAGGCAATTTTTTTATTCCAGTGTTGGCGCTTGTGCTTTACGGGGCATGTATTGTTTTTTTAGCATCTAAAAACCGGGAGGAGTGCAGATGCGGTATAGTTTTTACCCGGGTTGTTCCCTGGAGGGGACGGCCAGGGCCTACCTCAAGTCCCTGGTGGCTGCCGCCGGGGCCCTGGGACTTAATCTGGAGGTAATTCCCGATTGGAACTGCTGCGGGGCTACGGCCGCCCAGGGTCCCGCCGGATCCTACACCTGCCGGGTCCTGGCGGGGCGGAACCTGGCCCTTGCGGCTTCCCGGGGATATGATGTACTGGTTGGATGCAGCGCCTGTTATCTGGCCCTTGCCGGCGCTAACAGGCGCTTCCAGACCGACGGTTTATTCCGGACCAGGGCCAATGAGGCCCTGGCGGAGGATTGTCTCAAGTATGACGGGAACCTGCGGGTTCGCCAGTTCCTGGAGGTAATTGCCCACGACGTGGGGCTGAAAAAAATCAGGGACAGGGTCAGACGGGCCCTCACCGGCCTTCCTGTGGCGGGGTACGTGGGATGCCAGACGGTCCGGGCCGAGCCCGGGAATTTTGATGACCCGGAAAATCCATTGTTTTTGGAGCAATTAATTGAAGCCCTGGGCGCTGTGGCGGTTCCTTTTCCGGCGAAAGTCCGCTGCTGCGGCGGTTCTAGAACGGCGGTTTCGCCCGGGGAGCTCTGGTCCTACCCGAAAAACATCCTGGAAGCTGCCACACGCGCCGGGGCAGCCCTGGTGATTACACCCTGCCCCATGTGTCAGTTCAACCTGGAGGTGAACCAGGCCCGGATTAACCAGACCTGCGGCAGCGGTTTAAACCTTCCGGTTTTATTCTATACCCAGTTGATGTGCGTAGCCTTCGGCCTGGAACCTGCGGCGGCAGGACTAAAATACTGTCTGGTTTCTCCTTATCCGGCCCTTTCCCCCTTCGGCGTCTAGCCCGGCCGGTTCCCGGTGCAGCCACGACAGCAGGAAGGGACGCCTTTTCCCCCAAACTGGCCTTTCTCCGGCTGTTTGCTATTTGACCATTTGCTTCTGCCGGCTGTTCCTCGTTTAGTGTTAACTCTTAAACTGTGAATAAGTCTTCTGTCAGCAGGCTTCTGTCTCGAATACGGCCTGAAGCGATAATAGAATTGGTGTTTGCGCTACACTAGTAGCCGTCTTCCCTGGGGATAATCAACCAGGCCAGAAGATAAAAGAGAATACCCGGAAAGGCAGCAGAAAAAATTGAAATCAAAATGTAAAGGAGCCGCACCATAGTCGGGTCCCAGCCGGCATATTCCGCGAAACCTCCGCAGATACCGGCGATCATTGAATTGGTTCGGGACCGGGTCAAGGGCTTTTTCATTATTCTCCTCCACTGTCCTGGATCTGGTAAAAATAGCAACACATTTACCCGTTGAGTTGCCAGAGCTGTTCAGGGTAACAATACAACCGCCCCTGCAGGAATAAACATAATCAGCCACATTTCTCCAACCATAGAAACAGGCTTCTCGTTGGTCCTGCCGGGTGTTTAAATTCTAAAACCGGCGCGGGGAAGGGGGCAGAGAGTTTTCCGGAATCATCTGGTTTGTTTTAGGAGTTGGGCCATATTGTGACCCAGGGTTTTAAATGTATCTATACCCTCCTGATCATTTAAAACCTCCCCGGGCATAAGGCCAATCCCGACATTCCAGTAGCTGGAACAGGGAATAATCATCTGGGATATGCCGAAAAAGAGATTGATGGCGGAGTAGGCAAAAGTGCCCCCCATTCTCCTGACTGAAATGACGGCTGCCCCAAGTTTGCCCTTGAGCGCGCTGTTGTTGGCTTTTGCCACAAAGCCGCAACGGTCTATAAAGGCTTTTACCTCCGAAGAAACGTTGCTGAAATACACAGGAGAGCCGATAATAATTCCGTCTGCTTCCAGCGCCTTTTCAATGAAATAGTTCATGTCGTCGCCGGTTTGGACGCAGCGCCTGTCTTGGGTTTGCAGGCACTTGTAACAGGCCTTGCAGCCGAAGAGCGTTTTGCCCCCCAGTTGGATAAGTTCACCCTGGATACCTTCCGCAGCCAGAATGTCCAGGACAATTTTGATTGAATGGTAGGTATTGCCCCTGGGCCGGGGACTTCCGTTAAAAGCAACAACCTTAATCGTCAAAGCGAATCCTCCTCCTTCCATACTAAATCAAAAAATCATATTATGTTTCGCTGCAAATATGCCAAAAACCTTTAAATAAAGCCGGTTTCCCCCTTGTCCACAGATAAATATTAATGGTCTAAGCAGGGCTTTAATCCCGGGCATTCCTGGTCGTGGGTCAGGCTTATTGTCAAAAGAGGGCGCCAATTTTATTCATGGGCTTGCAAGGTTTATAACTGCCCGTGTCGTACTATTAAGTATGGAACTTCCAGTGGGTGAGGAAAAAACTACTAAAATCCTGAAAAGCAAGGTTATCAGGGCCGGGATAATAGTTCTTGCGCCCTTGCTGATTTTGGTTCTGCTGGTCATGGGCTGGGCTCATTTTTATGCCAGGGGGGTTTTATCGGACTTTTCCAGTTCTGATACCCTGGTGGCGGCATTTGACCGGAATACCATCGTCTATGGGCAAAACGGGGATTTGGTTACGGAACTGCATGGTGAAATCAACCGGATCCCCGTTGCCCTGGAAAAAATCCCCGGCCACGTTCAAAAAGCCTTTGTGGCCATTGAGGATCAGCGTTTTTACGGGCACCGCGGTGTGGACCTCAAAGCTATTCTAAGGGCCGGTTTCAGTTATTACCGGACAGGCCGGATTACAGAGGGCGCCAGCACGATCACCCAGCAGGTGATGAAGCTGTATTTTTTAACACCTGAACAGACTTTGCAGCGAAAAATCAAGGAAGCGGTTCTGGCCCTGGAATTTGAGATCAGCCATTCCAAGGAAAGCATCCTGGAGCTATACTTAAACCGGGTTTATTTCGGAGAGGGCGCCTACGGGATCCAGAGCGCGGCCAGGGTTTACTTCGGTAAGGATGCGACAGATCTTTCCCTTGCTGAAGGGGCCTTGCTGGCGGCCCTGATTCAGGCGCCAAGTATTTACGACCCCTACATCAATCCGGAGAAGGCTTTGGGACGCAGAAACGTGGTGCTGGATAAAATGTACCAGCAGGGTTACATCCCCGGGACTGAGTTGGAAAAGGCTCAGAAAGAACAGCTGCTATTAAAAAGCGGCATAACAGAAACCCGAAACAAAAATTACTCCTACTATATTGATCAGGTTATTGAGGAAGCCATTGCGGCTGTAGGGGAGGAAAAGGTTTTCAGAGGCGGTCTCAGGATTTACAGCACCCTGGAACCGGAGATCCAGAAAAAGGCCGAGGATGTTTTTCAGCGCCCTGGTTTGTTTCCCTCTGAGAAAGTGGAAGCTGCCCTGGCCCTGGTTGAAAACAAAACAGGGGCGATCAAAGCGCTGGTGGGGGGAAGGATGTACGAGGCCAGGCGTGGCTATAACCGGTCGACACAGTTAGCCAGACAGCCGGGATCAGCCTTCAAACCCATTTCTGTTTACGCGCCTGCTTTCGAGCTGGGTTACAGCCCTGATTCCATTATTCAGGACACCCCATTTAAGGCCGGGAACTATGAGCCCCGCAACTCCGGCGGCGGGTTTTACGGCCCGGTCAGCATCCGCACGGCCGTAGCATTGTCCCGTAATGTGGCTGCTGTGCGGCTGCTTAACCAAATCGGTGTTGACCGGGGGTTTGAATTCGCCAATAAGCTTGGTTTTGAACTGGTGGAAGAAGACCGCTGCCTGCCGCTTGCTCTGGGGGGACTGACCGAAGGAGTCTCTCCTCTGCAGATGGCCGGGGCTTACGCAGCTTTTGCCAATGGCGGCATTTATACCAGGCCCTACACCATAAGGTCAATCGAAACTATGGGAGGGAATACCCTTTACAAGCGCCCGGAAGGTGTTGCAGTCATGAAGGCTTCCACGGCGGAGGCAGTTTTAAGCGTTTTGCGTTCTGCTGTAGAATCGGGCACAGGTTACAGGGCGGGCATTCGGGGCATTGATGTGGCTGGAAAAACAGGCACCACCGAGCTTCCGGATACGCCGGTTTTCCGTGGCCTGCACGGGAATAAGGATGCCTGGTTTGTGGGAATAACCCCTTCCTTTACCGCTGCGGTTTGGTTGGGTTACGATGAGAATGATATGGATCGCCGGCATTACCTGACTTCCTACGGGGGTAATCAGCCTGCCGAGATCTTTCGTCTGGTTATGGCCGGCGTCCTGGGAGCGGACGAACGAATAAGGTGGGCGCCTCCGGTGCAGCCGGTGCAGGAGGCTGAAGACGAAAACGAAGGACAGGATGAGCCTGCGGGGCTGGAAACCGGTTCAACTCCCGGAGGGGCAGCCGGAAGGCAGGAAACAGTGCAGGAAGAGGGCAAGACAAAGGAAAGTATTAAAGAAGAACAAAAAAAGGACCCGGCAGAGGTTCCGCCAGAAAAAGACAAGGATAATATCCCCGACAAAATCGAGGGGGAAACGGGGCAAAGGGAGTTCAATTATGGTTATAAAACCCCGGGAAGTCAACGGGTGGAAAAGGATAGGTGAACAGGCAAAATGCGGCGGAGAATTAAACGATATAAAAGGGATTTTTGGCGGTAGAAGGACAATAATAGCCCTGAGGGTTTTATCCAACCGGAAGCGCCCGGGCGGGAAATAACCGGGTTCTGGGCGGGATCGGGGCGCGGGGCTGATTCTTTTCGGAACAGGGATGATCAGATTAAATAAATTTTCAGGGTAGGGTGATTTTGGTATGTTCGAAAATTGGAAGCGTTCCATATTATTTTTTGCCCTTGCGGCCTTCGTGGCGGGTATTATGTTTGCCGGGGGTTGCCAGTTTTTCAGGGATTTTATTTCGGCCCCAAAACCCTCCGGTTTGCAGGGCCAGGCCATTGCCGAACAACTCCCGGGGGTCGGGCCGGATGCCATTGCGGACGTGGTCAGCAGTTCCAGTCCGGCGGTTGTAAAAATTTCAACCAGAGTCACTTCCAGCAGGTATTCAGATCCCTTCTTCAGGGACCCTTTTTTCCGACAATTTTTTGGTCAATCCATACCAGAACAGGAGGAGGGCCTGGGATCGGGATTTATTATTTCGCCGGACGGCTATATCTTAACCAACGAACACGTCATTGACGGGGCCGATGAAATAAATGTGACGGTGATCGGCCATGACCGGGAGCTGCAGGCAAATATAATTGGAGCGGACTATGACCTCGATCTGGCTCTAATAAAAATTGATGCGGGTAATGAACTGCCCTGCCTTAAACTGGGGAATTCCGAACAGATCAGGGTTGGCAACTGGGTAATTGCCATTGGTAACCCCTACGGACTGGATCACACCGTAACCACGGGCGTAGTCAGTGCAAAGGGACGGCCCATTAGTGTTGACGACCGGCAGTACGAAAACCTCCTTCAGACAGACGCCTCTATTAACCCGGGCAACAGCGGCGGCCCCTTGATTAATCTGAATGGGGAAGTTGTGGGGATTAACACGGCCATCAATGCCCAGGCCCAGGGCATTGGATTCGCCATCCCCACAAGTACAGTCCAAAGCGTGATGGAAGACCTGAAAAACAGCGCCAGCACCGTTCGTCCCTGGATTGGCGTGCAGGTTCGCTCCGTTGATGAAGAAGCGGCCCGTTATCTTGGTTTGGAACGTGTGTCGGGCGCCCTGGTGGCCGGCGTTATTCCGGGAAGTCCCGCGGAAAAGGCGGGTTTAAAACAGTGGGATGTAATTATGGAGTTTAACGGAAATGAGATTAAGACCGCGGACGATTTGGTGGCAGCCATTAAAGCGTATCCCACCGGCAATGATGCCGGGATGCTTGTGGTGCGCAAGCATGAGCTTTTAACGGTCATGGTAACGATCAGCGAGAAGCCCAAAAATATGAAATAACGGGGAGCGGATGTTTTTTGGTCGATTGGCACAGGGTTTACAGGCTCCTGGACGACGTTACTCCTTTGTCTGCAGACTGCGGGGGACTTTGCGGCAAGGCTTGTTGCTCGGAATGGGAGAAGGGAGTGGGGATGTACCTTCTACCGGGGGAGGAAGCCATGTTCACCAGGGCGGAGGAGTGGCTGATTTGGGAAGAACACTCTACAAAGGATTATGAATTCTGCCCTTCCTGGTCGGGTGCGATCTGCTTTATCCGTTGTAACGGGACCTGCCCGAGGGAAAAAAGGCCCTTTGCCTGCAGAATATTTCCCCTGGCGCCCTACCTTTCTGACACAGGAAACTTCAGGCTTGTCCTGGAGGAAGGAGCGACCCTTCTTTGTCCGCTGGTCAGGGCAGGCGACATGGAGCTACTGGATAGGCGGTTCCTGGTAAGAGCCCGCCTGGCCTGGGAGGAACTGCTAAAAGACTCGCGGATCAGGGATGATGTTTTGTGGGAATCCCGCCGCCTGGACAGGCAGGGTGGGGAACCCTGGAAAAAACTCCTGGAAAAATAATAATGTATTGGATATGTCAAATTAACAAGTTTAGACAGAAAAATGAATAATCGGTATTATTTTTGCTTATAAGTTAAAGGTTGCCTGATATACTGTATTTTTTTAGCTCAGGTTGTCTCATTTTATAACAGGGCGTATCCATAATAGAGCAAAAGTAGGTGATGCGGAAAATAATAGTAAGTATAAGGGGTGCCTGCCATTACAGCGACCAGTCAGGAAAAATTTGCGCTGGCACATCATTTGCAAGATATAAGAGTAAGATTTACTTGTGAAAGCGTTAACAAACCAGTGTGGCCGTGCCAGAGGAGTTTTAAATTTGGTCGGGTTGGATCTTAGCCCTAAAAGGAGGTGTATAACGTGGAAAAAACGATGGAAAAGGAATTAGTCTGTGTGGTCGATTATGAACGGATCCGGGAAGCAAAGCTTGAGAAAAAAACAGATGAAGCCTTTTTCATCGCCTGGGTTAAAAAAGTTATCAGAAAATTGGATCAGGGCAGGAAAGTGGTTACGTAGAGGATGCGCCTTTTCAGGCTGATTGTTGTTGTATCGCTGTAACCTTTTGATGTTTCGCTGCAGGTGCAGTCTAGATGAATAAAAAGAAAAATGTTATTTAAGGAGTGTCTGGATGTGAGGCGGTTGATGGTGAAAGAAATCATGCGCGAGATGGAGCTTGAAATTCAAAAGAAAGAACAGGCTGAATTGTGGATTGAGAAAGCCTGGGCTGCTTACGCCAAAAAGATTGAAAAACAACGGATGAAGTTTATTAGCTAAAGGGAATAAAGAAGTTTAGGGCTAACTGTGGCCCAATTTGTTAAAAATATCACAATCAGGGATGCAGGTCAGGAGGAAGAAGTAAAAATAATGGGAGAAGGAAAAAATAAAGAAAGGATGAAGAAAAATGAGAAAAAGCATGCCGAAGGATCTCGGGCTCGAAATGGAGCTTGAACTGGCAAAGGAAGTAAAAATGGAGTCAAGGATTGAGAAAGCCTGGGCTGCTTACGCCAAAAAGATTGAAGAACACAGGATAAGGCTGGCAGGCTAAGGGATAAGATTGGCGGGTTACTGCGGCTGGGCATGTTAAAATTATCACAATCGAAAACCCGTGCCAGGGTGAATAAGAATAAAAGCAAGGAAAGGGTGGAGAAAATGAGAAGGACTATGCCGAAGGATCTGGTGCGCGAGATGGAGCTTGAATCAGTAGAGGAAGCAAAAATGGAGTTAAGGATTGAGGGAGCCTGGGCGGCTTACGCCGGGAAGCTTGTTGCAAAAACTGTTAAATTGGCGGGTTAGAAAGTTGGAAAAACCGGCTTGCCCGGTTATACCACAACTGTATTTTGCAATCCATGATTTAAATACGGTGATCGGGAGGTTATGTTTAAATTTGAATATACCGGGGGCGTTGTTTAAACACCAGCTCCAATTAAGACGGAACAAACAAATCTATACTGAATACTTCCAATGGACCCCTGCTGAAAAACGAGGGGGTTTTTTTTGTTCATTTCAAGCCGGATTAAGGCTTTGGGCCAGAAGTTGGACGGGATGGACCACCTGAACGGCTTCTTTGTGTTTGGCCAGACCATGGCGCAGTTGCATGATACAGGCGGGGCAGCAGGTTGCCACCATTTCGGCGCCTGTTTCCCGGATGGACGCAGTTTTTTTGGCGAGTATTTTCATGCTGAGGCCGTAGTGGTAAAAGGCGAAGGTTCCTCCCCCTCCGCAACAGTTGCCGGCTCCGTCCATTTCCCTGTATTCCACGCCAATTTCCCGGAGCAGTTGACGGGGGCTTAAGGTAATTCCCTGGGCCTTAGCGAGGTGGCAGGGGTCATGGTAGGTTACCGTCTTTTTTACCGCATTCCTCCCGGGTTTGCAGTTGTCCAGAAGACCCAGCAGCAGCCCGGAGAGATCAAGGATTTCGATGTCCTGAAGGGGTTGTTGGGCCTGGAGTTCTTTCAGGGTTGCCGTACAAGAGGAACAATCCGAAACCACTGTTTTTACATTCAGACGGCGGAATGCTGCCAGGTTGTCCATCGCCATGAGAGCCGCGGTATCCGGTTCACCGTTTTCCAGCTGGGGTAGGCCGCAACATTTTAATGTTCTGGGAAGCACCACCTCGCAGCCTAACCGGGATAGGACCGCAACGGTGTCCCTGGCGATTTCGGGATAAAGATAGTTGGTGGCGCAGCCCAGGAAGTAACCCAGGCGAGTTTTTGCCTTTCCGGCGGCGGGTGTAATTTCTGGAATAAAAGCCCGGGCAGGATAGCGGGGCAGCTTGCCCGGAAGGGTAGAACTAGTCGGCAGAAGTCTCCTGGCTAAACCCGCATCCAAAAGACCCAATCCCTGGCAGCGGCGGATTAGTCCAACCGACAGGTTGAGCAGGCCGGGGCGGGTCCAGATCCCTTTAAAGATTGTTCTTTGAAGCAGGGACGGGTGTTTGCCGGCCAGGAGGGAGCGGGCCGCAATTACAATTTGATGGACAGGTACCGCTGAGGGGCACTCCCTGGTACAGGCCTGACAGAGTATACATCTGGAAAACTGGGCCGCCAATTCCGAAGTGGCTGTTAGCTCACCGCCGGCAAGCAGGTGGGCCAGAAATACTTTGGCCCGGGGTGACGCGGCCTCGTTCCGGACTTCTTCGAAAACCGGGCAGACCGGCCGGCACTGGCCGCAGCGCACGCAGCGCAAATAGTGTTCTTTTAACCCGGTAAGATCTTCAAGCACTGCCGTTTGCTCCTTCCGGGGGCAGCAACTTGCCCGGATTCATAATATTGCTCGGATCAAGGGCTTCCTTGAGCCGCCTCATAACACTTACCGCTTCACCGTGTTCCGCCAGGGCATACTGGTTGCGCACGGCGCCTACCCCGTGCTCGCCGGTGGTGGATCCGTCCAGCTCAATGGCCAAACGGTGAATGGCGTCCACCAGTTTATTGGCCCGTCCGACCTCCGCAGGGCTGTCCAGATTGATGACGGGGGCGGTATGGACGTTGCCGTCGCCGATATGCCCATAATTGACGACAGCCACATCATGCTCCCGGCTCAGTTCTTTAATCTTGTACAGGGCTTCCGTCACCCTGTTCAGGGGTACACTGATATCCTCCCCGGCAAAGATCCTGCTGCCGTCCGGCCGCAGCCTGGCGGCTGCCACGGCAACAACGCTGCGACCGCGCCACAGGTCCGCCATCCGGCGGGGATCCGTGGCAAACTCCAGGGAAACCGCACGTTTTCCCACAATTTCGGCAATCTGCCGGCCTTCCCATTCTACACTGGCCGGGTTGCCGTCCACTTCAAAGAGCAGGATAGCTTCGGCGGAGGGAAGGTTTATTTCCGGTTGATAAAGGTTGATAGCCCGGATCGCCGAAGCGTCCAGGACCTCAATCCCGGAGGGGAGGATGCCCGCATGGTAAACGTCAAGGACGGCAGACGGCGCTTCATTAAGATCGGCAAAGGCAGCCAGGGCTATCCCGCGGGCTTTGGGCCTGGGCCAGACCCTTAAACGCACTTTGGTAATGACACCCAGGATGCCCTCCGAGCCCACAAAGAGCTTTGTTAAATTGAGGCCGGAAACATTTTTCAGGGCTCTGCACCTGACTCCCCCGGTTTGGATGACCTGGCCGCCGGCAAGCACTATTTCCAGCCCCAGGACATATTGCTCCGTTGTACCGTACTTTACAGCCCGCAGGCCGCTGGAATTGTTTGCCACCATGCCGCCGATGGTGCACATCCGGGTGCTCCCGGGATCCGGCGGAAAGAATAAGTTGTAGCTGGCCAGGTGTTCGTTGAGTTTAAAATGCACAACTCCGGGCCGGGCAATTACCTGCATGTTAGCTGCGTCGACCTCCTCAATTGTGTCCCAGGAGGAAAAATCCAGCACGATTCCCCCCCTCAGCGCCAAACACCCGCAGGTTTCCCCGCTGCCGGCGCCCCGGGGCACCACAGGTAAGCCGTGTTCCGCAGCCAGACGAAGGGTGGCCGCTACTTCAGCGGTGGAGCGGGGGAGTACCACGAAGTCAGGCCTGAAGTCATGGAACCTGGCCATAAAGGAGCTGTCGTAACTGTAGATTCTTAACTCCAGATCCCCGGTAAGCACCCGATCGGCGGGGAATATTTTCTTTAGTTCCGTTGCCAGCCTGTGCCTGTTCATACTAAACACCCCCGTTAACCAGTCAATTCAGATGATTTAAGCCATCGGCGGAAGCGCCGAATTTTCGGCGCCGACCTTTACTAAGATCAGGGCAAAAGTCTGTTTTTGCCGCTGTTAAGCTGTACAGTTTATTAACTCCCCCTGCGCAAGTAAAAACCAGCCTTACTTTGCGGCCCGGCTAGCAGAATCGACTGGGCATCGTTTTCCGGAGCCGTCTCCCTTACCCGGGTAGTAGCGGTCGAGGAGCTGCCGGCGGGTCATGACCAGGTACCTGGGCGCCGGTTTTTGGCGGTAGGCTTTTACAGCTTTAAAGCCGTAAGGGTGATAGAGGGCTAAAAGCCACCTTTCATACCACCCGGTAAGAGCGCAAAAGACACCCGGCTTCATATCAATGGAGGTAAAACCCAGGCGCTCGGTACCCCGGTGAAGAAGGGTGAGGCCGAACAAGATTTTTACGTCCCGGTAATCCGGGTCGTTTTTCAACAAGCCCGCCAGCAGGGGCAGTTCCTTTTGTACTTCCCGCAACGCTTTCAGGGCCAGCCGTTCCAGGGACATATTCCCGTGGAACAATTCCAGAAGCCGGTCATTGTTGACGTGCAGTTCCAGATATGTATCCCCCCGCCTGAGCAGGCTCCCGTCCGGCATCGGCCAGTCCTTGCCCCGGTAGCGGCGCGGAGCCATACGGTAAAAGGAGTTCTTGCCTTCTTCCAGTTCCCTGATCCCGCCAAGTTTCCTGAAGGTCCATTCAACGCCTCCCCAAAGACGCCGGGCACATTTCTTCAGGGCAAGGTTTCCGGGGCGTTGCAGTTCGATCATTTCCTCCAGGGGGACCACCTTTAGCCCGCGTTTTTGCAAGCCCTCCAGGATCACGGGAAGCGCCCGGGCAACCTGCAGGGGGGCTTCCTCAGCCGCGCCGGGTGTGGAACCACTGTCGTGAAAAATCAAGATCGCCCCGTCCCTGATCCTGTTCAATACCCTGCGGGCGATGCTTTTGGCTGTAGCTCTTTTGCCCCAGTCCCAGCTCATGAAGGTCCAGAGAACAACTTTAAGGCCCTTTAGCCGGCAATAGCAGATGGAACAAAGATTAAAAAGGCCCCAGGGCGGGCGGTAAAAGCGTACTCCCTCACCAGTGATTTCCTCGATGGCCCGGTTGGTTTCCCGGATCCCCCGGATTGTTGCATACGGTCCTTGCAGGCAGACGACTTTGTGCCTGTAGCCGTGGTTGCCCAGGGCATGGCCAGCTGCCGCAATTTGCTTGATTAATTCCGGGTGGGCCCTGGCTTTCGCCCCCACTACAAAAAAGCAGGCCTTGATCCGGCTGCGTTCCAGGATCTCCAGGATTTGCGGTGTATAATTGGGATCCGGTCCGTCGTCAAAGGTGAGGGAGACCCTGCGACCAGCCCCGGAGGCTCTGGAGATAGCCCCGATGTTCCCAAAACGGATCAGCAGCGTGGGTGCAATGGTATAAACCAGCAGAATTAAAAGAACAACGTATAAAATAGATACGTTCAAGGTAATCCTTTCTTTTTCATAATTGCCTGGAAAAAAATTGTTCCACCGGGTAGAAAAAATAAAAACAGGACATGGCGGCAAGCAGGATGGTGCTTATAACGATGGCCGACGTTAGCCCGAAGGATCTTGCCACAACACCCCCGAGGGCCGGTCCCACAGCAATCCCCATCCCCTCGGCGGTGGCAAAGACGCCCCAGCCTGTTGCCTGGCATTCCGGCGAGATGGACCTGGCCAGGAGATTATTCCAGGCGGGAAGGACGATGGCGTAGGAAAAACCCACCAGGGCAGCCAGGAGATAAACAGTTTCCGCAGCCCTGGCCGTACAAAATGTCGCCAGGAAAAAAGCAGTCAGACCGAATCCCGTGCCCAGCAGATATCTTAAGTTAAGGCGATCGGCCAGGCGGCCCATGGGCAGAAAACATAGAACTGCCGCAGAGCCGCCGGTTAAAAGCAGCAAAGCGTACTGCTTCGGGTTAAAGCCGATTATATCCTGGGCGTAAAGGGGCAACAGCGGCAGGATTAAACCTCCGGCCAGGGTCTGAAGGAACATTCCTGGCAGGAGGATGTACTTTACCGAAGGGTTTTCGGCTAACTTGGTTATTTCCTTAAACAAGGAGAAACCCAGGTTGACGCCGGATTTGTCTGCAACCTCCCCGGGCATTGTTGCCGCCACCATTAAAGCGCAGCCCCAGAGGGCTATCAGGAACCAGAAGGCCAGGCTGTAGCTATAGTCGATAAGAAAACTGATAACAACGGGGCCGCCACCGCCGCCAATCAGCCAGACCGCAAAAACGATGCCTATCCGGGCCGCCCGGTCTTTTAACTGCACCGGCGCCACCCCACTAATCACAGCCAGCCACACCGGGGAAGCAGACAGGCCGAAAATAGCCGAGCCAACGATCAGGGCGGTTGCCGAAGGGTATATTTTCAAAAACAGCAGTGTTGCCAACCCCAGGCCCAAACTAACGGTTAAAACCCGGTTTCCCCGGCGATCCAGCTGCCAGCCGGCCGCTCCCTTAAAGAGAGTTTCCATCAAATAATGGGCTGAGATTGCCAAACCGGAAGCGGCGACCGAAAGGCCCAGGTAATTTGCGGTGTAAAGCGGGAGAAAAGTCAGAAAAAAAGCGCCGCGGGTGAATTCTATCAGTAAAAGAATCAGCAGCAGGCTGTAATCTTTTCTGGAGGATAAAACGCGTTTTAATTCATGCAAATATTAAGGCACTCCCCCCTCATCGTTAATTGCTATTATACACCAAGGCGGGATCGGGAACAATCGCCTGCAACTCACGTCATACTATATAGTTAAGATTTTTTGGCGCGTGGTTAACCAACGGGATTCGGTATCAGATACCTTAATTATATTTTACCGGGAGGAAATATGAGGGAACAAAAAATTTATGCAATCACTGTCTGGGTATTCTTACTGGCCCTCCTTGGAGGACTAGTTTTATGTTGCGCGAAAGAATCCCTGGCTGCGGAACCAGGCAGGATGTTAAGCCTTGGAAGCAGGGGCGGGGAAGTGGCAATCATCCAGGAAAGACTGGCCCGGGCCGGTTATTATCCGGAGGGAGAGCCCACGGGATATTTTGGTCTAACGACTTTAACTGCCGTTCTGGCCCTGGAAAAATCTAACGGCTTGCCCGCCGAAGGTGTCTTCGGAGATCTTGAGCGGAAGTTGCTTATGCCTGAAGACCCCTGGAAAGATACTTCTCCGGAAGCAGAGGTAAAACAGCCCGAAGGCGGACCCGGCGGGGCTGCCGAAAACCGTTCCAAATTAAAAAGGATGGTTCTGGGTTACTACACGGAGTATTACCCGGGAGACAACATCTCCTATAATTCCCTGGCGGCTAACCATGCCAGCATTGACTCCATTGCTACATTCAGTTATTTGACGGATGCCCGGGGCAACCTCACTGGTGAACCTATTGCCGCCGGTGTAGAGCTGGCCCAAAAAAAAGAAGTAAAAACGTTGATGCTGGTTCATAACATTGGCGATGCCGTTGACAGCCGTGCGGCCCATAGCCTGCTGTCGGTGCGGGAAAACCGTTTTAACCTGGAAAAGAACATTCTTTCGTTGATTGAAGAACATGGTTTTAACGGAGTCAACATTGACCTGGAAGGCGTGCCTCCCGGCGATAGGGCCAATTACAGCGCACTTCTGGCGGAATTAAAGGCCATTCTGGAACCTGCCGGATACCTTTTAACTGTGTCCATTCCCGCTAAAACCCGGGACAACCCCCTGGATAATTGGAACGGCGCCTATGATTACGCCGCAATCGGCGAATATGCCGATCTGGTTACGCTGATGACCTATGATGAACACTGGTCCGGCGGCCATCCCGGTCCTGTTGCTTCCCTGTCCTGGGTACAACAGGTGCTGGACTATGCGGTCAAGTCCATGCCCGGCGAAAAAATATTGATGGGGGTAGCGGCTTACGGTTACAACTGGTCTTCGGACGGAGGATGCAGCGCCTTGCTCTGGAACAAAGCTGCTGACCTGGCCTCCAGAAACGGGGGAGCCCGTTGGAGTGACCAGTACTCGGCGCCTTACCTGATTTATTATGATCAGATGGGCTATCGTCACGAGGTCTGGTTTGAAAACCGGTTTAGCCTGGCCTTAAAACTTGATCTGGCAAACAATTACAATATTGCCGGTATTGCTGTCTGGCGGCTTGGATTCGAGGACTACAGCTTCTGGCAGACAATAAGGGAAAAATTATCCTAAATGAACGGTAGGCGGAGTTTCCCTGTATTGCCGGTTTGTAATTAACTTATGACCCGCCCGGCGCGGCCGGGAAAATGTGCAGCGTTTAAACGCTGCAACCTCCATACTCTCAGGATCGTTATCCCCCATCCCGTACCTGTTTTGGTTTTTATATTTTGTCCCTTTAACTGAAAATCATGTTGATTTTCCGTCCGGGCGCCTTTATACTATAGATAGATGAGAACGGTTCTCTTTATCGAAAATAATAAGGTACTGCGTAAAGGCGCCTGGAGGGCTGAGCATGACCCTTGATAAGGCAAAAAAAGGACAAGTTTTGAGAATAACAGGTATTAACAACGAATTGTTCCGGATTCAGGCCATCCGTTTTGGCCTGTCGGAGGGGGGGGTTTTTACCTGCCGGGAAATTGTACCGGCCGGTCCTATTGTGGTTTCCAGGAATAAACAGGAGATTGCCATTGGCCGTAGTTTGGCCAGGAACATCCAGGTGGAGCCCTTTTGATGGCGCCTGAGGCAGGCAATCTTTTTCGATTGCGTTTAACTGTTTACAAGTTACAATAACTACTCTAACCACTCATAAATTTTATAGCGAAAGCAGGCACATCTTGGAAAACAATAAAGCTGAGGTTAAATTACCGGCGAGCGGCAAAAAAATTGTTCTGGCCGGCAATCCAAATGTCGGCAAATCGGTTTTTTTTAATGCCCTGACAGGTTTATACGTAGATGTTTCGAATTACCCCGGGACCACCCTTGATATGGCTTGCGGCCGCTACAACGGTGATGTCGTGTTCGACACACCCGGGGTTTACGGTGTATCCTCTTTTAGCGAAGAAGAGGGGATAACCCGGGATATTGTCCTGGCGGCTGATCTGGTTGTTAATGTTGTGGATGCGGTACACCTGGAACGGGACCTTTTTCTAACCCTTCAGATTATCGATATGGGCATTCCCACGGTTGTGGCCTTGAACATGGTGGATGAGGCCGCCCGGGTAGGGCTTAAGATTAATACCGTCTTTTTGGAAAAACTGCTGGGGGTTCCGGTTGTTTCCACCGCAGTGGTCCACAACACCGGCATTGAAGAACTGAAAAAAAAGATATACCACGCCAGGCCCGGTCACACCGAAGCCCAATTACTTAGAAAGATAGAAAACATGGGCATTCCCGCCGGCAGGGCAGAGGCGCTTCTGATTTTGGAGGGGGATCCCGTAGTCAGTGAGCGTAACGGTGTAAAGCCCGGGATGGAGCGGGAGCAAATTTACCGGGCCCGCACGGATCGGGCCAGTCAGATTGTCAGGCAGGTTGTGAAGGAAACAGGCGGCGGCACCGATTTTGCTTCCGGACTGGGTCGCTTGATGCTTCGCCCCTCCACAGGTTTTCCCCTCCTGCTCCTGGCCCTGTGGGTGATTTACGAACTGGTGGGTGTTTTTCTGGCGCAGGTCGTGGTTCCGGTTACAGAAGATTTTATGATTGGATACTATGAGCCCGCGATTGATTCCCTGCTGGGTAACGTTCTGCCCCGGGACTCGGTTATTCTGAGCATATTAACCGGCCGTTTCGGACTTTTAACTTTTACCGTCACTAACATGATCGGTCTTCTGCTGCCGCTGGTACTGGGGATTTTTCTGGTGCTTTCCGTCCTGGAGGACTCGGGGTACCTTCCCCGGATTGCCACTCTGATTGACCGTGCCCTGAGTTTTATGGGGTTGAATGGACAGGCCATTATTCCCATAATACTGGGCTTCGGATGCGTCACGATGGCAATCATTACCACTAGAATGCTGAAGACGGACCGGGAAAGGCGGATAGCCATCTTTCTACTGGCGCTGGGCGTTCCCTGCTCGGCTCAAATGGCTATAGTTATGGCGGTTCTGGCGGTACAGGGCGGGGTTTATTTGCTTTTCTATCTCTGTTTCATGTTTTGCGTCCTGGTTTCCGCCGGTACGCTTTTGGGGCGCTTTTTACCCGGAGAGGCATCCCCGCTGTTGATTGAACTGCCTCCCCTTCGCCTTCCCGGGTTCAAAAATGTTTGGAAAAAGGCTTTGCTCAAGTCCAGTCAGTTCATGAAAGAGGCTTTCCCTTTATTTGCTGCGGGTGCGTTGCTGCTGGGTATTTTAGATGTGACCGGAATGCTGCAGGGCTTAAGAGAGTTTTTTGTGCCCATTACCGTTTCCTGGCTGCACTTGCCCGTTGAGACTGCCGATGTTTTCATCATGGGGTTGATCCGGAAAGAATTTGGCGCTGCGAACATCCTGGTTCTGAAAATGCTTCCGCTTCAGAATCTTGTAATTTTGATTACCCTTACCCTTACTGTTCCCTGCATTGCCTCAACAATGATCATTCTCAAGGAACGCGGCTGGCGCGAGGGGTTGCTAATCTGGTTTGCCGTTTTAGCAACAGCTTTTCTTATTGGCGGGTTGGTTACCCGGTTGTTGGAATTCTTCAGTGTATCCGGTCATCTGCAAAATCCAATTTTGTTCGGTGTGATGATTTTGGCCCTGGTTGCAACGGTTCTCCTGGCCAGGTTTTCCCCCCCGGGGAAAACCCTGTAAAAAAGCGGCGCCTTCTGGGCTTTTGTGTTTAACTTCATTTAAAATAGGCGGATCTAAAAACCGTGTGGGTTTTACCTTCCAACCATACCCGCCTGTTAGTACAATCTCAACTGGAAAGTGGTTAACGATGGGACAAAAATTCCGCTGCTTGGTTAGGGGAGGTTAAAATTATCTTTTCGCCTGTTTTCGGGACAAAGCAACACCTTACATGATATAATACACTTTAGTTTTTTTGGAATTTTTCCTCTATATAACAAGCAAAATTTTATGGGATGGATATGATGTTGTTCAATAAACCAGGATATTGGGCCGTGAACTTTTTGATGATCCTTGTATTTGCTATTTTCTTGTATCCTCCGGTTGCCGAAGCGGAACCAGAATTAGTGGGGGAAGCAGCGGCGCTTATAGATGGCAGAAACGGGCAGTTTCTTTTTGAGAAGAATTCGGACCAGAGGATGTATCCTGCCAGTACCACAAAAATTCTTACGGCAATTATTGCCCTGGAAAAGGGTAAACTGAATGATCCCGTCTGCATTCCCTATGCTGCCTGTGGTGTAGAGGGATCGGCAATCGGGTTGCAAGAAGGAGAAAACATTGCCCTGGAAGACTTGCTTTACGCTTTAATGTTAAATTCAGGAAACGATACGGCTGTAGCCATAGCTAACCACATTGGTGGTTCCGTGGAAGACTTTGTCCGGATGATGAATGATCTGGCCAAAACAATAGGCGCCAAGGATTCAAATTTTAAGAATCCCAATGGACTGCCCGATCCCGACCATTATTCCACAGCCCGCGACATGGCGCTCATAGCTCATTATGCCATGCAAAATCCGGAGTTCAGAAAAGTTGTCTCTACCAGGTCTAAAACAATCCAAAGGGAAGTCCCGGGTGCTCAGATATTTTTAGAAAATCACAACAAGCTTCTCTGGAAATATGATAACGCTATCGGGATCAAGACCGGTTATACCAATGATGCCCGGCAATGCCTGGTTTCTGCCGCTTCCCGGCAGAACCGGGAGTTAATTTCGGTGGTATTCAAGAGCGAAGGGAATGATATTTGGAACGATTCCACAGCGCTGCTGGACTACGGATTCAACGAATTTACCTGTCTTTGCCTGATCGAAGCAGGTGAATATGTTGAAGATATCCCGGTGCGATACGGAGTCGAGGAAAAAATACCTGTCCAGACAGGCTATTCGCTTACCTATAACATGCCTGTGAACAGCCGGGAAAAAATCAGGCAGGAGGTGTTTTTGGAAAATTCCATTGTTGCGCCGGTCGACGCCGGAGCAAAAATGGGCGAACTGCTTTTTTTTGCCGGAGACCAGGAATTAGGCAAAGTTGATCTTCTGGCGCAGGAAGGGACTGAACTGAAAAAAATAGCCAGATGGCGGCCTTACCTGATCCTGGGACTGGGACTGGTAATACTTCTCTTCCTGATACGCCGGCATAATCTTTCCCGGCGCAAGCGGTGGCAGAGGTATAAGGAGAAAAATAATTCTATAGGAAAAAATTTTTAGATGAAAATAATGTTCAAACCACCAACGCAGTCAGTTGTCCTATACCTTTTTTATATTGGTGCTTGCCCTCTGCATTGACAAAATATGGGGCATTAATTATACTAACAAAAAAGGCAAAGCTGGTGTTGCTGCATGCAGAAGGTCATATCCGATATTGAAGACAAACTCAAGGAAAATGAGTATAAGCTTACGGCACGCCGGGAACTTATTTTAAAGGTATTGATGGAAAACGGTGATAAACACTTAAGCGCTGAGGAAGTTCACAACCTGGTCAGGAAAAAAGAGCCGGACACTGGCCTGGCCACGGTGTACAGGACCCTGGAGCTGTTTTTGGAGTTGGATATTATTCATGCCATGGATTTTGGAGATGGAAGGAAACGCTACGAGTTTGGCTGGAAAAAGGATCAGAAGTGCCATCATCACCACCATCTGGTTTGCACGGAATGTGGAGCTATCATTGAGGTTAACGAGGACTTGCTGGAGGAACTGGAAAATCGCGTTAGCGCACAGTACGGTTTTACCGTCAAGGATCACCATCTTAAGATTTTCGGAATCTGCGGGAAGTGTAAGAACAGTTTATAAAGCGTGACGGTGTTTATGTTATCCTGCCAACTGTCATTTTTAGCCATGCTACTTTTTAGTATGGATTTTTCTTTTAGGGGGTCTGTTTTATGCCCGATGGCTATCTTTCTATGGTTCTGCATGCGCACCTGCCTTATATCCGTCATCCCGAAGAGCCGGGGATCCTGGAAGAGCGCTGGCTCTTTGAAGCTATCACCGAGTGTTATGTGCCCCTCATTCGATCCTTTGAAAAACTGGTTGAAGAGGGGGTAAATTTCAGCCTTACTTTCTCACTGTCGCCGCCGCTCATTTCTATGCTTAATGATCACCTTTTACAGGACCGCTACCTGCGCTATCTCGGCTGCCTGATTCAGCTGGCGGAGGCTGAAATTGACAGAAACAAAAATTATCCTGCCGTCCGGGAACTTGCATCCGGGTATCTTCGCCGTTTAAATGATGTTCGCAGCTCCTTTGAAGACGATTACGGCGGAAACCTGCTTCTGCCTGTACAAAGCCTTCAGGCCCTGGGTGTACTGGAGGTAATTACTTCCTGTGCCACCCATGGCTATCTGCCCCTGATGCAGACGCGGGAGGCCAGGAGGGCCCAGGTTCAACTTGCCGTGGAGCAGTATGGCAGGCTCTTCGGAAGGCCTTTAACCGGCCTTTGGCTTCCGGAATGCGGCTACGTGCCGGGGGTGGACGAAATCCTTAAGGAATTCGGTGTGCGCTATTTTTTCGTGGAAACCCACGGCATTCTTAACGCCAGCCCCGCTTCACGCCGGGGCGTTTATGCTCCCCTGGCCTGCCGTTCCGGAGTGGCGGCTTTCGGCCGTGATCCGGAAAGTTCGCGCCAGGTCTGGGACAGGGAGACCGGTTATCCGGGGGATCCCTATTACCGGGAGTTTTACCGGGACATCGGTTATGATTTAGATCTCGATTACCTGGCGTCCTGCCTTCCCGGGGGAAAGATCCGGTGTGATACGGGGTTGAAGTACTACCGGATTACCGGCCCCGGCCCCGAAAAAGAGTTATACCGGCCGGACGCGGCCGGGGAGAGAGCCGCCCGGGATGCCAGGGATTTTGCTTTTAACCGGGGGGTCCAGGTAAAACAGCTGGCCGCGCGAATGGACAGGAAGCCCATTGTGGTGGCGCCCTATGACGCCGAGCTGTTCGGCCACTGGTGGTACGAAGGACCACTATGGCTGGAGAACCTGTGCCGTGTCTGCGCCGGCGGCCGGGACGGGGTAAAAATGACTACGCCCACCGGTTATCTTGGGGATTACCCGGATAACCAGGTTGCCGACCTGGCCGCCTCCAGTTGGGGTGAGGGCGGCTACAACCAGGTTTGGCTTAATCCCAGTAATGACTGGATTTACAGGCACCTGCACCGGGCTGAGAAAACACTGGTTGATCTGGCGGACCTTTATCCCAATGCCGGGGGAATGGTTCAGCGTGGTTTAAACCAGACTGCCCGGGAATTGGTCCTGGCCCAGAGCAGTGATTGGGCCTTTATTATTAAAACAGACACAGCGGTGCAATACGCAATTCAGCGGATCAGCGATCATGTCGGCCGCTTTAACACCCTTGCCGGCCACCTTTATGAGGGCCATCTGGACGAAGCGGAGCTGGCCGGATTTGAAAAAGAGGACAATATTTTTCCGGAAATGGATTACAATATTTACAGCCGCCATTACCGGGTGAAGCGCCCGGGTGCTGCGGGGGATGGCAAAGCGCTAAAAATTTTAATGCTCTCCTGGGAATTTCCTCCCCGCACGGTGGGTGGCCTGGCCCGCCATGTGTATGACCTGTCCCGGGCCCTGGCCCGTCTGGGCGCCGGCGTCCATGTGATTACCTGTCCGGCCCGGGGCACATCCCGGTACCAGTTCGTGGAAGGGGTTCACGTTCACAGGGTGGAGCAGTCCCGGCTTTCCTCCAGGGACTTTATGGAGTGGGTAAAACAGTTAAACAACGCCATGTTCGAACTGGCCGGAGAACTGGCTACTGCCGGGGAGCCTTTCGATCTGGTTCACGCCCATGACTGGCTGGTGGGGGATGCCGCCGCACGTTTGCGAAACCAATACAAGCTGCCCGTGGTGGCGACCATTCACGCTACGGAGCACGGAAGAAACCGGGGTATTCACAACGAGCTGCAGCAACACATTCATGAGCTGGAAGGCAGTTTTGCCCGCGATGCCACCCAGGTCATTTGCTGCAGCGACTATATGTTCCGGGAAATTAAAAAATTATTTAAAATATCCGGGGAGAAGATCCACGTTCTTCCGAACGGGGTCGACCCCGCCAATCTGGGTATACCCAGGAAATTAGTGCCCGGCAGGCGTGAGTCCAAAGCAGAGGGGAAAATGATTTTTTTCATTGGCCGTCTGGTACCCGAAAAGGGTGTGCAGGTACTTCTGGAAGCCTTCGCCCTGCTGATTGGGGAGATTCACGACCTAAAACTGATGGTGGGCGGCATAGGTCCCTACGAAGAACACTTAAGGAAGAAAGCCGATGAACTGGGATTGGCCGGACAGGTTGTTTTCCTTGGTTATTTGGATGAAAAAAGACGCAATGAATACCTGAAAAAGGTGGATGCAGCTGTTTTCCCCAGTTTTTACGAACCTTTCGGTATTGTGGCGTTAGAGGCTATGGCCACTCAGGTTCCTGTCATAGTTTCAGACACGGGCGGCTTGAGCGAAGTGGTTGCACACGGTTTTGACGGGTTTAAGGTTCCCCCGGGACGTCCTGACATTTTATCTTACTATATCCGGGAAGTGCTGGTTAACCCGGGGCTTGCCCGGGACTTGACCAGGCAGGCCTGGAAAAAGGTTCTTACTGTATACGACTGGCAGAGCATCGCCTTGGGAACCATTGAGGTTTACCTCAAGGCGAAGGCTTTGGCCGGTCCAGGTGTTGTTTTGAGGCAAACGGCTGATTAACGCCCGCCCCGGCGCCCGATGGGAGATGCGGTTTTGAAGCGTGTTGTAAGTATCAGCCTGGGTTCTTCCCACCGTGACCGGAATTTCGAACTGGAGGCAGACGGCTCGCGGATCACCGTCCAGCGGGTGGGCACGGGAGGGAATTTGGAATACATGGCCAGTATTCTCAGGGTCCTCGACGGAAAAGTAGATGCCATCGGTCTGGGAGGGATTAACCTTACCCTGCGGGCGGGGCGGCGGCGCTACCTGCTAAAGGATGGCGTCCGCCTGGCGGCGCAGGTTAAGGTGACCCCGCTGGTGGACGGAAGCGGCATCAAGGATACCGTGGAAAGGGATCTTGTGCCCCGCCTGCAAAGGGAATTGGGCTGGCCCCGGCGGGATCAGGTTGTTTTACTGGTATCCGCCCTGGATCGCTTCGGGCTGGCGGAGGCTCTGGAACTGGCCGGATGCCGGCTGATTATTGGAGACGCCCTTTTTGCCCTGGGATTGCCGTTACCTTTTTATTCCCTGGCAGCGTTCCGGATTGCGGCCTGCGCCACCCTTCCCTTACTGTGCCGGCTTCCCATCGGGTTTCTTTACCCGCTGGGCGAGAAACAGGAACAGGTACGGCCCCGTTTTGAGCGTTTTTACCGGCGGGCGCAAATAATTGCCGGGGATTTTCATTTTATCCGTTACCATTTGCCCTCCGATCTTGCCGGAAAGGATGTTATTACCAGCACCCTTACTTCCGAAGATGTGCAGGAATTGAAGGCCAGGGGGGTGCGGTGGCTGGTGACACCGGGTCCTTCTCTTGCGGGCCGCACATTTGGCTCCAACGTTTTGGAGGCCCTTTGCGTTGCCCTGCTTGATCCGCCTGGTCAGGCGGATCCCGGGCTTTACCCGGACCTCCTGCGCCGGATCGGGTGGGGGCCCCGGATCGAAAAACTTAACTGAAAGGAGATCTAACAATGTCATTTGTACCGGGGCGACCGCCCACGGGAAACGGAAACAGGCCCTGGAAGAAGGCGGTGCAGGCTCCAACCCGGCTTATGGAATGCCCGCGGATTAGAATTTGCCCTCTTACTGCCGCCGTTTCAGGAAAATCACTGGGGAAAGGCCCGTCAACATGATGATCCCGGCGGACTTACATCTCCACACCCGGCTTTGCGGACATGCCACAGGGGAACCCGGGGAGTACCTGGAACAGGCGGTAAAACAGGGAATCAGGGAGGTGGGGTTCTCCGACCACTTGCCCCTTTATTTTTTACCCCCGGGAAAAACTATACCTGATTACGCCATGGAAGAGGACGAGCTTCCCCTCTATGTGGAGATGGTGCAAAAATGGGCCCGGAAGTCTCCGATCAGGGTCAGCCTGGGCATAGAGGCGGACTTTGTCCCCGGTTATGAAAAAACCCTGGCTGCCCTTCTTTCCTGCTATCCCTTTGATTATGTAATAGGTTCAGTGCACTTTCTGGACGGCTGGGGGTTTGACAACCCCGCGGAAATCGAGGAGTACGGCAGAAGGGATCTGGACCGGGTTTACGAGGAGTATTTTGCCCTGGTGCAGCAAGCAGCCCTGAGCGGACTCTTCGACATTATCGCCCACCCGGATTTGATTAAAAAGTTTGCCTTCCGGCCCAGGCGGGATTTAAGGTGCCTTTACGAAGAAACAGCTGCAGTTTTTAAAAGGGCGGGAGTCTGTGCCGAGGTAAATTCCGCGGGACTTCGGAACCCTGCCGGCGAGATCTATCCGGCGCCGGATTTTTTAAAATGTTTTTTTAAGTATGGCGTTCCCGTAACACTGGGATCGGACGCCCACCACCCGGACCAGGTGGGGGCCGGACTGATTGAAGCTGTCCGGCTGGTAAGGGAAGCTGGTTATAGAGAAATTGCCGTATTCAGCGCCAGGAAGAGGCAACTAATCAAGATTGCACCACGTTAGCCTTGCAGGCTTAAAGATAAACAGGGGGCGGTTGTTCTCAACAGGGAACGGCCGCCCCCTGTTCTATATGCGCCTGGCCGGAGTGCTGCCCGGAGAACAATAACTTTCAGTCTCCAAAAACAAATCCATTCGCCGTCCTATTGCGATAAAATCAAATACGCAGTGTTATTTGCGAATTCACCTGGACAGACAGGCGCCTGCCCGGAAGAATTAAAGCAATTTTCTGCCTCCGGAATTCGGGCAATTGCGACTGGAATGGACCCCGGGAGATATCTGCGGTGAACGCTTATAACGCAGACCGGTTTCACTGTCCCTGGGACCCGGGTTGCGACAGGACAACAGTTTACCACCTGTACCGGATAATAAAGGAATAAACGCAAAATAATTATTTTGGTATTTTTATTTTTTTTAAGAAGGTTATTTGTGCTTATATCTAGAATAAGTGGTGGAAAGTGGTTAGAAGTGGTGTTGACGGCATGTCCGAGAACGAACAGATTACCGAGTTTATGGGTGAGCACCATCATAACATAGACACAAAAGGAAGGCTTTTTATTCCTGCCCGCTTCCGACAAGGCCTGGGGGACCTTTTCGTTCTGACAAAAGGTCTCGACGGATGTCTTTTTGTCTATCCCCGCCCCGAATGGGCGGCTATGGAGCAAAAGCTGAAGTCCTTGCCCATTACAAAGAGCGATGCCCGGGCCTTTGTTCGGTTTTTTTTCTCCGGCGCCACGGAATGCGAAGTGGATAAACAGGGAAGGATCTTAATTCCAGGCAATTTAAGGACCCACGCGCAACTGGAAAAAGAGGTTGTAATAATAGGTGTTTCAGCCAGGGTGGAAATCTGGGCCAGGGATCTATGGGAGCAGTACAGTGCCCGGGCTGCAACGGCCTACGAGGTGATTGCCGAGAAGATAGCGGACCTGGATCTTTCTATCTGAGCTGCACCGGATAGGTAAAAATCCTTTCATGTGTTACATGGGTGCAGATATTTGTTTTTGGCAAAGGGTTGTGAGTTCATTAATGGAATTTCTCCACAAGCCAGTTATGGCCTGTGAGGTTTTGGAAGGGCTTAAACTTAAAACGGGCGGTATCTATGTGGATTGCACCCTGGGCGGTGCGGGTCATAGTGCCGTCATCCTTCGGGAGATAGGCGAAGACGGTCGCCTGGTGGCCCTGGATCATGATCCCGAGGCACTGGCTGCTGCGGAAAAAAGACTGGTCCCCTTCAAGGCCAGAATAAACTTGGTCCGGGCTAACTTCGGGGACCTGACAGAAATTCTGGAACACCTGGGTATCGGGAAAGTGGACGGAATTTTATTTGATCTGGGGGTATCTTCCTACCAGTTGGACAACCCGGCCCGGGGATTCAGTTACCAGCATGATGCGCCATTGGATATGAGGATGAATCAGGAGCAGGCTTTGACTGCCGGGACACTTGTGAACAACCTTCCGGTGGACGAACTGGCGGTAATTATCAGGACGTACGGCGAAGAACGCTGGGCCTTGAGGATTGCGGAATTTATCGGGGAGGCAAGAAAAAATAACCCTATTGAAACAACGGGCCGCCTGGTTGAAATCATCAAGAAAGCAATTCCAGCCGGCGCCAGGCGGGAAGGACCGCACCCGGCCAAACGGACCTTTCAGGCCCTGCGCATAGCGGTAAACAGGGAAATTGAAATACTGGAGGATTCCCTTCGCTCGGCCGTTAAACATCTTAAATCCGGGGGGAGAATTTGTGTGATAACCTTTCATTCCCTGGAGGACCGGATAGTAAAGGACCTCTTCCGGGAACTGGCTTCACCCTGTACTTGTCCCAGGGATTTTCCCGTTTGTATTTGCGGAGGTAAAAAGGAAGTCCGGGTTATTACCGGCCGGCCGGTGCTGCCTTCCCCGGCGGAACTGGAAGACAACCCCAGGGCAAGAAGCGCGAAACTCAGGGTAGCGGAAAGGCTCTAACCCGGCCCTGGGCAGTAATATATTAAAATCCGGGACAAGCCGGATACCCCTGGAAAGGTGAGATTCCCCGGCAGTCATATAATGTAAAAAAAGTCTGTTTTTTAAATCAGGGGATGATGGTAAAACTAATTAGTTTCTAAATTGGTACATATGCAAACTTTCTGCCCGGTTTTGCAGACTTAAAAATTTTCCGGCCGGCCAGAAGTGCCGGCTCACGGGTTCGCCCAAAGGAAATGGCTGGTATTTTCTACCCCGTTTTTATGTTCTATTCCGCCTGGAGGTCGAATAGTATTGATACTAGCTCAAGAGAAGACAGGCTCTTACGGTATGTCCGTGGAAAAGCCCGGTGGTAAAAAGACCATCAGGTTAAAGGATTTAACAAAAGGGCGAAGAATTGCGCTGACGGGAATGGTATTGGCCGGATTCCTTCTATGCGTGCTGATTATCTATTGTCATACCCAGGTATCTACCCTGGGCTATAAGATCAGCTCCCTGGAAAAAGAGTTGGCCCTGCTGCGGGTGGAAAACCATGACCTGGAAGGGGAAGTGCAGAGTCTGGCTTCCCTGGGCAGGCTTGAATCCCTTGCCTTAGGCAGGCTTGGCATGGTCAAGCCGGACTGCAACAACGTACTGATCGTTGAACTGGCAGGTGAGGACATCCTCAAGACCGGGTCCGGTCCGGAACAAAATCTCGCCGGGGGGTTATCCGCCGCCGGGGAAGAGAAAGAGAATCGCCTTATCAAGGCCTTTGCCGAAATGGTTTCCAGACTGGAAAACAAAAGCTGGCTAAGTCTTAATGGATGGGCGGGTTCCACGGGGGGAACTCATGCAGACGACGAATATCGTAATTCGAAAAAGAATAACCGTTCTTTTAATAGTGGCGACCTTAGCTCTGGTGAGCCTGGTTTTCCGGCTGGCCTGGATTCAGCTGGTGCGAGGGGATAAGCTGCGTGAAGAAGCCCAGGAGGTCCGGATGAGGGATGTTCCCGTGGAAGCCAGGCGGGGAAATGTGTATGATCGCAATGGAAACGAATTGGTCACCAGTGTAAGCGTCGACTCGGCCTATGCCTTCCCGCCCCAGGTTAAGGACAAGGAAGATGCAGCTGCCCGGATTGCCGCGGCCCTGGGAATGGATAAGGAGGAAGTTTACCAAAAGCTCACTCAAAACGTGGGCTTTGTCTGGCTCAAGAGACGGATAGACTACCAATCCGCGCAGAAGCTGAAGGCGCTGAAGCTAAACGGTGTGGAGCTGGTGGAAGAAAACAAACGGTTTTACCGGCAGGGGAGTCTGGCGGCTCATGTGCTTGGTTTTGCAGGTGACGACAACCAGGGCCTGGTTGGTATTGAAAGCGTCTACGACAAAGAGTTAAGGGGCAGCCCCGGCCGGATCGTAATTGAAAAGGACGCGGTGGGACGGGACATCCCCGAGGCCCTTCATAAGTTCATACCGCCTGTACCTGGCAATAACCTTATTTTGACAATCGATCAGACCATCCAGTATTTTGTGGAGAGGGAACTGGACAAGATTGTCGAAACCCACAACCCAAAACTGGCTGTAATTATTGTTATGGATCCGAAAACCGGGGAAATACTGGCCCTGGGCAACCGGCCCACTTATAACCCCGAGGGCTGGCGGCAGTATCCCCAGCAGGTTTGGGACCACAATCCGGGGATCTGGTATAATTATGAGCCGGGCTCAACGTTTAAAATAATCACAGCCGCCGCTGCCCTGGACGAAGGGGCGGTAAGGCTTAAAGACACCTTTTATGACCCCGGCTATATCAAGGTGGCCGACCGGACAATTCGATGCTGGCAAGATGGAGGACATGGTTCCCAAACCTTTGAAGAAGTAGCACAGAACTCTTGCAACCCGGGCTTCATCACTGTGGGGCTCAGGCTGGGCACGGAAAAATTCTATAAGTACATCAACGCCTTCGGCTTCGGCCAGAAGTCCAACATCTGCTTGCCGGGGGAAGAAGTAGGCATTCTAATTTCCCAAAAAGAGGCAACTGATTTAGACATCGCAACTATGTCCATCGGGCAGTCCATTGCCGTCACCCCGGTTCAGCTAATTACGGCTACCTCCGCGGTGGCCAACGACGGGCTGTTGTTAAAACCATCCCTGGTTAAGTCCATAACCAATGAAAATGGGGAAGTCCTGAGGGAGTTCCAAACCGAAACAGTTCGTCAGGTTATTTCCAAAAACACCGCCCGGACCCTCCTGGGGCTTTTGACCAGTGTGGTGCAGAAGGGTACTGGAAGAAACGCCTTTGTGGATGGTTACGGAGCGGCGGGCAAGACCGGTACGGCCCAGGTGGTGGAATCCGGGGGATACGCGGAAGGAAAATATGTCGCCTCTTTCATGGGCTACGCCCCGGCGGACGACCCCAGGATTTCTGTGCTGGTAATGGTGGCTGAACCCGCCGGCTCAATTTATTTTGGCAGCCAGGTAGCGGCGCCGGTTTTTAAGGCTGTGGCCCAGGATACCTTGCGTTATCTGAAAGTACCGGAAAGACCTAACCTGGAAAAACCAAAGTACCCCTTTGTGTACGACGAACCGGAAATAAAGCAGGTTGTACCCAATGTAGTCAATTACCCCGTTAAGGATGCCAGAAGTGTTTTAGAAAATGATGGACTGGTTGTTCAAATCAGAGGACAGGGAGATATCGTTTTTGAACAGGTCCCCAAAGGGGGCGCCGCGGTTAAACGGGGCACCACAGTAATTCTTGACTTAAATCAACCCCCGGGAACCGGTGAGCAAAATCAGGTTACTGTGCCCGATTTAAGCGGGTTGACTATTAAGGAAGCCGGAACAATTTTAGAAAAGTTGGGGCTTCATCTGAGTCCTGCCGGCACCGGCTTTGCCGTCAGGCAGGGGGTGGCGCCGGGTTCTAAAGTTGCTAAGGATACTATTATTACCGTGGAATTCGAACCGCCCGGGATCCAGGTGCTGCGCGACTAGTCCATTATTTTCACGGCAGTTGCCGGACCATTGGCGAAAGATGAATATAATTTTTGATTTTGGAATAATTTAACTTGCCCCTTGGAAATAATAGTAAGTGCCGTGGGTAATCATCATTCCTTTTTCTTTGCCCCGGAATTAAATTTGTGACCGGCGCTTACAGGTTGTTTGGACGGGCGCGGGCCAACCGGTTTTAACAGGAGGTTTGCACGGGTGATTTTTCGAGAACTATTGGGTGCTGTGGAGGTCCTGTCCACCGGGGGGGATCAAAACGTAACCGTAGCGGGAATTGCATATGACTCGCGCCAGGTTCAGCCGGGTTTTTTATTTGTTGCGATAAAGGGATTTAAATCCGACGGGCATGAGTATATCCAGGAGTCCCTGGCCCGGGGAGCCGCGGCAGTGGTTGTGGAGCGCGGAGAGGGGCTTTTGCCGGGGGTGTCCTGGGCCATGGTGCCTGATTCCAGGCTTGCCCTGGCGCTTATGTCCGCCCGCTTTTTCGGCACACCTTCAACAAGGCTGAAAATGATTGGGGTTACCGGAACCAATGGAAAAACCACGACCACAAACTTAATAGCCTCCATTTTGAATAGTGCCGGCTGGAAGGTTGGCCTTATCGGTACCATCCAGAACAGAATTGGAAACAGGGTGTTGCCGGTGAAGAATACGACACCGGAATCCACGGATCTGCAGGCATTGCTGGGCGAGATGGCTGCAGAGGGTGTTGATGCCTGTATCATGGAGGTTTCATCCCATGCCCTGGCTTTGCGCCGGGTGGACGGGTGTGAATTTGATGTGGTTGTATTTACTAATCTGACCCAGGACCATTTGGACTTTCACAGGGATATGGAAGAATACCGGGCTGCCAAGAAAAGGCTTTTCGGCAGCCTGTCGCGTTCCAGTGTCAAAACCCCCGAATATGCAGTCCTGAATGCCGATGATTCCGCCGCCCCGGATTTAATTGAGAACTTTCGGGGCACAGTTTTTACTTACGGGATAAAAAATCCGGCGGATGTCAGGGCACACGACATCCAGGTAACTGCCGGGGGCTCCAGTTTTAGCATTTCGGGCAGGTGGGGCTGCCGCCGGCTTAGTTTAAAAATGACCGGCTTTTTTAACGTTTACAACGCCCTGGCTGCGTACAGCACTGCGACCGCCCTGGGACTGCCTGCGGCTGCAATCAAATCCGCCCTGGAGGCGGCCCCCGGGGTACCCGGGCGATTTGAACTTGTTGAGGAGGGTCAGGACTTTACCGTTATTGTGGATTACGCCCACACTCCCGATGGCCTGGAAAATATTTTAAAGACTGCCCGGGACATAGCCGGGGGGCGGCTGATCACTGTGTTCGGTTGCGGGGGCGACCGGGATCGTGGCAAGAGATCACAGATGGGCGCCATAGCAGCCGGTTACAGTGATTTTACAGTAATTACCTCTGACAATCCACGGACGGAGGATCCCCTGCTGATTATCCAGGAAATTGAACAGGGTTTGAAATCCGGCCCGGTGGCTAAAAAATATCTGTTAGAACCGGACAGGCGGCAGGCGATCCGCCTGGCCGTTGGGATGGCCGGAACGGGAGATGTCGTCGTTATAGCGGGTAAGGGCCACGAGGCCTTCCAAATAGTCGGCAGGGAGAGATTGCCCTTTGACGACCGCCTGGAAGCTGTAGCGGCGCTGGGGAAAAGAGGAGTTGGCAATTTAAAGGATTGAGCCCCCCGATAGCGAATTGCGTCAATTGGTTACTTTATCATTGTGGCTTGCGCCCGTTTTTACCAAGGTAACCGGGCTTAAAACGGAGGTTTTCGATGAAAGCAGTTTCCATCGGTAAAATAGCGGAGGTTACCGGCGGACGGATTATGCAGGGAGATCCTGATACAATCCTGCATTCTGTATCTACCGATACCCGTAAAATTAAACAGGGGGACCTGTTCTTTGCTTTAACCGGGGAGCATTACGATGCCCATGACTTTCTGGCTCAGGCTGCGGCAGCGGGTTCCGGCGGTCTGGTGGTGGGCCGCCGGGTGTCTTTGCCTGCCGGGGTCCCGGTTCTTCTGGTGGAGGATACCTTGGCGGCGCTGCAAGCCCTGGCTGCCTTTAACCGGGAAAGATTTCAAGGTCCTATGGTGGGTATTACCGGCAGTACCGGAAAAACCACCACCAAGGACATGGTGGCGTCAGTGCTGGGCGTGCGCTGGCGCACCCTGAAAACTGAAGGTAACCTGAATAATGAAATTGGCCTGCCGCTGACCCTGCTGGCCCTGGATGACGGGGTTGAAGCCTGTACTGTGGAGATGGCTATGCGGGGTCCCGGGGAAATTGCCGCCTTAAGCCGGATTGCCCGGCCGGGCAGCGCTGTTATTACCAATATTAACGAAACCCATCTGGAGCGCCTGGGTACAGTAAGCCGAATTGCGGCGGCCAAAGGTGAATTGCTGGAACATGTACCGCCCGGTGGATTCGCGCTTTTGAACGTGGAGAGTCCCTTTATCAAACGTGAGGCGAAACGCTGCCGGGGCAAAGTCATTTATTACGGCCTGGAAAAGCCCACCGGTCTGATGGCCCGGGAAATCCGGCCGGAGCGTGGTGGTTTATGCTTCAATGTAGTTTTGGAGGGAGAGCTTCAGGAGTTTTACCTGCCGGTGCCCGGCCGGCACAATGTGCTGAACGCCCTGGCGGCAATCGGGGTGGGGAGAGAACTGGGCCTGACCGTGGAGGAGATAGCTGCCGGACTGGCAGCGGTTGCCTTGAGCGGTATGCGCCTGGAAATCCTGGAAGCCGGGGGGCTTACCATTATTAATGACGCCTACAACGCCAGTCCCGCTTCGACCAGGGCGGCTCTTGAGGTTTTGCGGGATGTATCCGGCGGCCGGCGTAAGATTGCCGTACTGGGCAACATGCTGGAACTTGGTCCCTGTGCCGTGGAAATCCACAGGGAAATAGGAAAGAAGGCTTGCGAACTGGGCCTGGATTTTTTAATAACCGTTGGCAATCTGGCCGCCGGGGCGGCGGAGGGCGCGGTACAGGCCGGGATGGCCTGGGAGAGGGTTTTCCCCTGCACGGAACACGCTGTGGCTCTAAGAATTCTTAAAGGTTTGCTGCATGCCGGGGACGTAGTCCTGGTCAAGGGTTCCAGGGGTGTGAAAATGGAAGTAGTCGTCCAGGGGCTGCTGAAGCAGCGGGCTGAAAACAGCAAGGCAATTTCCCCTACATAACTATTTAACAAGACCTGGAGGAAGACATGAATGATTTAAGGAAGGCATCGGCAGCCGTCCTGTTTATTTTTTTAGTCGCGGGAGGATTACTGTTACTTTCATACACCGGTACAATCAGCAGTAATTTATGGCAGGCCTTTGTCATAGCCCTGACTGTTTCCCTATTGCTGGGTCCTCTGGTAATTCCCTGGCTTAAAAGGTTGAAGTTCGGGCAGAATATTCGCTCCGACGGTCCCTCCAGGCACCTGCAGAAGGCCGGCACACCTACAATGGGCGGGCTTATCTTTTTAGCGGGGATCCTGGCGGGGGGACTTATTGCCGGTCGGGACCAGCCCGATCTGATGGTGGTGCTAATCATCATTACGGGATACGGTTTTATTGGGTTTTTAGACGATTATCTCAAGGTTATTCTTAAACGTTCCCTGGGCCTGAGGGCCCGGGAAAAACTTTTAGGACAGATCCTCCTGGCGGCCGGGCTGGCCTTTTGGGTCGCCTTCAATACGGACCGGGGTACCGGCCTTATCCTGCCCTACTCCGGTTTTCTTGCGCCGGGGGGCATCCAGCTGGAGCTGGGCTGGTGGCCTTTTCTGGTGTTCGCTATCCTGGTGGTGGTGGGCTTTGGCAATGCTGTCAACCTGACAGACGGGCTGGACGGTTTGGCTGCCGGTGTCAGCATGCTGGTCGCCCTGGCCCTTATTCCTGTGGCCCTGGCGGCAGATAAAACCGGCGTAGCGGTTGGCATGGCGGCACTCTCCGGCGGTTGCCTGGGTTTTTTGTTCTTTAACCGCCACCCGGCCCGGGTTTTTATGGGCGATACCGGTTCCCTGGCCCTGGGGGGCGGGTTGGGGGCGGCCGCGGTTATTACCGGCAGGGAGCTCTTCCTGGTAATCATCGGGGGTGTTTTTGTAGTTGAAGCGATGTCCGTAATCATCCAGGTGATTTCCTTTCAGACTACGGGCCGCCGGATATTCAGAATGAGTCCGCTGCACCACCACTTTGAACTGGGGGGTTGGGGGGAGAAGCGGGTCGTTCTTACTTTCTGGACAGTCACCCTGGTTCTGGCCGCCCTTGGCTTCGCCGGGCTGTATAGTTTGTAGGGACTGCAGGTTCGCATGTGGTCTTTTTGCCGCAGGTATTGAATAAATAATGAAAGGGCGTGTCCTTTTCGGAAAGGCGGAGCTTGATGAACCTCAATGGTAAGAAGATCCTGGTAATCGGCGCCGGCAAGAGCGGTGTGGCGGTTTCCCGTTTCCTTGGGGGCAAAGGAGCCGCTGTGGTTCTTGCTGACGCCGGCCAACCCGATGATCCCCGGAGCGAAAGGGAAGAGCTGGCCGCACGGGGAGTTGAAATTTTCCTCGGTGGTTACCCCGGGGTAGAACGCGGAAACTTTGATTTGGTTGTGCTGAGCCCTGGAGTACCCCCGGCTGTGGAACCGGCCAGGGATGCTCTAAAATACGGGATACCTCTTACAGGTGAACTGGAACTTGCTTTTCGTTTCGCCGGCTCGCCCTTTATAGCTGTCACGGGAACAAACGGAAAAACCACTACAACAACGCTAATTGGTGAAATTTTCAAAAAGACAGGTAGAAATGTGCTGGTAGGGGGTAACATCGGGGTACCTTTGGTAACGGAGGTTGAACAGTTTGGGCCGGATGATCTGATCGTAGCCGAGGTATCCAGTTTTCAGCTGGAAACTGCCGCTGCTTTTAAGCCCAGGGTGGGTGTTATCCTGAACATTACCCCGGACCACCTGGACCGTCACGGCACCATGGAGAATTACGCTGCAATAAAAGCTAAAACTGTAGCAAAGCAGGATCCGGGTGACTACGCCGTTCTTAATTACGATGATGCAGCAACAAGCGCCCTGGGAAAAAGACTTAAAAGTAAGGTCATTTATTTCAGCCGGCAGGTGGTCCTGCCGGAGGGTGTATTTGTCCGGGAAGGGAAAATCACCGCCAGATTGGGTCAAAGTGAAGAAATTATTTGCCCTGTCAATGAGCTGGGTATTCCCGGCGCCCATAATTTAGAGAACGCCCTGGCGGCTGTTGCCGCCACGAAGGTGCTGGGAATAGAAAGCGGCAGTCTGGCCGATGCTCTACGGACCTTTAAAGGAGTCAGCCACCGGCTGGAATTTGTGGCTGAAATCGACGGAGTGCGTTATATCAATGATTCCAAGGGTACTAACCCGGAGGCCTCGATCAAGGCCCTGGAGTCCTGTGAGGAGCCGGTTATTCTTATTGCCGGCGGAAAGAACAAGGGCAGCGATTTCAGCTTCTTTGCCGGGAAGATGAAGGAAAAGGCCAGGATGCTGGTGGTCCTGGGGCAAAGCGCCGGATTGATCGCCGACGCCGCCCGGGCCAGGGGCTTTAAAAACATCCAGTATGCCGGTGATTTCCGGGAAGCGGTTATGCTTGCCCGCCAGTATGCCCGGCCTGGCGAAACTGTTCTCTTGTCCCCGGCCTGTGCCAGCTGGGATATGTTTAGAAGTTATGAGGAGCGCGGGGACCTGTTTAAAGAAATTGTTAAGAGTTTCGAAATTTAAATCCCTGGCAGATGATTGGCGTTTATAAAAGTTTGTACCGGTTACCGGTGATATGGGGGTGTTTGACCATGCGAGTAAAAAGGAATGCTCCGGACTTTGTCCTCTTTTTAACAGTGCTGAGTCTGCTGAGTATCGGTGTGGTCATGGTTTTCAGCGCCAGTGAATACAGCACCCTAATCCACTACCAGGACAGCTTTTACTTCTTTAAACGCCAGATGCTCTGGGCCGCGCTGGGACTGGGGGCCATGTTTTTCGTAATGAATTTTGACTATTGGCGGCTCAAGCAATACGCCCAGGCTCTTTTAGTCATCGCCTTCGTTACCCTGATACTGGTTTTAATCCCCGGCATAGGTGAGGAGGTAAATGGGGCCCGGCGCTGGATCGACATTGGCCCAACGCTGTTTGCGCCTGCCGAACTGGTCAAGTTATCCGTCATTGTCTTTACGGCTTACGGCCTGGCCAGACAGAAGGATAGTGTTAAATATTTTTCCAGGGGGGTTTTACCCTATCTTTTAATCCTGATTTTTGCTTCGCTGTTAATTCTTTTCCAGCCGGATCTGGGAACTGCCGTATCCCTTGCCGGTATAGTCATGCTGATGATTTTTGCCGGGGGGGCCAGAATCGCCCATTTGGTAAGTCTGGGTCTGGCTGGTCTTGTTGCTGTGGGGCTGGCTATTTTCTTCGAGCCCTACCGGATGCAGCGCTTCCTGGCTTTTTTGGACCCCTGGGCTGATCCCCAGGACACCGGTTTCCATATTATCCAGGGTCTCTACGCCATTGGCTCGGGCGGGCTGTTTGGTATGGGCCTGGGCCAGAGCAAACAAAAATTCCTTTATCTCCCCGAGAATCACACCGACTTCATTTTTGCCATCACAGCAGAAGAACTGGGGTTTATCGGGGCCTCCCTGGTTATTATGCTGTTTATCCTGTTTGTCTGGAGGGGGCTCAAGATTGCGGTAACCTCCCAGGACCCCTTTGCCAGCCTGCTGGCAACAGGAATAACCGCCTGGGTGGGGGTCCAGGCCATAATCAATATTGGCGTTGTAACCGGTTCCTGTCCTGTCACTGGAATTCCCCTGCCTTTTATCAGCTACGGCGGGTCCTCCCTGCTGATAACCATGGCTGGAGTTGGGATCCTGCTTAATATTTCGAAATTTAACAGGACCCGATAAAAGAGAGGTGGGACCTTTGCGTTTTATTGTTTCAGGAGGGGGGACAGGCGGTCACATTTATCCCGCCCTGGCCATTGCCCGGGGGCTCAAGGACAGATATCCCGGAGCGGAAATCCTTTACGTGGGAACCAGTGGCGGGATGGAAGGGGATATCGTCCCCAGGGCAGGGTTGCCCTTCCGGGGAATCGCGGCGGCAGGTCTGAAGCGGAAGCTGTCGTTACACAACCTGTTGGTGTTCTGGCGGGCTGGACGCGGCTTTTTACAGGCCTGGGGAATTATAAGGGAATTTCGCCCCGCAGTAGTGATTGGGACCGGCGGCTATGTATGCGGTCCGGTAGTTCTGGCAGCCGCCCTTAAAGGGATCCCGACTTTAATCCATGAGCAGAATGCACTTCCGGGGATTACAAATCGGATTCTAGCCCGATTTGGCAGCAGGGTTGCCGTAACCTTCGCCGATTCGGCAATTTATTTCCCGCATAAGGAAAAAACAGTACTTACCGGACTGCCCGTACGGCCGGAAATTTTGCGGGCAAACAGGGAGGAAGGGCTAAAAAACCTGAATTTTGAGGCCAACCGTTTCCTGTTGCTGGCTTTTGGCGGAAGCCGGGGGGCAAGGTCCGTTAATCAAGCAATGCAGGCAGTTCTAAAAAAATATGCCGGTGACCCCAGGTTGAACATTCTTCTGGTAACAGGCAAGGCTGGTTACGAGGATTTTTTCCAGGCTTGCTCCAAAGAGGGTATGGACCTGGCTAAAATTGGGAATGTTAAAATTAGTCCTTATCTCTATAATATGCAGGATGCCCTGGCAGCGGCCGATCTGGTGATCAGCAGGGCAGGCGCGGCTACTTTAGCCGAATTATCGGCACTTGGTATCCCTTCCATCTTAATACCGTATCCCTATGCCGCTGAAAACCATCAGGAGTACAACGCCCGCGCCCTGGAAAGGGAGGGCGCCGCCCAGGTTGTGCTGGACAGGGATCTAAAGGGAGAAATACTTTGCCTTAAAGTGGAAGAATTGCTGAAGAAGCCGGATTTGCTGACGCAAATGGCGGATGCAAGTAAAAGAATGGGTAAAAAAATGGCTTTGCAAGATATAATAGATTGTGTAGACAAATTGGCGAGAACGTAATTACATGGATGTTAAAATATGCCAACCCAGCTATAATCAAGAAGTGGACAAGCTTTAAATGAACGAATGTAACACCTTGACAGAGATATGCATAGTATATTCTATATTTCAGAGGAATTAGTTTTGTAAGAGGTTAAACCCGGCCAGGAAGGGGATATGATTTGTGCAGAAAAGGCAGCATGTTCATTTTATTGGGATTGGTGGCACAGGGATGAGTGCCATCGCCAGGATCATGCTTGAACTGGGTTACCATGTGACCGGGTCGGACCTGAAAAACTCGGAAGCGGGCGATAGGCTGGAAGCCCTGGGGGCAACCTGTTATCTGGGGCATGCGGCAGATAACGTGGAGGGCGCTGATCTTGTTGTTGCCTCGACAGCTATTCCCCTCACAAACGTCGAACTGATCAAAGCAAGGGAGAAAGGCCTGCAAGTTATGCATCGCGGTGAGATGCTGGCCTGGTTGATGCGGCGTCAAAAGGGTATCGCCATTGCAGGGTCGCACGGAAAAACAACCACAACATCCATGATTGCTCTCATGCTGGAAAAGAATAATTTCGACCCCACCATACTAATTGGAGGTGACTTGACAGAAATTGGCGGAAACGCCAAGCTTGGTGAGGGAGACTATCTGGTTGCGGAGGCGGATGAAAGCGACGGTTCTTTTTTAAAGTTGGATCCTTTTATTGAGGTCATTACCAATATTGAGGACGATCATCTTGATTATTATAAAAGTTTTGCTAATATTGTGGCGGCATTTCGCGACTTTATGGCCAAGGTGCCCGATACGGGGACAGCAGTGGTATGCGCTGACAATCAAACTATTAAAGGGCTTTTGCAGGAATACCGGCGTCCCCATCTAACCTATGCCCTGGAACACCCGGAATCCGACTATGTCTTGAAAAACCTGCGTCTTAACGGACAGGCCACGGCAGGTGATGTCTACGAGCGGGGGGAACTGCTGGGAAGCCTGGAATTAAGCGTGCCCGGGCGTCACAATTTGTCCAACGCCCTGGCCGCGGTAGCGGTAGGACGTTTTCTGGGCCTGCCCTTTGAGGAGATCGCCGGATCCCTCAAAATTTTCAGGGGCGCCGGTCGCAGGTTTCAACTCCGGGGTGAAGTCAGTGGGATCAGAATAATCGATGATTATGCTCATCACCCTTCCGAGATCAAGGCAACTCTGAGAGCGGCAGGGCAAGTTAAAACCGGACGGGTGGTGGGTGTTTTCCAGCCTCACCGCTACACCAGGACCTCACTTCTGGGCGAACGCTTCGGGGATGCTTTCAGTGATGCGGATGAAATTATCATAAGCGATATTTACAGTGCCGGTGAGAGACCTATTCAGGGGGTTTCCGCCAGCACAATAGTATCAGCTATCGAAAAGCACGAAGGCCGTGATGTTGTTTATCTGCCCACCAGGCAGGAAATAGTTGATTATTTGGCTAAAACAGCACGCCCCGGGGATATGATTGTGACTATGGGGGCTGGTGATATCTGGTGCGCGGGAGTTGAACTGGTCAGCAAGTTAAAGGAGCGTCATAGGATTGGCTGATTCAGCTTTGTACCGTGAGCTGCAGAAGCTGTTGCCCGGCCGGGTGAGGGCGGGGGAGCTGCTGGAAAACCACACCAGTTGGCGCATCGGCGGTCCATCCGAGATTTTTGTGGAACCATTCAGCCGTGCGGAGCTGCAGCTGGCGGTGTCCAACATCCACAAGCGGCAGGCACCCCTTGTGGTAATCGGCAACGGTTCCAACCTGCTGGTTACTGAAAGAGGGATCCGGGGTGTTGTGGTCAAAATCGGCAGCCGCCTGGGAAGAATTACAACCAGGGATTCCGGGATCACTGCGGAGGCGGGGGCAAAACTGGCCAAGTTAGCGGCAGTTGCCCGGGACAGCAACCTGGGTGGTTTTGAATTTTCTGCGGGGATACCCGGAACCGTTGGCGGAGCGGTGGTTATGAACGCAGGGGCCAACGGCCAGTGCATTTGCTCCCTGGTTGGCAAGGTATTGCTGCTCAGCCCGGCAGGGGTGTTTTATCAAAAAACAAATAGAGAAATTGCCTTTGGTTACCGTTCCAGTATTTTGCAGAGTGAGCCGGCCATCGTTGTGGAGGCTGAATTCTCCTGTTATTACAGGGATAAGGATGAAATCTCCGCAGAAATGGAGGAGCATCTTGCCCGGCGCAGAAAAACGCAGCCCCTGGGTTTTCCCAATGCGGGAAGCGTATTCAAAAACCCGCCGGGGGACTCCGCCGGACGTTTGATTGAAGCGGCGGGACTGAAAGGTTTAAGGATTGGAGACGCCCAAATATCCACTGTTCACGCCAACTTTATCATCAACCTTGGTTCAGCTGCGGCCCGGGATGTCCTTGAGTTGATTGACAGGGCCAGGGAAAAAGTGTTTGGTTGCTTTGGCGTGGAATTGCAGCTGGAAATTAAGGTTCTCGGTAATGATTAGGCGGAGGTGGCAGTGTGCAAAAGTTTGTGATCGTAGGTGGCAACCGCCTGAAGGGTACCATTCGGGTAAGTGGCTCCAAGAATGCAACGCTGCCGATTTTGGCGGCAAGCATCCTGAACGCCGGGAAAAGCACCATTTACGAAGCGCCCCAGCTTAGGGACGTTTCAGTTATGAAAGATGTACTGAGTTACCTTGGGGCAAAAGTCATCAGCGACCGGAGTACAATTGAAGTTGATAGCTCGACTATTCAATCAGTTGAAATAACCGAAGAACTAATGCGCCGCATGCGCGCTTCAAACCTGGTTTTGGGTTCCCTATTGGGCAGATTCGGCAGGGTCAAGATATCCTACCCGGGCGGCTGCCAGATCGGCAGCCGCCCTATGAACCTGCATTTAAAAGGCCTGCAGGCCCTGGGCGCGAAAATACAGGAGAAGTTCGGTTACATTACGGCAGAAGCGGAAAGGTTGCTGGGCGCCGATATTCACCTGGATCTGCCCAGCGTGGGGGCGACAGAGAATATTATCATGACGGCCATCCTGGCGGAGGGTGTTACGGTTATCCGGAATGCAGCCAAAGAACCGGAAATCGTAGATCTGCAAAACTATTTAAACAAAATGGGCGCCAGGGTCAAAGGGGCCGGGACAGACACAATTAAAATCGAGGGTGTCAGGCACAGGGAACTGCTTCCGGTTGTGCATACTGTAATCCCCGACCGGATTGAAGCGGGGACGCACATGGTGGCCGCGGCTATCACAGGAGGGGAAGTGACTGTAACCAATGTCATCCCCGAACACCTGGAACCCCTCATTGCCAAACTAAGGGAGGCCGGTATAAGCATAACTGCAGGGGATGACCAGGTCAGGGTGCAGGGACCCGGGCGGGTCAGGCCTGTTGATCTGAAAACAATGCACTATCCGGGCTTCCCCACCGACATGCAACCCCAGATGATGGCGCTCTTAAGCCTTGCCGAAGGTACCAGCGTCATCAGCGAAACTATTTTTGAAAACCGGTTCAAGCATGTAGCCGAACTGCGCAGAATGGGCGCCGATATAAAGGTGGAGGGTCAATCGGCAATCATCAAAGGGGTTGGGAAACTCAGCGGGGCCTATCTGGAAGCCAGCGACTTGAGGGCCGGGGCGTCGCTGGTGCTGGCAGCCCTGGCGGCTGAAGACGGTACGGTCCTGGAAAACGTGCACCATATTGACCGGGGTTACGAGAGACTGGAAGTAAAGTATAACTCCCTGGGGGCAAGAATGATTAGAGTTCACAACTAGTGGCTCTTTTTTTAGTTGACGGCTGGACAAGGGACCTGTTTTCCGTGTAAAGAGCGGAAAGCCGCTAATAGCGGCTTCCTTTTGGGAGTTAAAACCGATAGCCTTATGTTTTAATAACCGGTAGAAGTTTTTATTAGATGAAAAAAACGCCGAATCCAAAGACCAGCAGAATCAGAATCAAGAACAGGATAAAGCCCCAGTTGCCGATTCCCGGAAAAAAGCCTGCACCACCGGCAGCCCCACCGGTTGCGCCAAATGCCATTTTGAAATTCCTCCCTCGCGTGATTACTTAAAAACCTTGAGGATAGCAGACCAGCCCTTTAGATGAAGAAAATGCCGAAAGCAAAGATCAACAAAATCAGGATCAGGAAAAGAATGAAGGCCCAGTTGCCAAATCCACCAAATTCCGCCCCGGCTACAGCCCCGCTGGCGGCAGCCCCACCAGCCGCACCAAATGCCATTATTATTCCTCCTTTATGTGGTATTACTACCAGGTTCCTTTGAGGGGACTCAGAATAACCAACTATTATTAAACTCTGAAAACCTCCACTGCTTCTACCTTATTTCCTATTTCCGAGATATTCCTCCCTTCCGCGGCTTTACAACATTCTATGATTTCTGCTGCCGGATTGTCACAAAAAGAGGTAAAGTTTGCCATTATTTTAAATTGAATCAAAAATCATATTTTCTATGGGCCCACGGAAGGCATGGCCGGATTTGTTTTTCAAAGTTTCTTATGGACAAGTCTTACTTGGTTGGTATAATTACATATGGGGAAAACTAATTCAGGTTGAACCGGAGTGAATTTCTTGACCGGTTACTATAAAAGAAGTAATGGGAAAAAGAAATGGAATGTCCTGGAAAGCGTTTTTTTTATTTTAATACTTATTGTCAGCGGGTATGTCCTGCTGCAGTCCCCAATTTTTGAGGTTCACCAGGTGCATGTGCGGGGCAACGAATTTTTAAGCGAAGATCAAATAATCGCCGTTGCCAATGTTGGTATAGGTGAAAACATTTTTAAGGTTGATTTAAATGCGGCTGTGGCCAATTTGGAACTAATCTCCATGGTCAAAGAAGTCCGGGCGGACAGGTCGCTTCCGTCCACAGTTGTTTTTACTATACTGGAGCGCAAGCCCCTGGGCCTTTTGCCTGCCCGGGAAGGTTTCATCAAGGTGGACGGTGATGGCGTTTATTTGCAGAAGGCGGGGGCCGGTACCCCCGGTCTGCCCGTATTGACGGGCATTGATTATGAACTCCCCAATCCGGGGCAGCCTGTCCGGTCGGAAAGACTGGACGATGCCCTGGCGGTAATCATGGGATTACCCGCATCAGTAGTAACCAACCTGTCAGAGGTCCATACCGGCGAGGGCGGTCAGATTCTTCTGTACACCCTGGATGGGATTCAGTGCCGTTTGGGACTGGCCATGGAAATAGAAGAAAAAGGGGCTATTTTAGAGCAGCTTTTGCAACAATTAAGCAAGCAGGGAGACAAAATCAATTATATTGACCTTTCCAGCACAGGCCAGCCGGTAGTACTGTATAAAGTTCCATAGGCGGAGGTGATAGTTTTGAAAAGCTACCGGTGGGCCGTTGTTCTGGTTGGTCTGGTCCTGGGGATTATGCTTTCGGCCCAGTACCGTGTTACCAGGGAGATTCAGGCCAGCGAACCGGTCCAAAGAGCCCGTGAACTTTCCACTCAGGTGGAGAAACTCAGGGCTGATCGGGATGACTTCCAGGACGGGGTGGATAACCTGCGTTCTCAATTGGATAAAGTAACCGCCGGCCCCCTGGTCTCCGAAATAAAGGAGGCGCTGGAACATGCCAGGGTTTTAGCCGGGGTAAGCGAATTGAGCGGTCAGGGTGTGGAGGTTACTTTAAACGACAGCAATGTTGCTCTTAAGCCTGGTCAAAACCCGAACCTTTATGTTCTGCATGATGAAGACATTTTACGGGTTCTGAACGAGTTAAGGGCGGCCGGGGCGGAAGCCCTTTCCATCAACGGACAAAGACTTCTGGCCACCACTGAAGTACGCTGCACCGGCCCGACAATTCTTTTGAACAAGAATAAGCGCCTGGCGCCACCCTATGTAATCACGGCCATCGGTAACCCGGATACCCTGGAAAGTTCGCTCAAGATGAAAGGCGGGGTGGCGGAAACCCTCCAGTTTTGGGGGATTCAGGTTTCGGTAAAAAAAATACCGGAGGTAATTGTACCGGCCTACAGCGGCGGAATAAGGTTTGAGTATGCCAGGGCGGGGGATTAGGACATGGCCTTAAACAGAATAACATATTTCTATATAACAATATTTGCTGTTGTGGTAGGCCTGATGCTGGCCTTACAGTTTCGCACGGCCAGCAGCAGGGATCTGTCGGTTCCCCTTGACAGGGCCCAGGAATTAACCATTGAAAAAAAACAATTGGAGAAGGATGTTAATCAACTCCAGGAAGAGGCCACGGACTTGGAATCAAAGTTGGAGGAGGCAGTGAAAAGTCATGCCGGTGCCGCCGGAGCGCTGGAAAGCGAATTGTATAAAATAAAATTGTATGCGGGTCTTCTGCCGGTTGTGGGACCGGGAGTGGAAGTGGGACTGGATAGTACACCCGGCGCCGGCATGCGATACGGTGATCATGAGGGCTATATTATTAAGGATGAAGATCTTTTAAAAGTTTTAAACGACCTGCGCGGCGCCGGTTCTGAGGCAATTGCGGTAAACGGCCAGAGAATTCTTGCCACCAGCGAGGTCCGCCTGGCGGGAAATCACATTAATGTGAATCTTACCCGGCTCTCATCACCATACAAGATCATTGCCATAGGTAATCCAGGTACGCTTAAAAGCAGCCTGGAATTAAAAGGCGGGCTGGTGGAGTACCTGAGTGAGCAAGGGGCGCTGGTAAGTGTGGAAACCAAGGAACAAATCCGGGTTCCTGCTTATGACGGGCCCCTGCGCCTGGAATACGCCAGGCCTGCCCAGAAATAAGTTTTGGTATTTTGGGGAATTCCAATAAATACTTGATGGTCGAAGGTGATGGCTTGAAATGTGGTTAGGGCTCTGGTTAACTGTCATCGGAATCACAGCGGGTGTTCTAATCGGGCTCAACATGCCCGTGGTCCTGCCCCATGCCTACGCCAAATATTTATCCGTGGCGGCCCTGGCGGCGCTGGACTCGGTTTTTGGCGGTTTGCGTGCCGCCATGGAAGAGCATTTTGATAACACAATTTTTATAACCGGTTTTTTCAGTAATGCTTTGCTGGCTGCAGGTCTGGCCTTTATAGGAGAACGTCTTGGAATCGATCTATACCTGGCCGCAGTGGTGGCCTTCGGAGTCAGGTTGTTCCAGAACCTTGCCATTATCCGCCGTCACCTTTTAAAAAAATAAATTTTAAAAAGGGAAATCGCCATTCACGTGGAATCCTAACAAACAGTCAAAGTTTGGTCGGGAGGCGCCCTCGTTGGCAAAAGTTCTTCCTGCTGTCTTAACGGGGCTTGATCCAGGCACTTCGAAGACAGCCGTGATCATTGCCCTGATCCGTAAAGGAGCCCTTGAGCTAGTGGGATCAGGGGAAGCCCCAAGCGTGGGAATCCGCAAGGGGGCAATAGAGAACCCATCTCTCACGGCAAAGTCCGTTAAACAAGCCCTGGAAAAAGCGGAAAAGATGGCAGGGATCAGGGCAGGCAGGGTTTTTGTTAGCTATTGCAGCTCCAACGCGGGTGTTATAGATTTCCCGGGCGGATTTACAATGGACAGCCACGGCTTATATCCCGGGGCAAGTCCCGCAATTACGGGATCCGGTTCCTGCCCGGGTCCAGCCGGGGCGCCGCCCGGCCGGAGGATCGTTAAGCGGCTTCCGGCGGTTTTAACCAGAACTGGTCCTGAACGGAAACAACCCTGCAGCCGGATTGTAACGGCCCCTTCCGAAGAAATTACGAATCTGATCGAGTGCGTGCGCCTCGCTGGTCCGGCAGTTCAGGAAGTAATTTATAGTCCCCTGGCCGGTTCATACGCACTGCTTACACCAGCCGAAAGGGAATTGGGAACAATTTTGCTGGATATTGGGGCGGGGCTAACCTCAATCAGTCTCTTCAACAGAGGTTTGCTTAAGGAAACAGCCGTGCTTCCCCTGGGGGGAGAGCACCTGACCGGCGACCTGGCTATCGGGCTTCGTCTGTCCCTGAACCAGGCTGTGGAAGTATTAAAGGAATATGAGCTGGAAAAAACTCCGCCGGAAGGGATCCACTGCGCGGGAACGGGTGTTGGTGGCGCTGTTGAAGGCCAGAAACCCCAGGATTTGATCCAGTCGATTATTGAGGCCAGACTCACGGAGATCTTTACCCTGGCCGGCGGAGTAATCAAGGGTTTTGATTACCCCGGTCCCCCGCCTGGAGGAGTTGTAATTTACGGGGGCGTGTCCCAGTTAAGCGGATTGTCTTCTTGGGCAGAAAAAACATTACAGATGCCCGTTAGAATTGGCCGGCTGCAAAACCAGGGTTTACCTTTAAACCCTGCTTTCGCTAATGCCCTGGGCCTTGTTCTTTACCGCCTGGCCCGCCTGCCGGGTAAAAAGAAGATTTCCAGGGACTGCCGGGAACAGAGTGAGGGTTTTGTGGGCAAGGTATTCAACTGGTTCGAAGATCGAAACAAGAGATGATCCGGGCTGTCAACCGGCACGCTGATTCAAGCAGTAACAGGCGCCAGATGTGGCGATTTTCGTAATAAATTCATGGGATAGTAATAATGGAGGGGGACTAAAGGCATGCTTGACTTTGAACTCGACCTTGACCAGTTCGCCAACATAAAGGTTATTGGGGTTGGGGGAGGTGGGAATAACGCGGTAAACCGGATGATTCACGCGGGTCTCAAAGGGGTTGAGTTTATTGCGGTAAACACCGACGTCCAGGCGCTTTACCTGGCGCAGTCCAACCACAAGATTCAAATCGGCTCCAAGCTGACCAAAGGCCTGGGATCCGGCGGCAATCCCGAAATCGGTCAAAAAGCGGCCGAAGAAAGCCGTGACGAGATCTTGCAGGTTCTGAAAGGTTCTGACATGGTTTTTGTTACAGCAGGTATGGGCGGGGGTACAGGCACCGGGGCTGCTCCCATTGTGGCCGAAGTTGCCAAGGAACTGGGAGCCCTTACTGTAGGAGTTGTAACCAAGCCGTTCACATTTGAAGGCCGTAAAAGGGCTAACCAGGCGGATACGGGTATTGAGACCCTTAAGGAAAAGGTTGACACGTTGATTACCATTCCCAACGACAGGCTATTGCAAGTGATTGAAAAGCAAACATCCATTGTTGAAGCCTTTCGAATTGCGGATGACGTGCTGCGCCAGGGAGTGCAGGGAATTTCCGACCTGATTGCCGTGCCGGGCTTAATAAACCTTGATTTTGCGGATGTCAAGACCATCATGAGGGAAACTGGTTCCGCCTTAATGGGTATCGGTATCGCCAGTGGAGACAACAGAGCTACGGAGGCTGCCCGGGCATCTATTTCCAGCCCGTTACTGGAGACATCCATTGAGGGGGCCAGGGGAGTCTTGTTGAATATTACAGGTGGGGCTTCCCTGGGTCTGTTTGAGGTAAACGAGGCGGCGGATATTATTGCCCAGGCCGCTGATCCTGAGGCCAATATTATTTTTGGAGCTGTTATTGACGAGCGGATGGAAGATGATGTCAGGGTTACCGTCATCGCCACAGGATTTGATCAGCGGCCGGCCAAAAAAGCACGTCCCATAGATGAACTGGAGATCAAACCCCTCGCCAGTCATGATGATCTGGATATTCCGGCATTTTTACGCAGACGCTAAAGGATTAACTCCCCCTGCCGGACAGGGGGTTTTCCGTTGCAATGGGGTATATTTAAATCCCTCCCCAGTAAAGCTATAAAAAAACTGCGGGGAGATAAAAACAAAGGAGGTGAAAAGCCTGGTTTTCTGACAGGTTTGCAAGGAAAGACGGGTTGGTTATTGCGCCGGCTTGCAGCCTGCGGTCTGCCTTCCGTTAGTCACCGGAAGAGAAACCTAATCAGGGTTACCTTGGATTAAACTGGCAGGTTGGTTTCAGAAACCAGGAGCAATGGATAAAAACATAAGCCCGCGACTGACTATGCTGGCCGGCAGCGCCGGGTGAGCGGCAAAACTAAGTCCCCAGGACCTGGCCCAGGTACTGCGCCAGCTGACCCCGGTGGAGGATCCGGACTTGCTGGTGGGTTCCTCCACCAGTGACGATGCGGCGGTTTATCGTCTCAATGACGAAACAGCCATTGTCCAGACTGTTGATTACTTTACCCCGGTGGTGGACGATCCCTATATCTTCGGTTCCATTACCGCGGCAAATGCCTTGAGCGACATTTACGCCATGGGGGCAAAACCGCTCCTGGCCCTGAACATTATCGGCTTTCCCTGCAAGGAGCTGTCCCTGGATGTTTTAGTGGAAATTCTGAGGGGCGGTGCCGACAAGGTTAAGGAAGCCGGGGCCCTGATGGTGGGCGGCCACACCATTGAAGATAAGGAGCCAAAATACGGGCTTGCCGTTACCGGTCTGGTGCATCCGGACAAAGTAATAAAAAATGCCGGGGCGCTTCCGGGGGATGCCCTGATCCTGACCAAACCCCTGGGTATCGGAATTATTGTTACCGCAGTTAAAGGTGAACTGGCTGATGACCGGACATGCGCCAGTGCCATAAGATTGATGGAGACGCTGAATGACCGGGCTTCCCGGGTTATGGTCGAAGCCGGGGCACATGCCTGCACAGACATAACGGGCTTTGGATTGCTGGGCCATCTTTACGAAATGGCAGCAGCCGGCGGTGTGGGCGCCCTCATTAGTTTGTCCCAAATACCTGTTCTGGAACAGGTCCGTGAGCTGGCTTCGCTGGGGTTGATCCCCGCCGGAGCTTACCGGAATCTGGATTATCTGAAAAAAAGGCTGCAATGGGACAGTTCCATCGGTGAAACAGATAAACTAATCCTCACTGACCCCCAGACTTCGGGGGGCCTTTTGATGGCCGTCCCCGGGGAAAAAGCGGCAGACACATTGGCAGCCCTTAAGGCTGAAGGTGTAGCGGGGGCAAAAATTGGTATGATTGTTTCCAGGGAAGAGCCCTCGATCACCATTGAAGGGTAAGCCCCAACAAACTTGCCTGTACCCCCGGGGATGGGGAAGCATAATCAAAGGGCATTGACCCGGTTACACCCTGCATCCTGTCCGGTATGGTTTTTTACCTTGACCGGCCGGGGGAATCAGGAAAGCCGGATTTGTTTACATAAGATAAAATTGCTATGTAAAACACCCGCTTAAGGCCTTGGGGGATAAGCAGGTGTTTTTTTGGAGCGGAAGCAAGTTTTTTTGAAGCCGGTTAACCGGCTTCTTTTTTTGGGGGCGTCTGCACGGGACACAACGTACCCCTGTACTGCGGCCTGGGGCTTTTTAAAACAAAGAAATAAAGCAGCAGCGTAGAAAGGAGCCCTGCAGCGGCTTTCAATAAGCAAAAACAGTGATATTTGCAGTAAAATGTCTGGGAATAATTAGTTGGCGTGGTCAGAACACGACAAATTCTCCAGCCCGTACAATGTATAATAAGGCCAGTGTTGTAGTTATTTTACTATTCAGTCATAAAGCAAGAAAGTTGACGATAAAATGAAATTGTAGGTATAGCATTTCCCCCCGGGGTATGCCTTAAAGGAACGGGAGTATAATTCCATGGCGGCCTTTACCGTCTATCTCGATCAGGTTTTCCTGGGCAACATGGTCATGAATTACGCTATCCTGTGGGCTGCTGCAAAGCTTAGCCGCGCCCCGGTTAGAAAAGGCCGGCTTGCCGCAGGTGCGGCCCTGGGCGCCGGTTATGCCCTCGTCACTTTATTCCCCGGCTGCGGCCTTTTCTTGACACTGGGCTGTAAAACTATCGCGTCCGTTATAATCACTGCAGTAACATTTTCTCCTGTTCCTCTGCGGCTGTTTTTTACCTGTCTTGGTTGTTTTTATCTAACGTCCCTGGGGCTGGGGGGGCTGGCATTGGGGGTCATCTTCTTTCTTCACGCCGGCGCCATAACCAGCCTCAATGAGGTGGGCATGATCATCAACGGGCACCTTTGGACGGGAATTCTTCTCGGGCTTGCGGCCTTGGGAGCGGCTGTAAAAGGTTTGGCCGCACTGCAAAGAAAAGGTTTGTGGGAAAAACTTTTTAAAATTCCTGTTTTAATCCGCTCGGGCTGTAATCAGGTTAAGATTGACGCGTTTTTGGATACGGGGAACCAGTTAACTGATCCCCTGACCGGGCGCCCGGTGATTGTTGTTGAGTACAGCCTTTTAAAACCTCTTCTGCCGTTGCAGGTGCGCCCTTTTTTTGAAGCAGAGGGGGAGGCTGATATCTGGGAGGTTTTAAGCTCTTTGGGGGGGGACAGTGATGCTTCGCGTTTCAGCGCCATTCCCTTCCAGTCCCTGGGTAAGTCCAGGGGGCTGATCCTTGGTTATCGTCCGGATGAAATATTACTGGAGCAGCCTGGCCGGCAACCCCGGGCTGTCACGGCTATACTGGCCATTTACCGGAATAGTTTGGTTCCCGACGGGTCTTATCAGGCGCTGCTGGGGCCAGACCTGCTTAACCTGGCCCCGTAGCATGCTTTCACAGGCGCCGGTCCCGGCCCGCGGGGATGACGTCCTTAAAATAAAAAATCCGGCTTCCTGGCCGGGGTTTTGCGGGAAGGGAAGTGCTTGACACACCTAAAAGGGCCGGCTGCAGGACAGGTATCTTTTTTCTGCTTTAACGGGATATTCACCTTGTTTAACGAAATTCGAAGCTCTGGTTAGCTGCCGGGCGGTCTGGTTGCCGGACAGTCGCAGCAACCCAACGGAGGGAGGATTGACGTGTGTTTTCTAAGATATTCTGGCGTACCCGCTGGAGAGTCCGCCTGGCCATACTGCGCCTGCTAATCTGGTTGGGCTGCCGGCCGGGTATCTATTATATCGGCAGCAGCGAAGCCCTGCCCCCACCTCTCAGTACCGATGAGGAGGTATTTTTAATCAACCGGCTGGAATCCGGGGACGGGGCGGTCAGGAGCATCCTAATTGAAAGAAACCTCAGGCTGGTAGTTTATATCGCCAGAAAATTTGAAAACACCGGGGTGGGAATTGAAGATTTAGTATCAATCGGGACCATCGGCTTAATTAAAGCCGTTAACACCTTTGATCCCGCCAAGAAAATTAAGCTGGCCACTTACGCTTCCCGTTGTATTGAGAATGAGATTCTCATGTACCTCAGGCGGAATAACAAAACCCGGGCGGAAGTTTCCTTTGACGAGCCGCTGAATATCGACTGGGACGGAAATGAACTGCTTCTGTCGGATGTTTTAGGTACGGAAAACGATGTCATCTATAAGTACATCGAAGACGAGGTAGATAAAAAGCTTCTTCATCTGGCGCTGCAAAAGCTTACCGGGCGGGAACGCAAAATAATGGAACTGCGTTTTGGCTTAAACAACGGTATGGAAAAAACTCAAAAGGAGGTTGCCGATCTTTTGGGGATATCCCAATCTTATATTTCCAGGTTGGAAAAAAGGATTATAAAAAGGTTGAAAAAGGAAATACACCGCATGGAATAAGTTAAATATAAAGAAAAGAAAAGCCCCGGCAAACTCCCTCCCATCCCGGTTTGTAAAGGGGATGTTTTTTATGCTTTTCCGGGTGTGTATAAATCAATTTGGGCTTGGCAATAATGAGATTGAAAAACAAATATAATGCTTGATCAAGATGGGGGGCCCTCTATGCTGGTGAACAAGGTGGAGATCTGCGGTGTCAATACATCAAAACTCCCTGTACTGACAGGCAGCCAGATGCGGGCCCTGTTTGAGGTCATGCAAAAAGGAGAAACCTCCGCCCGGACCCAGTTAGTTAACGGCAACCTCAGGTTGGTCCTTAGTGTTATTCAGCGTTTTACCAACAGGGGCGAATATGTTGACGACCTTTTCCAAGTGGGCTGCATCGGCCTGATGAAAGCCATTGACAATTTTGATCTATCCCAAAATGTTAAATTCTCCACCTATGCGGTACCTATGATTATCGGCGAAATCCGGCGCTATCTAAGGGACAACAATCCTATCCGGGTCAGCCGTTCTCTCCGGGACGTTGCCTATAAAGCCCTCCAGGTGAGGGATGCCCTTGTCAACAAATATTCCCGGGAGCCCTCCATAAATGAAATTGCCGGGGAATTAAAAATGCCCAGGGAAGAAATCGTTTTTGCCCTCGATGCCATTCAGGAGCCTATTTCCTTGTTTGAGCCCATTTACCATGACGGCGGAGATCCCATTTTTGTCATGGATCAGATCAGCGATGAGAAAAATCAGGACCTGAACTGGCTGGAGGGCATCGCCATCCGGGACGCCCTGCGAAAACTAAACGACCGGGAGAAACTGATTTTAACTCTCCGTTTTTACGAGGGAAAAACTCAAATGGAAGTTGCTGAAGAGATCGGCATTTCCCAGGCTCAGGTTTCCCGGCTGGAAAAAGCAGCGCTCAACCACATGCGAAAATATGTATAATAAGGCCTGTAAGGGCCTTTTTTGTTTTAAGCAGGCAAAGCCAATGGTATTATTGTTCAAATTGTTGTTCAGTTGCCGGTCCCCCGCACATATAAATATAGGGGGGTGTTCGGTGTGGTGAAGATATCGGACCTGAGGGCGCGGGAAGTTGTTAACGTTGTGGACGGACGAAGACTCGGCTTAATTAAGGATATAGAAGTTGATATGGAGGAAGGAAAAATTACCGCTATCGTTTTGCCTGGTGAAGGGGGCAACAGGTTCCTGGGGTTCTTTGCCAAGGAGGAGGAGATTGTGGTGCCCTGGGAGAAGATTAAAAAAATTGGGGCGGACGTTATTTTGGTGGAGGTCAATACTTTTACCGACCCCAGGCACGAGCAGCATGTGAGGTGTTAACACCAGTATAGTTTGCCAGTTGATATTACGGCTTTTCAGTCCGGGCCGGTTCGAACCGAACCGGATTTTTTATGTTCCGTAAGTGCAGACAGGCAGGCGCCGGATACAGTTTTAATTCCTGACAAGGAAATTCGCTGTGCTGGAAAATGAAGCATAATTCTTCTTTTCACAAAAATAGCCGCAAAAAAAGTATCCAGCCTGGGAAGGCGGATTTTCTTTATGATTATTATAAGGCCTTCTTGTTTACAATCGATTCGTCCCGGTGTTATAATTGGCTTTATGGTTCAGTTGTTATAAAAATCACGGGATTGCCAGGGGTTTCTTAATTTACCCGGCCTTAATCTTTGGAATTGTTTTAAACTGCGATATGAACTGCCTGTCGACGGGGTCTGAAAGGCAGGCCCAGTAACAGAATTGAGGTGCACATCATGATCGACATTCACAGCCATATCCTGCCTGGTCTGGACGATGGGGCAGCTAATATGGAAGAGGCCATCGCCATGGCCCGTATCGCTGTCACGGCGGGGATCAAGCAAATGGTGGCTACCCCCCACGTGAAGTCAAGGACGTACCCCAGCAGGGAGTTGATTCTGGAGGTACTGGTAAACCTGCGCCGGAAGCTGGAAAAAAACAGTATTCCCCTGGTCGTAATGCCTGGCGGGGAGTACGGCATTGAACCCGGACTGCCCCAGCGGATGGCTTCAGGCGAAGTCCTGACCATTAACGACACGGGACGGTACCTTCTAGTTGAGTTTCCTGCGGCGTCCGTTCCCGATTTTACCACCACTGTTTTAAATGAGCTTCTGGCGCAGGATGTAACACCTGTCATAGCTCACCCGGAGCGGAACTATGTTTTTATGGGGGATTATTCCCGTCTTTATGACCTTGTTGCCAGGGGTTCCCTGGTCCAGCTTACAGCCGGCAGCCTTACTGGTTACTACTGCACAGAGGTTGCTGACGCAGCCCGGACTTTTTTGGAGGAAGGCTGGGTCCACTTCATTGCTTCCGATGCGCACAACAGAAGCGGCCAACTGCTTCAATTCGAAATTGCAACAAAGGAAGTGTTGCGGTTGTATGGTGACGGGTTAAGACGCTGTCTGTTAAAAAGTAATCCCCAACGGGCCATACGGGGTGAATCCATTGGGGACAGCCCCCTTCTAGAGGTTTCGGGAAGCTGATGGGGCCGGGAAAAAAGTAATAAAAAAGCGGGATCGCCGCCGGGGCGTCCCGCTTTTTTGATGTGTACCCGGGCATTGGCGCAGTTTAACCCGATTACGAACAGGTACTGGGCGGATACTGTACAGGTTCTGGACAGCTCAAGTCAGGTTGTGGTTCCAATCCTGGGAGTTTTCAGGTGAAACTTCCCGGGTATACTGTGGAAGAACTTGGTGTGTTTGGCCAGTACAGGACTAACAAAGGCCAGGGCAAGTACGTAAAGCGCCGCAAAGGCCGGGAGTCGCGGATTCAGACCGGCGGCCGCGGCAAGGCCGGCAATGATAATGGAAAACTCCCCCCGGGCCATAATGGTGAAGGCAACATTAGTTGCCTTTCTTTTTTTATATCCCGCCAGCCAGGAGGCAATATACCCATTGATAATGTTGCCGGTAACAGTAATCAGAACGGCAATGCCGGATATGGCCGCTACATCGGGAAAAGTCCTGTAATCTATGGCCATGCCGAAGGAAAAGAAAAACACTGCCCCGAACAGGTCCCGCATAGGTGTGATTGAAATAAGGATCCTGTGGTTGTGGGCTGTTTCCGCCAGGATCAGCCCCAGCAGCAGGGCGCCAATGGCCTCGGTGATATGCAGTCTATCCGCTAAAACCCCCATCATAAGGACCAATGTAAAGATGATAACGGAAAATGCCTCATTGCTCTTAAGCCTGAAGAGTTTGCCGAGGAAGCCGCTCAGCCGCCTCCCGAAGACAAGCACGGAGATGATAAAAGCGAAAATAACCAGGATGTTAATCAACACCCGGCTGATGTTGAAGTCGCCCGGTACAAGCATTCCCGAAAGGATCGACAGATACGCGGCAACGAATACGTCTTCAAAGACCATGATTCCCAGGATAAGTTCCGTTTCAGGGTTCGCGGCCCTTTTTAAATCCATTAGCAGTTTAGTGATAATGGCGCTGCTGGAAACTCCTGTGATACCCGCAACAACCATCGCTTCCGTCCAGGAATCAAAGAAAAGCCAGCCAATCCCGAGGCCTCTCAGGATATTCAGGAGGACGTAGACGGTGCCGCCCTTTAATATACTTTTTCCCGCCTCGGCCAGTTTGCCGGCCGAAAATTCCAGGCCCAGATAAAACAGCAGCAGTAATACGCCCAGCCGTGAAAGGAGTTCCATGGACTCGGTGGATGTAATGAGTTCCAGGGACACTGTTCCAATAAGGGGGGCATGGGGCCCAAAAAGCATCCCTGCCAGGATTAGGAGCGGGATTGAGGAAAAATTAAGCCGCGCAGCCAGCAGGGAGGCCACCGCGATAAAGACAAAAGCCAGACCGACATTAAAAATAACGTCCGGCGCCATACTAGGAGTTGACCTCGAACATTTCTTCCATTTGTATTATTTTATCGTTTCTGCCCGCTGCAATTACCGTGTGTCCGGGCTCAAACATGTAGCCCGGCCCCGGGTTAATCGACAGGATTTCTTTTCCGCCTTTACCCTTGTCAGCCATAACTGCAATAATAATAACCCCGTGGTTTTTTCTTAATCCCAGTTCCCCTATGGTTTTCCCCGAGATTTCTGAACCTGCCCGCACCTTTAACCATTCTATACGCAGTTCAGCAATGGCGGCGTCCAGCTTTTCCAGCTTTTTAGGCTGGTAAAAGGCCCCTCCGATAATGGATCCCAGCTGGCGGGATTCCTGATCGGACAGGGTTATGGAAGCAAGGGGTTCATCTTCATCACCGTTAAAGTAAAAAATCTCCCTTGTGCCGTCATCGTGAATAATTACAACAATTTGTTCGCCGTCATCAAGCCATAACTGGTACTTTTTCCCCAGGCCGGGCAATTCAGCCTCGCGGATAGTGGACAATGGGATAACCCCCCAATATTGAATTTGTTTTATTATAACACGCTGACTTTATCTTTCGAAGAAGGGATAACACAGTGCAGGCGGGAAAAATTTCACCGCCTCCCATATATGTTCACCCTTACAAGGCAGAGGGCATAAAATAAAAAAAATGTGCCTGTTCAGGAATTACCGAAAGGAGGAGAAGAATGGCTACCTATACAGTACAGACAGGGGATACCTTGTTCGTCATAGCAAGCAGATTCGGCACAACGGTTGAAGCGCTGGTGGAGGTAAATAATATCGGGAACCCGGATATGATCCGGGTGGGGCAGGTGCTTACCATCCCTGAAACCGGAAACACCGGAGGGACAGTTGGACCGGGCGGGACGGTTGGCGGAGTTGGCCAGACCAGGCGGGTCGGAGGGCTGTTATACCGCATTTTTACAGACAAAACCTCTTACCGGCGGGGCGAGCCGGTCCGCATAACCTTTTCTAAAACAAATGTCAGCGACCGGACCATCACCCTCCGTTACCGGACTGCCCAGCGGTTCGAGCTGGTGATAAGGCGCATGCCGGGTTTGAGGGAAGTCTGGCGCTGGTCTGCCGGCCGGTTCTTTGCCCGGACTGCCGGAACTGTTACTCTAAGACCGGGGGAGAGCCAGGTGTTTCAGGAAACCTGGAACCAAAGAAATAACCAGGGCGCGCAGGAAGCCCCGGGCAGCTTCGTAATTGAAGGGACTAACCTGGCCCAGGGCTTTGAGGGGGAATCCGTGGCCACAAGTATTAATATCGAAACAGTTGGGCCTACGCCGACGCCCAGACCAACACCAAGGCCGACGCCCAGACCGACACCCCGGCCGACACCCCGGCCGACGCCCCGGCCGACACCCCGGCCGACACCCAGACCAACGCCCGGACCGACACCCAGACCGACACCCAGACCGACACCCAGACCGACACCCAGACCGAC
>CAZCGU010000008.1:139879-172778 GCA_964498525.1 uncultured Pelotomaculum sp.
CCAGACCGACACCCAGACCGACACCCAGACCGACACCCAGACCGACACCCAGACCGACACCCAGACCAACGCCCAGACCGACACCGAGGCCTACACCTGGACCGGTACCAACGCCCTGCCCGCCCGGAAATATTCTAGATAACCCGGGTTTCGAAAGATGGCCCAACCCATCGGCGCCGCCTACGGGCTGGACGGGAAGCAACCTTGCCCGCAGTTCCCTGTCTGAAACCGGCGCCTACGCTGTGGAGATGGGTTTCAGACCCGGTTCCAGGTCCTTGTTGTCCCAAAGTGTTAATGTTGAACCGGGCAGGATTTATGAGTTAAGTTGGCGGGCGAGGGAGCGGGTCAGTCCGGGCGTTGCCAGGTTTATACTTTTCGTTGAGATTATTTACTATGACAGGAACGGCAATTTCGTCGGCAGAACCGAGCCCCGGTACTCCCAGGATAATATACCCAACAATAGCTACCAGCGGTACAGCCTGTCCACTGGGCAAGTTCCCACGGGCGCCAGGCTGGCCGATGTCCGTTTCACCCTTGAGCCGGCTGCTGCCAACACCAGTTCTGTGCTGATTGATAATGCGGATCTGCGCTGCCGTTTTTAAAATTTCTCCTGGTGCCGGAAATAGTTTTGTATTTGAAGGGAATGCGCAGAATAACGCCATTTGCGGATTGGCAAGGGAAGGGAGGCAGTATAACCTGCCTCCCTTCGCCGTATGGAGGGTTTTTTTGATTGCAAAAGGGGTTCGGGGTTGAACCCCCGGCGCCACCCCGGACAGGAACCAGCGGTGTTTTCCCCCCGGTAATAAGCAGGGGCCGGCTATTTTAATGACCGCAACTTCCGCAGTTGGAAGAACTGCAGGTCCCGCAACTGGAACCGGCGCCTTTGCCTCCACCCGTGCCGCAGGCCTTAAAACTTGACATTACCCGCACAGGAGTTTGCCTGCCACACTGGGGACATTTCAGATTTGCCCCACTTTCCCCAACGGGGCAAAGTTTTTCAAAGCGGTTGCCGCATCCGTCGCACCGGAATTCGTAAATGGGCACTGGAAGATGCACTCCTTCCTTTTATTCTGTTATTCTATTGTATTGTAATAGATATTCTTAAGATTAATCCCCGTAAACCTTCATGTCAAGGCCGGGGGCTTTAATTGTAAAAAAAAAGGGTTTTACGGAAACTGGGGAGAAATAATTTCAGTTTAAACAGTGATTTGGAGGGGGATTATGCGAATTCAATTCTTAGGGGCTGCCGGCACAGTTACAGGTTCATGTTTTCTACTGGATACCTCTCAATCAAGGATAATGATAGATTGCGGAATGTTTCAAGGTAATAAAGAAATCAGGGAACGAAATTATAACAACTTTTTAATTCCGCCCCACAGTATTCAATGTGTTTTGCTCACCCATGCCCACATCGATCACAGCGGCCTGATTCCAAAACTGGTGAAGCACGGTTTTAAAGGAAAAATATACGCTACCCCTGCAACAATTGAACTTTGTGAGGTCTTGCTGCCCGATAGCGGGTACATTCAGGAGATGGAGGTTGAACGAAAGAACCGCAAAAACCGCAGGGCCGGGCGGGCGATGCTTGAACCTGTTTATAATGTTGATGACGCTTATAAAAGCCTTCCCTTTTTCCGGCCTGCCGGGTATGATCAAATAATCCAGGTTGCCCCCGATGTGCGCGCACGTTTTGTGGACGCCGGACACATCCTTGGTTCAGCCATAATTGAGGTCTGGGTGCAGGAAGGCGATACGGAGACAAAACTCGTTTTTTCCGGCGATCTTGGAAATCATAACCGGCCCATCGTCAATGATCCCTCTACAATTGTCAAAGCAGACTATGTGATCATGGAATCTACCTATGGCAACCGTCTCCACCTTCAGTGCGAGAAAGAAATTGAATTATTACATGGGGTGATCTGGGAAACCTATAAAAAAGGGGGAAATTTAATTATCCCGGCTTTCGCGGTTGAACGGACCCAGGACCTGCTTTACCACCTTAATATGTTGAGGGAAGAGCGAAGGATGCCCCCCATGCAGGTCTATATTGACAGTCCTCTGGCTACGGCGGCAACCGGCGTTTTCCAAAGGCACCAGGATTGCTATGACCGGGAAGCCCGGGAGTTGGTTCAAAGGGGCGGAAATCCTGTTATCCACCCCTCCCTGAAATTTACGCTTTCGGCGGAGGAGTCGAAATCGTTGAACAGGATCAGCGGGGCCATTATTATTTCTGCCAGCGGGATGTGCGAAGCCGGCCGGATCAGGCATCACCTCAAATATAACCTCTGGCGGCCGGAAAGCACAGTGTTGTTTATCGGCTACCAGGCGGAGGGTACCCTGGGGCGGCTGATTTTAGACGGCCAAAGGAGTGTGCGTATCTTTGGCGATGAAATAACCGTCAAGGCGGATATTCGCAACATTGAATGCTACTCGTCCCATGCCGACCAGGCGGGGCTGCTGCAGTGGCTTAAAAATTTTTCCTGTCCCCCGGGAGAAGTATTTCTAGTTCACGGGGAACCAGACGCCACGGAACCCCTGGCCCGTTTAATCCGGCTGGAAACGGGTCTAAAAGTTTCAATTCCGGCCTGGCAGGAAGTTGTGGAGTTGAGCCCGGTTGCTTATGATGCGGAGGAGTCCGTCAGGCGGGCCTATTTGTCCCTGAACGGTAAAATTCGCAACCTGCTCTCCGGCGGGGTCAACCCGTCCCACCGGGACGAACTTCTTAGCCGGTTGGCTGATCTGGAAGCCTTTGTTGAGGAAAAGGCGCTAAAAACTTCTTAGAATCCAGGAGAAAGGTCTTGGTAATGCAAATATTAGCTGAAAAATGCGGTTTGCAATTTTATATGTTTCCCCATTTTAAGGCATCGGGAAAGGTGATTCATGGGTTTACAACCCGCTCCAACGGTGTCAGCGAAACGCCTTTTAAATCTTTGAACACTGCCTTTCACGTCGGGGATAAGGAACAAAATGTCCGGGCTAACCGCAAACTGGCCTGCGAGGCCCTGGGAATCAATCCGGCGGATTTGGTTGCAGGCTCCCAGATTCACGGTGATCGGATCGAAATAGTCGGCCTCAAGGAAAGGGGGCGGGGCGCCCTCTCCGGCCAGAGTTCCCTGCCCGGTACGGATGCCCTTGTAACAGGAGTTGCCGGGGTACCCCTGTCCAGCTATTATGCCGATTGCGTACCGGTTTACCTTTTTGATCCCCAAAAAAAAGTTGTTGCCGTTGCCCATGCCGGGTGGAAGGGTACGGCCTTGAGAATAGCCGGGAAAACCTTGAAAAGGATGACAGATCACTTTGGCGTCGAACCCCGTAATTGCCTGGCCGGGATTGGTCCCTCCGTAGGCCCTTGCTGTTACGAGGTAGACAAAAGAGTTTTGGAACCCTTTAGGGAGAGTTTTCCTGAAATAGAGGATCTGGCTGTCTCGACCTCACCGGGCCGGTGGCGTTTGGATCTGTGGGCGGCAAACCGCCGTACCCTGCTGGATGCGGGTCTAAGGGCTGAAAATATTGTGATTTCCCGGATCTGCACTTCCTGTAACCGGAAGAAATTTTATTCCTACCGGGCGGAGGGAGGAAATACTGGCCGGATGGCTGCTCTAATTATGTTAAAATAAATTAATAGGGAAGATGAATAAACCGGATAATGGATTAGCCCGGGGCAGATGAAAGGTGATGGGGGATGCCAAAAATACTGGTGGTGGACGATGAAAAAAATATCCTGGAACTGGTCCGCTTTAATTTGGAGCGGGAAGGATATCATGTCTTGACTTCTTTGGACGGCGCCCGGGGTTTAGAACTGGCCCGCAGTGAGAATCCGGATTTGATTTTACTTGATGTGATGCTCCCTGAAATCAGCGGTCTGGAGGTTTGCCGGGAGTTGCACCTGGATCCCGCAACAAAGAAGATACCCATTATTATGCTCAGCGCCAGGGCCGATGAACTGGACCGGGTCCTGGGGCTGGAAATGGGCGCTGATGACTATGTAACCAAGCCCTTCAGTCCCAGGGAACTGGTGGCCAGAATTAAAGCCAGGCTCAGGCGGTCGCGCAGGGGAGAAACCGGGGCAGGGGAAGCTTCGGAATCACGTCTGGATTACGGGCGGATGGTCATTGACGAGGACCGGTTTGCAGTTTACGTAGACGGGGAAAAGCAGGAATTTACCCTCAAGGAATTTGACCTTTTCCGTTTTTTGGCCCGCCACCCCGGCAAGGTGTTCTCCCGGGATCAGCTGTTAGAGCAGGTTTGGGGCTATGATTACCCCGGGGACTCCCGGACAGTGGACGTCCATATCCGGCATGTAAGGCATAAACTTGAAAAATTACCGAAAGGGGAACAGGCCATAGAAACTGTGCGGGGAGTAGGTTATCGCTTTAAGGAGGGCTGGCGTTGCTGATAAAACTGGGAACTTTCTGGAGGTTTGGCTGGAGGCCGATCGCCAGCTACTTTTTTCTTTTTCTTGTCTTTTTTGCCCTGACCCAGCTTACGTCCATCGAAAGGGTGAGTGTCTGGGGGGCGGCGGCCACTGCCTTTACTTGTTCCGCTATCCTGGCACTGATAATGTATAAACGTTTGATCAGCCCCCTGGGTGAAATGGCTGAGATTGCCCAGGAGATGGCCAGGGGAAATCTGGACCAGGAGATCAGGAATTTTGCCCAGGACGAAATTGGTGATTTGGCCCGTGCTATTAACTACATGGCCAGGCAGCTAAAGAGCAATATTGAAGATGTTATCTCGGAAAAAAACCGGATCCAGGCTATTTTGTCCAGCATAGCCGACGGTGTGATTGCCGTGGACAACTGGGGCAGGGTTATCATGATTAACCCTGTGGTGGAAGAGCTGTTTGGCATTAATATGGCCTACAGTAAGGGAAAGAATATCCTCAGGGTCATCCGCAACTTTGAACTGGAAAAGATGCTGAGCAGGGCTTTGGAAACCGGATGCCCCGTGGAGAAGCAAATAGATATTTTGACGCCGGAGCCCCTGGTCTTCCGGGTTTATGTGACCCCCTTGAAGAATATCGGGGTGGACCAGGGGGGAGCTGTGGCGGTGCTCAAGGATGTCACGGAAAGAAAAAGGGTGGAAGAAATGCGCAGCGATTTTGTTGCCAATGTTTCCCATGAATTGAGAACCCCCCTTACTTCCATCCGGGGTTTTGCGGAGACGCTGCTGGAAGGGGCCATCGATGAACCTAAATTGGCCAGGCAGTTCCTGGAAATCATGAACACGGAAACGGAACGCTTGTCCAGGTTAATAGATGAGCTGTTAAACCTCTCCAAGATTGAGGACCGCAAGACCGTACCCAGTTTGCAGTTGTTAAAAATTCAAGATTTGATCCAGAGGACGGTTGCCATCCTGAAATCCCGCGCCCAGGAAAAAAATATTGATATAGGCGTTAATTTACCTGATAATCTCCCGTTGGTCCCGGGTGACCCCGATATGCTTAGCCAGGTTTTAATTAACCTCATCGACAATTCGGTCAGTTATACCCAACCCGGGGGTAAAATTTTTGTCCATGCCGCTGCCGGGCAAGATGAATTAAAGGTGAATGTGCAGGACAATGGTATCGGTATTCCCCCGGAAAGCCTTTCCCGGGTTTTTGAACGGTTCTACAGGGTGGATAAGGCGCGCTCCCGGGAACAGGGAGGTACCGGTCTGGGACTTTCCATAGTAAAACATATTATTGATGCCCACCATGGAAGTGTTCAGGTGGAAAGCAAGGCCGGGGAGGGCAGCACTTTTTCCTTCATCCTGCCTTTGCATGGGCCGGACAGGGGCAAATTACAGCAATATAATGCACTAAATTAGAAAGGATTGCAGGTATGGTCGATAAAAAATGGGCGTATGACCTGGTCATTCTACGCAGGAATTGGCTTTCCAGCCGTCGAAATAGTTTTTTACACCGGGGGCCGATTTTTGGGTGAATTAATAAACATTGACACTGCTGCCTGCTTGCCGGGTAGGTGAAGAAGATGCCCTGTATTATAAATAAGTACGCGTGTTTTTCAGAAACCAGGCAACGAAAAAGAAGAACTCCTAACTCCTATTGGCCTGTCATTACCCTGGCAGCCCTGTTGATTTTGGGATTCTTACTAGCCTGGAGCCGGTTTATTGTTTTTGTTTCCGGTGTCGAGTTTCTTGCCTTACAGGAGGTGAGTCAGAACGCCCCGCTGGGGGGTATCCTGGTTAAAGAAGAAAAGGTAATTCGCTCCCCTGTCAGCGGCAAAATTCATTTTGCGGCCGAGGATGGAAACCGTCTGGAAATGGGGGCGCCTGCAGCTGAAGTGGTGGCCGTGGAAGGCGGCGGGGTTGTGCATAAGCTTGTTACACCTGCCGCAGGTATGTTCTGTTCCCGCCTGGACGGTCTGGAAACCATTCTGACCCCGGCGAATCTTGATGTATTGGATTTTTCCAGCCTTGACAGAATAGGTCATAAGCATGTATCGGAAGGGGATAGGGTGGAAAAGGGGCAAGCTGTGTTTAAATTAATCGATAATCTTTCCGCAACCTATTTTTACGCGGAAGCCGCAAAGACGGGATTTCCAGCGGAGCTGCTGGAAAAACCCCATTGGTTCAAGGCAACATGGGACAACCATCCCCTTATGATTAAGACTTTTAAAATTGTGGAAAAAGAGGGCGGGTGGGAAGGACTATTTCAACTGTCCAATTTTCCAGATGAGCTGGTCCATAACCGGAAGGTGGATTTGAATATTACCACAAACCGGCTTGCAGGGCTGCTGGTGCCGCAGCATGCCGTTGTTTACAAAGATGAAACACCGGGCCTGTACCTGTCTGTTAAAAAAAGAGCCCAGTGGGTTCCTGTCAAGGTTGAGGGTGAATTAAATGGAAAGGTGTCTATTTCCGGCAAGGGACTGGGGGAAAACACCCGTTATGTGAGCAACCCCGCCCTAATCCGGGAGAGAAGCCTGGTGGAATAAAGGGGCGTGGTGGATTGAGTGTCCTGGACAACCTTAACCGGGTACGCCGGCAGATCAATGCAGCTGCCCTTCGTTCAGGCCGCGACCCGGAACAAGTAAAACTGGTGGCGGTTACCAAAACCGTTCCGGTAAAAACTATCAGGGATGTGCTGGCCTTCGGGGTGAACAGCCTGGGGGAAAACAGGGTGCAGGAGTTGCTGCCCAAACATAAGGAACTTCCCCCTGGTATTGAGTGGCATTTTATAGGCAGCCTGCAGACCAATAAAGTAAAAAGAATAATTGATAAAGTCTTTTTAATCCATTCCCTGGACCGCTGGTCCCTGGCCCGGGAGATTAACCGGGCAGCCTGCGAAAAGGGCCTGACCGCCAGGGTTTTGGTGCAGGTCAACGTTGCCGGAGAAAAAACAAAATTAGGCTTTAACCTGCGGGAAGTGAAGGAATTTGCAGCGGAATCAAGCCGTCTGCCTGGTTTAAAGATATGCGGTCTAATGACCATTGCGCCCCGGACTGATAACCCGGAGGAAGTCCGCCCGATCTTCAGGCAACTCAGGGAGTTAAGTGTGAAGCTAAAGGTTGATTTGCCGGAAGTAAGGATGGACTTCCTGTCCATGGGAATGAGCGGTGACTATGAAGTGGCCCTGGAAGAAGGCGCCAATATCCTGCGGATAGGTTCGGCTATTTTTGGCCAACGGGTTTAAATGGTCAGCGAAACGGGTTTGCCAATACTCCCCTATGGCAGACATGAGTTGCACAAAAATGTAAGGAGGGATGTGCCTGTGGCTGTGAAGCTAGTTGACAAGGTGCTCAGCTTCATGGGATTTGAAGAAGAGGCTGTGGAGGAAGAGGCCAGATTCAACCGGGAAGAAGAACCGGAAGAACAACCCTGGCACAGGAAAAGGGACAGGGTCAGGGAAAAGGAAAAGGAAAAGGGCGCTGTTGTGAGCCTTCCCACCCAGCGCCAGGTGCGGGTTGTGGTGGTTGAGCCCAAGGCCTATGACGAGGTTAAGGACATTGCCGACAACCTCAAAAACAGGCAGCCGGTTATTGTCAATCTGGAACAGGCCTCACCGGAACTGGCCAGACGAGTGATAGATTTTGTTATGGGGGTGTCCTACGCTTTAAACGGGAGTCAGCAGAAAGTGGGCACCGGGATCTTTCTTTTCGTACCGAGCAATATGGACATATCCAATGAACTAAGGGATCAGAACAGGGAAAAAGGCATGTTTTCCTGGATGCGTACATAACGTCGGAAGGGATGTGGGAGAATGCCGCTAAAGGGACTGAAAATCGGTTTCCTTGGTGCGGGAGTTATGGCGGAAGCCTTAATTTCCGGTGTGCTAAAAGCCGGCCTGATTTCACCTGCAGGGATTTTAATCAGTGATATAAACCATGGGCGGCTGGAAGATCTCAAAAGGAAATATCTGATTAAAACGGCAGCTGACAACCAGGCGCTGGTTGAAGAGGCGGATCTGGTCATCCTTGCGGTTAAGCCCCCGGTTGTGGCGCCTCTGTTAAAAGGGACCGCCCCGGTCTGGGGTCCGGAGAAAATCCTGATCTCAATTGCAGCGGGGATCACCACCGGTACCATCGAAGCATGTCTGGAAAGGCCGGTACAAGTGATCCGGGTTATGCCCAATACACCCTGTCTCGTTGGGGAGGGGGCCAGCGCAGTCTGTGCCGGAGCCCGGGCTTCCGGGGATAGCGTCAGCATGGCAATGGCTATTTTTACGGCGGTGGGAAAAGCAGTGGAGGTTCCCGAGTTGCTGCTTGACTGTGTAACAGGCTTGAGCGGCAGCGGTCCGGGTTATATGTATCTGATCCTGGAGGGCTTTATTGACGGGGCGGTGAGACTCGGCCTGCCCAGGGACGCGGCCAGGCTTTTAATCACCCAAACCATGCTGGGCGCCGCCAAAATGGTCCTGGAAACAGGGGAACACCCGGCTGTGTTGAAGGATATGGTAACCACACCGGGTGGAACAACCATAGCCGGTCTGGTTACCCTGGAAGAAGGGGCGCTCAGGGCGCTGCTGATCAAGGCAGTTGCAGACGCCACCCGGCGATCCAGGGAGCTTTCCGAAAAATAATCAAGCGGTCCTTAATGGTCCGGAAGTTTTATTTGTGGGGTGTAACATGGGTATTGTGATTACAGCGATAGATGTTGCCTTCCAGGTCTATACCTGGTTGTTGATTATCCGGATCCTGCTTACCTGGCTGCCCCGTCTCAATCCATATCATCCGGTGATCCGGTTTATTTATGAAATTACGGAGCCTTTTCTGGTGCTTTTCCGGCGGATTATACCCCCCTTAGGGGCTGTTGATTTTTCCCCGATCATTGCCTTCTTTGTCCTGCAGTTGATCAGACAGGTGGTTATCGGAGTCCTCTGGAGAATCCTGTAAGTATTGAAGCGGGAAGGATTGCTGGAATGTGTCAGGCGGACAGGACGGGGCTCTGCTCGCCCTGGCTATGGATTGGTCGGAGATCGTGTTGGCCGGCGGAATGACCCGGGCAACCGTTTTTTGTGATCCGTATCAAGCGGGTCTTGTCATTTCCCTGGTCAAGGCAATCCCAGGACCCGCCGCCGCATCGGACGGTGGTTATCCGGGCGCTGCAAGGGTGTGCCCGGACCTTCATCCGGTTGATATTGAACCAGCGCAATTTCAATGGGGACGCCTGGAATAAAGGATCCGTTTTAGCATAATCAAATGGGGTGAAAAGCGTGTTAACACCGCTGGATATCCAAAAAAAGGAATTTAATCGCAAATTCCGGGGTTATAGCGAGGAAGAAGTAGACATCTTCATGGATCAAATTACCCAGGATTTTGAAAAGCTTTTCCGGGAAAATCAGGATTTAAAGGAAGAACTGGAGCAGGTTAATAAGAATATTTCCCGCTACCAGGAAATCGAGGAAGTGCTTAAAAACACCATGATCCTTGCCCAGAAAAGCGCTGAGGATGTCAGGCAGAATACGGAAAAAGAGGCCGGCTTACTCAAGGATCAGGCCCGGATCGAGGCGGACCGGATAACCAGGGAGTCCGAGCAGGAAGCCGCGGCAATTATCCAGGAGGCCGAAAGGCATGCCGCTGATTTAATCGCCGGGGCGGAACGCAAGGTTTCGGTCATTCTCGAAGAAAATCACCGCCTGGAAAACCAGGCCCGGGTTTTTAAAATGCGGTTTCGTTCTTTTTTAGAAACCCAACTGAAAATTCTGGAGGGTGAAAACGATGGCGACACTTCCTTTGAGGAAGAGGAATAGGGGAAGGGGTAAAGGGACTAAAACAAGGATTTGATAATAAAAACTGAAAAGGCCAGGAGATGCCAATTTGATGAATATTTTCAGCAGACTTTCCATGCGGCGGCCCCGGATTCAAAACGAACATGAGTACCAGGTGTTCGCCGTGCTTCTTCCGGTCATTAGTAGACAGGATCAGCTCCACGTTTTGTTTGAGGTAAGGGCTGACGATTTAAAGCGGCAGCCCGGGGAGATTTGCTTTCCGGGCGGCAGGGTTGAACCCTGGGAGATGTCCCGGCCCCAGAATGCGGCTGTTAGAGAAACAGTTGAGGAACTGGGCATCCGGCAGGAGCAGGTTGTCTTAATCGGACCTCTGGACTATCTGGTTAACCCGCACGGGACACTGATCTACCCGTACCTGGGCAGGCTGGAGAATTACGAGGATGTATCACCCAACCCGGCGGAAGTAGAGGAGGTTTTTTTGGTCCCTCTGGAATACTTCTTTAAGAATCCGCCCTCGAAAAGCAGCCTGGAGGTAGTGACGCGCTATGGGCCGGACTTCCCCTTCCATAAAGTACCCGATTCCTATCAGAGGGAAGGAACCCGGCAGGGTTCTTTTACTGTTTATTTTTACGAATATGACGGACGCTTTATTTGGGGTATTACAGCAAGGATTTTACATAACCTGGTTGCGCTTTGCTGTCCGGAAAGGGTTGCACAGCGACTGTGATTGGGCTTTTAAAAGCGGTTTCTGGTTTAACCCGGCCAGTTCCGGGACAAGGGAATTTGCCGGCGCCGGATCCCGCATTTGGCGGCAACAGGAGTTGAAAGTTTATGCTGGGGATCAAAGAAGACCAAAAGGGTGTTGTTTTCAAGGTGAGGGTGCAGCCCCGTTCTTCCAAAAACCAAATCACAGGTCTGTTTGAAGACTCGCTGAAAGTCCGCTTAACCGCACCCCCGGTGGAAGGGGAGGCCAACGAGGCCTGCTGTGCTTTTCTGGCTAAAGTACTGGCTGTGCCCCGCTCCCGGGTGGGAATTGTAGCCGGACAGACCAGCCGCAATAAGCTGGTCAGGGTGGAAGGTGTGACCACAGAAGAATTATTAAAAACCCTGGACCTGAAAAGTTAACGAGCCTTCTTTGGCCTGGTCCCGCGCCGTATGTTTTATAGGGCCAAAGTTGACTGAATCGATATCTTTCTATATAATATTGCCTGTTAGATCATATTACCCCTGCCTGTGAACGGGAGGAGTAGACGGGCCGGTCCGATTAAGAGAGCCTGGAGAAGGTGCGAGCCGGGTACGGATAACCGTTGAAAATCACCCGGGAGGCGCCGTCTGAAACCTTTTTGGGGACTAGGAAGGGCCGGCTTGCCACCGTTATAAGGCCCGAAGCGGCTGGTTTTTCCAGGGGCCGGTATTTTTATTTTGGCCCCGCTGACCGGCAGTTAGGGTGGTACCGCGGGTTTTAATCCCGTCCCTTTTGAGGACGGGGTTTTTTATGTTGATTGCAGGTCTTTAAAAGCGACTTTTTAGCCGCGATCAACCCGGGCAGATTTTTACCAATTGAATCATTTAAAGCGAGGTGTTCTCTGCAATGGACTACAGTAAGACCTTAAACCTGCCAAAAACCGACTTCCCCATGCGGGCAAATTTACCCCAGCGGGAGCCGGAGATTTTAGAATTCTGGAACGAAACAAATATTTATAAAATGGTTCAGCAAAAAAACCGGGGGCGCCGGAAATTTATCCTGCATGACGGGCCGCCTTACGCCAACGGGCATATTCACCTGGGTCACGTTTTAAACAAGGTATTAAAGGACATTGTGGTAAAATACCACTCCATGTCAGGCTATGACGCCCCCTACGTACCGGGCTGGGATACCCACGGCCTGCCCATTGAGCAGCAGGCCATCAAAGCCTTCGGCCTGAACCGCCATCAGATTTCCCCGGTGGATTTCAGGCAAAAATGCAAGGAATTTGCCCTTAAATATGTGGAGATCCAGCGGGAGGAATTTAAACGCCTGGGTGTGCGGGGTGAGTGGGACAATCCCTACCTGACCCTGAAGCCCCATTTCGAGGCGCGCCAGATTGGCGCCTTTGGTGTAATGGCCAAAAAGGGTTATATTTACAAGGGCATGAAGCCCGTCTACTGGTGTGCCTCCTGTGAAACCGCCCTGGCTGAAGCTGAAGTGGAGTACGGTGACAAGCACTCAGCATCGATTTACGTGCGTTTCCCGATCCGCGACGGCAGGGGGGTTTTGCCTGAAAAGGATACCTATGTGGTTATCTGGACCACCACACCCTGGACGCTGCCTGCCAACCTGGCTGTTTGCCTGCACCCGGATTACCTGTATGTTCTGGTCCGGACAGGCCGGGAACAGTATCTGGTGGCCAAGGATTTAAAAGATAGTTTTTTGGAGATTATCGGCGCGCCGGACGCCGAAGTGATAGCTGAATTCAAAGGGTCGGACCTGGAGCGGGTGGAATGCGGCCACCCCTTCGAAGATAGGGTTTCCCTGGTAATCCTGGGCGGGCACGTTACCCTGGAGCAGGGAACCGGTTGTGTGCACACCGCGCCGGGCCACGGTATGGAGGACTTCATTGTTGGCAGGGAGTACGGCCTGCCGGTTCTTTCGCCGGTGGACGCCAGGGGGTGTTTTACCGGGGAAGGCGGTATTTTTGCCGGCCAGTTTTACCTGGACGCCAACAAGGCGGTCCTGGCAGAACTGCAGCGCCGGGGGCATTTGCTGCACCAGGCCACGGTGCAGCACCAGTTCCCCCATTGCTGGCGCTGTAAAAAGCCGGTCTTTTTCCGGGCTACGGAGCAGTGGTTCGCCTCCATTGACGGGTTCCGCCAGGCGACTTTGGACGCAATTCGCCAGGTGCGCTGGATCCCGGGCTGGGGCGAAGAGCGCATCTACAGTATGGTTGCCAACCGGGGCGACTGGTGCATTTCCCGCCAGCGCAGCTGGGGAGTGCCCATCCCTATTTTCTACTGCCAGGAATGCGGCAAAGAGCTTATTAACGATCAAACCATCGGTTACCTCCAGGAACTGTTCCGGGAACACGGTTCCGATGTCTGGTTTGCCAGGGAGGCCAAGGAACTGCTGCCCCCCGGGACCCGGTGCCCGCACTGCGGCAGCGGAGAATTTATGAAGGAAAAAGATATCATGGACGTCTGGTTTGATTCCGGCACCAGCCACCTGGGCGTTCTGGACCAGAATCCCGACTGGCCTGATTTGCGCCGGCCGGCTGATCTGTATCTGGAGGGGAGCGACCAGCACCGCGGCTGGTTTAACTCGTCCCTGTCCACCTCCGTGGCTGTGACCGGGGAGGCGCCTTACCGGGCGGTACTAACCCACGGTTTCGTTGTCGATGAACAGGGCCGGAAGATGTCGAAGTCCCTGGGCAATGTAGTTGACCCGGCTAAAGTAATCAAACAGATGGGCGCGGATATCCTGAGGCTGTGGGTCAGTTCGGCCGACTACCGGGGTGATCTGGCGGCCTCCCCGGGCATCCTCAAACAGATGACGGAGGCCTACCGGAAAATTAGGAATACCTGCCGTTTTCTGCTGGGCAACCTTTATGATTTTGACCCGGCCAAAAACAAAGTCAGTTACAGTGAAATGCCGGAAATTGACCGCTGGGCTTTGTCGAAGCTGCAAAAACTAATTCTAAAAGTTACCCGGGGCTACCAGGATTACGAATTTCACGTCGTTTACCACGCTATTTACGGGTTTTGCACCGTCGATCTGAGCGCCCTTTACCTGGATATAATTAAAGACCGCCTTTATACCGCCCCGGCCAGTTCTCTGGAACGTCGAGCTGCCCAAACAGTTCTTTACGAGACTCTAAGTGCCCTGGCGCGGCTTTTGGCTCCGGTGCTGGCTTTTACCTCAGAGGAAATCTGGCGCTATATCCCCGGCAACAAGGAAGGGGCGATCAGCGTGCAGCTTACCGGCATGCCCGGGGTTGTGGAAGAATACCTTGATGAGGAACTTGATCAGAAGTGGGAACGCCTGCTGGAAGTGCGGGGGGAAGTGACCAAAGCCCTGGAAACAGCCCGGCGGGATAAGGTTATCGGCAACTCCCTGGAGGCAGCCGTTGAATTGTACGCCGGAGAAGAGCTGTACAACTTCTTGAAGCCTCTGGCCGGGGACCTGGCTGTCATCTTTATCGTTTCCGGCGCCAGTTTGAAGCCTTTGGGAGAGGCCCCCGGAAGCGTAAGGGAATCGGAGCACCTGCCGGGACTGGCGGTGACCGTGCGGGCCACCGGCGGCCGGAAATGTGAACGCTGCTGGGTGTACCATGAAGATGTAGGTGCGGATGCCGGACACCCGGTCCTCTGCCCCAAATGCGTCGACGCCCTCAAATAGTACCATATTATGGGGTGGTTGTGAGGCGCCTGTTCTTGTATTCATGCCGGTTCCGGCTTAATTAATGATATAAGGGAATATTTCTGCCCCGGCTTCACGCCGGGGCAGAACGGGTTGGGGTGGTTGTGTAAACAGCAACCCTTTGGGGTGGTGTAATGGCCACCCTTTTTTGATAAAAAAATAAAGGAAAAAAGGGGGAGATCGGCAGGTGGGTGTCCAAACCTATAAGGAAAAACCAGGTCCGGTTTACAAGAACCGCTTGTAGTCCTGGAACAGAAAGGTGGGAATTAAAGCTGAATATACACAATTCCGCGGAATTCCAGGCAGAAGGGAGCCGGAATGCGGCCGTCCGGGAAAAGAGAAAAAGGTCCAGTCCCGGCAGCTGGTTTGTGGCCTTCATTCTTTGGGCGGTAATGGTTTTCGGCGGCTTTTTTCTGGCCAAACAGTATTTTGATCAAACTATTATGGCTGTTCAGCAAACCAACGCCGTCAATGTGCAGACCCTGGAAGCCCGTTTGGACAATCTTGGCGCGAACGTTAAAGAAATCCGGGAAAGCCTGGCGACTGCGGGGATTACCCTGTCCAGTTCCGATTCTACCCAGAAAGAGTTGAATAAAAAAATTGAAGAACTGGACGCTCAGCTTAAAAATTTGGAGAAAAGTTTAAATATTTTAAGGGAGGCCCCCCGATGAGGTTCGTCTATTTTGTTTTGCTCTACAGTGTTGCTCCCTTCATCGGCCTTTTAATATTCTTTACCGGCTTCACCCAGAGCACCCAGGCCCTGGAAATGCCTTTAAAAAACGTACACGAAAGTACGGGTTTGATTGAGGGCCAGCTGCTGGAAATCCGGGGAGAGGCAGGCTCATTTAGCCGGACAGCCCTGGAGCAAGAGCGTCAATACCAGGAGCAGAATGAAATGATGGAATTCTTTGCCGGTAAAAGCCAGGAACATAAACAGCTTTCTGATGGGATCTATGAGGAACGCATTCTGGCCATGCTGGGACCCCCCGTGGGTTCCCATAGCTCGGGGCGGGTGGAAATCAAAGTTTTTCGGCTGGACGAATTGGGGTACCGCGGGTTCATTGCTAAAATAAAGCTATTTGACCCCAGTGCCTTGAAAGTTGTGCTGGCCGGGGACAAACTGGGAAATCAAGAAACTACCGCGGAGGCGGTCAAACGCACCGGGGCCGTTCTGGGAATCAACGGAGGCGGCTTTTACAATGCCGGCGGCAAGGCGCTTCCCATCGGCAATACGGTCATTGACGGCAAGCTGGTTGGCGGCTTTACCCCGGCTGACGATGTTTTTTTTGCCGGCACGGGAAAAGATGGAACCTTTATAGGGGGTGTCTTTCCTAAAAAAGAGGACCTGCTCAAACTGGATCCCTGGCAGGGTGTGAGTTTTCTTCCCGTCCTGATCCGGCAGGGGAAACCGGCGTCAATTCCGCAAGAATGGGTAACTACCCGCCAGCCGCGGACCATTATCGGGGAATACGCCAACGGGGATTTGATCCTGATTGTTGTGGACGGCCGCCAATCGGACTGGAGCAGCGGTGTAACCCTGGAAAGGCTCCAGGTCAAGCTGGCGGAACTGGGTGTAAAAGAGGGCTACAACCTTGACGGCGGCGGCTCCAGCACCTTTATTTTCCGGGGGGAGGTTTTAAACCGCCCTTCCGACGGAAGGCAGCGGCCGGTAGTCACAAATATTGTAATTATGCCCTGACCCGGGGGTATTACGGAATACCTTTGGATTTGCCTTCAAGACAAGAAACCTTCCTCAGGATTGAGGAAGGTTTCTATGTTAAGAGCCCGTAATGACCTACGCTCCAGCCATTACGAATCCCTGCGCAGCCCATGACAATCTTTCGACTGCCATGAACCATTACGGCACCCGTAATGACCTTTGCTCGACTATCATGGATATCTAGGGAGCCTATAGCAATCTTTCGACTGCTATAAACCCCAGGCTTTAAATAGAGTCATAGCATCCGAAACCCATGATAGTCTTAGCTCGACCAATGAATATCCCTTGCGACCTTGCAGCAATCGTTCGGACTGCTGCAAAACCTGCCGGAACACCCATCAGTCTGCCCTCCGGCCAATACCGAGCCATTTTGACCCAATATTGACCTTTGGCCGACTATTACAGAGCCCTGTTGACCCTGTAACAGTCTTGGCTCGGCCATTACGAACCCTTGTGATAGTATTGTGCCCAAAAGCGCGGGCTTTATTAAGAAATCTTTATGGCAATTTCTTGCAATAACTTCTTTAAAGTTTAGCTTTCAGGCTGAATATGCCAAACCCAGTCTTTTGCTCTCCCTTCTCCTTTGCCAAATTGAAGGACTTAACAGGCTCCATTCCGGATAAACTTTGATTGGAACCCCTGTATTTTAATTGGGGTCCCCCCCACAGGAAAAGGTTTGAAACTTTTTATTTTTCTAATCTTACCGATGTGATGTCAGGCCAATTTAAACTATGGTAGAATTAATAACGGTGATGGGAAATGTTTTATTTTATTATCGCAATTGTATTATTGCTTGACCAGGGGTCCAAGGCTGCCGTGCAGATGTTGATGTACCAGGGGGAATCCATCCCCATTGTCAAAAAGGTTTTTCACCTGACCTACATCCTCAACCCGGGAGCCGCCTTTGGCTTCCTGGCCCATCAGACGAACCTCTTCATTATCGTGACATTGGTTCTGGTCCTGGGGGTACTGCTGTTTTACCGGCGCCTGCCCCTGGAACGGGCCTTTTTGCGCTACGGTCTGGCCTTGATAGTGGGGGGGGCCCTGGGCAACCTGGTGGACCGGCTGCGTTTCGGCAGGGTCGTTGATTTTCTGGACTTTCGGATCTGGCCGGTTTTCAATCTGGCGGATTCGGCCATTGTAATCGGCGCTTGCCTGCTGATTCTGGAGTTTTTAAGAGATGCGGTCCAAAAACCGGATAAGGAAAGTGAATAACAAATGCCGGAATTTTACCCCTTTGAGGTTGCTGAGGGTGATGACGGGAAGAGGCTGGATGTCTTTCTTTCCGGGGAAATGGAAGAGTTGACCCGCTCCTTCATCCAGAAACTAATTGCCGAAGGGCTGGCAGCTGTTAACGGGGCGCCGGCCCGGGCCAGCTACAGGGTTAGGCCCCGGGACCTGGTGGAACTGCAGGTGCCCGATCCAGAGGGACTGGAATTGGCGGGCGAGCCCATCCCCCTGGATATTTATTACGAAGACGGCGATGTCATCGTTGTGAACAAGCCCCGGGGAATGGTGGTCCATCCCGCCGAAGGCAATTATTCCGGTACTCTGGTCCACGCGCTGCTTTACCACTGCCGTGATTTGTCGGGGATTGGCGGAGTAACGCGACCGGGAATTGTGCACCGGCTGGATAAAGACACTTCCGGTTTGATTGTGGCGGCCAAAAACGACCTGGCTCACCTGGACCTGGCCCGGCAATTCAAAGACAGGTTGATTACACGGTTCTACCTGGCCCTGGTGCACGGCCGGGTCAAGGAGCAGACCGGCGCCGTTGAGGCTCCCATCGGGAGGGACCCGCGGGACAGGCAAAAGATGGCGGTTGTCTGGAAAAATGGCAAGCACGCCGTAACAGGGTACCGCGTGCTTCGCCGTTTTCCGGACTACACCTGCCTGGAGTTAAAATTGGAAACCGGCCGTACCCACCAGATTAGAGTGCACCTGTCTTTCATCGGCCATCCCCTGGTGGGCGACCCCAAATATGGTCCCTCCCGTCCTCATCTCAGTTTAAACGGCCAATTTCTGCACGCGGCGGCGCTGGGCTTCAGCCATCCCCGGAAGGGTACCCGGATTGAACTTGAGGCGCCCCTGCCCGGGGAACTAGCCGCTGTTTTACAGAAATTAACGCCGGAAGACACGTAATCCCCGGGCGAATAAAGCTGCAACTGCCGCCGCCATCAAGGGGCCCACGGGCACACCGTGTAAAAAGACGATGCCCAAAATCGAGCCAATGACCAGCCCAAAGACAATCTCCGGATCTATTTTCAAGAGTTTCAGGCCTTGAGTATTAAGACAGGTAGCCAGGGCGCCCCCGGCGATGGAAAGAATACCGGGAAGAGAAGTAAGGTTGTAGATGATGTCCCGTTCGGTAATTTTCCCGTTGGCCAGGGGTACCAGGATGGAAAGCATCAGGAAAAGAATGCCCATTTCCAACCCGCGCCTTTCCAGGAGAGAAAAGACAAATTTAAGATTGGTGAATTTAGCGATTAACAGCAGGCAGGCTGCCGTTGCTATCAGGTTGGACCGGGCTATAATTCCAATGAGCAGCAGAGCTACCAGCATATTGACCCCGGACATTATTCTCCCTCTTCTTTCCAGTGCTGTCCTAATAAATATATGAAAACAAGCCTGCTTTATTACCAAAAGCGCGCCGGGCGGCTAACCGGCCTAGCCGCTGTTTTGACTTTTACATACCTGGTAGAGGGTGTCTCCCCTCAGACCCACCCGCAGTGCTTCCAGGGCCAGGATCTCCGGGGGTGGAATGTTCCCAAGATTGACATTCGGCCCAAAATTTAAAATTAATTCCTGCTGCTGGTTCTTCAAAGGCGCTTCCCAGAGCAGCCGCTTGCCGTCCACGGCCTTAAGCAAAGCTTCCATTTCATCCGGGATAAATTTGCCCTCGCCGTCGTAGAACCCGGCATTTTTTCCGGATTCCCTGCCCTCCACAATCACCTGGCAGGCGCCGTGCTCCAAATCCAGCCTGATTTGTTCAATATAACGGTCAACGGATATTTTGTCTTCGGAAATCTTCTTGCCAACCTCGGTCAGGACCTTAAGCCCCAGGCCGGCTGCCGCCGTAATGGCTTGTACTCTCACCTCCGGGGACATTTTAATGGTGCCGTCGGAAACTTCGATGGCTGTGAAGCCAAGTTGTTTGGCCGTCCGGATATATTCCGTAAGCTTATCCTGAAGTACGGCAATCTCCAAAAACGTTCCCCCCGGATAAATATCCACCCCGAAACTCCTGACCAGGGCAATTTTCTCCTCCAGCAAATTCCGGCGGTAAAGGGCCGAAGTACCGAAGCCCAGCTTGATGAAGTCAATGTAATCCCCGGCTGTCATTAATAAATCATTCAGTTCCCCCGGACCCAGTCCCTTATCGATAACCATAGTCAGACCCTGCTGTCTGGGTTTTTGGCTGCGTCCCTGGAAAGGGAAACTCAGCACATCAAGCCAGATATTGGAATTAGCTTGTCCGCTCATATTAGCCTCCTTTTCCGGTTGCTTCACCATTAAGGTGAGTGTCCGCACCTCCATTTTCGTAATTTCCGGGAAAAGACTTCTTTTTAAGGTATTCAATCAAGCCCAAAAGGTTACTTCTTTTGCTTTTCTTCCTAAATTGGCCGGGCTTGCCGGCAGAAAATCAGGTAAAAGAGCAGGATAATTTGTGATTATTGGAGAATGCCAACATATTATGTTTGATTTTCGGGGGTGTTTTTTATATATGCCGCAGAACCTGGATGAATTTCTGGACCAAACGCTGCAGGAAAATTTGAAAAACCTTAACAATGCTCACCGCAGTATGGCCAATGTGGTCAGACGGGTAAAAACAGCAGTCGGCCAGGGCAACCTGGAAGCCTTGCAGCAGGCTCTGGCCCGCTACGGCGAATTGCTGGACAGGCAGCGGGAAACACTGCGGAGCCTGCAGGAAGAGCTGCCTTCTTTTGACCTTCAGGTTTATCTGCAAGAAGAGTTCCACCGGGGCTTTATGGAAGCCCTGGCGGCGGAAGATTTGGCTGTTGAAGCGGAATACCCGGTTTACGAAATCCTGCCCTTCAAGGTGCGGGCGGTACCTGACAAGGAAATGGTCACTATCGATGAACGTGTTTGGCGCAACCTGCGCCCCGGTGTACTGGCCGCTCATTTGAAGAAAAGCATTGAACGTTTGAATGCGGCCTCTTTCGACGCATCGCGTTTTCTCCAGTCCCTGGCGGCGGCATACGATACGGAAATGGCCAAAGAGATCGTCAAAAAAAAGATCGACGTCAGCGAGCAGGAGATCCTGCTTAAGGAAATTTATAACGTCCTGACCCCCCTGCCGCGGCAAAAACGCGATTACCCGGATCAATTATTCGCCTTCGACCTGCACCGGGTACTGAAAAGCGGCTGCATGCACGCGCCGGACGGCAGGAAACTCTGGCTGGGCAATGTGCGCAACATCAGGCAGGCCATGGTGATCCTGGATGCCCAGGGGCAGGCGCAGCGTTTTGGTGTGATCAAGTTTTATAAAGAGTAGATTTCAGGATTTATGCAGATAGTTCAGACAATCAGAATGTATTAAGGGAGGGGTAGGCCTTGGAGCCGGCATTCAGGGAGCCAGCGCTGGAAAGCCTGAGGCGCGGAGAGCCGCCGCTGGATCCGCAGGCGCTGGAAGCAATCACGCTGGGGGAGCGGGAAGGCATCTGGCATTTCTGGCGGGACTATTATTTGCATGATTACATCGCCGGCGGCGGCAGCAAGGTGAAATTCCTCACCGGCAAGCCGGGTTCCGGCAAGACGCACGCTCTCCTGCTGCTGCTGGAGGAGGCCCGGCGGCTGGGCTATGTCACCTTTTTTGCCGGCGCCCGCCACATGCGTCTGAATAAGTTTGACTCACTCTACCAGGCCGTATTGGAAACGGTGGATGTGGAATCCCTGGTTTCGTCCTACTGCGCCAACGTGATCAGGCGGCTTGGCTATGATCCCGCGCAGCTTGATCCGGGGCGGGATTTCTTTACCCGGGCCCAGGCGCTGGGCCGGGCGCCGGACAGCTTGCGGCGCGAGATCCAGGAAAAACTCGACGAGCTTTACCTGGACAGGAAATTAAACCATAACTTTGCGCTGGCGTTTACCCAGCTCTGCGCCGATCACCTGGGCTCGCGCCGGCTGGCGGACGGGCAGCGGGATACCCTGGGGGAGTGGCTGCAAGGCAGGCCCCTGCCGGCAAAATTTTTAAAGCCTTTGAAAATTTTTACACGCATAAACAAATATAACGCCAGGCACATGATGGCGTCTTTTCTCCATTTGCTGCGGCTCTGCGGCCGTCCGGGACTTTGCGCTGTAGTGGACGATCTAAACGCGCTGCTGGAGCGCGGGCCGGAGGGGCGGGCCCTCTACGGCAGGGCCGCCCGCAACGAGGTTTACGAAAGCCTGCGGCAGTTGGTGGACGATTTTGCCGGGTTCGAAGGGGCGTTCTTTGTCTTTGCCGGGCATACGGAGTTAATTCATGACGAAAAAGGTGGGTTTAAATCCTACGAGGCCCTGTGGATGCGTATTCAGAACGAAGTCAAGGGCGATCGTCCCAATAAATTTGCTGATCTATTCAACCAGGACCACACGGTCAAAGAAATCTTTACCGCAGAAACCTGCCTGGAACTGCAGCAGAAGATAAATGATCTGTTTGGTTGTAATTCCAGCATCCGGCAGGAAGATTTCCACTGCCTGGTGGAAAGTGTCAGTATGTTTTCACCGGTGCGGCGGGTAATAGAGGCTATTGCGAGCCAATGTGACACGGGGGGCAATTAACGATGGGGAACTTTGCGGCCAGGCAAATCATTGAATATTTGCGTTCCGGGGTTTCCTCCCGCAGCTTGAGCGCTATTTTTTCATACGGCCGGGAGGCCGTCTGTGAGCGTGTGGAGCGTGAACTGCAGCGGGTGCGGCAGGACGGCGGCGCCCACTCCCTGGTGATTAAGGGCAACTTCGGCAACGGCAAAACGCATTTTTTGAATATTATCGCCCACAAAGCGGAAGAAATGAATTTTGCCGTCAGTTTTGTGCCTCTTTCCAAGGAAACACCCTTTGATAAAATGGACCGCCTGTACCGCAGGGCAGTGTCCGGACTGTACCTGCCGGGTTATTCCCAACCCGGGCTTGTCCCTATGCTGGAGACGCTTCAGGCAGACAGCGAACCGGCGCAGGAATTGCTGGACTACGCCGCCCGCAACCTGCACCCAAAACTTGAAGCGGTGCTGAAAAACTACTTGTACGGCGGCGGTGACGCGTACAACCAGCATGTTCTGGCCGGCGACCTGGCCGGTGACTTTATTCCCAATGCGCAGCTAAAATCCATCAACCGCTTGAATTTTGGCAAAACCCTGGCGCTGACGCCTTTCAAGATTAAAGAAAACACCTTCGATTATTTCCGCTTTCTATCACGCTTGATCCGGGCGGCGGGTTACGCCGGGTGGGCAATCCTGTTTGACGAATTCGAGCAGCTGATGTACCTGGGCGTTATGGGCAGGTCCAACGCTTACCTGAACGCCGCCCGTTTCATGTCCCCGTCCTTTGGCCTGACCGGGACTTATACGGTGTTTTCAGCCACAACCAGCCTCTGGTCGGAATTAATCATGAAGCCAAAAAAGAATGACTATGATATTGTGCCGCAGAAACTGGCGGCCAAAGAAAGGCAGCATGACATCCCCACGGTGCGGGAGGTTTTCAGCAGCTTTTTAAAAGAAAGCCTCTTCCTGGATACTATTTCCGCCTTCGATATCCGCCGCATGCTCCAGGCTGTGCGCGAGCAGCACGCCCTGGCTTACGATTGGCAGCCCCCGGACGATATTGGCCCGGCCACGTCAACCCTGCCCGAGAACAGGCCCTTGCGTACAATGATCCGGACTGTGGTTGAGTACCTGGACCTGCAGTACCTGTACGGCGGCAGCCGGCAGGTGGCTGCGGAGATGCCGGAGGAGCTGCTGCCGGCTGGGGAGGCGATCGAGCCGGGAGCGGATGAGTACTGCGGCTGCGAGGGTGAATGCGCACTGCCGGGGCTGACCCCGAATGGGCCGTCGGAAGCCGGATAGCCCGGGAGACATGGGGCGGTTAAACACGGCGTACGGATCGCGAACCAGTGCTGCGGCGGCGAGCCACTGCCCAGCTATGGTTTTAAACAGGACTGCGTATATAGCAATGGACTTTGGGGTTCCCTGCATTCCTGTCTATTTAAGGCAGTACCTGTAGGGCGGGCGTCAGCCGGCCAAAGCAAGCGGGGGTCAAAAGGTGTCAACAACCCCGTCCCCTTGACACCTAATTTCACGACGGGAGGGGGCGCCTTTTTTGCAAGCCGACGCATTGATCGACTCTTTTAACGGGGCGCTGGAGGAAGAAATCACCTTTCTGCGCCACGAAGGAGGACGTCCACTGACGCTCCTGGCCGGGGTTTTGGTACACCGCAGCCGGGAGGGTTTTTTATATGCTTTCGATTTGGAAATAGACGCTTTTCTCCTCGACGGCACGCCGGTGCGGCTGCGCAGCGGTTTCCGTGAAACTGCCGGGGAGGTAGTGTCCATACGCGGTGTGGAGCTGACCCTGGCGCTGCATGAGGACATGGGTGAGTTCCTGGAGAGGGCGGAATTATTCTGCGAGCCCTGGTTTTTGCTGGCCGCCTTGCAGGAACGGTTGAAGGAAATACCGGGCAGGAATTTACCCATGGCCCTGGCCGTACTGGAAAAGGCGCCGGCGCGCCGGCGCGGTTTCGGCTACGTTTCACTTTCCGCCGCCGCCGGCGCCCAGGATGAAGCGTTGCGGTTGGCGGGTGAGAGGGCCGTCACCTTTATCTGGGGGCCGCCGGGTACAGGCAAGACGGAAACCCTGGCTAAAATTGCGCGGCTACTATTTGAGCAGGGCGGCCGGACGCTGATCCTGTCCCATGCCAATGTGGCTGTGGACGGCGCTGTGTTAAGGGCGGCGGCCCGGATCGGTGCGCCGGTTTCTTCCGGCCAGGTGGCGCGCTACGGCTGGGCCAGACTGCCGGCGCTACGGCAAAGCGGCCTGCTGGCTACCAGCCTGGCGGCCGCCGGCCGGCCGGAGATGTGGGAGAGGACCGGGGAACTGGAAGAAGAGCGCAGCGCCCTGCTGGCCCGGCTGCGGGCCGGCGGCGCAAGGGACAAACGCTTGAGCGAGGTCGAGCAAGCCTTACGGGTCATCAGGGCGGCTTTGAAAGAAGCCGCCGCCCGTGTATGCCGCGCGGCGCGGGTGGTCGGCTGCACCCTGTCCACAGCGGCTGTTGATCCCGTCATCTATCAGGAACACTACGATTTTGTGCTGCTGGACGAGGCCAGCATGGCCTACATCCCGCAGGTGGTTTTTGCCGCCTCTCTGGCTGGCCGGAAACTGGTGGTCAGCGGTGATTTCCGCCAGTTGGCGCCGGTAGCCCTATCCCGGACGCCGGCAGTGGAGCGCTGGCTGAAGCGGGATATTTTCGAAGAAACCGGGATAGCGGGCGCTTTTGAACAAGGCCTGGCGCCGGACATCGCGGCGCTGCGCCTGCAGCGGCGGATGCACCCGGCTATCGCCGGGTTTGTAAACGATTTTGTCTACGGCGGCCTGCTTTGCAATGCCCCGGAGACAGCCGGGCGCGCCGCGCTGGCCAATGCCGGGCCCTGCCCGGGCACGGCGCTGACGCTGGTGGATTTGAGCGATCTGCCCGCTTTCTGCTACCGGCACGGCTCCTCCCGTTTCAACCCCCTTTCCGCATTTCTCGCTCTAATGCTGGCTAAACAACTGCGGTCAAATGGACTCACTGTCGGGCTGCTTGCGCCCTATGCCGCCCAGGCCAGGCTGCTAAGCGCCTTGACTGGCGGACTTCTGGGCGCCGCCGGGGCGCGAGCCGAGGCCGCCGGCATTACAGCCGCCACTGTCCACCGCTTTCAAGGAGCTGAACAGGACGCGGTAGTCCTGGACCTGGTTGACGCTTATCCCCAACGGGCCGCGGGCGGACTCCTCTCACGCCGGGGCGGGAACATGGGACTGCGGCTGCTTAATGTCGCCGTTACCAGGGCGCGGAGCAAGCTCTTTGTTCTGGCCGCCCGCGAATTTTTAGAGGACAGGCTGCCCGGCGACGCCGCCGTGTGCAGGCTTTTTCGTTTTATCCGGGAAAACGGCCGGGTGATCGGGGGTAGGGAACTACTGGCTGATCTGCCTGCCGAATTGTCGGGCAAAGAGATGGAAATGACCTGGCACGCCAGCCGCTGGCCGGCCCTGGAAGCATGGCAGGCCGATATCCGCTCCGCCGTGTCCGTCCAAATGGATTGGCCGGCCGTTTCCGGCCCGCTGGGACCGCAGGTGGAGCGTTCCCTGCGGCAGGCGCGGTCGGGCGGCGCCCGCCTTTCCCTGCGCGCCGGCCGGCCTGCGCTGCTGCCGTCCGAACTGCGGCCGTACGCTGTGCGCTATAGTGGGGCGGTAACGCCGCTGACCGCCCTGGGACGGGACATTTTCTGGTACGGCAGTCCCCCGCCGGCAGACGGCAAGGCGGATCACTGCAGTGTCCGGGTGGCGGGAGAAAGGGCTTGCCGCGCGCTGCTTTACCTGTTGGAGATGGACCTGCGCCGGGAAATCGGCGGGGAACGTTTTGCTGGTCTGAGGGCTTATGCGGAAAACCGTCTATCCTGCCCCCGCTGCGGCGCTCCGCTCACTGTCCGGACGGGGGCGGCAGGCTACTTTCTGGGCTGTAGCGCCTACCCCCGCTGCGATCTGCCGGCCGCCTCGCTGACGCTGGAAATCCTCGACGCCTACCTGTCCGAAGCGGGACTAACTTGCCCGGCCGGCCACCTTCTAAAGGCCGTGCCGACAAAACGCGGCCCCCTGGCGGTATGTTCCCACACCCCCGCCTGCCGCTGCGTCTACCAGCTGCGGGACCTGCTCTAGACTAAACCGATAAAAATTCCATTATGAAGTGGTTGACGGGGTTGCTCTTAGGTGCTAAAATTTGTTTATAGTAATAACTTACAAACCGATGAGCAAGACTAGTAGGAATGATTGGCTGTACTCAGAGAGCCGCCGTCTGGTGAGAATGCGGCTGCAGTGGTTATTCTGAATGGACTTGCGAGGGCGGCCCGAAATCTGAGGAGATTAGGCGCTGACGGGAACCCTGTCCGTTACCAGCTGGGTGCATATGATAGTATGCAAAATGAGCGGGCGATTTATCGTCAATTTGGGTGGCACCGCAGGAGCTTAAAGCTTTTGCCCCTTTGTTTGGGGGCGGAAGCTTTTTTGTTTGTCTGGGAAAATATACAATTCTATAATTACAGTCAAACCAATGAGCAAGAGAGTAGGTATTGAAAGGCAGCATAGAGAGCCGCTGTTGCTGGGAATGCGGTGTGCCGGAAAATATTGAATGGACTTGCGAGGGCGGCTTGAAACCGGTTGGGAGTAGGCGCCGACGGGAACCCTGCCCGTTATCAGCGGGGCGCATATGATAGTATGCAGATGAGTGGGCGATTTATCGCCAATTTGGGTGGCACCGCAGAAGTATAAGCTTTTGTCCCTAAGCAGGGATGAAAGCTTTTTTTATTGCCATAAGGTGGCTATTTATTGGTGAAATGAGGTTGAACAGATGATTAGACCCGATTCTGGGAGCATCCGGACCCTGGCTAGCGAGTACAGGATCATACCAATATGCCGGGAAATCTATGCCGATGTGATTACTCCGATTACGTTGCTGAGAAGGTTTTCTGGGATAAGCAAACGTTATTTCCTGCTGGAGAGTATCGAGGGGGGAGAAAAGTGGGGCCGTTATTCTTTCCTGGGATTCGATCCGGTGCTGCGGGTGTACGGTAAAGAGCAAACCGTTACCATCGAGCAGGATGGTATGGTTAGCAGGATTAAAACCGACCAGCCCTATGATGTGTTGCGGGAAATTCAGCAGGCTTATAAATCTCCCCGGATTCCTGATATGCCGCCTTTTACCGGGGGATTTGCCGGCTATCTGGCCTATGCCATGATTGCTTACGCGGAGCCCAAATTATCCATTAAGCGTGGTGAATTCAATGATTTTGATCTGATGCTGTTTGATAAGGTGATTGCTTATGATCATCTCAAGCAGAAAATCTGTATTGTGGTCAACATGAAAACCGATCAATTGGTGGAAAATTACGGCAAGGCCGCCGCGGAATTGGAGAAAATTGCCGGCTTGATCAGGGATACCCGGCGGCTGCCCCCGGTTAAGGGCGGGGAAAATGTCAATTTTACCTGCAATGTCAGTAAAGAAGAATACTGCCATATGGTTGAGCGCGCCAAAGAATACATTTTGGAGGGAGATATCTTTCAAGCTGTAATCTCACGGCAGTTTGCATCCCCATACCAGGGCAGCCTGCTGAATGCCTACCGGGTTTTGCGAACAACCAATCCTTCGCCCTACATGGTCTACATGAAGATGGACGGAGAGGAAATAATGAGCGCGTCCCCGGAAACGCTGGTGCGTTTGCAAAACGGCCGGCTGACTACTTTCCCGGTGGCCGGTTCCCGGCCGCGGGGAAAAACAGACACTGAGGATCGGCTCCTGGAAAAGGAGCTGTTGGCTGATGAAAAAGAACTGGCGGAACATAATATGCTGGTCGATCTCGGCCGGAACGACCTGGGTAAAATTTCGCAGTTTTCATCGGTAGAAGTGACAAATTACATGGCGATCCACCGTTATTCGACGGTTATGCATATCTGTTCCCGGGTGGAAAGCGACATACTGCCCAATTGTGACGGATACAGCGCCCTGGCGGCGGTCTTGCCGGCGGGAACCCTGTCCGGCGCGCCCAAGATCAGGGCCTGCGAGATCATCAATGAGCTGGAAGCCGAACCGCGCGGCATATATGGAGGTGCGCTGGGTTATCTGGATTTTACAGGAAATATGGATACCTGCATCGCTATTCGCATGGCCGTAAAGAAGGGTAACAAGGTTTATGTACAGGCGGGGGGCGGTATCGTAGCAGATAGTATCCCCGAAAAGGAATATGAAGAATCGGGCCATAAAGCCCGGGCGGTAATTAACGCCATCCGCCATGCCGCGGAGGTTGATGACCGATGATTCTGCTGATCGATAATTACGATAGTTTTTCCTATAATCTGGTACAGCTGGCCGGCAGCGTCAATCCGCATATTAGCGTAATCCGCAATGATGAAATAACAGCAGCGGGGATTGAAGCGCTGCTGCCTTCTCACCTTATTCTTTCTCCCGGTTCCGGACACCCGCGGGATGCCGGTGTCTGCGAAGATGCGGTTCGCCGTTTGGCGGCAAAAGTTCCGATCCTGGGAGTGTGCCTGGGGCATCAAGCTATCTGTACAGCCTGCGGAGCTGAAATAACTCATGCCGGACAATTGATGCATGGCAAGAAGCGCACCATAACTATTGACAACACATGCCTGCTCTTCCGGGGTCTGCCCCGGCGGATTGAGGCCGCGCGCTATCATTCGCTGGCTGTCCGGAAAGAGACGCTTCCTGCCCGATTGCAGGTTATTGCTGAAGACGGAATGGGAGAAGTGATGGCAGTTAAGTACGAAAAACACCAGGTTTACGGAGTGCAGTTTCACCCGGAATCAATCATGACCCCCCTGGGGCGGGTAATTTTAGAAAACTTTTTAAAAATAGGGAGGTAATAAAATGATCAAGCATGCTATTCAGACAGTGATCAACGGCGGGGATCTGGACTTTAGGACCGCCAAAGGAGCTATGAACGCCATCATGGACGGTACTGCTACCAAGGCGCAAATAGGGGCGTTATTGACCGGGCTGAGAATGAAAGGCGAAACTGTGGAGGAAATCACTGCCTGCGCCGCGGCGATGCGGGAAAAAGGACTGAAAATTAACCCGGTGCGCGAAGTTATAGATATTGTCGGAACCGGCGGTGACGGAACAAACACCTTCAACATTTCTACTACGTCCGCTTTTGTGATCGCGGCCGGCGGTGTTCCGGTAGCCAAGCACGGGAACCGCGGGGTATCGAGCAAAAGCGGCGCGGCCGATGTCCTGGAGTGTTTGGGGATTAGCCTTAATCTGACGCCTGCACAAAGCGAAGAAATATTAGAAAAGGGCAATATATGTTTTATGTTTGCCCAACTTTATCACGGCTCAATGAAATTTGCCGCGCCGGTACGCCGGGAAATGGGTGTGCGTACCATCTTCAACCTCCTGGGCCCCCTGGCCAACCCGGCGGGCGCGACTATGCAGTTAATGGGCGTGTATGACCGCAGACTGGTGGAACCTCTGGCCCAGGTGCTGGCCAATCTGGGTGTGGTCAGGGGGCTGGTGGTAAGCGGCGGCAGTGAGGGCATGGATGAAGTAACCCTGACCGGGCCGACCTGCATATGTGAAATTCGCTACGGAAAACTGGCTTCTTATGAAATAACGCCGGAGCAATTCGGTTACAGCCGCTGTGCGCTCACTGATTTGGCCGGCGGCAGTCCCGCCGAAAACGCGCAAATTACCATGGATATATTAACATGCCGGGAAAGAGGACCCAGACGTGACGTGACAGTCCTGAACGCGGCCATGGCTCTATATTTGGGCATTGATAATTGTACGGCGGCGGACTGTGTCAAATTGGCCCGGGAGCTGATCGACAGCGGCAAAGCCGCCGCTAAACTGGCACAATTTCGCCGGCTGTCCAAAGAGGCGGCGCAGTGATCCTCGAGGCTATTGCGGCTGCCGCCAGAAACCGGACCGCGCGGAAGAAAGCAGAGTGGCCGCTGGAGAAAGTAAGAAAAGCAGCCCGGCGCATGAACGCCGCCAACGGTTTTCCCTTTGAAAAAGCCTTAAACCGGCCGGACATAAGTTTTATCTGTGAAGTTAAAAAAGCCTCTCCCTCTAAGGGAATAATTGCCGCTGATTTTCCTTACCTAAAGATTGCCAAGGAATATGAGGCGGCCGGCGCCGACGCCATATCAGTACTCACCGAACCGGAATACTTTCTGGGCAGCGACGGATATTTGGCGCAAATATCAGAGGTGGTTGCGCTGCCGGTGCTCCGTAAAGACTTCATCGTCGACCCTTACCAGATTTATGAAGCCAAAATTCTGGGAGCGTCAGCTGTTCTGCTCATCTGCGCACTCGGGGATACACGTACAATCAGCGACTATATTGCAATATGCGATGAACTGGGCTTGTCCGCACTCGCGGAAGCGCATGACGAAAGGGAAGTCGCATCGGCGCTGCGGGCCGGGGCCAGGGTTATCGGCGTTAACAACCGCAATCTGCGGGACTTTACGATCGATATCGGCAACAGTACCCGGCTGCGGTATTTGGCGCCGGACAGCGTGCTCTTTGTAGCGGAAAGCGGCATTAAGACCGCCGCCGATATTGAAATGCTGCGGCAGGCCAAAATCAACGGGGCGCTGATCGGTGAAACGCTGATGCGCAGCCCGGATAAGAAAGCTGCGCTCGCGGGATTGCGGAACAGGGCCAATGATCAAAATTAAGATCTGCGGTTTGACGCGAAAAGAGGATATAGAAGCAGTGAACCGCTGGCTGCCGGACTGCGCCGGTTTCGTGTTTGCCCGAAGCCGCCGGCGGGTGACGCCGGAACAGGCCGCCGTTCTAAAGGCTGCTCTCGATCCCCGGATTAAGGCGGTCGGGGTTTTTGTAAACGAATCTTTGCCTTCCATTGTCAGGCTTTGCGATAGCGGTGTCATAGATATGGCTCAGCTGCATGGCGATGAAAGCGCGGCATATATTAGAAAGCTCAAGGAGCAAATTGATATTCCGCTAATCAAAACAGTGCGGGTGCGATGCGCGGAACAGGTGCGGCAGGCGGAGAAGTTATCCTGTGATTTGCTTTTGCTGGATACTTACCAAAAAGGACAATACGGGGGCGTTGGGAAAACATTTGACTATGGTCTGATTCCTTTTCTGCAAAAACGGTTCTTTCTGGCCGGCGGATTGGATAACAGCAATATAGCGCAGGCGATCAGAAAATGCAATCCTTATGGCGTTGATCTAAGCAGCGGTGTGGAAAGCGGCGGCATTAAGGATGAGGACAAGATCAGACGGATCGTCCAAAAGGTCAGAAGTTTAGGCTGACAAACAAGGGAGGCCGGAGAAAATGATATTTGTATTAAAGCCGGGTGTGCCGCAAGAAAAAATTGAGCGGTTTCAACAGAAGATAGAGTCGGACGGTTTCAAATCATTTCTCAGTACCGGTACCGAGCATACTGTGGTCTGTTTGATTGGCAACACGGCTGCCATAGATTTAGATGCGGTGGCGCAAAACAACGATATTGTCGGATATGGCAAACGTGTGACCGAACCATATAAAGCAGTAAGCCGCACTGTACATCCGGAGGATACCATGGTAAATGTAAATAATGTAACCATTGGTGAGGGTATGTTTCAGGTTATAGCGGGACCCTGCTCGGTAGAAAGTGAAGAACAAATTATCGAAATAGCGGGGTCGGTGAAAGCAAGCGGGGCAACTATGCTGAGAGGCGGCGCTTTTAAACCGCGCACTTCGCCCTATGCTTTCATGGGATTGCATGAGAATGGACTGCGTTTCTTGCTCAAGGCCAAAAAAGAGACCGGCCTGCCGGTTGTCACCGAGATAATGAACCAGACCCAGCTGCCTTTATTCGCGGAAATAGATGTGATCCAGGTTGGCGCCAGAAATATGCAGAATTTCGACTTGCTTAGAGAAGTGGGCAGGTTTAATAAACCGGTCCTGCTGAAAAGGGGGCTGGCCAATACTTTGGAAGAGCTGTTGATGAGCGCCGAGTATATTTTATCCGAGGGAAACAGTCAGGTTATTCTGTGTGAGAGAGGGATCCGCACTTTTGAGACAGCCACCCGCAACACGCTGGATTTATCAGCGATCCCACTGCTCAAAAAGAAATGCCATCTTCCGGTTATTGTCGACCCCAGCCATGCCGCCGGCCTGCGGGCGCTGGTGCCGCCGCTGGCGCGGGCGGCGATAGCGGCGGGGGCGGATGGTTTAATGATTGAAACCCATAATAATCCGGCCAGGGCCCTGTGTGACGGCGCTCAATCTCTTGATCTGACGCAGTTCAGCGCTTTGATGGCGGATTTAAAACGCCGCATCGCGTTTGAGGGAAAACAGACCATAGTGTTTTAGGAAATAAAGACGTGACCGCTCCTACCTCGTAGCGCTAACAATTTTGGCGAAATTTAAATGCTGTGCTATGACATAACTGTTCTTCTACAACTTGATCCCTAACCACAAACGGACATACTCCGTCTTGTTCTTCATCATGCCGTAAAAAATGTTTATTAACCTGCGCATAATACAGGCCAAAGCCTCTGATTTAGTTTTACCTTCGCTGATTTTGCGCTGATAATAAAAGTAAAATACAGACTGATTCGGCTTTCCTGTCCTTGGAACCGTGACCATGAATACCGCCAGAAAATAAAATAATCCATGCGGCTCACGGTTACCTTGTTTTGGCTTTGCTCCTTGCCTTCACCGCCGGAACTGAATTAGGGTCTTTTCTGTGACTTGCAAAATCTTTTTATTCTGGGTATGCCTTATTTTAGGGTGCCTCCTCTGTTATTTAAGGGTCGCTTCGCGAAGCTGACACCTCGTATCGCGAAGCTGACACCTCGTATGTTAACAGGAGGCACTTTTTTTTCAAAGCTCAT
>CAZCGU010000009.1:0-153673 GCA_964498525.1 uncultured Pelotomaculum sp.
AAATTATAAGATTTATGAAGATATTAAAAGATAATTGAAGTATATTAAGGGAGGTTTAGCAAAAAATGAAGCAATTTACAGGATTCGTTACCGAATTCTGCCGGTTGCTGGACAGACTGGCCGGATTATGCCTGGTGTCGGTAATGGTCTTGATTATTACCAACATCCTCTCCCGGAGTCTTTTGAAGCGGCCGATTTTGGGAACCTACGAGTTTGCCGGCTATTTAACGGCCGCGGTGATTGGTCTGGCCCTGGCTTACTGTGCCGTGCAAAACGGCCATATTGCCGTAACCTTTGTGGCCGATCGCCTGCCCTGGAGAACACAGGCCTTCGTGGACACCGCCATGAATCTTGGCGCCCTCCTGTTTTGGGGCCTGGCTGCCTGGCATATCGGGAGCTACGCCAACAGTATGGTTGTTAACGGGGTGGTTTCCCCCACAACCCAGGCGCCCTTCTACTACTTTATCTACCTTATTGCCCTGGGCCTCCTGGCCCTATGCCTGGTGCTGCTGGTTCGAACCATTGAATCGGTTAAAAAGGCGGCCTTGCGCCGATGAGCCCACTCGTAGCCGGTGCGGCCGGTATAGCGGCTTTCTTTGGGCTCCTGGTCCTGCGGATGCCCATTGCCTTTGCCATGGCCCTGGTGGGCTTTGCCGGGTTCAGCTTTCTGGTTTCGACATCCGCAGCCTTTAACATGGTGGCCAAGGAGATCTTCAACAACTTTTCCTCCTACTCTCTGAGCGTAATCGCCATGTTTGTCTGGATGGGGTTTTTGGCCTACTACTCCGGGATTGGGACCAGGCTATACGTATTTGCCTACAGGATGATCGGCAACTACCCCGGCGGACTGGCCATAGCGACCCAGGCGGCTTGCGCTGTTTTCGGGGCCATTTGCGGTTCGAACACGGCCACGGCGGCGACCATGGGGGCCATCGCCCTGCCGGAAATGAAAAAATATAAATACGACACTTCCCTGGCTACGGCCAGCGTTGCTGCCGGCGGCGTCCTGGGTATCCTGATCCCCCCCAGCGTAATCTTTATTGTTTACGGCATGGCCACGGAGCAATCCGTCGGCAAACTCTTCATGGCGGGTATCATACCGGGAATTCTATTAATGCTGCTGTATATGGGAGTGGTCTATCTGCTGGCCGCCCGCAACCCGGAGCTGGCGCCGGCCGGCACAAAGTCAAGCTGGAAGGAAAGAATTGAAGCGTTAAAGGGTGGGCTGGGAGAGGTCCTGTTTGTTTTTTCCCTTTCCATCGGCGGTCTCTTTGCCGGGTGGTTTACCCCTACGGAGGCAGGCGCCGTCGGGGCCGGCGGGGTGCTGCTGGTATCCCTGCTGGAAAGGCGCCTGAAGTGGGAAGGCTTTAAAAGATCCCTGCTGGACGCCACCCGGACCACGGCCATGATCATGTTCATGGTTGCCGGAGCCGTTATATTTGGCCGATTTTTGGCCGTAAGCAGGGTTCCCTTTGAACTGGCCAACTGGGCCGGCGCCCTGCCCCTGCCGCCCTTTGCCGTGGTGGGCGTGGTTCTCTTAATCTACCTTGTTCTGGGCTGTTTTATCGACGCCCTGGCCATGGTCCTGCTGACCATACCCATTTTTTATCCCGTGGTGGTTACCACCCTGGGTTATGATCCAATTTGGTTCGGGGTTGTCATCGTCCTGGTTGTGGCCATGGGTGTAATCACGCCCCCGGTGGGCATGAACGTTTACGTAATCAAGGGGGTCGCTCCCGATGTGCCCCTGGAGGTCATCTTTAAGGGCATCTGGCCCTTCCTGGGGGCTATCGTTATCCTGCTGGCCATACTCATTGCCTTCCCCCAGATTGCGACATTCCTGCCGGCCCTGTTAACAAAATAATTGCTTGCGTACAGGTGAAGCCTTCCTTCCAGGGGAGGCTTTTTTATGTACATTATATATTTGTGATGCCTGCCTCCGGAAGTATTATCGAAATGGCACGGAGCGCCATCTGCAAGTATCTGGACGCCAAATTTTCCAGTGACACGCTTAGTCTTCAGGAAGAAGTCGGGGCCATTAATAATTTAGTTGTCCTGGACAAAATCATCGGCAAGATCTACACAGCCAACACAATGGAAGAAGCGGCAACTATTGTCAAGGAATCTACGCTTTATTAGCTTTTCATCGGCCCGAACACTGTGTCTGTCAATGCAGCCCGTGCGGCCGGGCTCGCCGGAAAAAGAGAAGACATAATTTTATCCAGCATTATAAGCTTATCCCGGTAATCGGGACGAGCTTTGTTTTCTTGTAACTACTCAGGCTATGTGGCGCGTCCCTTGCCGCAAAGGCCGAGTCTTTGCCTGCCCAGTCGGAGGTGGCGCTACATGATGATAAAACGCAGTGCGATTAATAGAAAAAAGCCTGAATAAATCAGGCTTGATTAAGATGCGATAACTAAGATTTCATTTTTCTACCAATTCCCATACTGATTAAATTAGACAATAATTGGTTAGCACTGACACCTTCTTTTTTAGCAAGCTCATTTATTTTCCTGTGAAGGCTTTTTGGAATTCTAAGGGATATACGGCCATTAAATTCTTCAGTTATTGGTTCAGGTATAATTATATCATCCGCGTAGGCAGATTTAATCCATCCTTCTTTAGCAATCATTGCGTCGTTGATGGCCTTATCAATAGTATCACCAGTACCTACGCAATACTGTAAATCAGAAAATTCAGCAATAAAACCACCATCATCTAGATCAGGTTTAACAGTAAATGTATAGGGGATGTTGAGATAATAATTTAGATCTTTGGTATTAACTTCTTTACTCATATTAATCACACTCCTACTCTATTATCGTCAAAAAATTATCACAATAATTTACCTGTGATATACATAATTTGTTTTAGTTTTTTGGCAATTATTATTCTGATATATGTTTAGCCTTCCCGAAGGAGGGTTACAACCCCATCCGGGCCAGCAGGTCTTTTAGGTTTTCCAGGTATACTCGTTTCACTGGCTTACCGCCTCTCCTTGCAATCCCGATGATGTAGTCTGGAGCTTTCGTGTAGGTGTAATGGCTCCCTTCAGAACGTGCGGTGAACCCCAGTTGCTTAAGTAGTAAGTCAATATCTTCGAAGTCCGCGAACTTTGCCATTCTCAGCTTGTCGAGGAGCTTCTGCCTTTTCGACATTCGACCACCTCGCTTGGCAATGATATCATATATAACATCATCTGTAATGTCAAACAGAATATAGGATGCTTGCTCCGATGAATTTGACTACCGGATCCGATTCTACTTGACTATTTGTTCCAATTAAATTTAACCAGTTAATCCGGTTGAATCAGACCACCCGACTTTTTTTGCTGTTTTAGGGGTTTCCGCAGGGGAGTCATTCATAGGAAAGCTTCATAAATGCGGCTACAAATTCAATCACGCTGGTATCATATGTTCTGGATGGAAACCATCAAGTATAAGTATGAAATTCAATAGGAAATAAAAAGTGCAAGGCAATGACAAGGTAATCATGGATGAACGAACATAAAAAGATTACGTCTATAGTGAAAATTACGCCTAGATGCGTAAAAACAGCCCCGTGAGGACGGGCCTCCAGGGGCTGTCAACAATGACAGTTAAAAAAATCTTTATAAAAACAAGTACTTAATTAAGACAACCAAGCCGATTACTGCCGCCAGCAGAATATAAATGGACACTCATGGCGGGCAGATTTTATACCAGGGCTTCCTTTCTTCCATCTAAATTCCCCCTCTGGTGCCGCCATGCTTTTACAAGGGTGGCGGAATCGGCAACTGCAGTGGCCATCCGGGTCTGGGGGCGGCGCCTTCCACTCACAGCACCAACCCGGGAACTATGGTATTATTTAATCTTCGAAAGCCTGCTCTACCTTCCAGGTCTTCCAAACATTAGAAACCAGGTCTATGCCAGGCTTCAAGGTCTGTTTGCCCGGCTTCCAGCCGGAAGGAGTGACTTCGGCGCCGCCTGTAGCCCTGACCAGTTGGAAGGCTTGCAGTTGACGCAGCGACTCGCTGACGTTGCGGCCCACCGGCGGAGTGAGCACTTCAAACCCCTGGACAATCCCATCGGGATCAATGATGAACCTGCCTCGGGTCTCCACGCCGCCGTCTTCATCGTATACGCCATAGGCCTTGCCGATGTTCCCGCCCTGGTCGGAACACATCATGAACGGGATATCATGCCCGATCATCTTGGACAGCTCGTTGTCATTCCATACCTTGTGTACGAACACGCTATCGACGCTTACAGAGAGCACCTCAGCGCCCAGTTTCTGAAACTCCGGGTATTTGGCAGCAACTGCTGCAACTTCTGTCGCTCAGACGAAGGTAAAATCACCCGGGTAGAAACATAATATTACCCATTTCCCCTTTAGTTCGGACAAGCCAATATTCTTAAATTTGCCCTGGTGAAAAGCCCTGGCTGTAAAATCGGGGGCTGGTGTTCCTACTTTGATCATAGGTTTTTTCTCCTCCTTCACTACAGGCTCGGCGGATATATCAGCCTCATTCATTTTCTTGATTGGCAGACTCTGACAACCTGGTTTAAACTCTTCCGGCATACATGCCCTCCCTTCTCAAGTGTTTTAACCAACATCCATTAATTATTATTATACAACATCATAATAACATAATTTATGTTTATAGGGAAATGGTTCATTGGTTAAAAAAAAAACTAATATTTACTGGTCTTTCAGACGGGGGAAGGGATGCCGTTTCCTGAACAAAGCATGTTTCAGCCCTCTCTCAATACCGGGGCGGCGTCCTCCGGCGCCACCGGGTTAATGTACACTCCCGTGGCTACCTCCACACCGGCAGCCACGAGCAGCCTGGGGGTAAACTTTATGTACCAGTGCTCGTCTGGTAGAAGGAGTTGACCGGCGCCGTGTTAACGACAAAATTATAGGAAGGGTTGTCCAGGCTTGCTGTTAAAAGTTGTCCAAACGCATCGTCTCGCCTGCAAAGGCTTTGGGTATTCCGGCCTGCGGCATGTTTTTTTTAGACTACCATTGTTGTTGCCCTGTCCCCAACTTCTGCTGGCCAATTGCCTGAGTTTACCGGGGTTGTAAATTTCAATCCGCTTGGACGGGATTGAAGTTTTAAAGCATTATCGGTATGGCAATATTTAGAGCTAAACTTTTGACTTTATTAGCCCTGTTGACCCGCGGATAAAAAAATTAGCTGCCGGGAACCATTAGGGAGAAGAATAAAGTACAGGAGGTCACGAACATGACAGTTTCATCCCAGGTTAAACAGACCCTGGCCGGCTTGAAAAGCGCCCAGGCAAGTCTGGAAAGCTTTGCCCTTCAGACCCAGAATCAGAAGGCTAAACAGCTTTACACCAGCGCCGCCCAGCAGACCGGGGCAATTGTGAACTCCCTGGAACCCAGGATTGCGGAAATTGAAAATGAAGAGCCCCAATACAAGGGCTTCTAAGCGCTGTTCCATGTTTTGCCGGGTCATAAAGGATCCGGTATTTTTATTTGCATATAAAGACCTGATAGAATGCAAAATAAGTTTAAGAGGTGTTGTTTTATGACCATCAGCGCCCAGGTCAAACAGACCCTGGCGGAACTCAAGGGGGTCAGGGCTGCTTTGGAGAATTTTGCCCAACCAGGCGGGAATAAGGAGACAAGCGTTTTACTGCTCCGGAACTCCCGGCGAATTGACCTCGTGGTTAAGAAGATGGAAAAGAGGCTCGGTGTTTTGGAGTTTGAGGAGCCCCAGTATAAGGGATTCTAAATCGTTCCAAGAGGAGTAAACATGTCTGAATGGTTGAGCATTTTGCTTCGCTCCGCGGGTTTATTTGCCCTCACCCTGCTTCTGGTCCGGCTGATCGGGAAAAGGCTTACTTCCCGCCTGACATTCTTTAACCTTGTTACAGGTATAGCCATCGGGGTGATTATCGCCGCGCTTTCCCTGAACCTGGTTCCGAACTTTGCCGGCGGGCTGGCTGCCCTGGCGGTTTGGACCGTTTTCCCGGCGCTGCTCTACCTTCTGGCGATCAAGTACAAGGCGGTGCGGGACATCCTGCAGGGCAGGGAAACTGTCTTAATTAACCACGGTAAAGTTCTGGAAGACAAGCTGCTGGAGGTCCGGCTGACCCCGGAGGATCTGCTGGGACAGCTGCGGAAAAAGAATGTTTTTAATTTTGCCGACGTGGAATTTGCCGTTTTGGAGCCGGACGGGGAGCTCAGCACACTGCTTAAAAAAGAACAGCAGCCCGCCACACCCGGGACCCTCGGACTTGACGTTTGCCGGGAAAGCGCGCCCCAGACAGTCATGCTGGACGGCGTTGTCATGGACGAACCGCTGACAGCCATGGGTCTCAACAGGAGGTGGCTGGACACGGAGCTGGAAAAAGCCGGCGTGGCGCTTGAAAACGTTTTCCTGGGCCAGGTGGATTCCCTGGGGCAGCTGTATCTGGATCTATTTGACGATGCCGTCCAGGCGCCTGAACCCGGGGCCAGGGAGAGGACTTACGCCACCTTGAAAAAATGCCAGGCGGACTGTGAATTGTACGCCCTGGGCACAAGGGACCCGGGGGCAGGCAAAATGTACGCGAAATCAGCGCGGCTGCTGGAGCGGGCCGTGCGGGAATTGGAACCGCTGCTGAAACGATAGGGAGTGAATGCGGGTAATGTCGGATAAGAAAAGGAAAAAGCTAACCCCGGTACAGCAGGAGTATCAGACCTTTGCCAGGGCCAGGGAGCCCGGACGCCCGGTTCTGTTCAACTGTCTTAAGGCATTTCTGGTGGGCGGCGGGATCTGTTTTTTGGGGCAGGGGGTGCAGGATTTCTTTCTCTGGAATTTTGATTTTACCGAAAAGACCGCGGGGGATCCCACCGTTGCCGTAATGGTCCTGCTGGCAGTGATCTTAACAGTTGCGGGTGTTTACGACCATATCGCCCAGTGGGCCGGGGCCGGTACGGCGGTGCCGGTTACGGGATTTGCCAATTCAATGGCGGCTTCGGCCATGGAACACAGGACCGAGGGGTTTGTTCTGGGGGTTGGGGGTAAAATGTTCAAGCTGGCGGGGTCTGTGATAGTTTTCGGAGTCTTTGCCGCCTTTATCATCGGCTTGCTCAAGACAGGCATCGCCATGCTTGGGGGTTTTTAGGATGCAGCAGGGACATCAGACCTGGGTTTTTCAGAACAAACCGGCTATTTTGGCCACAGCCGTGGTGGGGGGGCCCTTTGAGGCCGAAGGTCCCCTGGCGGAAGATTTCGATCTTCTCCACGGTGATCTGTGGCTGGGGCAGGACAGCTATGAAAAAGCCGAAAAAAAGATGCTGGAAGAAGCCTGTGAAGCAGCCATCCGCAAGGCGGGTCTGCAGAAGCAGGACATTCAATTTTTTCTCGGCGGGGACCTGATGAACCAGATTATCAGCAGCAGTTTTGCCGCCAGGACCCTGGCGGTTCCCTTTTTAGGTCTTTACGGCGCCTGCTCCACTTCCATGGAAGGGCTGGCGCTGGCTTCCCTGATAGTTGACAGCCGGGCGGGCCGCAACGTGCTTTGCGGAACTTCCAGTCACAATTCGGCAGCCGAAAAGCAGTACCGTTATCCCACGGAATATGGTTCCCAGAAGCCCCCCACAGCCCAGTGGACGGTAACCGCCGCCGGCGCCGCTCTTCTGGACCGGGAGGGGGATGGTCCCAAAGTTACCTCCGCCACCATCGGCAGGGTTGTCGATATGGGTGTGAGCGACCCCTTCAATATGGGCGGGGCTATGGCCCCGGCGGCTGTGGATACAATTACCGCCCATTTCCGGGATCTGGGGGTTGCTGCCCGGGATTACGACCTGATTGCCACCGGGGATCTGGGCAAGGTCGGTTATAAAATCGCCCGGGATCTTTTAAAAAAACACAATCCGGCAATCCCCGATGAGATTTTTACCGACTGCGGCCTGCTGATTTACGGTGAAGATCAGCCTGCTGTCCTGGCGGGGGGGAGCGGGTGCGGCTGTTCAGCCTCGGTTGTCTACGGGCATATAATGAACAGGCTTAACAAGGGTGAACTTAAAAAGGTTCTGATTGTAGCAACCGGCGCGCTGCTGTCCCCCCTCTCCTACCAGCAAAAGGAAAGCATACCCTGTATCGCCCACGCAGTTTCCATCGAATCCAACAAACCTTAGGGGGTGTTTTTTTGGAGGCTTATTTCTGGGCTTTCATCGTAGGCGGGCTTATCTGTGTTGTGGGGCAGCTGCTGTTTGACGTGGGACGGTTCACCCCGGCCCATACCATGAGCATCCTCGTTGTTGCGGGCGCCGTCCTGGACGGACTGGGGCTGTATGAACCGTTAATTGATTTTGCCGGGGCGGGCGCCACCGTTCCCATTACCAGTTTTGGCAACGCCCTGGTTCACGGGGCGCTTACGGAGGCCGAAAATACGGGTCTCATCGGCATTCTAACGGGAATCTTTGAAGTAACCAGCGCCGGCATTTCAGCCGCCATTATCTTTGGTTTTCTGGCAGCGCTGTTTTTCAAACCAAAGGGATAGGAGAAGGTGGAGATGTTCAAGAAACAGCATGGCGTGCTTCTGCTGGCGGTATTCCTGGTCCTTGTTCTGGCGGCGGGCTGCGGCACGGCGCAAAAGAAACGGCAGTTTCAGCAGGACAGCCGGTCTGAAAGCCGGATCCAGGTGGACCCGGAGCTTGCCCGGAGGGCCGGGGAGGCGGCGGGGACGGTCGAAGGTGTAAAGGAAAACGCAGCTGTGGTGATTAACAGGGATATCGCCGTTGCCCTCAAGGTGGAACGGTTTGACCGGCTGCGCCTTAAGACGATCCGGAAGCAGGTCCACGATACAGTCAAAAGGCTGGACCAGGAGTACAATGTGCATGTGACAACTGATAAAAAACTGTTTGTGCAGCTGCAACAGATGGAACAGGAATTGAACAGCCCCGGGGAAAAACCGCACCTCCAGGAGATGCAGGTGAAATTTGATAAAGCGATGCAGGATATGCGAAAATGAAGTGTAAACACCCCCAGGGGATTCGGTTTCGTACAAACCTTACAAGTTTTAAAACGAAAACGTCTTCCGGGGCGAAGGGGTACTCCTCCGGGTCTGGTTGCATACAATCCCTTGCCGGTTTTAAGACGCTGAGCACACGTTACAGTGGATTGGTATACCATTTTGCCTGTCCTTTCATACTGTTCATACTGTGGTTTAAATCCCCTGAGCTAAACGGTGAAGAGCTTGATTTCCACCCTTGACACCGGCAAAAACGCGCCTTATACTTATGGTCAGGAATAGTCAATAAGATTAGAACGGGTGCCTGGACTGCCGGTCCGGGGGCTGTTTTGGGTTGGGCGGACCGGGTACCCCAATACTGTGGAGGTGTTCTAATATTATGTCCGGAACAGTGCAGCAGCCGCTCCAGACCAGGGAATTCCAGGCGGAGGTTAAACAGCTTCTTGGTATCGTGGTAAATTCGCTTTACACGGACCGGGAAATTTTCCTGCGGGAGCTTATTTCAAACGCCGCCGACGCCCTGGAGAAATTCCGCTATGAAAAACTCACCAGCAGGGAAGAGTCCGCTGGTGGTGAAATTCCTCTGGAAATTACCATAGAACTGGACGAAAAAGAGCATACCCTGAGCATAACGGATACAGGAACAGGCATGACGGCCGCCGAACTGGTGGAAAACCTGGGTACCATCGCCCACTCCGGGTCCAGGGAATTTATCCGGCGTCTGGGTGATACCGACCGAAAGGATTTGAATCTCATCGGCCAGTTCGGGGTGGGCTTTTATTCCGCCTTTATGGTGGCAAGCCAGGTGCGTGTTTTGACCCGTTCCTACCGCTCCGGGGAGGAGGGCTGTGAATGGGTTTCGGATGGCATTGGCGCCTATACCATAGGACCGGCGGAGGGCCTGGACCGGGGCACCAGGATTATCCTGAAGCTAAAGGAAGATGCCCGGGAGTTCAGCGGGGCGGAAAAGGTCAGGCGGATCATCCGGCAGTATTCCAGTTTTGTTCCCTTCCCCATCAAGGTGAACGATGAACAGATCAATACCGTGCAGGCACTCTGGGTTCGCAACAAAAACGAGGTGAGCGGGGAAGAATACACCGAGTTTTACAAGTTTTTATTCAACGCCTATGAAGAGCCCCTTTACCACCTGCATTTTACTGCTGACGCGCCCCTGTCCATCAACGCCCTCCTTTTTGTGCCGAAACATAACATGGAGCATTTCGGCTTTGGACGGCTGGAGCCGGGTGTCAATCTATACTGCCGGAAAGTATTGATCCAGCAGCATTCGGAAGGGATCCTGCCGGAGTGGCTGCGCTTTGTCCGGGGCGTTGTGGACAGCGAGGACATTCCTCTTAACATCTCCCGGGAAACCATGCAGGACAGCGCGCTTTTGAGTCGGCTGCGCAGGGCCGTGACCGGCCGCTTTCTGAAGTTTTTACAGGAACAGTCCCGCAAGGATCCAGACCAATTCGCTATTTTTTGGAAGGAATTCGGGGTCTTTTTGAAGGAGGGAGCCGCCTCCGACTTCACCCACCGGGATGAACTGGCCGGGCTGCTGCGCTTTGAATCTTCCGGTTCGGAGCCTGGCCGGCTAATTTCCCTGGCGGACTATACCGGAAGGATGAAGGAAGGCCAGAAGGATATTTACTTTATTAACGGACTTACCAGGGAGCATATTGAAGCCGGCCCCTACCTGGAGGCTTTCAAAGCCCGGGAACTGGAAGTCATTTATACCTACGAGCCCATTGACGACTTTGTTTTAAGCAACTTGGCGGAGTACGAAGGGAAAAAACTTGTATCCGCGGATCAGGCCGGCCTGGAATTACCGGCGCTGGAGGCGGAGGACGGCGCCGGGTCCCTGGAGCCGGGCTCTTTCGAAACCCTGGCTGCCTGGTTTAAGGAAGTCCTGGGGGAAAAGGTCAGTGAAGTGAGGAAGTCAACGCGTTTGGTGGACAGCCCCGCCATTATTCTAAACCTGGACGGCATGATGACCAGCAGCATGCAGCGGGTAATGCAGGCTGTGCATAAGGACATGGGTCCCCTGGGGCAAAAGGTGCTGGAAATAAACCCGCGGCACGGCCTTATTAAACGACTGGCTTCCCTGCGGGAGGCCGACCCCGGCCTGGCCCGGAATATTGCGGAGCAGGTTTTTGACAACTCCCAGCTTTCCGCCGGCCTGGTGATTGAACCCCGGGCCATGGTGGAGCGGATTTACAGGATCATGGAGCAGGCCCTGGCCGCCCGGGAATAGTGCCGGGCTAAAAAATACAGCTCTGTTCAGGCGGGTTTTTTGGCAAGTGCCTTGATGAGTTGTTCCGAACCTCTTAAAATGCCGGTATTCCAGCTTTTTTGGTCGCAGAGGTTTATATAATTGATTGAATGACCATACTAGTATTAGCTGGAACAACATTGGAAAGGGGTTAAGGATCGTGACAACAACTCTGGTGGAGTATTTTTACGGTGTGAAAAATCGCCTGCCGGAAGAAGCGGGGAGGGTTATCCGCTCCCTGGAAGATCAGGGACCAATGAACAAGGAAGAATTGTCCCTTACGGCCAAAGTAAAAAGGGCCGTGTTGGATCACGTTGTGATCCAGCTCTACGCGCTGGGCCTGGTGGATGTGGCTACGGAGGGAAAAAGCAAGATGTGCAGCCTGACCAAACTGGGCTATGATTTCTTAAACTTGAAAGATGCCGTTTAACGGCATCTTTTTTTTACCGCCGCGGCGTTGCTGTGGCGGCGTAATTTTAGATTAAATAAGAGCAAGAGGGCTTTTCCTTTGGCCGCCCCCTTGCTCAGGCTTATTTTGGCTAATCAAAGACAACTTCACCTGTTTTTAAGAAGTATTTTGCCCCTATCAGGGTTAATTTTCCGCTTTCCAGGAAGTGTTTGATAACCGGGCTTTCCTTAAGATCCTCAACAGCTGCCCCGATGTTTTTATCGGTGGCCAATTCATAAAGTTCCTGCCCCGCCGCCCCGGCTGCCTTTGCTTTTTCCACGGAAGGCGCCAGTTTGGCGATAATGGCGCCGATGCTTCCGGGCGCATCCCCGCCGTCCACTGCAGCTTTCACGGCACCGCAATAGTCGTGGCCCAGGACCACAACAAGCGGCGCCAGAAGGTGCTCTACAGCGTATTCAATACTGCCCGCCGTCACAGGGTCCACAACGTTTCCCGCGTTGCGAACGACAAAAAGGTCGCCAAGGCCCTGGTCGAAAATATGTTCCGGCGGCACACGGGAATCTGAACAGGTTAGGATTACAGCAAATGGTTTTTGCCCCCCCACCAGTTCCCCCCGCCTGGTATCGCCCAGATCTTTCAGCGCTGGCTGGCCGGTTGCAAATCTTTTATTTCCATCCCTAAGTTTCTGCAGAGCCTCATTTGCCGAGGTTGCCGTGCCGGTTGCCCCCAAAGTTTACACCCCCAAATTATTATATATATTTAGATTTAACCGGAAAATTACTTAATCCTTTATTTTCGGTGAAAAAATATAAGTCCGGCCGGATGGGTCCGGCGGGGGCCAGCAGCCCTTTAACACTAATTTTGTAGTTCTCCCCGGCCAAGTCGCCGTTGGTAATCCCTGGCATGTGGTACCCAGCCAGTAGAGTATGTTCTGGTTTAAGAGTTAACAAGGTGCTGGTTTTGCGGCGGAGAGAGCGCGTCCCGGATAAAAAATATTTTACCCGGGAAGGAATTAGAGCATTTCTGTCGAAATTCTATCCTATGTGTTTTCTTTATCATATTAAAGTGTTAATGCAGGCATATTAACCAGCAAAATTTCAATTTCAAAACAAATATGAATAAGCCTTCGCAAAAAGACCGGACACTATTCCCAAAATAGCAGGGGGGTCCTCCTTGGAGAGGATTGGCGCCAGCTTACACAAAAGTCACCAGGAGGCAGGCCCCAGTTTTCAAAAGGGGTTTGTCTATTTTTATCAAAAATTGCCAGCTTAAAGGGGGAAAATTCAATGTACATCCGGGTCTTCAATTTAAGGGACATGGCGGAAGCCGATTATAACAGGATTCTTAAGAGAAGCGAAGTGGAAACAGATTCCGTTTTGGAAGATGTGGCCAGGGTTATCGAAGATGTAAAAACCCGGGGCGACCAGGCCCTGGTGGATTATACCAGGAAGTTTGACCTGATTACCATAAAAACCGATGGAATCAAAGTTTCCCGGGAAGAAATCGAAGGGGCCTACAAAAAGGTGGACGAAAAGACAATTGCAGCTATCCGGACTCTGGCTGGCAATGTCAGGCGGTTTCACGCGGCCCAGATGCCCAATAAAATGTGGTCCATGGAAGTTTCACCGGGGCTGATTGCCGGACAGATCCACATCCCCCTGGAAAGGGTAGGGTGCTACGTCCCCGGCGGCAGGGGCTGGTTTCCCTCGGCGGTAATGATGTCTGTTTTACCTGCCAGGGTGGCCGGCGTCCCCGAGGTAATTGTTTGCACTCCTTCGGCGCCGGACGGGGCCGTCCCCCCGGGCACCCTGATTGCCTGTGACGTGTGCGGGGCCGACGCCGTGTACCGCGTCGGCGGAAGCCAGGCGGTGGCCGCTCTGGCGCACGGGACCCAAACAGTGCCCAAGGTTGATAAAATTGTAGGACCCGGCAGCAAGTGGGTGCTGGCGGCCTTCAAGCTTCTGTACGGCCAGGTGGAGATCGGTACCCTGGCCGGTCCCGGGGAAGGGTTAATAATTGCGGACGAGTCTGCCGATCCGGAATTTGCCGCGGCGGATATCTGCATCCAGGCGGAGCACGGGCTGGATTCGGCGGGGGTTTTGGTTACTCACGTGAAGGAGCTGGCTTACGCGGTTCAGGCTAAAATCGGCCGGCATATAGAAAGGCTCAATGACTACCGCAAGAACTTTGTCGTGGAATCGCTGAGAAAATACGGAGCTATAATCCTTACCGGTTCCCTGGCGGAATCAATTTCCTTCGCCAACGAGTACGCTGTGGAGCATCTGGAGATTATGACCAGGGAACCCCTGCAGGATATGCAGAAGATTAAGAACGCCGGAGGGATTTACCTGGGCCACTACACGCCCCTCAGCACCGGCTGCTTCGGCTCGGGGCCCAACCATGTTTTGCCCACCGGGCGCAGGGCCGTAGTTACCGGCGGGTTGAAGACAGCGGACTTTTATAAGGCTGTTACCTTTGAATATTTTTCCCGGGAGGGCCTGGCCGGCCTCCAGGAGGCTATGGTCAAACTTGCCGACTATGAAGGTTTCCCCGCCCACGGCAATGCGATCCTGGAGCGTTTCGCCAGAGAACAATAAAAACAACAGGGAAGGCGGGGAATAACTTATGCTGGCAGCCCGTTATTACGGGATCCGGGATGTACGGATAGAGGAACTGCCGCGGCCCGGTTGCGGACCCAAAGAAGTACTGGTAAAAGTAGCCTATGCCGGGATCTGCGGTTCGGATCTGCACATTTATAGAAAGGGTATGTTTGTTTCTTCCGTACCGGAAACAATGGGACATGAATTTTCCGGAGTTGTTGAGGAAATCGGACCGGGTGTCACGGGTCTGCGGCCCGGCGACCACGTGGTGGGCGACCCTCGTGTTTCTTGCGGCGACTGCCCGTGGTGCCGGCAGGGAAAGCATAATCTGTGCCCGCAGCTGAGTTTTATAGGGGAAATCTGCCCGGGTTGTTTTGCCGAATACCTGGTTATGAGTGAGGAGAGCCTTCTTAAGCTGCCTTTAGAACTTGAGCTGGACAGGGCAGCGCTGATCGAACCCCTGGCGGTGGCTCTCCACGCCGCCGGCAAGGCCGGCCTGTCTCCCCGGGAAACCCTGGGCATTATTGGGGCCGGGCCGGTGGGTCTGCTTACGCTGCTGGTTGCAAAACACCAGGTTGCTAAAATAATTGTGGTTGATCGGGCTCCGGCCAGACTGGAACTGGCTCGGAGGCTTGGAGCCGACGAAGTTGTGCCCGTGTTTTCGGAGGATCCTTTGGAACAGGCAGATGTGGTTATTGAGGCGGCGGGAACGGAAGCAACCCTCGGGGGAGCTTTAAGGTGGCTAAAGCCGGGGGGGAGACTGGTTTTGACGGGCTTATACGAAGAGGGCGTTTTAGTTGATCCCAATGATATTCTGGTAAAGGAATTGAAGATTGACGGGATTAACGCATACGAAAGAAAGGATTTAACAAAAGCCGTTCAGGTCATGGCAACCGGCCGGCTGGACGTTGCGCCGTTGATTTCCCAGATTTTGCCCCTGGAATCTGCCGCGGCGGGATTCGGGATGCTGACATCCCCCCAACCCGATGTTGTGAAAATACTTTTAGCCCCTACCGGGCCCGGTAAAGGAACTTAGAATCAACGCAAAAAATTCAGATAGAAGGAATGAGCATGAGCGAACATCAATTTGCCGGAATTAAGGACGTTAATAAGGGTTCCGTACTCCGGCTGCATAATGTATCCAAAATATACCCGGGTACAGTGGCGCTCCAAAATGTCAGCCTGGATGTAAAAAAAGGGGAAGTCCACGGGATCATCGGGAAAAATGGAGCCGGCAAGTCAACCCTGGTGGGGATTGTGGCGGGGATTACAGCGCCCACCGGGGGAGAAATTTTTGTGGGGGAAAAGAAGTTTGACGCTCTAACCAGGATCCTGGCCAAAAAAGAGAAAATTTCTATTGTTCCCCAGGATCCTCAGGTAATCCTGGATTTTACGGTGGCGGAAAATTTATTTGTAGCCGACTATATCTGTAAAAAAGGTTTCTTGAATTGGAAGGAACTGTACCTGAAGGCGGAGGAAATTATCCGTAAAAACAATCTTCATTTTAATGTCCGGGCCAAAGCAGCCGACCTTTCCATCAGTGAACGGCAGCTTTTACTGGTTTTAAAGGCATGTTACGTGGAAGAGTCCAGCATTATCATTTTAGATGAAGCCTCGGCTTCCCTTTCCCAGGAGGACGAAAAAACCCTTTACAGGATCATCGAAGAAAGGAAAAAAGAGGGCAGTACCATCCTGTTTATTTCCCACCGCACTGACGAGCTGCTCAGGGTGTGTGACCGGGTCACTGTGCTCCGGGATGGCAAGTCGGTAACCACTGAGAAATGTGCGGACCTGAACAAGGAAAAGCTTTCTTCCCTGATTGTGGGGGAGGACCTGCTGCATAAAACCGTTGCTCAAAGCCGGTTCCAATTCCGGGAGGACAGATCGGAGCTGCCGGTGTTGTCCGTAGAAAACCTGACCAGGCTTGGTTTCTACCGGAACATAACCTTCGACCTCCACCAAGGGGAGGTTTTAGGCCTGGCGGGACTCAGGGGCAGCGGCCGGACCGAACTGCTTAAAGGCATAGCCGGCATTGAGCCGGCGGAAGAAGGTTTAATCAGGGTCGAGGATACTGTCCGGCGTTTTTCCACACCCTCCCAGGCCCTGCGCGGCGGGATTGTGTATTTGCCGGAGGACAGGGAAAGGGAGGGCGTGATAAGTCTTCTCAGCGTCAGGGAAAACCTGGTTCTCAATTCCTTGAAAAAGATTAGCAAGACCTGTCTGATCAGCCAGAAAAAAGAAAAAAAGTTTGCGGCTTCAATCATCGATATGTTCGGCATTAAAACCGCCTCCCAGGAACAAGAGGTCGGCCATTTAAGCGGCGGCAATAAACAAAAGGTCGTTGTGGGCAGAATTGCGGCAACCCGACCCCGGATATTGCTTTTGGACGAGCCCACCAAGGGTGTGGATATTTCAACCAGGGAGGGCATTTTGGCCATAACCAGGGAAAAGTTAAGTAAAACAGCGGGAATTATCATGACTTCCCCGGGACTCGAGGATTTAATCCAGATTTGCGACCGGATTTTAATTCTTTTCGAAGGCGAAATCATTGATGAGTTCGGGAGGGAAGATTTCCGGGAAAGCGACTTGTTTTACGCTATTCAGGGGATGAAAAGACCGCAAATTGATAACAGGGTTTTAAAAACGGCTACAATGAGCTGATTTAGTTTCTAAACTCACCCTCTGCACCTATGATGCAAAATTTTGGCTGTTAAGGAGTACCGTTAATGCGCAATCTGAAAGTACAGTTGTTTTTATTGGATAATTTAATATGGGTGATTTTGCTTCTGTTCTTCCTGATCAATGCCCTTGTTACCCCGAAATTTGCAACCTATGATAATCTCATTAATATATTTTATCACAGCGCCATCATGAGCCTGCTTGTTTTAGCCCAGGGGTTGATCATGATCATCGGGCATCTGGACCTCTCCATAGAGTCCACCCTTGCCTTTGCCCCGGGAATTGCCATGCTCCTGGCGGTGAAGTGGATCCCGGGGGGAATTGACCCGGTGACCTGTATCGTCCTGACCCTGGCCGTGGGCGCCCTGGTTGGTCTTTTCAACGGTTTTTGCATATCAAAAATAGGGGTTAACCCCTTTCTGCAGTCCCTTTCCATGCTGATTATGCTGCGCGGCCTCGTACTTTTCCTTGTTCCCTTCTCTATTTTCCCCCTTGACAGGGTTTACACCTACGCCGGTCAGGCCAGGATGGCCGGCAACATTCCAGTGGCTATACCCATCGTGCTGGTTATTTTCTTGATCTTTCATATGATCCTGCAATACACACCCTTCGGCAGGCATTTTGTCGCCACCGGGGGGAACCCCCGGGCCAGTTTTATTTCCGGAATCAACACGGGCCGGGTTATTATTTACGCCTTCATAATCAGCGGCTTGCTGGCAGCCGTGGCGGGACTCCTGGCTGCCGGGAGACAGGGCTCAATTTCAAATTCCATGGGTTTAAATATGGTTTTGCTGTCCTTTGCCGGCGCCATTTTAGGCGGCGCCAGTCTGGAAGGCGGGAAAGGAACACCCCTGGGCATGCTGGGGGGCGCCCTTCTTTTGGGCATGATCTCCAACTCCTTAAACCTGCTGGGAGTGGGCGTGAATCTCGTCTACGCGACCCAGGGAGCGCTCATTTTTGTGGCCATCGTAATCGACCGGCTGAGGGTCAAATTCCGGGGCTACCTGCTGCACCAGGAACAGGTGCAAAAATTACTGCACCGGGAAAAGCAGGACCCAAACCTGACGGCTGCGGTTTAGCGCCGGGGATCTAGCTGCTTTATTTTCCGGGTTTGTTTTAATCATAAAATTTTACAGGGGGTGTTGCTGAAGTCGGGATGGCGGTTTTAAAAGCCGGCTCTGTCCTTTCCAAGGAACAGAGCGGAAGAAAAACAAAAAAGAACAACTACTCAAGGAGGTTTTGGATGATGCGTTTGAAGTGGCTTAAGGGCCTGCTGCTCATGCTTATAATTGCTGTTCTGGCAGCAGGCTGCGGGGGACAGACAGAAAAAAAATCCGGTGATGCCGGAACGGGTGAGAAAGCTGCGGGAGAACAGTTTGTTTTTGGGATGGTTGTAAAAGAGCCCACGGCGCCTTTTATTCAGGCTTTTATTAATGGCGCCCAGGAGAAGGCCAAGGAATTGGGAGTAAAGGTTGAGATTAAGGACGGGCAGGCCGATTCCTTAAAAATCATGGAATTAATGGACAATTTCATTGTGCAGAAAGTTGACGGCTTTATTATGGCCGGGGCGGTTGATTTGAAATCAATAGTACCAGGTGTCAAGAAATTAAATGAGGCGGGTATCCCCATCATCGCCCTGGACACCTCTCCGGAAGGCGGTAAAGTTGACCTGTTCATTTCCTTCGACATCGAAGAGTCCAGCAAAAAGGCCGCGGAAGCTTTCGTGACGGGGATTAAGGACAGAAACAACGGTGCGGTTCCCGAGGGCGTTGTGATTGAGATTACCGGTTCTTTGGAAGATATGTTTACCCAGTCCTGCAATAAGGGGTTCCAGTCGGTAGTTGGTCAGTACCCCCAGTTAAAGGTTGTGCAGGGTGAAGGAAAGTGGAACAATGATGATTCCCACATGAGGACCAGCGATTTATTGACCCGTTACGGGAAAGAAATATTGGGAATATACGTTCATACGCCCGATATAATGGGTCCGGGAGTTGTTACCGCCATTGAAGCGGCGGGGCTTAAACCGGCTGACTACGGAATCACGGGGATTTGTATGGGACCGGAAGGTCTGGAATTGATTAAAGAAGGTAAAGTCCTGGCTATTGTGGGACAGCCTGCTCTTGATTCGGCCGAACTGGCGGTGCAGTACTTATATGATCTTAAGACAGGTAAGAGTATTCCCAAAGTTGGCGATACAGTGGAACGGGAAAATGTTTTATGGTCCCCGGCAAAAGTAATTGAAAACCCATGGGCCGACGAGGGAGCATTTATGGTTCTGCAGGGCCCCCTGGTTCCCCTTGAGGTAAAAACCGACAGCCCCTTGCTCTGGGAAAACAAGTTAAGCCACCTCTGGAAACAGGAGCAGAAGTAGCAAGGGGAAAGTTTACCTTTAGGCCCTGATCCGGTCTGAAACTTGCTGCAAGTTACAAAAAATTAAAAAATTAAGATTTGTCCGGTGGAATTTTGATGGGACCCATACCGGTATTTCCGGTATGGGTCTTTTATATTCAGGCGGTCCGTCAGACGGCCCAATCCGATACAGCAAGAATTATCCGGTGCCAATCCGGTGCCAATTTAGAACAAATATATTGTTTTATAATAAGCCGGCTTAATTTATAATGTTAAGTATAGTGTGTGAACGGATGAAACGGGGGATAAATGTGAATCAGGACGCCTCAGTAAAAAAATACGCTTTAATTACGGTAACGATGGCTTCTTTTTTAGCGCCTTTTATGGGCAGCGCCGTTAACCTGGCCATTCCCTCCATAGGGAAAGATTTTAACAGCAGCGCCCTGCTTTTGGGCTGGGTTGTGACCAGTTATTTGCTGGCCTCGGCGGCGTTTCTGCTGCCCTGCGGCAGGTTTGCCGACATTATAGGCAGGAAAAAGGTTTTTATTGTGGGTGTTTCCGTGTTTACCCTGGCATCCTTGCTTTGCGGCATGGCCTGGTCGATCCAGGCCCTCATAGCTTTCAGAGTGCTGCAGGGGTTGGGCGGGGCCATGCAGTTTGGAACCAGCATGGCTATCCTGACCTCGGTCTACCCGCCCCAGGAAAGGGGAAAGGTGCTGGGGATTAATGTGGCTACCGTTTATACGGGGCTTTCCCTGGGCCCGGTGCTGGGTGGGATCATGAACCAGCATTTGGGCTGGCATTCGATCTTTTACCTTAATGTAGGCATAGGCCTTCTCATTATACTTTTAGTGTCCCTTAAGCTGAAGGGGGAATGGGCCGGGGCTAAAGGAGAAAGTTTTGACCTGGGGGGGTCGGCTTTGTACATCAGTGGTGTAATAGCCTTTATGTACGGGATATCTTCCTTTGCCGCAACACCCTGGGCCAAGTATATTTTGGCCCTGGGCCTGATTCTGCTGGTCCTCTTTATCCGCTACGAGATCAAGCTGGAACAGCCAATCTTAAATATCCGCCTGTTCAGCCGCAGCGCATCCTTCGCCTTTTCTAATCTGGCGGCCCTTATTAACTACAGCGCAACCTTTGCGGTGGGTTTTCTCCTTTCCCTTTACCTGCAGGTGGCGGTAGGTTTTGACTCCCAAACAGCAGGCTTGATTCTGCTGTCCCAACCGGTAATTATGGCCCTGCTTTCCCCCTTTGCCGGAACGCTCTCCGACCGGGTGGAACCCAGGGTGGTTGCTTCCTGGGGAATGGGTCTGACCACAGCCGGGCTTTTCGTTTTCAGTTTTTTAACCATGCAAACTCCCCTGTGGCTCGTTATCATTAATCTTGTCCTTCTGGGCACGGGCTTTGCCCTTTTCTCCTCCCCAAACAGCAATGCCGTTATGGGTTCGGTAGAGAAAAGATTCTACGGGGTGGCTTCTTCCACCCTGGGTACCATGAGAATTACCGGGCAAGCCATCAGTATGGCCATTGCCACTCTGATCGTGACCCTGTACCTGGGGAGCGGGGGGTTAAGCCCGGATCAGGCGGAACTGCTGACAAAGAGTATCAGGGTCGCCTTCATCATCTTTACCCTGACCTGCTTTGGCGGTATTTTTGCCTCCCTGGCCAGGGGGAAAGTTACTGCCGGGGGAATTTCCCAACAGTCTTAAACCCTTTAAGGGGCAACAAAAAAACAGGGCAACTGGAGAAATATTTCCAGACTGCCTTGTTTTTTGAAAACCGGGTATTAAGGCCTTCTGTTAAAATGCCGGCAGGTTATCCAGGTTATTTGAAAATAGGGTTTGACTTTTCGGCGAATTTTACCCCGGAACTGGCCTTGCCAACCAGCAGGCTGGCGTGCAGGTGACCTATTCCCCGGCCAGTTCCAGCCACTCTTCCAGGTTAACCTCCAGGGATGACCGGGCCTGTTCCAACTGGCTCTGCCGCTGCAGGCAGGCCTGGTAGTCCTGGTAAACTTCCGGCAGGGTCAGCTCCTCCTCCAGACGGGAGATATCTTTCTCCAGGCCGGCGATGGCCTGTTCCAGTTCCTCCAAGCGGCGCTGCCGCCGGCGTTTTTGGCGTTCTTCCTCTTTCCTTTGCAGGTACTGTTCCTTTTCAGCGGAGATTATGCCCCCTGCCGCTTCTTCCGGCTGCCCGGCAGCTTCTCCGGGCGCCAGTTCCGCTTGCCGGCGGACATAATCGTTGTAATTGCCGGGCCAGCTCGTGGCGCCTGCAGGGGAAAGCTCCAAAATTCCAGTGGCGATTTTATTGATGAAATAACGGTCGTGGGAGACAAAAAGAATTGTGCCCGGGTAGCCGGTGAGGGCGTCTTCCAGCGCCTCCCTGCCGGGCAGGTCCAGGTGATTGGTAGGTTCGTCCAGAAGCAAAAAATTTGCCTGCTGCAGCATCAGGGAAGCCAGAGCCAGCCGTGATTTTTCACCGCCGCTCAAATCTGCCACTAATTTGAACACATCATCCCCGCGAAACAGAAACCTTCCCAGCACTTTGCGGAGATCGACCTCGTTCATCCGGGGGTAGCGGTCCCAGAGTTCCTGCAGGACCTGCTTCCCGCCGGCCAGTCCCTGTTGTTCCTGGTCGTAATAGCCCATTTGCACGCCGACGCCCGGTTTCAGCCTGCCGCCTTGGCGCATAAGCTTACCGGCAATGGTCTTAAGCAAGGTCGTTTTGCCGATGCCGTTGGGGCCAATCAGGGCCAGCCTGTCACCCCTGCTGATTTCAAAATTCAAGTTGCGGGCCAGGGTTATTCCGGGATAGCCTATGGAAAGATCCTCCCCTTGAAAAACTTCCTGGCCGCTGGTGCGGCTGATACCGAAGGAAACACTGGCCCGGATTTCCTGGACCGGTCTCTCCAGCCGGTCTATTTTTTCCAGCGTCTTGAGACGGCTTTGGGCGCGCCGGGTAGTATCCTTGGCGGCAATGTTGCGCCGCACAAATTCCTCTATCCGGGCAATTTCCCCCTGCTGGCGGTTATAGTCTTTAATTTGTTGTTCCAGCGCTTCCGCTTTTTGCTGCACAAAGCGCGTATAATTACCGGTATAGCGGGTAATGACACCGCGCTCCAGCTCGTAAATAACCCCGGCCAGGGCGTCCAGGAAATAGCGGTCATGGGAAACAACCAGAACCGCACCGCGGTAGGAACGCAGGTATTGTTCCAGCCAGGCCAGGTTGTCCAGATCCAGGTAGTTGGTGGGCTCATCCAGAATCAGAAGATCCGGATCCCCCAGCAGGCAGCGGGCCAGGGCCAGCCGTGTTTTCTGGCCGCCGCTCAAGGTTCCCACGGGGATATTAAAGTCCGCTTCCGCAAACTTGAGGCCGCGCAGTACACTGCGAATGCCGGCTTCATATTCAAACCCGCCCCGGTTTTTAAAGACGGAGGAAAGGTTTTCGTAAGTTTGCAGGAACTGACCATAGGCGTTGCCGTCGTTTGCCAGGGCAGGATCCGACATTTTATTTTCCATTTCCCTCAGCTGTTTTTCCAGTTCCAGAAGGGGGGCAAATACCGCAATCATTTCCTGCCAGATACTCTGGGACGACTCCAGCCCCCCATCCTGGGCCAGGTAAGACATCCTCAGATCCCGGGCTCTGATCACTTCTCCCGTATCAGGCTCCAGGCGCCCGGCCAGGATTTTTAAAAGGGTCGATTTGCCCGACCCGTTCAGGCCTACTATACCAGCGCGCTCCCTGTCCTGGACGGTAAAGTTTACATCACCCAATACTTGCCGGGCCCCGAATGATTTGGAAACACGGGCCGCCTGTAAGAGGATCACAGCGACTCACCCCTTTCACCTATCCAGTTTACAACAGGGGGGCCGGCCCTTACAAGCTTTGAGGCAAGTTATGAGCAACCCTGAATACTTCAATTTTTTTTAAGCCGATAAAACAGGCAGGAAACCAGCACGGCTGTCAGGGCGCTCAGCAGCAGTCCGGTGTTCTCATTTAAACCCAGTTTAAAAGACCATAAATAGTAAACACCAAGGGCGCAGGACACCGTAATTATCATGAACAAAAATCCATAACTCATCTTTTTCCATAAACCTCCGGGCCTGTTCTTAAGGGGATTCGTTATCATCGTAGGCTTCGCTTATAATGCAGGGAACAGATCCCGACACCAAACGGCCGGTTGCCAGAACAACATAGATAATCCTTCCCGCAGGGTTAGCCATAATTAGTTTGGGATTAATCCATACCCGTTCACATTTTTCCCTTTCGCATTGGTTATAATCCGGGCAGTGGCCGCAGCAGATTAAGCCGCAGGCATGGTTGTTATTAAAGTTGTCGGCGCATCTGGGGATAGCATCCTCCCCTTCTCTGAAGATATTCTGACAATGATTCGCCCTTTCCGTCAGGGTCAGCTTTGTAAAATCCACAATTCTCCCCCCTTGAGATCTAACCGGTACTTAACTTTTAGAATATTCTTAATGCGGGAGGTAAATTCCTTTTTATTTACCGGGGGACTAAGTCATATAATTTCCTAATATCCTAAACTTTGAGGTCAGAGTTCAATTGTAGCATGTTTTGGACAATTTTTGCTTTTGAGTGCTTGTGTTATTACGTTAGATATCTATTATAACATGTTATTATAATCTAGAGTATTCATGGGATAAACCCTCATTAGATTAAAACTCCTGGTTTAATTGAACAGGAGTGGTTCAAGCAGCGGAATACTACGGCAATAGGCTTAAAAAAATAATTGTTTCTTTAATACTGTCCAGGTTTGACAAATGATGCAACCTTGTTTATAATCATTCAAGAACCTAAAAATAGGGGTGTGAGAAATGGCATTTGAAATTTATAAACCACGTGGTGAAAGAATACCCAAGTTGCCTTTAATAACTATCTCCAAGAATTCCATAGTGTTAAACAAACATGCCCGCGAAAAGTTAAATGTGGAGAAGGTCGAACTGGCCTATAACCGGGAAACTAACACAATCCGGATAAAAGCCACGGAAGAAGGGCAGAATATCAAAAAAACCAAGGTTTTTAGCAGGGGTTTTTTCAATCACTTCAATATTGTTGCCAAGGGTAAATTTCACGCAAAATATGACGAAAAAGAAAATTCCTTATACGTTAATCTGGATCATGATCAGGTTGCCCCACAGTAGATTGCCGGTTGTTTCCGGTTAAGAAGCCTTAAATGCTCGGTTGATACTCAAAGTAAACTTTTTCCCCATTGTTGCGGGCAAAAGCATGTTATCAGGCATATTGTTTTGCTGTTTTAAATGCTTTAAACGCTTCTGTTTCCCCAAAGCTTAAATAACCCAACTTCTTGAGGCTTAAATGGTGCATCCCGGACAGGTTGTCCGGGAACCTTTGTTCCTTGCTATAAAGATAAATAACGGGATAAACAAAAGGAAAAACCAGACGGCATGGGCGCAGTCTGGTTTTTTAAGGTGGTGGCATTTCACCGGGGGTGCAGCAAACAATTCCGGCACCGCAACCCCCTGTGTTTGCGCGTATTAAGATGTTTTACCGTCTGACTGTGTCTTTACTTGACGGTAAGGGGTCCGGGTTTACCCCCCGGCGCCCTTACCGGGGGCTTAAAATGGTTTCAACCGATTTACGCATTTGTTCCCCGGACGTGACTCCCCGGTGCCGGACTTGTTTTGTATTCAATTCCTTGAGCCCCGCGGGTATCTCCAGGCCGCTGGCAGCGGCCAGATCATCCAGGAGGGTAAATTCGTCCTTATCCCTTACCGCATCTTCCCCTAGAATTGCCCTGGCCACGCTGGCATTGAATTTAAAAGGGCTGGCTGTGGATGCTACGATTGTCCTGGTTGCGTCACCGGTGGCGGCGACGTATTTGCCGTAAACAGACAAGCCCACGGCTGTGTGGGTATCCAGCAGGTAGTTGTATCGTTTGTAAACGGAGCGTATGGCAGTTGCTGTCGCGGTGTCATCGGCAAAATCTGACCAGAAGATTTCTTTAATCCTGGTGTGGGTTGCATCGTCGATCCGGTAAGCTCCTTTTTGCCTGAGATCCGCCATCCAGGACCGGACATTGCCGGCATCATGCCCTGACAGATGGTAAAGAAGACGCTCCAGGTTGCTGGAAATAAGGATATCCATAGAGGGCGAAATGGTTTTTTGAAAGGGACGGCCCCGGTCGTATAAGCCGGTCCGGATAAAGTCCGCCAGGACGTTGTTGGAGTTGGCCGCGCAAATCAGCCTATTTACAGGCAGTCCCATTTCCCTGGCGTAATAGGCTGCCAGGATGTTGCCAAAGTTACCAGTGGGTACAACAAAATTAAGCCCGTCACCGGGGGTAATTACCCCCCGGGAAACCAGGTCCAGGTAGGCTGAAAAGTAATAGACAATTTGGGGTGCCAGTCTGCCCCAGTTGATGGAGTTGGCCGAAGTCAGGGAAAAGTTTTTTACCCCCAGTTCCTGGTTGAACAGTTTGTCCCCGAAAATATTTTTAACCCCGGTTTGGGCGTCGTCAAAGTTGCCCCGGACCGCTACTACTGCTACGTTATTGCCTTCCTGGGTAATCATCTGTAATTTCTGCATTTCACTGACACCCTGTTCCGGGTAAAAAACGATGATTCTAGTGCCGGGGACATCCTTAAATCCTTCCAGGGCGGCTTTTCCGGTATCACCCGAGGTTGCCACCAGAATTACTATTATTGCCTCCTCCCCGGTTTTAACTACCGCCCTTGTCAGAAGGCGGGGCAGGATTTGCAGGGCCAGGTCTTTAAAGGCGCTGGTGGGGCCATGCCACAGTTCCAGGACATACAGCAAGTCTTCCAGTTTGTGCAGGGGAGCTATTTCCGGCGCGTCAAACCGGCTGGTGTTGTAAGCAAGTGACACGCATGTCCCGAGCTCATCCACTGTAAAGTCGGTGAGATATTCTTTTAAAATGCAAACGGCCCTTCCCCGGTAGTCCAAACCGGCCCATTCCTTAAGCTGATCCTGGGAGACCTTCACCTTTTCACAGGGAACAAACAATCCCCCGTCCGGGGCTATTCCCATTTTGATGGCCTCCGCCGAAGAAACCTTCCTGCATTGTCCCCTGGTGCTTTCGTACAGCATTTTATCACCCCACATAATTATCTGCCGGAACGTACCGGATCCGGTAAAGAGCATGTTCTGGGCAGGTCGTAAAAACCTGCAGGTACATCTACTATTAAACAACAAAGCTTCGCCGGATGTAAAGGGAAAAAGCCGGCCGGGATTTGTCCCCGGGCCGTATTTTAACATGGGCAAGTCTCCTGGATAAATTCTTTTTAAAGTTGTATTTAGCGCCGCCGGCAAGGTTATTGCACCTCACGTTAAATTCTGCCACGAATGGTTAAAATATAATCAAAACAGAAAGAAAGGCTGGTTAGTTGAATATGAAAGCACGGAAATATTTCAGTTTCAAGGGCCGGAATTTTAAATTAAGTATTTCGAAATGGCGGGAGCGCCTGGGCAGGGGATCCCATCTGCGCTATTTCCTAAAGCCCAGGGAGGATCCCAGGACTCCTTTCGGTAAAAAGGTTGACGTTCTGGTGGAAAGTTTTCTGGTCTGGCTGGGAAGCTTTCTGCTGCTTGCCAATTTGACCAACCGGCCGGCGGCTTCACTGGCTCTCGCCTTACCGCTAATGGTTGTAGTGGTCCTGGGGTTAAAAAGATACCGGATTTTGCGTGAGGAAAGGCGCCGGCTGGAAAAAAGGCTTTATCTGGCAGGGCAAAATTTTTTAGGAGAAGTCAGAAAGATGGACCCCCAAAGGGAGTTCCGTCCCTACCTGCGGGATCTTCTGGCGGGTTTGCCCGGATTCGAGGAAGTTATCCTTAAGGGTGAGTCGGGCGAGAAGGGCGGCGCAGAAGATCCGGGAATTGATCTGGAAGGGGTATATCAAGGCTCGCGGGTTGCGGTCCGCTGCGTGCTTCAGGAGGATGGTACAAAAGTACTTCCCGGCGAAATCAGGGACTTCAGCCGGGCGCTTCAGCTCGGAGGATATCAAAATGGTCTTTACGTAACTACGGGTGAATTTGAAGGCAGTGTGATCAGAGTGCTGAGGGAGGCAGCCCGCCAGGGTATCCGGATAAAGCCGGTCAACCGGTACCGGCTGATGGATCTGGCCCGCCGGGCCGGCGCCGGTGTTTTCCAGAAGGACGGACTTGCCGGGGGAACCAGGGCGGGAACTGAAAAGGATAAACGGGCGGCTGTTCTGGCTTCCTTGCGCGATTCAGCTTTCGGCTCCCGGAAGAAAGCAAAGAGTTACTTTATGTACGGACTTTTGCTTCTGGCAGGTTACATCTTTCTCAAGGGCAGCACAGCCCTGAGCCTGATTTACCTTTTTTTTGCCGTACTGAATTTTGGTTTGAGCGCCTGCAGTATTTTATTCGGCAGGCAACTGGAAGAAATCGACCCTCTGGAAGGGTTTGGCCCAAAAAACAAATAGCTGATCTTGCCGGTTCAGTTACCAGGCCGGCGGGGTATTTTCATCAACAACAGCGAAGGTATAGTCTTGTTCCCGGAGATACTCGATGATTTCCGGCAAGGCGGCCACAACACTTTCCCGGCTGCGGATAAAGCTGGCCACCGCGCTGCCCGGGATGACCCCGTTGCGGTTAATTTCGGTGCCGTCGTGCATTAGCACAATCGGGGTTTTTTTGATGCTTTCCACCAGCTTGACCCCGTTTTGAACATTAGCCAGAATCTGCTCCTTGCTCACTCCCTTGGGATCGGTATCGGCGCTGGCCACGTTCCAGCTGATGGAGATATATCCGTGCTGTCTCAGAAGTTCGAATGTTTCTTTGTTTATTTTCGACGGGCCCCCGGGGGCCCGGAATATTTTAACGCCGCTTCCGACAACCTCCGCTATGGATTTGTTGCAGAGCTCCAGCTCTTCCAGAAAAGCCTCGGGGCTGCTGTAAACCCTGTTGTAATCATGGCTGTAAGAGTGGTTGATGATCCCGTGTCCCTCGTTCAGGATTCTTTGGAGAACATCGGGGTTCCTGTCTATGTTGACGCCCAGGACCGCAAAGCTGGCCTTAACCCCGTAATCCTTTAAGATATCTAAAACCAGTCCGGTATAATATGAATTGGGTCCGTCGTCAAAGGTCAGATAAACTTTTTTCAGAGATTCCGGCGGGATTTCAGGCTCCGGCTCCGGAGCCGGAGCGGCTTCGGCCAGGGACAGCGGTTCCCCGGGGGGCGCCAGGGTGGCGGGGGGTGTAATGCCGCACCCGCTCATAAGGAGGATGTTCAACAAAAGAAGCATGGCGTATTTATAAAGCATCAGGAGGGATTCCTTTCAATTATGTATACCTATACTATAAACGCTGTCGAATAACCATGCAATTGGTCAGTCATTGAGCTAGTAAGAAATTTTTAGCGAGAGATCAAGGAAAACGTTAATATCACCAGTTTTTGTCTATGATCAGGCGGCTACCAGATAAAACCATTGGTTTTAGGTGGAGCAAGTCCTGCTGTTTGGCCGGGACTTGCCTTTGTCCTTGGTAAGCGATTATAATTTAAGGGAAATAAAAAGGAGTTAATTCATGGTAAAGGACTTCCGTAAATGGTTTTTAAGCCGGATTAAAAAAGCTATTACCGATTACGGCATGATTGATGAAGGCGACCGGGTGGCGGTGGGAATGTCCGGCGGGAAGGACAGCACCTCCCTGCTTCATGCCCTGGCTTTAATCCGCCGGGCTGCGCCGGTTAAGTTCAGGCTTTATGCGGTATACGTTGATCTGGGCTGGTCTGTGGACGCACCCCTGCTGGAGGAATTCTGCCGCACCAGGGAAACAGGCTTCCATGTCGTAAAGACTGATATTGCCGAAATTGTTTTTGAGGCCAGGGGGGGCAAGAATCCCTGCGCCATCTGCGCTCACCTGCGCCGGGGCGCATTCCACCAGAAAGCCCTGGAACTGGGCTGCGGCAAGGTTGCCCTGGGGCACCACCTGGATGATGTTATAGAAACATTCTTTATGAGTCTATTTTACACCGGACAGCTGCGAACCTTTGCCCCTTCAACGTTTTTAGACCGCAGCGGTCTGACCATGATCAGACCCCTGGTATATGTCCCGGCGGAAGAAGTCCGGTGCTGGGCGGAACTGGAAAAGCTGCCGGTCCTGACAAACCCCTGCCCGGTTAACGGGCATACCAAGCGGGAAGAGGCCAGGGAACTGGTTACCGGACTGGTGGAACGGATCCCCGGTTTGCGGGCGCGCTTTTTGAATGCCCTGCAGAACTTCGATAACCGTAATCTGTGGCCGGTTATCGGGCTCAAAAAAGAACCGTGAGAATGGAGAAAGGCATGGCCGCGGTTAGGGGCGAATTGTGGTAAGATTAATCAGATGAAGAAGTTTAAGGGAGATCTGGGGATAAAAGTTTGCAGAAGGGGGCGAAAAGTTGAATTACCAGTTAGAAATCTCAAAACTGGCCCAATTGTTAAAGGATTCCAGACTTACCTATGCCCTTACCGGCGCTGGGATCAGCACCGAAAGCGGTATTCCCGACTTTCGCAGCCCCGGCACGGGCCTTTGGACAAAGCGCGATCCCATCAAGGCTGCCACTGTTACCGCGCTTCTCCGGGATCCAGCCGCTTTTTACAAAGCAAATCTGGATCAGTGGATTGGTTTTTCCCGGGCCAGGCCCAACGCTGCCCATTATGCCCTGGCCCGCCTGGAGCGGGACGGCTTGCTGGGAGGTGTAATTACTCAGAATATCGACGGCCTTCATTTGAAGGCTGGTTCCCGGAAAGTGTGGGAGGTGCACGGGCACCTGCGCACCTGCCACTGCCTTGATTGCGGGGAAAGATATCCCTTTGAGCATCTTGTCAGCCAGTACCGGGCCGGAACGATCCCGCCCCTTTGTGACAGGTGCCGGGGCGTGCTCCGTCCCGATGTCGTCTTGTTTGAGGATCCCATGGGTGAGGATTTTCTCCGGGCCACCAACGCCCTGATCGGATGCAGGCTGCTGGTTGTAATCGGCAGCAGCCTGCAGGTGTACCCTGTAGCCGCGCTTCCGGAACAGGTCAGTCAGCTGGCTATTATCAATGAAGGCCACACGCCCTGGGACCAGCAGGCGGATCTGGTGCTCAGCGGAAAGGCGGGGCAAATTATGACCGACCTCCTGGCTGCCCTGGACAGGGGCTAAAAAATCTCAATCAGCCGGGATTGCGTTCAAGGTGTTAACCCGCTTACAGATCAGCGGCTGAACCATTGCCGCTGGATCTGCCTGTTGTACCATCATATGGCGGGTGACGCAGATCAGGTTGCCCCGGTATGGCTTTGTGCCTGCTCCCGGCCCGGGCAGGGCGGCGGTATTACTCTCTTGGTCCCCGGGGAAAGGCAAAAAGTTTTTTTTGGAGGGAAGGAAAAATCGAAAAAAACAGAATACTATGGTAGAAGGCGAGAAAGGGGGGAAGGGCCATAATACCCTTGAGGGACAACATTCCTTCCCGGACTTACCCGATCGTAAATGTGTTCTTGATCGCGGTCAATCTGGCTGTTTTTTTCTTTCAATTTTCCCTGGGAAGAAACGTGGACAGCTTTATCCTGGCCTACGGATTTATTCCCGCGCGCCTGGTGGCCGAGGGCCTTGCTCCAGAGCAGCTGGTCCGGCTAACCACGGCCATGTTCCTGCACGGGGGCTGGTTTCATGCGCTGAGCAATATGCTCTACCTCTGGATCTTCGGCGATAATGTGGAAGACCGGATGGGCCATTTCAAGTACCTGGTTTTCTACCTGTTGACCGGGTATATCGCAACCATCTCCCATGTTTTTTTCGAGCCTTACTCGGAATTGCCTTTAATTGGCGCCAGCGGAGCCATTGCGGGGGTCCTGGGCGCTTACCTGATCCTTTACCCGCGGGCCAAAGTGCTCACCCTGGTATTCATTTTTATCTTTATTCAAATTATCCCCATTCCGGCTGTGGTCTTTCTGGGGATCTGGTTCTTTTTGCAGCTCCTCAACGGAACGGCCAGTCTTTCGGCCCAGGCTGCCCAGGGGGTTGCCTTTTGGGCCCACATCGGGGGTTTTGTGGCCGGAGTGTTGCTGGTGAAAGTATTCAGCCGCAATCAATATGATCCCCGAACATAGGAAACAACTGCCCCGGACCAGAAATGCCGGCGCAAGATTTAAATCAGAGAAGCGGGGTCTTTTATTAAGGGAGCCCTGATAGATTGAAGCCTGAAAAGGTCCCGTCAATGGGGGCATTCCCAGCCAAAAACTGCCGGGTGGTTTTTTGCGGCCGGAAGTAGTATACTTTTTAAATAGTTACAGTCGCTTAAATTGGAGTAACCTTGTTCCCGGGGTTTTAAACAGCGGCTTTTTCTTTTCCCCTATTTTCAGGGAAGGATTTCATGTCCCGGGAGTGGTTTTTTATTGCAGCACGGTTCAAGTAACAGGATGGAGGTGTGGAAATGATCAGGTATTATTGCGATTGCGGCAATGAAGATCCCGGCCTCTTTGATGTTTATGTTTCCCAGGGCGATCTTTGCGACGTTCTTACTGTGGTTTGCAAGCAGTGCGGGGATGTCAGGGAAGATCTTGTTGCCTGCAACAGGTGTTCCATAATGCTAAAACATTCCCTGTCAAACCCTGCTTAAGGGGCAGGGTTTTTTTACCTTTATCCGGGCTGACGGGAGCTTAATAAAAAACCCCGGTTTTCCCGGAGAATAAGGGGGATAAACCGGGTTTCACCGGATGTTTTAAAACCAATCATAAAACTCCTCTTCCTCAGCTTCCTCTGCAATTCTTACGTAATCCTGCGCTGCTTCTTCATTGGCCTCCAAATCTTTGACGTCCATTTTAATTTCACCAGTCAAATTTTCTTCACCTCCCGTATTAGCTTGTGTGGTTTTTTCCCGGCTTATCCGGACTGGTACAAAACATGATTTTTCACCCCGGGCCAGGGATGCCCGCTTGCCGGCGAGCAACCGCCGGCTCCTGGCAAGGTAGAATTCTGACCTTTCCCCAACCCTCGAATATACTGTATTAATTTAAAAAGGCAGGGGGCGGGTCAAATTGGGATAGTTCTTTTTGTCCACGGAATGGGTCACAGCTTTGACCGGTTTTACTGGAAGGATTGGGCGGCGGCCCTGAGGGTCAAGCTGGCTGGAAAGGGACTTGAATTGGGTGAGGAGCATTTCGGTGGGGTCTATTATTACGACCTGGTGCCGGGACCCAAAGAAGAAATGGCGGCCGATGAGCGGATTCAAATCCAGCTTCTGGGTTTAAGGGAAAGGGCTATCGGTGAGTTGGGTATATTGCGCGCCCCCTTTGCCAGGGGTATTGAGGCTGTTAAAAAGCTCGCTGATCATATAATTGATAATTTCGGTGATATTTTTGCTTATTTGTATCTGGAAAACACCCGCGCTGCCGTAAATGACCGTCTTTATGAGGCCGTTAGCGCCTGCGGCGGGCCGGTTCATCTGGTTGGCTACAGCCTGGGATCCCTGGTCTGCTATTGCGCGCTTAAAGAAAACCGGGAGACAGCCCAAAGGGTATCCCAGTTGATCATGGTGGGCAGTCCGCTTTACTGGTTCAAAACAGCCGTGGCTGAGTGCGCCGGCCTGGAGTCGAGGCCTGCGGTGGGATACTTCAGTAATATTGCCGGTATTCTGGATATCGCCTGGCCCCAGGCTGTACCCGGGTTGATCGGTGGTTTGGACCGGAACATCGAATTTACAATCAACCTTTTTGATCCCATTAAAGGCCACAGGGAATATTTCAGAAAAGAAGAGGGCCTGGGCGCCATTACCACGGAACTGTTGAAAAACTGGAATGGATAAAACGTTTTCCGCTGCGGCTATTTAACCGGCACATAGCAATTGGAAACCGCTCCATCGGATTGGGCGGTTTCCAATTTTACTATCTGGTTGCCAGCTTGGTCATGAGATTTGCCAGAACCTGTTTTTCTTCCTGATTGGCCACATCCCAGAGTTCCTTTACTGCCTTTTGCTCTGAGTTTGCCGGTGGTACATTTTGGGCCAGCAGGTCTCCTACCTGCTGGGCAATGGAACTGATGTGATTCCTTGATATGCCCAGTTCCTCAGCAAATTCCACGGCTTGCCCCAGGGTCTTTTTCCAGCTTTCCCAGTTGGAGTTAGCCAGATTAAGCATGCTCATTTTAATCCCCTCCTTTTATTTTGGATGGTCTTAGTTTTAACCGGGCTCTTCTTTTTATGCATATTATGGATCGTTCCGCAACATTTTCCCCTGATCCGTATTTTTAAAGTGACACCGGGGCAGTACGCCGGTCCGGGACGGAAGCCAGGCCGGACAACGTATTCAGTCCCGCTATTTATGTTATAATACAGGGAATAAGCACTGCTTTAGCAGCTGTTGCAGCGGAAGGACGGGGAAGCGGATTGAACATGGCCAAGTATAATGAACCGGGGCGGGTGGGGCCGTTATGAGCGTTACCATTCTTGCCCTGGAAACATCCTGCGATGAAACTGCGGCGGCAGTGGTTGTTGATGGCTGCCGGGTGCTGTCCAATATCATCTCCTCCCAGGTAGATGTACATCAAAAGTTCGGCGGGGTTGTGCCCGAAGTTGCCTCCCGGAAGCATCTGGAGCGGTTTAACCAGGTTGTGGCGGAAGCGCTTTCTACAGCGGGACTGGGCTTCCCGGACCTTGACGCGGTGGCTGTAACGTACGGACCCGGCCTGGTGGGCGCCCTTCTGGTTGGCGTTTCAGCCGCCAAAGCCTTTGCCTTTGGCCTGGGGGTTCCCCTCTTGGGGGTAAACCACCTGGAGGGCCATATTTACGCCAATTTCTTGACTGAGCCGCAGCTTGTTTTCCCCCTGCTCTGCCTGGTGGTCTCCGGCGGCCATACCGACCTGGTCTATATCCACGAACACGGCAGTTACCGGATTCTGGGAAGTACCAGGGACGACGCGGCCGGGGAGGCCTTTGACAAGGTAGCCAGGACCATGGGTCTGGGCTATCCCGGTGGTCCTTTGATTGACCGCCTGGCCCGGGGGGGGGACCCGGAAGCCCTGAGCCTGCCCCGGGCCTACCTGGAGGAGGGAAGCCTGGATTTTAGCTTCAGCGGCCTCAAGTCAGCAGTTATCAATACACTGAACCGCGCCGCGCGGCAGGGTCTGGAAATTAAGCCGGAAAACCTGGCGGCGTCCTTCCAGAAGGCGGTCATCGACGTGCTGGTTGACAAAACCTTATTAGCGGCAAGGAAAATGGAGGTTTCAACCATTCTGCTGGCCGGCGGGGTGGCAGCCAATGCCGGGTTACGGGACGGCCTGGTTAAGGGCGCCCGCCGGGAATCCCGCCGGGTGGTTATCCCGGAACCGCTGCTGTGTACGGACAACGCCGCCATGATAGCCTGCGCCGCCTATTTCAAATACCTGCGGGGCGATTTGGCGCCGCTGACACTGAATGCCGTGCCGGATCTAAAGCTGGGGGAGGAGAGGTATGAGGGTAATTTCCGGGGAAGGGTATACAAGGCAAATCAATACAGCTAAAAAGTGACCAGACCGCAGTCCCCCGCGGCTCTGCCATCGGTATAAATCAGAAAAATAATCCACATGTTTCCCTGTCAAATATAATGATAATTTGGGGGATTTAATCAAAAAAGGGGTAAAAACATGGGTTCTGTGGACGGTTGTCCTTGTGGATAATGTGCATAAGTCTGTTAGTAACTTATAATACAAGGGGTTTGCCTGTGGGTGAATATTTGGAAATAAAAAGCGTTCCGGAAGCGCCGGAAAGAGTCCCCCGGGAAATGTGCGGCGAGGGTAATACCTTGCCCCTTACCTCCGGCTGCAACGTTCACTGCGTATTCTGCTCCCACCGGAACAACCCTCCCGGGGTGCAAATCTATCGCATTTCCCCCCGCCCCCTGGAAGATATTGAAGTTAACCTGGGCGCCCTGGACCCGGCCAAACCAATTATCATTGGTGAATCCGCTACCAGGATAATCGAGGGGGAACCCTTTACCCATCCGGCCCTGGTGGAAATTCTCCAGATGATCCGGGGCCGTTTCCCCCGCACGCCTGTCCAGATTACAACCAACGGCAGCCTGCTTGACCAGGAAAAAGTTAAGATTTTGCAAAACCTGGGCAACGTGGTTGTTTATCTGTCATTGAACAGCGCCTCAGTCAGGGGCAGGTCGGTATTGATGGCCGATTCCAGGGGGCTGCAGGCTATTCAAAGCGCCGCCCTTCTGCGGAAGCACGGGATACCTTTCCACGGCAGTGTGGTGGCCCTGCCTCATCTGGTGGGGTGGCGGGATCTGGCGGGGACGATAAAATACCTGAGTGCTTGCGGGGCAGGGACTATCCGGGTTTTTCTGCCGGGTTTTTCCTCCCTGGCCGTCCCGGGAATTAAGTTTAAGCCTTCTCACTGGAAGGAAATAAAGGTCTTTATCACCGGCTTAAGGGAAAAGATCAGCACGCCGCTTACCTGTGAACCACCCCTTCTGGAAGGGCTCGAACCGGAAATTGCAGGTGTAATTGCCGCTTCACCGGCGGATCTGGCGGGGATTCGGGCGGGTGATATTATTGAAGCCGTTAACGGCTGCGGGGTTCATACCCGGGTACAGGCCTTCAGAAAAATCACCGGGACCGGTCCTGCCCGGCTTGAGTTAAGAAGGAAAGGCCACCCCTTCTCTGTGGTGGTTCAAAAGAAACCGGGCCAGAAGTCCGGCCTGGTGCTGGACTATGATCTGGATCCGGCCCTGATCGATGACCTGGCCCGCGCCCTCAGGCGCAACAGGGCTGGGGGCGCCCTGGCTTTGACGTCGGAACTGGCGGGCCCGCTGCTGAGGTTGGCTCTGGGGTGCTTTTGGAAAGGGAAACGGGAATTGGAGCTTGTTGCAGTCAAGAGTTTATTTTTTGCCGGAAACATATGCGTGGCCGGACTCCTGACCGTTACAGATTTTACGGCGGCTATGGTAGCTTTTCTGGAAAAAAAGCCCCGCCCGGAACCCCCCCTGGTCCTTTTGCCCGGGATTGCCTTCGACCGCCGGGGCCGGGATCTCACGGGAAGATCTTACCTGGAACTGGAGGAGCGGTTTGGATTCCCCTGCGAGGTTCTGTAAAAAACCTTCGGATTCTTTCTTCAGCTTTATGATATTTGCAGGGAAGCAGGCGGAAATGTTGAATATTAAGATCGTAAGAAAGGGGGTTTTAGGAGGATGAAGGTCAAGCAGATTTCCATCTTTTTAGAGAACAAATCCGGGCGGCTGGCCGGGGTTACCAGTGTGCTGGGGGAAAACGGAATTAATATCCGGGCGCTTTCCATTGCCGATACCACTGATTTTGGTATTTTGAGATTAATCGTGAATAACCCGGAAAAGGCCTTTCAAGTCTTAAAAGATGAAGGGTTTACCTTGAGTACCACGGATGTGATAGCGGTAGAGGTGGCCGATGCTCCGGGAGGTCTTTCAACTCCCCTTCTGCTTCTGGACCAGGCAGGCATTAATATTGAGTACCTTTATGCTTTTGTCCAGAAGGCTTCCAGCGCTGCCCTGGTTGTTTTCAGGGTGGAGCAGCTGGATGAGGCAGTCAGGGTGCTTCAGGAAAATGGTATACGGCTTTTAAGCGAAGAAGAGGTCTACCAGTTATAAAAACCCGCTTTTTCTTGACCTGGCAACAGGAAAGAGATAAGAACCTAAAAGCAAAGCCGGTGGGGCCGGGCCGGTCAGGATAAACTTGATCCATTCGCGCCTGGTAACTTTATTTACAAAATTATTAATAATATTGTAAGGTTTTAGTTGCTGTGTTAGAATGATTTAGATAAGCGAATTATTACACATCCCTGCGGGAAACCTCTGTAAATTCAGGATGGGGTTCCGGGTTTTCGGACCCGGGCTTAAAACCTTTGTTGGGAGATGCGGTTAAAAACACTTCCCTGAATTGGGCCTAAATTTATCACCGGAGTGAAGCATTTTTTTGAGTTCGTTTCAGTTGTTAAAGAAACAATTAAGGAAAGAGGTTTTAGAGGCCAGGAACGCCATGCCCGCCCGTGTGGCTGCTGAAAAAAGCGCACGGATTATCCGGATGCTTCTAAAGCTGGACGAATACAGGAATGCTTCCATCATCATGACCTATCTTGACTTTCGCAACGAGGTCCAAACCGGTGAATTGGTGCGAAGGGCAATGGCTGAGGGAAAAAGAGTGACTGTTCCCCTTGTGGATCCGGTCAGCCGATCCCTGACGCCGTCGCTTCTCAGCTCTTATCCGGATGATCTTCAACCGGGAACCTGGGGGATTTTAGAGCCCAAACCCCATTGTGTACAGCCGGTGGATCCCTGCCGGCTGGAACTGGTTATCGTTCCGGGGGTGGCCTTTGACGGGACGGGGAACCGCCTGGGTTACGGTGGAGGGTATTATGACCGTTTTCTTCTCAAGACCGGATCTGATGCGCTTATTGTTGCTCCCGCTTATGAAATGCAGCTGCTGGACCTGGTGCCCCGGGACAGTCAGGATATAAGAATGCACTGTCTGATTACTGAGGACCGGATAATCCGGTTTAAACCAGCATCTCCGGCATAAGAATGGCCCTTAATAAGACGTGGACAAAATCATTGTAAATTAACCTTGAAATAACTTCCTTAAGTTGACACCCGACAAAGAACATGCTAGCATAGTAGTGAAATTAATATTAAAGGTCGAATCGAACAACGATAGGCCGGTAGTCCTTGCCCGAGCAGGGACTACCGGCCTATTTATTTCTATGGCTTCTGTCCTGCCCACAGCCGCCTTCTCAGGTTAAGGCGGTTCGGGCGGACATCTTCACCCCCTTAAGCCCGGTTCGGCCTGTGGAGGAATAACACGGCAAAGTATGGTTAACTTTGCCTTGCGGGGTTTTAAAAACAGGTAAGCCCGGCTTGTTAAGGGACTGAGCTGAAAAGGATGTATTGGCGGTTATCTGCCGTACATAGTGAAAGGGAACTCAAGAGCAATAATTTTTACTTATTAATCAAGTAATTAAACCAGGTTGAAACATGGGGTCCACAAGTTGTTAATGGGGATGCCGGTGAAAAGAAAGATTTATTATAGGGGGCTGCCCTTGTGCCGGATTACTTGGGAGAGGTGGTGAAGGCACGGCAAGGCAGTAATTAAAGGAGTCCGGGGCGGCTGCCAAAAATTCTTATGGAAAGGTGGTGAATCATACCCGGATAAAATAATATAAATTTGCTCTAAATAGGTTAAAATTTTTCCATGTTTGACAGCTTGTTTGTTCCAAACAACCGTATCAAATTGATCAATAAGCGGTTATGGGGCCGGAAAAAGAAGTTGGGGCTGAAGATTAAAGCGGTTCCTTCGAGAAATAATTCCTTTCATAAAAGAAAAGGGGGTATATCTATGCCAAATCCTCCAGCAGTAACTGTCTGCCTGGCGGGTAACGTCGGCAGATACAAGTCTTCTTTACCAGTGGGGCAGCTTGTATTACGCGGGATCATGGCGGGAGCTTATATTGCGGTGGGAGCCGCCCTGTGTACCGTTTGCGGTACGGGGGTAGCGCCTTATCTGGGCGCCGGCGCCGCCAAGCTCATCGGGGGCGCGGTCTTCCCGGTAGGCCTGATTGCCATCGTGTTGACCGGTATGGAACTCTTCACCGGCGACGCGATGCTTGGGCCCCTGGCCAATTTGCAGGGTAAAGTCGGTTGGGGTAAAATTCTAAACAACTGGCTTTGGGTCTGGATTGGTAACTTCATTGGTTCCCTGGCCTACGCCTATATCATGGTCTACGGTCCCTTTACCCAGGGCGCCTTTGCAGCGGCGGAACCCAATGCCTTCGGCATGAACGCGGTAGCCATTGCCGTGGGTAAAACCCTGGCCTATAAGGCAAACGGCAACATCGGCCTGTGGTCCTGCTTCCTGGCGGCTATCGGTTGTAACTTCCTGGTTAACGTTGCCATTATGATGGGTATTACAGCCAAGGAATTTATCGGAAAGTTCTTCGGCATTTGGTTCCCGATCATGGCCTTCGTTGCCACAGGCTTCGAGCACTGTGTGGCCAACATGTATTTCCTGCCGGCCGGCCTTTGGATTTATCAGGCATTCCCCGGTATCGCCGACAAAGCAACCACGGCGGCGGACGGCACAGTAACCTACTGGAGTCCTCTCCTGCACAAATTTGGCGGACTCACCTGGGGTGACGTGTTGCTCTGGAATATCTTCCCGGCAACCCTTGGTAATATTGTAGGTGGCATGTTCTTCATCGGTTTTGTTTATTACTTCTGCTTCCGCGCTGAATTTCCAGAAGAACTTACGAAGTAGGGGTTTAATTTAGGTGAGCAGGCGCCCTTCCCTGGGTGTCTGCTCCCAGCCATAGTAAATTGTAAGTGGAAAAAGGGGGTTTTCCGTCAATGCGCCTGTCCGTGCCGGCTTACTTCAGCCTGTTTTTGGCCACGGCTCTGATCCTGTTTACCTTTGCGTTGAATCCTGATCCATCATTTTTAGTGACTGTGCTTCCCATGCTCGCTGTGCTCGCGGGTGTTCCCCTGATTTTAAACCTGATGAACAAGCGTCAGGCGGAAAAGGTGAATATGGAAGAGTTCAAACTCTATTCCATTAAGGACCTGGCCCGGCTTAACCCGGGTGACCCGGTTCGCCTGCGCGGCAAGGTTGAAGCGCTGTCCTTAAAATGGCTTAACCGGCCCCATTTCAGGATTGATGACGGCAGCGGCAAAATAGGGATTATGATGTTTGCGGCGGCGCATGAGGATATCAAACCCGGCGACACCATTGAAGCCGCCGGGACCCTGCGGATTTTTGGGAAATCAAGAGAGAAGAAGATATTTGGGGTTAGAGTCGTAAAACTAAAAGGTTGAGAAATATAGAAGAAATACTCAACAACTGATGTGAGACGCCAATCATAGGGGCTATGGTGCTTTTTGTTTTAAACGTGTTTTAGTCTTGTTTGGCGTAGGGGAAGGGTAAATTCCCGCTGATTTCCTTATTAGAAAATGTTAATCGAAGGAGGAACAGCAATTGTCAGCTTGTGCCTGTGAGAAAGTTGAATTAACCAAGGAAGACGCGTTGCTGGAAAAGCTGCTGGACCAGTATCGTGACTACAAAGGAGGAATCATTCCCGTCCTGCAGGAAGCCCAGAATATTTATGGGTACCTGCCCAAGGAAGTTCTCCAGAAGATAGCGAAAGAACTGAATATGCCATTCAGCAAGGTTTTCGGAATCGTGACGTTTTACGCCCAGTTCCACCTGAAGCCACGGGGCCGTTTTATCGCCAGGGTTTGCCTGGGCACTGCCTGCCACGTCCGGGGCGGCTCCAAAATCTTCGAAGCAGCCAAGGAACACCTTGGGGTAGATGCCGGGGGAACCACAGACGATCTGCGTTTTACTTTGGAAACAGTAGCCTGCATCGGCGCCTGCGGCCTGTCGCCCTGCATGATGATTGACGAGGATACCCACGGCCGTCTGTCTCCAAAAGTTGTTGGCGATATTTTTGACAGGTACGAGTAGGGGAGGGACGAGAATGAATAATATGAGCGAATTTCGCGCCAAGTGTAAAGAAATGTACGAGAAGAAGCTGAGCCGGCCCCGTGTGGTTGTTGGTCTCGGTACCTGCGGTATCGCCTCCGGCGGCGACAGGGTCATGAAAGCAATTAAAGAGGAAGTTGCGGCCAAGGGCATTGATGTGGATATTGACTTCACCAGTTGCATCGGGATGTGCTACCGCGAGCCCATGGTGGAAGTAGCCGTACCCGGGATGCCCAGTGTCGTTTACGGAGATATTTATCCGGATAAGGTTGCCCAGCTGCTGGAAAGCCATGTGGTTAACAAGACGCCCGTTCACGAGTGGGCAGCCATCCAAATTCCGGGTGACGCTACCCCCCTGGAAGGTATCGATGTTATGGAAAAGTCCCCCTATTATGAGAAGCAGGTGCGCTCGGTAACCTCGCGTCTCGGGCGGACAAACCCGGAAAGCATAGAAGAATATATTGCTACCGGCGGCTACGAAGCCATTGAAAAGTGTCTTAACATGGAACGCCAGGCCATTATTGATGAAATCAAGAAGTCCGGCCTGCGGGGCCGGGGCGGCGGCGGATTCCCCACCGGCAACAAATGGCAGTTCGTCTACAATACCCCCGGGGAAAAGAAATATGCCGTCTGTAACGCCGACGAGGGCGACCCTGGCGCCTTCATGGACCGCAGTGTCCTGGAGGGGGATCCCCACGCGGTTCTGGAAGGGATGATGGTTGCCGGTCTCGCTATCGGCGCCGACGAAGGATACATCTACTGCCGGGCTGAATATCCCCTGGCCATCCGCCGTCTCAACCTGGCCATCGCCGAGGCCGAAAAACACGGCATCATGGGAGATAATATCCTGGGCTCCAACTTCAGTTTCCGCATCAAAATCAAGGCCGGCGCGGGCGCTTTCGTCTGCGGCGAAGAGACAGCCCTTCTTAACTCCATTGAAGGCCAGCGGGGGATGCCCCGGGTCCGGCCGCCCTTCCCGGCCGTTAAAGGTTTATGGGCCAAGCCGACTTGCCTGAACAACGTGGAAACCTACGCCAACGTGCCCTTCATTATCCGCAACGGCGCGGATTGGTATTCCGCCATGGGGACCGAGAGGAGCAAGGGCAGCAAGGTGTTCTGTCTTACCGGCAAAATCAACAATACCGGTCTGGCCGAGGTGCCCATGGGGATTACCTTGCGGGAGATCATTTTCAATATTGCCGGCGGCATTCAGGACGGCAAGAAGTTCAAGGCGGTGCAGAGCGGCGGACCGTCCGGCGGCTGCATACCCTCGGAGCATCTGGATACCCCCATTGACTATGATTCCCTGGCGGCCATCGGCTCGATCATGGGTTCCGGCGGTCTGGTTGTTATGGACGAGACCACCTGCATGGTGGACGTGGCCAAGTTCTTCCTGAACTTCACCCAGCTGGAGTCCTGCGGCAAATGTACCCCTTGCCGTGAAGGCACCAAGCGGATGCTGGAACTGCTGCAAAAGATCTGCGACGGCAATGGTGAATTGGAGGATATTGATACCCTTGAACGCCTGGCCAAAGTAATTAAGAATTCCGCCCTCTGCGGACTCGGGCAGACCTGTCCCAACCCCATTTTGACAACTTTAAGGTACTTCAGGCATGAATACGAGGCGCATATTGTGGATAAGCGCTGTCCGGCGGGGGTCTGCGCGGCGCTGCTGCAATACGTTATTGTGGCGGAAAAATGCACCGGTTGCGGCGTCTGTCTGAGAGCCTGTCCGTCCGGCGCCATCACCGGGGAGAAAAAGCAGCCCCATACCATTGACATTTCCAAGTGCATCAAGTGCGGCGCCTGTATCACAAGGTGTAAATTCGACGCGATCATTAAGGCTTAAGGAGGGAATTAATTGGCTAACGTAACCCTGACAATTAACGGCGTACAGGTTACTGTGCCCGCCGGCACAAGTTTGCTGGACGCCGCCACGGGGGCCGGTTACTTTGTCCCCACCCTCTGCCATGATCCGGCGATATCGGGCTACGGTGGCTGCCGCATCTGTGTGGTGGAAGTAAAGGGCGCCCGGGCGCTGGCAGCTTCCTGCGTAACGGAAGCCGCCAACGGCATGGTGGTGGAAACTGAATCTCCGGCGGTTCAAGACGCGCGGAAAACAATTATCGAGCTGCTTCTGGCCAATCACCCCACCGATTGCATGACCTGCGAAAAAAACGGCGACTGCCGCCTGCAGGATTACGCATACCGCTACGATGTCAGAAAGTCAAGCTTCGAGGGTGAGAGACACAACTACCCCATTGATGATTCCAACCCGTACATCACCCGGGATTTGAACAAGTGCGTTCTTTGCGGCAAGTGTGTACGTACCTGCGCCCAGGTGGCGGAGCGGCAGGTCATTGATTTTGCCTACAGGGGTTTTAATACCAAGGTGGCCCCGGCCATGGACACCAACCTGGCGGAATCGGCTTGCGTTTCCTGCGGGCGCTGTGTGGCGGTATGTCCTGTGGGAGCCCTGACCTTTACTGCCCTGGCCGGCAAGGGCCGGACTTACGAATTCAAGAAGGAGACTGTTACCTGTTCCTTCTGTGAAGCGGGTTGCAAATTCGACCTGATCCGCAAGGGTGACAAGGTTATGGCTGTTACAGCCAACGAACCGGGCGAAGGCCGTCCCCTTTGCCTTAAAGGCAGGCTGGGGATGGAACTGCGCTATGTGGACAAACCGCTTACGCCGATGCTCAAGAAGGATGACAAATTTGTTGAGGTGTCCTGGTCGGAAGCCCTGGAACTGGATGATGTGCTGGCCAGGATTAAGGAACTGGGTCAATAGGGGTTACCATATTTCTAAATAACTAATACGATAACACAACTCCGAGCCATCCTACCTAAACCGTGCCAGGCATGGTAGACGGCCGTCAGGGCGTAGTGGGAAACGACTACGCCTCCCATTATCGGAAAGGAGTGATTTTAAAGGGAGGTTTTGAGTGGTGGCAACTGTAACACTTACCATTGACGGCATCCAGGTTACCGTTCCGAAGGGGACCACAGTCCTGGAAGCCGCCGAGAGTGTGGGTATATTTATTCCCACCTTCTGCCATGACCCCGAACTCAGCAAACCGGGCGCCTGCCGCATCTGTGTGGTGGAAATTCCCGGTGCGCGCAACCTGCCGGCCTCTTGTGTAACTGAGGCTACAGAAGGCATGGTTGTCTATACCGCATCCGATGCCGTTGTAGAGGCGCGCAAAACAAACCTGGAACTTCTTTTAGCGAACCACCCGGATGACTGCCTGACCTGTCATAAAAACGGTGACTGCCGCTTGCAGGAATACGCTTACTATTACGGTGTAAGGGCCGATGTGTTCCCTGGAGAAAAACACAAATACCCCGTCGAAGACGACAATCCGTTTATCGTGCGGGACATGAATAAGTGTATCCTGTGCGGCAAGTGTGTCCGGGTATGTCAGGAAATACAGGGAAATAACGTTCTGGATTTTGCTTACAGGGGTTTTAGCGCTGTTGTGGCGCCGGCAATGAATACCACGCTTAGCGACACGGATTTGTCAAACTGCGTATTTTGCGGCAACTGCATTGCGGTTTGCCCGGTGGGGGCTTTGAGCGAAAAAGCCATGATCGGCAAGGGCCGCAAGTGGGAAATTGAAAAAGTTACAACTACTTGCCCGTATTGCGGCGTTGGCTGCCAATTTGACTTGAACGTCAAAGAAGGTAAAGTTATTGGCGTAACCTCAACAGAAGGTGATGTAAATGGACGCTTCCTGTGTGTGAAGGGACGTTTTGGTTACGGTTTCATCCATCATCCCGACCGCCTGACCACTCCTTTGATTAAGAAGGACGGGGAGTTTGTTGAAGCTACCTGGGACGAGGCTGTAGCCCTGGTGGCTGAAAAACTGGGCGCAGTGAAGGAACAGTACGGAGCCGAAACAATCGGTGTTATTTCTTCCGCCCGCTGCACCAACGAAGAAAACTACCTCATGAATAAACTGGCCCGCGCGGTGCTCGGTACCAATAGTATCGACCACTGCGCCCGTCTCTGACACGCTCCTACTGTCGCCGGTCTGGGGGCAGCATTTGGGAGCGGAGCTATGACCAACACAATTCAAGAGATTGCAGATGCCGATTATATCCTGGCTACCGGAACCAATACCTTTGACGCTCACCCGGTAATCGGAATTCAGATTAAAAAAGCCGTCCTCAAGGGGGCAACCTTAGCGGTGGTAGACCCAAGGCTGACGGACTCGGCCAAATTGGCCAAATACCACCTGCGAATCAATTCAGGTACCGATATAGCCCTTCTAAACGGTTTTGCCAATGTAATTATAGAGGAAGATCTGCATAACAAGCAGTTTGTTGAAGAGCGTACCGAAGAATTTGAAGCCTTCAAGGAAACTGTGGCCAGGTATACTCCCGATTATGTTTCAGAAATTACGGGGGTGCCCGCCGACCTGATCAGAGAGGCGGCCAGGGGCTACGCCAGGGCCAAGAATGCCACTATCCTTTACACCATGGGTATAACCCAGCATATATGTGGAACCCACAACGTGTTTTCCACTACAAACCTGGCCCTTCTTACCGGACATATCGGTAAGGAATCCAGCGGGGTAAACCCCTTGCGCGGTCAGAACAACGTTCAGGGCGCCTGCGACATGGGTGCGCTGCCTGTTGTCTATACCGGTTATCAGTCTGTGGCGGATGAAGCCAACCGGGCCAAGTTTGCCGCGGCCTGGGGCGTGGAGGAGTTGCCGTCCAAACCGGGCCTGACTGTTGGTGAAATTATTGAACAGGGTGGTAAAGCCATCAAGGGTATCTACATCATGGGTGAAAACCCGGTTTTATCCGACCCCGACGCCAACCATGTGATTCATGCTCTGGAGTCGCTGGACTTCCTGGTGGTTCAGGACATCTTCCTGACCGAAACGGCCCAACTGGCTGACGTGGTCCTGCCCGCGGCCAGCTTTGCCGAGAAGGATGGTACCTTCAGCAACACCGAGCGCCGTGTCCAGTTGATCCGCAAGGCTATTGAACCAATTGGGCAGTCCAAACCCGATTACGAAATCATCTGCCTCATCTCGACGGCTTTGGGCTACCCCATGTGTTACAATTCGGCCTCGGAAATTTTTGCGGAAATGGCCAAAGTAACCCCGGCCTATGCCGGAATAAGCTACGGCCGCCTGGAGCAGGGAGGCCTGCAGTGGCCCTGCCCCACATCCGAGCACCCCGGGACCAAATTTTTACACGCCGGCAAATTCAGCAGGGGACTGGGTAAATTCAACCCGGTAGAGCATATCCCGCCCGATGAAATGCCCGATGAGGATTATCCTTTTATCCTCAGCACAGGCCGCCGGAGATATCACTACCATACCGGTACCATGACCCAACGGACGGAAGCGTTGGAAGTCTTCTATCCGACGGAATTCCTGGAGATAAACTGCGCAGATGCCGCGAAACTGGGCGTTTGCGACGGGGATATGCTGAAGGTAACCTCCCGCCGCGGTACCGCTGAAGTCGTTGCCAAAATTACCGACAGGGTTGTTCCGGGCATGGTTTTTACTTCGTTCCAATATCCGGATGTACCCATTAACAGGCTGACCAACCCGGCCCGCTGTCCCATTGCCAAGATCCCCGAGTACAAAGTGTGCGCGGTGAAGGTGGAGAAAGCAAGCTAAGCAAGTCAAAGGTATTTAATTGATATTGCCAGGAAGTCATCCGCCTTTTAAGCTTTCTTTCCGGAAATAGTGAAAGGCGCGGGCGGTGAGATGAACAGGCAAGCTTCCAGTATGGTAAGTAATGCCGGCATCTGGGGCTGCTAATACCGCCCGGAGTTACGGCTGTGGAAATTCAGGGTTACGAAGTCCGGAGAGGTTGAGCTGCTGCCACCTTCGCCGGTGGCAGCGATTCACCTGGTTGCATCAAATTAAGGAATCTTGCTAATACACTGCGAAGCATTGCCCGGTTGAGAAGCCGGGCAATGCTTCTTGATTAACAGGTCTGTTTACCGTTTCCGGGGATTGAAAGAACCCCGGCGCCGCTGTGCGCGATAAAGCCTATTGTGGGCAAGGGGGTCGCTGTTCTCCGCCGCACAATACCCGGAGGCGAGGGGATGGCGGCTTCTGATCGGGCGAAAGATGAATTGAGAACCTGGAACATAGTTCAAGGAATTGGGTGACATTTCACGGCACTGGAGGATTTAAGTCCGGTTGCCGGTGGCGGCCCTGACGGAGATCCTGTATAATGGAAACTAAAGCGTTAACGTTGTTAAAAAAACCGGAAGGAGGTGTGCAGCCAGGTTTCTTGGCGCGGTGCAGCTAATTGTCGGGACTGGATAAAATCACCTTCTAAAACAGTTCCCAGGATTCCGGCAAGTGACGGACGTCCTTTCTTCCGAACGGGAATCCGGTCCCGGTGGACAGACCCTGGCAGAATAAAAAGGTCCTTTGACCGGGGGGTAAGTGTTAATTAGTGCAGTCTGCCAGCGGGACGCAGGAGCGTTAGCCCCGGCTTACAATTCTAAATCTGTGGCTATGCTGCCCCGGGCCGGCAGGCAAGGGACAGCATATCATCAATTTTTTTGGTTAAGAAACCTGGTTTTCCATGCGGGACATACCCATACTTGGCCTGGCTGGTTATTCCGGTTCCGGCAAAACCACATTCCTGGAGAAGTTGATTGCTGAACTAAAAAGGCGCGGTTACAGGGTGGGAGTGATAAAGCACACCCACCACCCGGTGGTATTCGATCAACCAGGCAAGGACACCTGGAGGCACGTCCGGGCCGGGGCTGATGTCGTAGCCCTGGCTTCGCCGGAAGGCGTCTTTTTAGCCAGAAAAATGGAATTCAGCCCTTCCCCGGAGGATGTCCTGGCGATGGTTGGAGATGTTGATCTGATCCTGATCGAAGGATACAAAAGGGGCCGCTGGCCCAAATTTGAATTTTACCGCAGCGGCATGGAGGAGCGGGTACAAGTTCCCGCAAGTGAGCTTTTAGGGACAGTCAGCGATGTTCCCTCCAATGATTCTGCCCTGCCTCATTTCGGGCCGGAGGACATAACCGGCGCAGCGGATTTAATTGAAAGGGTTCTGTTAGATAAAATATAATAAAGCCCGCATCCACTTCCCCGGATACGGGCGTTGACACTGGGTGTTTGCACTTCTATTTAAAAGCTTCAATGCCCAGTCTTTGAACTACGTGGGAAATGCGTTCCCTTCCTTTTGTTGCTGCCAGATATTTGGCAATGATCTCTTCCACAAGCGCCGGTAGTTCTTCGGGGTTTACGCCTTCCTTGAGAACCTGGCCTAAAACCTGTTTGCGGCCGCCCCTGCCGCCGATAAAGACCCGGTAACCATCAAGTGTTCCCATGATACCAATGTCATTGCTTTGACATTCCATGCAGTTTTTGGTACAGCCGCACACGGCAATTTTAAGGGCGCCGGGCATATCCCGGCCGGCAAAGATTTTATCCAGGGCCAGGGCGTCCTTCAGGCCATCTTGAAGAGCGTACTTACAAAGGCTTCCCGCACAGCCCTTTACGTTCCTGATGGTTTTTCCTCCTGGACCTATTTTCAAACCTACTTCTGCCAGGCCATCCCTGACAGCTGGTACTTGTTCGGCAGTGGTCAAAATAACGATCCGCTGAGCCGTGGTAAACTTGGCCAAACCGGCGCCCTGTTTGACCAGTTCAGCAATCTTTGCCAGCTGTTCGCCTGTAACCAGTCCGCCCGGCGTACCTGCCACCACAGCCATCGTTTTGTTTGTTTGCTTAATTACGCATTCCATTGGACAACCTCCTTTTGCCTTCCTACTGCTATTCAGCATGCAAATAACTCTCCTCCCCTCAAGCAGCGGCAGGAAATCCCACTTTGCCATATAATTAGACCTGCCAGGGGCGCTTGTCCGGGGGGGGGGGGGGGTGAAAGTGCGTTTCAGGGTTCTTCTTAACAGGGAGCTCAGTAAAACAGGATAAGCCGGCGTAATTAAGCTTTAGCCTTGTAGTCGCCAGGACCGGAAGTTCTTGCTGGTTGAAAAGCAATCTACTTTTCCGCCCTTAAAATATGCCCTGGGGTCTATCACCTGGTATAAGTCTTTTTATAGCCCATCCTGTCAGAACACCCGTTGCAAGGGTATTTTACGTTCCAATTGTGTACAAGGTTTTATTCCGGCCGGGGGGGCGGGGCAGTTAACGTGCCTTAAAACAGATCCGGGACGCCGGCATTTGAAAGTTTTTTCATTGCAGGGGGCAACGGATTTTCTCAATAAACTGTGGCCGCTTTGCATACAGGTCAGTAGTATCAATCATTTTCCAGGTAGTTATCCGGGAAAAACAGTTGACTGTTTTGTGCCGATATGGAACAATTATTGCATGGGTATATCGTTAAAGAACAAATCAGCCGGGGATATTCATTATTTAATTTGCTTCGGTCCTGGGAAGCGAATAACCCGTGCTGGATGTTGCGGGTTTAACGCCTGGAATGCTAAACGGGGGAATTATAATGAACATAAGCAAGTTCGTATCGCCTGAAATTATTTTAGGTATGGGGGCCATTTCCCAGGTAGGTGAAAGTGCGGTCCGTCTGGGCGCCAATAAGGTTTTCCTGGTCAGTGACGAAGGCGTGATCAACGCCGGTTGGGTTGAACAAACGCTGGACTATATAAAGGCTGCGGGACTTCAGTATGAGGTATTTTCCAACATTACCAGTAATCCCAAAGACAATGAGGTAGCTGAAGGCGCCGTCCAGTATTTGAAATCAGGCTGCGACGCTATTATTTCGGTTGGGGGGGGCAGCCCCACCGATGTTGCCAAGGCAGTTGCTATCCTGGCCACAAACGGTGGAACCATCCAGGACTACGAGGGGGTTAACAAAATTCACAGACCTCTTCCACCAATGCTGGCCATAACCACTACGGCCGGGTCCGGCTCGGAATTGACCCAGTTTGCCATTGTGGTGGACAGGCAAAGGAAGTTGAAGATGACAATAATCTCCAAGTCCCTTGTGCCCGATATTGCCATTATTGACCCGGTGGTGCTTCAAACAAAAAGCGCCCGCCTGACAGCGGCAACGGGCATGGATGCCCTGTCCCATTCCATTGAATCCTTCGTTTCCCTTGCGGCCACGCCCCTGACAGAAATCCACGCTCTTAACGCAATCAAATTAATTTCCAGGAATTTAAGGGAATCAGTGGCCAGCCGGACCAACATGGAAGCAAAGAACAACATGGCTGTGGCCAGCCTGCAGGCTTCCCTCTCCTTTTCCAATGCTATCCTGGGCGCCACCCATGCGATGGTTCACCAGATCGACGGTTTGCTGGATACCCACCACGGTGAGTCCAATGCCGGTGTCCTGCCCTATGTCATGGAGTTTAACATGATCTCCTGCCCCTACAAATTTAAGCAGATTGCCCTTGCCCTGGGTGAAGACGTTACGGGTTTAAGCACCCGTTCCGCTGCGGAAAAAGCAATCAGCGCGGTACGCTGTCTGGTTAAGGATGTTGGACTGGGGAAAGGACTGGCTGAAATTGGGCTGAAAGAGGAGCATATTGCTACCCTCAGCCGCAATGCGGTCAAGGACGCCTGTCTCATTACCAATCCCAGGGATGCAGGGGAGAGTGACATTGCCGAACTATTCCGCGAGGTCTTATAGTTGCAGGATAACGGCGGGGCTAAATGGCTTAAAAGGTTTTAATTAATCCCATTTTTCTGGAGCATGAGAAAGACCGGGAAAGGGGTGAAAATTATGTTTACGGAAAAAGAAAAACTGATTGAAATCCTCACGGGGGTCAATTCTTCCAAGTTAAACTATTATATTGAGCTGAAGAAGCGAAATAAAGAAATTGTCAAGCAGAATAACCGTCTGGAGATCATTTATCAGCTGGTGCGTGATATAAACATCGATATGTCCATTGAGGACATTATCAAAAGGGTGTTTGGCAAACTGCCCCTGGCTGTACCCTGTGATTTTTTAGGACTGGCTTTACTTCGGAACGGCAAGTTGGGCATGACTGCCATGATGCCCCAAATTCTCTATGGTTATCCTCCCATTCCCAGGGAATCTGTGCTCTGGCAATCTATTGGAAGCGGACAAGCCCATGTTTATGATCCGGTTTCCAAGGATGACCCTTTTATCCTTGAGAATCCTGCCCTCTCCGACCAGATTAGTTCTATTGCAGTGGTACCCCTTTTTGTCAGAACAGTGGTAAATGGAGTTTTACTTGTGGGCAGCGAAATGCTTTCAGCGTACTCCCAGGCGGAGTTGAGTTTTATCCAGCAACTGGCGGACCATATTGCTATTTGCATCCAGAACGCCTGGCTTTACGAGCAGGTTTCCCAGGCCAAAAGGGAATGGGAGGCGACGTTTAATGCTGTTACCGAGCCAATTGTTTTAGTTGATACCAACTATAATATCCTTAGAAGCAACAACCGGTTTCCCCTGGATTTGGAGTTAGCCGGGGATCTCGGGGATAATCTAAATAATTCAAAGTGTTACCAGGTGCTCTGGAACCGGACTGAAAAGTGCGAGGGTTGCCCCATGGACGAGATTGCTGAAACAGGAAAGCCTGTTTATGAGCGGGTCCAGGCGGATTCCGGGCTCGTCCTCGACATTTGTTACTACCCGGTCTACAATGAGAATAACGAGATCTTTGCCGTCATTCACCACATGAAGGATATTTCCGAGCAAGTCAAGATGGAAGTGCAGTTGGTGCAGTCCGCCAAACTGGCTGCCATTGGGGAAATGGCGGCCGGAGTAGCCCACGAGCTGAACAATCCGATGACTGTTATCATCGGCACGGCCCAGCTCATGTTGCGGGAAGCTGAGGAAGGAAACGCCGAGAGCGAATTGCTGAACGATATCGTCAACTGTGGGCTGCGCTGCAAAAAAATTATCCAAAATTTACTCACCTTTTCCAGGCAGGATCAGTATCCGCTGACCCTTACGGATATTAATGAAGAGGTGGAACGGGTCTTAAGTCTGATTCAATACCAAATAAACCACAATAACATAGAAATTACCCATAATCTGCAGCCGGAACTGCCCAGATTCACTGCCAACGGCCACCACCTTCAGCAAGTTTTAATTAATTTTCTTTTAAATGCCCGGGATGCCCTGGATACAGCGGAGCGGGAAAAGAAAATTGAAGTTCAAACCCGTTTAGTTGCAGGCGGCAACGGGCAGGAACAGATCGTTGTTACCGTAAAGGATAACGGCATCGGGATTGTTCCCGAGAATCTGCCCAGAATTTTTAACCCCTTTTACACCAGTAAGGAAACGACCAGGGGCACCGGACTGGGGTTATCCGTCAGCCTGGGTATCGCCGAGGCCCATGGCGGCACTATCGAAGTAGAAAGCGTGCCCGGGGAAGGAAGCACCTTTTCCCTGGTACTACCGGTAGAAACCAGCAAGTAAAACGAAAACAGACAAAATACCAACGGGAATTTGCAGGGAGGGGGAAGGATTGCCCGTAAAAAAAATCTTAATTATTGACGACGAAGTTGATGTGGGTACCTTTTTTAAACGCCTGCTGCAAAAAAAAGGCTACCAGCTGACCGTGGCCGTCAACGGGGCGGAGGCTGCCAGGGCCATCCAGGAAGCCACCTATAACGTGGCAATGGTTGATTTAAAGCTTCCCGATACTGACGGTCTGACACTCCTGCAGCAGATCAAAAACTCGCAGCCGGGTTGCGAAGTAATTATCATGACGGGTTACAGTACAACGCGGACAGCTGTCAAGGCCATCCAGCTGGGCGCCTTTGACTACCTGGAAAAGCCTTTCGACGACATCGACGCAGTTGAAAAGTTGATCCAAAAGGCTTCGGAATACGGGGTCAGGGGCTACGACGGCCGGCCCTTAAATTCAGAATGGGCGCCTATCGCCGACAAGATGGGTTTTCAGGTCGGCGTATCCCAGGCTATGCAGAAACTGGTTTCCATAGCCTATAAAATAGCCAAAAAAAACATCAACATTTTAATCCAGGGAGAAACCGGAACAGGCAAGGAGGTACTGGCCAGGTTTGTCCATGCCGCCAGTAACCGGGCTGATCAAATATTTATCCCCGTGAATTGCGGGGCACTGCCGGAGAACCTTCTGGAAAGTGAACTGTTCGGTCACGAGAAGGGTTCCTTTACCGGCGCGGGGAACCTGCGGCGGGGCATTTTTGAGATGGCCAACAGGGGCTTTTTATTCCTGGACGAGGTAGGGGAATCCAGTCCCGCGATCCAGGTAAAGCTCCTGCGTGTTCTGGAAACAGGTGAATTTTTGCGGGTGGGCGGCGAAAAGCCGATTAAGACCGACGTGCGGGTTATTGCTGCCACGAACGTCGACCTGGAGCAGGCACTGAAAGAAAAAACATTCCGGGAGGACCTGTTTTACAGGCTGGATGTGGTCCGTCTTGAGGTACCGCCGCTGAGGTCCCGGGTGGAAGATATACCGCTTATGGTGGAACATTTTATTAAAAAGCTGAATTCCGAACTGTTTGTTTCCATTGAGGCTATGCGCCTGCTCTGCGGCTATTCCTGGCCCGGGAATATCAGGGAGCTGGCCAATACCATCAGCCAGGCGGTGGCCCTTTGCGACGATAATATTATCCTGCCCGAGCACCTGAGCAGTAAACTAACAGCTGAAAATCAGGAAGTTTTCAACCTGGAACAGAACCCCTCCGGCGCCCTGTCTGTCTGTAACTCCCAGGCGCCTTTGCAGCCAAAGTCCCTGCCGGATCTTTTGGATAACTTCGGCAGCGAAAGTGTGCTGGAGACTCTGGACGACAGCTGCCTGCCCAGGATTTTGGAATCCCTGCACCAGCTGGAGGACAGGCTTACTGAAACCATGGTTAAGAAGGGGGTGCCGACCCTGCCGCCGCCCACGCTAAATGAAACCGAGGCGAAGGCCATCCGTGTCGCCCTCAATTATTACCGGGGGAACATTACCATGGCAGCCAAATCCCTGGGTATCGGCAGGAACACCTTTTACCGCAAGATGAAAGACTACAGTATTAAATTTTAGGCCCGGGCGGTGTATTTCGGCAGGGTATTTATCCCAGTCCAGGCAAATTGCTGTGTTCCATCTTGGAATGGAACCCGGCCGTAAACTATTTTCGCCCCATATCAGGACAGGCGTTCCAATTTGAATGAGAAATTTGTTTATTATTCTAACAAAACAGGAAAGTTATCCTGAGGTTTTTAATTTAACCCACCGTGCCCACAGCCGGTGGGTTAAAAAATCTAAAAAACAGGCCACTTCCCGGGGGAAATGTTTTGTTTGCAAGCGGTTCTTTAGTGGCATCAAACTTGCGTGTTTTATAAATTGCCTGTATATTTTCACTTTTGTAATTTTACTATCCCTAACTTTAACTTCTGGCGGGAGGTGAGTCTTGAAGCAGGCTTTACGGCAACCTGGTTTTCTAAAATTCATGGAGGTGTAATAATGGCAAAAAGTAAGGTATACTTTACCCCTGCAGGGGCGACCAACTGGGCCGAAAGTATGATTGTCAAGGCCAAGGAAATGTTTTATGTCGGAGGTCTGGACAAGTGCATAAAGCCTGGCGATTCCGTAGCTATTAAGCTTCACTGCGGTGAGTACAACCGCAGCGCGGCCATTCGTCCGGAATATGTGGCAGCCATCGCGGAAGAGGTTAAAAAGTGCGGCGGCAAGCCCTTCGTAACAGACACCACGACCCTGACCTATCACCTGTACAATTCCCGTTTTGATGAAATCAACATCCGGAAGTGCGCGTACAGGCACGGCCTGAACCCGAACTCCATGGGCTGCCCCTTCATCGTTGCTGACGGATTTATCGGCCATGACGATATCCGGGTCGACCTTCCCAACGGCAATATCCTGAAGGAAACTTACATCGGCCGGGCTTTAGGCTCTGCTGACGCGGTTATCAGCCTGATTCACGCCAAGGGCCACTCCATTACTTCATACGGCGGCGCCCTCAAGAACTTTGGTATCGGCGGCCAGTCTAAACGGGGTAAATATATGACTCACCTGGCCATGTGGGGCGATCCCTCCGATGGCATCGGCTGGCCCCTGGTCAACAAGCAAAACTGTGCCGGCCTGGACTGCAAATGGCACCAGTTCTGTATGGATGGCTGTCCCGAAGGGGCCATCAGCATTACGGATAAAGGGCTCGAGCTGGATTACAACAAGTGCCGCCTTTGCTATAGCTGCCAGGTCACTTGCATGTTCACCGGAGAAAGCGCCATCGGCTTCAGGGATGACTACTTCCCCTATGCCCAGATTGCTATGTCCGACGCCGCCAGTGGCGTGTTGAAACTGTTTGATCCCGAAAAAATCGGCTATATGGCCCTGATGGTGGACGTCGCGCCTGAGTGCGACTGCTTCCCGTGGCACGGCCAGTACATCGTTCCCGATGTGGGTATTGCAGTCAGCAAGGACATTGTAGCCATTGACACTGCTTGCCTGGACCTGATTGACGCCGCCCCGAGCGTGCCCGGCAGCCGTGCGGACGCCCTGGGACTCAAGCCCGGCGACGACAAGTTTGCCGCCGTCAATATGGTTACCCCGCGGATCCAGGTTAGAGCGGCCCAGAAGCTCGGTATTGGTACCATGGACTACGAACTGGAGACCTGGGAGCCGGTGCTTACCCCGCAAAATATCATGAAGCACCAGATCCTGGAGGAGGCCCCCACTCCCACCGTTCTGAAAAAACACTACACTTACGGCCACCTTACCAAAGGCACCGGCGTGGAGCCCTTCAAGAGAGTCAAGTTTGTTGAGGGCGCCTGGAAAGAGTTTGCCTAATAAATACGGTTCTTTGAAAAGAGTGTACCGCAAACCGTTAGTCCAAGATAATCTTGGACTAACGGTGTGTTTGTCTAGACAAAATAATTGATATCATATATTCTGAAATAACGTTTAAACTAAAAGAGTCGGGGGGAACTTTATGTCGGATGTTTTTTTGGTTGACGCCAGGGCTGCCAGCGTCAGGGAAAACTATATCGATAAAATTAGATTGCTTTTCAGAGCGCCAGGGTTTGCTGAAATGATTCCCAAAAGCCCCGGAGTAACCTTTGTTAAGGCCAACTACAGCCCCATCGGTTATACCAGACACATCCGGCCGGTATTAGTGAGTGCGGTGGTGGAAAGCATCAGGAACCACGGCGGGAACCCCGCTGTTACCGATACCTCAGGCTTTTTCCCCAGGGGGAAATATGTCGGGGAAGAATGGTTTTCCGGCGCTGAAATGATGGGTTACTCCGAGCTGGCCCTGGGCTGCGAAAGGGTTCTGGCCAACGGTTACGAGGGTGACGACGGAGAATTTATCTCCACCGGCGGGGCTGACCTGGGGGGCGTGGAAGTAGCCAGGGCTGTTCGCGAGGCTGCCTGCCTCGTGGTTGCCTCCCATTTTACCGCACACCCCATGGCGGGTTTGTCCGGGGCCATTGTCAATGTTGGTCTGGAATGCCTGAATAATTCGGGCAAAGCCAGGGTATACGAAGACTTGAAGCCCGATTTCAGCAAGGAAAATTGCATATCCTGCGGTACCTGTGTGGATTACTGCCAGTGGGGGGCTTTGAGCTACGAGGAAGGGGTGCTCAGTTACGACGAGTCGCTTTGCGCCGGCTGTGGCCACTGCCTGGTTACGTGCCCCCACAAGGTGAGGAGTTTTGCACCGGAGCAGATTGAAGCCTTCCAGAGGCGAGTTGCCGAAGCCTCGGCTGCCGTGGCCAAAACCCTGGGAAAACCAATAATTTATATTAATTACCTCATCGATATTGTGCCCCAATCCTACCGCTACTACTGGGCCGATGTTCCCTTCGTCCCTGATTTGGGATTTGCGGCATCCACCGACCCGGTAGCACTGGACGCGTTCTGCCAGGATTTAGTAGCCCAGGCGCCCGGTGTTCCCCGTTCGGTCGCCGACGACGCCGGGGCCTTAAAATGCGGGGTGGAGAAGTTCAAAGCAATTACAGGCGTTGATCCGGCTGTGATGCTGGCCCACGCGGAAAGCCTGGGCGTTGGTTCGAGAGACTACGAAGTACTCATTGCAGGGAGGTGACAGCCCGATGACACAGGACATGGAACTGTTTGAGAGAATTAATATGCGGGAGCAGGCCAAGCAGGAGTTGAACGACCAGTTCGGACCCATCAGGGACGCCTTGAGGGATGTCCGCTATAAGATTGCCATCTTAAGCGGCAAGGGCGGTGTGGGCAAAACCAGTGCAGTGGTCAACATCGCCTCGGTCCTAAAGGAGATGGGCCATAAAGTCGGGATTTTGGACGCTGACGTGCACGGGCCCAGCGTTCCCAAGATGACTGGCTTAAATAAGCGAACCGATTTGCAGGGCGCCTGGGGTATGAAACCAGTCCTGACCGATGACGGGATCAAAGTTATGTCCGTAAGCCTGTTCTGGCCGGGGGAAGCAACGCCGGTGATGTGGAAGGGGCATTACAAGGCCCGGGTAATCCGGCAGCTCCTTGCCGCGGTGCGCTGGGACGACCTCGATTATCTCCTGGTGGATTTGCCGCCGGGGACCGGGGATGAGCCGGTTACCATTATGAAGTCCATCCCGGATTTGGACGGTGTGGTGGTAGTCACCTCACCCCAGGAAGTATCCGTGGCCGTATGCAGCAAGGCTATCAGCAGCGCCAACGAACTGGGTGTAAGGCTGCTGGGCCTGATTGAAAATATGAGCGACTTTATCTGCCCCCACTGCGGCGGTGAAATTGCCCTGCTGGGCAAAGGCGGGGGGGAAGATCTGGCCAGGACCTACAAAATACCCTTCCTGGGCAGGATTCCTTTGAATGAGATGGCCGGAAAGGCAGCTGACGAGGGGGCGCCGGTGGTTCTGCGCTATCCCGAATCGCCGGTTTCTGTTGCTTTCCGGGCCGTTACAGATAAAATGCTGGATATTTTGAAGGATAAGGAGGAAAAGAACTCTTGAGAATTTTAATCACCGGGGGCGCCGGCAATATCGGCCGGGAATTAGTAAGAAGATCCCTTGCAGCCGGTAACGAGGTGACCGTTTTTGACATTCCCCCCGCTAATTACGAGGGTTTGGAAGGCCAGGAAGGTATCACCGTGGTCAAAGGTTTCGTAACCGACGCCGACGCCATGGCCCAAGCTGTTAAAGGGGTAGACACCGTTATTCACCTGGCCGCCTTGATGACCCACCTGTGCACCGAGCGGGAAAAAACCATGTCCGTGAACGTGGGCGGAACAAAAACTGTCCTGGACGCCCTGAAAAAAGAGGGCCGGGATGTGCAGTTTGTTCTGTCTTCTTCGGTATCCACCTACGGCTGGACAACCGAGGATGAGCCGCCGATTAAAACCGATCATTCCCAGGTTGGCATGGATCTTTACGCCGAAAGCAAGATCGAAGCAGAAAAAGTTGTGCTGGAGTCCGGCGTGCCCTACACAATTTTGCGCATTACCGGTGTTGTTATACCTCAGTTTTATGATCCCAACCCCTGGCAGTTCTTAAAGGACCAGAGGGTCGAGTTTGTCGCCCGGGACGATGTGGCCGCCTCCCTGTACAGCGCCGCGGTGACCCGGGAAGCCCGGAACAAGATCTTTAACATCGCCGGGGGCAAGGAATGGCAGATGCTTGGCCATGAGTGGGCGGCCAGGCACCTGGAAGTTCTGGACTTCCCCCTGGAGGAAGCCGAGTATTCGGAGAATCCCGGTTGGTTTGATTGGTATGACACTGAGGAAGGTCAGTCTATTTTAAAGTACCAGAATACTACCCCGGAAATGTTCTTTGAGCAATTGGCCGAGGCTGTTGAAGCTTTTTACAACGAAGATGACGAAGAATAAAAAAGTCCCATAAAAATACAATAATAATTTATTCTAGGGGGTTATTACTTATGGCTGGTTATCCTGCACACGAAAACGCCGCCACTACGCTGGCAAACTTGAAAGAAGCCATGGCTAAGGTTGAAGGGGATACCAAGGCAAGAATTGAAAAACTAATTGAAACCCTTGATCCCATTAAAGACAACCGTACTTTTATGCGTACCCAGAAGGCCGAAAGGATCACCGAAGGAACTGTAGCGAACAGCGAGGCCCTGAAGAACGACCCGAATAATGAAGAAAAGCTGGCTACCCTGGAAACGGACATTCCTTATCTGGTGGAAAGGGTAAGGACCATGGTCGTCCGGATGACCTAAGAAAGAGAGATTGAGTATTCCTGCCTGGATTAAGATATTCTGAAATAATTCTGTTTTTACGTTCAACAGCCCGGGTTTTATACACTTAATTTTAATGGGGTTGATGAAATGAATTTGCCGGCTGAAAAGAAAGATCTCAATGAGGCCGTATTGGAAATAGGAAAAGGTTCTTTAGCGCCGATTCAGCAGTTTCTTTCCGGCCGGGTTTCCAGGGACGACCTTTTAATGGCATTGTCAACTTTCCCGGTGCGGGAGATTATGTCGGAACACTGGGGAGAATTAATTTCAGACTCGAAATATATACCTCACTGGAAAATACTGCAGACATTGCAAGGTTTGATTGATGAACTGGGCTTCCAACTGGGTGAATACGGGGAAGCGACCTTACATGAAGATGTCAAAGAAATAGCTTTAAACATGAAGATCATAACTGAGCGGGAAGCAAAGTGCTAGCACAGGGTCTCCGCGGCTGACTCACCCGGCATAGAAGTATATGCGGGTACAAAACATACTATATAAAGCGAGGAGCCTTAAATATGGTGAAAGATGAACTGCGCCAATTACTGGAAGATGTAAAAGACAATAGGGTCGACGTTGGAGATGCCTTGCACAGGTTGAAAAACTTGCCCTACGAGGACCTCGGCTTCGCAGTTTTAGATCATCACCGGGCGCTGCGCAAGGGCTTTCCGGAAGTGGTGTTTTGCCAGGGCAAAACGATAAATCAGATTGCCCAGATCTTCAAAGCCCTTTGCGGGGGCAAGAGAAGCATTCTCGGCACCAGGGCTTCCAGAGAGGCCTACGAAGCGGTCCGGGAGATCTATGCCGACGCCGTGTATCATGAACTCGCCCGCCTTATTGTGGTGCACCGGGGCGAGTCACCCGCGAAGAAGGGCAATATCCTGGTTATGACTGCAGGGACGGCCGACATTCCGGTAGCTGAGGAGGCTGCCCTTACTGCTGAAATAATGGGCAACAACGTACGGCGGACCTATGATGTCGGTGTCGCAGGGATTCACCGGCTCCTGGATAAACTGGAAACTATTCGCTGGGCCCATGTTATTATTGTGGTAGCCGGCATGGAAGGAGCCCTGGCCAGCGTAGTGGGCGGCCTTTGCGATCAACCCATGATTGCGGTGCCTACCAGCGTGGGTTACGGGGCCAGCTTTAACGGATTGTCCGCCCTTCTCTGCATGCTGAACAGCTGTGCTTCAGGGGTAGGCGTGGTCAACATTGACAATGGTTTTGGCGCGGCGGCCATGGCTAACGCCATTACCCAGATGTTTGACAAAGTCAGCGCGGCCGGTCCGCAGGCCGGGGGAGAACCCGCACCCGGGGCTAAACCGCGTGTAGTAAAGAGGGAAAGCGCATGAGAATAGCCTATTTTGATTGTTTCTCGGGAATCAGCGGGGATATGTGCCTGGGCGCCCTGGTAAGCGCCGGGGTTGATTTTGAACGCTTAAAGGAGGAATTGACCAAACTTCCGGTACAGGGATATGCCCTCCGCTGGGAAAAGGTCAAGCGAAACGGTATCACATCCGCCAATTTTTTTGTGGACATGCTGGATGTGGAACAGCCCGAGCGGCGCCTGGCAGATATACACAAGATTATTGACGCCAGTGAGCTGCCGGAAGAAGTTAAGGAAAAGAGCAAGGCGGTCTTTAACCGCCTGGCAGTGGCGGAGGCTGCTGTCCATGACACCACGCCGGAGCACATCCACTTCCATGAGGTGGGGGCTGTCGATGCCATTGTCGATATCGTAGGAACCGTGCTGGGCCTGCACTTGCTGGGGGTCCGGAAGGTTTATGCCTCACCCCTGCCCATGGGAAGGGGCTTCATCAAATGCATGCACGGGATCATCCCCTCCCCGGCGCCGGCCACCCTGGAAGTGCTGCAGGGTATTCCCATTTACGGTACGGATATTGAAGGGGAACTGGTGACCCCGACGGGGGCGGCCCTTATTTCCACCCTGGCGGATTCCTTTACCAGCTTGCCGCCTTTAACCATCAATAAAATTGGTTACGGCTCGGGCAAGAGAATAATGGAACACCCCAACCTTTTAAGGCTGATTCTGGGCGAACTGAGTGAGGGCGGCTTAGCCGGACTGGGTCACGGCCAGGCCGGGCATCATCATCCGCACCACCACCATCATCACGAGCATCAACTCCGGGAACATGACGACGGCCATTGCCATACACACCCCCATGATCATACCGGGTTGGCGCACGTTCATACCCATGATCACCAGCATGGTCAGTTAAGTCATAGTCACAGCCATGAACACGGGCATGCTCACCTGCATCCGGAAGGGGCGGATACCGGGGGTAATGAACAACATGAACATGAACACAAGCATGACCACGACCATGAACATGAACACGAAGCATAATCATTAACAGGAAAAATAATAGCAGCCGGGCGGGGCAAAGGAAGTCATCCGACCGGCGTACTAGTTAACTATAAGTTTAAAACCGCAATGTTTCAAGTTCCGGGTAATGGTCATGTCACGACCATTACCCCTATGATTAATATTTAAGGTTTATACAGGAAGGCCGGATCTATTAATGACTGACCGGGCGGCAAAGTTAAACACTCTAAAAAAAATCATCAACGGCTATGGGAGCGCTCTGGTTGCCTTTTCGGGAGGAGTTGACAGTACCCTCCTGCTCAAAATTGCCCGGGATGTTCTGGGTGACAGGGTCCTGGCCGCCACTGCCGTTTCAGAAATTCTGCCCCCCGGTGAAGGTGAGGGCGCCGGCGCCATGGCCAGGCTGCTTGGCTGCAGACATCTTGTTTTTGAGACTTGCGGACTGCAAAGCCCTGCCTTTGCGGGGAATCCTCCCGATCGCTGTTACCATTGCAAAAAGGAAATATACGCGGAGCTTCTGGCGATTGCCCGGGAGGAGGGGCTTAATTATGTGGTGGACGGCGCCAATGCCGACGATGCTGCCGACTATCGTCCCGGCCTGCGGGCAGGTGTGGAGATGGGCATAAAGACACCTTTGCTGGAAGCCGGCTTCACCAAGGAGGACGTACGGGCAATTTCCAGGGAACTTGGCTTGCCCACGGCTGACAAACCGGCCAGCCCCTGCCTGGCTTCGCGCTTTCCCTACGGGACGGAAATTACCCGGCAAGGCCTGGGGCAGGTTGCCCGGGCCGAGGAAGCGTTGCGGGAAATGGGATTTGCGGGGGCCCGGGTAAGGCACCACGGCAACCTGGCCAGGATTGAAGTTGCACCGGACCTCCTCCCGGTGGCGCTGGAAAAAACCGAATCCCTGGTGCAAAAGTTCAGGGAAATAGGTTATACCTACGTGACACTGGATTTGCAGGGCTACCGCACCGGAAGTATGAACGAAATCCTTGGTTTGTAATTCCAAACTGCGTGCGGGCGCGGGCTTAATGAACCTGTTTCGCGGTAATCTTGTAATGGGCATTAACTAATCCCCGGGGTTGCAACTTGGTGTTAGGATCTAATACACACCTGTTCTGACATGGAACAAGTGTGTATTTTTTACACAGCCAGGCTAAAAATGGGGGCATATTTATATCATGCCGGTTGGGCGTAAAATGTCTTATTTCAGTTTCGAAAATGATGGCACAGGGATTGCATATTTACGTTATGTGTCTAAAAGCATATATGTGACAGGTTATTTCTGTGTTATACTGGGGTTAAAGCAGGGTGAAACGGTATATTTATGTTTTAAATAGGTTGCAAATAAGGACCAATTAAACTGTACGCCGTGAAGATCGCACTTATCAGGCACATATTGTTATAATCTTCGTTGGCAATATTTCTTATGCGGGCTTGTTTTAAGCCTTTTTTCAAGTTTTCGTTATGCTGTATGTTGCCTAACGAAAAGTTTTCCCCTGAGGGGGGGTGTTCAGGATAGATTGAAGGGGGGTTTGAGGGTTGCGGGCGGACCGGTTTTTAAATGCCGGTTGCCTGAATAGTGCGTGTCCGTGGCGTGGCACCACAGTGCCAGTGCCTGGGCGCGGAAAGGTTTGTGATTGCCAGATAGCTTTTTCAACTAGATCCGGCAACCTAGAGAAAAACTAATAATATTCAGGATTGGAGTGAAGAAAATTGGGTTTAGTCAAAAAATTTGTTAACATCAACGGCGCAAAGACTGTCCTGATAGTTGATCCCGAGGCCAGACTGGTTGACGTCCTCCGCGGCCAACTGCACCTCACCGGAACCAAGGTCGCCTGCGGCAAGGCCCAGTGCGGCGCCTGTTCAGTTATTATGAACGGCAAGGTAATCATGTCCTGCGCCACCAAAATGAAGCGGGTGCCAGATGAGGCCATTATCACCACTATCGAAGGTATCGGTACCCCGGATAACTTGCACGCCCTGCAGCTGGCTTGGGTTAAATACGGCGCTGCCCAGTGCGGATTCTGTACCTCCGGCTTTATTGTATCGGCCAAGGTCCTCCTGGATGAAAACCTCAACCCCACCCGGGAAGAAGTGCGCGACTGGTTCCAGAAACATAAAAACGTCTGCCGTTGTAACGGCTACAAGCCTGCTATAGATGCTGTAATGGCCGCGGCGCAATTACTGCGCGGCGAAATCGGCATAGAAGATTTAAGCTTCAAGATGCCGGCCGACGGCAAAATCTGGGGCACTGACTACCCGCGTCCCTCGGCCATCGGAAAAGTTACCGGCACCATTGATTACGGCTCCGATATCGGTTTGAAAATGCCCCCCGGCACCCTGGTTCTGAAGCTGGTCCAGGCCCAGGTTTCCCACGCCAATATCATTTCCATCGACACCTCGGAAGCGGAAAAAATGCCCGGTGTCTACAAGGTTGTTACCCATAAGGATGTTAAAGGGAACAACCGCATTAACGGCTTGAACTTCCCCAGCAACAAGGGCGACAGCTGGGACAGGCCCATCCTCTGCGATGAAAAGGTCTTCCAGTTTGGCGATGCCATCGCTATCGTATGCGCCGACACCGAAGCAAACGCCGATGCCGCTGTGGAAAAGGTTAAAGTCGAATTGGAAGTGCTGCCGGCTTACATGAGCGCCCCTGCCGCCATGGAACCCGACGCCATTGAGATCCACCCCGGAACGCCCAACGTCTATTACAAGCAAGAGGTTGCAAAGGGCGATGATACCGGTCCCTTGATGAAAAAAGCGGATTATGTAGTATCCATTGAAGATTATTACGTGGGCCGGCAGCCCCACCTGCCCCTGGAACCGGACGTTGCCGCCGCGTACTATGACGATCAGGGCCGCCTGGCCATTATGTCCAAGAGTATCGGTCTGGATCTGCACGCCGCCATGATCAGCGCCGGCCTGGGCCTGGAGCCCGGTAAGGAATTTGTCCTGGCCCAGTTCCCGGGAATCGGCGGCACCTTTGGTTACAAGTTCAGCCCCACTAACGAAGCTCTGGTGGGTGTGGCAACTATGGCCACCGGCAAGCCCTGTTTCCTGAACTTCAACTACTTCCAGCAGATTACCTACACCGGCAAGCGTTCTCCCTTCTTTGTGGACCTGAAATACGGGGCCAATAAGGACGGCAAGATCATTGCCATGGATGCCAATTACGCTGTGGACCACGGTCCTTATTCCGAATTCGGCGACCTCCTCACTGTCCGGGGCGCCCAGTTCATCGGCGCCGGCTATGGTATTCCCAATATCCGCAGCACCGGTTACACGGTCTGCACCAACCACGGCTGGGGTTCCGCCTTCCGTGCCTACGGCTCGCCCCAGAGTCTCTTTGCCTCCGAGTCGGCAATGGACATCCTGGCTGAGAAAATGGGTATGGATCCGCTGGAGCTGCGTTATATCAACGCTTACCGGCCCGGCGACACCAACCCCTCCGGTCAGGAGCCCGAAGTTTATTCCATGGTCGATGCCATTGACGCCATCCGGCCCAAGTATAAGGCTGCTCTGGAAGAAGCCAAAAAGCTTTCCACACCGGAGAAAAAGCGTGGTGTCGGAGTGTCCATCGGCGTTTACGGCTGCGGCATTGACGGCGTGGACGGAGCCGAGGTCTGGGCGGAGTTGCTGCCGGACGGCAGGATTCAGGTAAGCACCAACTGGCAGGATCACGGTCAGGGAGCCGACATGGGTCTTTTGGCCACATCCCACGAAACCCTGCGGCCCATGGGGATTAAACCGGAACAGATTAAGCTGGTTATGAACGATATGGCTCTGGCCCCGGCGGGCGGTCCGGCCGGCGGCAGCCGCTCCCAGTTTGTTATCGGCAACGCCTGCGTCAACGGCTGCCAGCAGCTCTTGGACGCCCTCAAAAAGGCTGACGGGACTTACATGACCTATGACGAAGCGGTAGCGGCCAAGATTCCCCTTAAATATGTCGGTCAGTGGAGCACGGCCGTGGGTAACGCGGCTGCCTGTGACGAAAAAGGTCAGGGTAAACCCTTCCTTTCCTACATGTACGGCTGCTTCCTGGCGGAAGTGGAAGTGGACACCAAGACTGGCAAGACTAAGGTGGTTAAGATGACCCTGGCGGCCGATATCGGCAAGATCGCCAACCAAATTGTTGTGGACGGACAGATTTACGGCGGTTTGGCCCAGGGCATCGGCCTGGCGCTAACCGAAGACTTTGAAGACTTGAAGAAACATACCACCATGGCTGCTTGCGGTATCCCCTATCCGAAGGATATTCCCGATAATCTGGAAGTCATTTACCTGGATCACCCGCGTAAACTAGGTCCCCACGGCGCTTCCGGCGTAGGTGAACTGCCGTTGACCTCGCCTCACGCCGCCATTGCCAACGCGATCTACAACGCCTGTGGAGTGCGCATCACCCAGCTCCCGGCCCTGCCGGAAAAAGTGCTGGCAGGTCTTCAGGGCCGCGAGATTCCCATAGTTAAACGGCCCATTAAGAACCCCGCATACTAGCAGCTGATTTTGGAACACTTTCTTCCAATGGACTTTAAATAGGGCAGCTAATCTGATAGTATGAAGTTGGTTTCAACTAAGATATATATCTGGAAAATGTTGCCTGACAGGCAAGAGAAACAAACTGTTATTGCAATGACGTAATTATGTTGGACCTAAAACGAGCTATAAGTTATCAACTTTTAGTTCGTTTTAGGTTGCCCTGTTAATTAGGGTGAAAGCGGTGGTTAATAATTAATTAAACAGATTCAAGGGAAATGGTGGGATAATATGGATCACAAACAACTGCGTGAATTGGAAGAAAAGTGTACCCAGGGTTTACCCCCGGCCTGCACCACCACTTGCCCCGTGCATGTGGATGCGGTGAGTTTTCTAACGGAAATGAGGGCCGGACGTTTTGACGGGGCTATGAAGGTTTTAAGAAAAACCCTTCCCTTTCCTGGCATTACCGCGCGAATCTGTGATCACCCCTGCCAGACCTTCTGCAAAAGGGGTGAGGTTGGTGGCGCCGTTTCCATCGCCGCCCTGGAAAAAGCCTGCGTGCTGCTTAGTACCGCGCCGCCGGAGCAAGTATCCAGCAAGGCCAAAAAGGACAAACGGGTTGCCGTAGCCGGGGGCGGGCTGAGTGGGCTTACCGCAGCCTTTGATCTGGCTGTAAAGGGTTACCAAGTTGTCCTTTTTGAATCTAAAGACCGTCTGGGCGGCAGGATCTGGGATAGCCCGGAAACAATTCTGCCGCGAAATGTTATAGAGGAGGAAACTTCCGTCCTGGGCCAGCTGGGGGTTGAGTTCCGGTTCAACACAACCGCAGGTGAAGCAGTTGACCTGGATGCTTTGTGCGGTGATTTTGACGCTGTTTACCTGGGCACCGGAGAATACCGCGAGGATTTATTCGATCTGCAAACCACCCCGGAGGGAAGGCTCTTCATTGACCCGGCAACCTTCAGCACTGGCCGGGAGGGGGTTTTTGCCGGGGGCGGACTCCGCTGCGGCCAGGAGTATTCCCCCATTGGCTCCCAATCGGACGGCAGAAGGGCTGCAATATCCATTGACCGCTATCTGCAACAGGCATCCCTCCTTGCTTACCGGGAAAATGAAGGCCCCTACCCCACCAGGCTGTTCACCAGCACCAAAGGGGTTGAGCCGCTTCCTGCTGTAGTGCCGGCTAATCCGGCAGCAGGTTACACCGGGGAAGAGGCTATTAAGGAAGCCGGGCGCTGCCTGCAGTGTGAGTGCATGGAATGTGTTAAGGCTTGCGAATACCTGGCCCACTACAAAGGGTATCCTAGAAAATATCTGCGCGATATTAACCACAATCTGAAGATGGTCATGGGTGTTCACACAGCCAACAAGATGATCAACTCCTGCAGCCTTTGCGGTCTTTGCGAGGTGGTTTGCCCCAACGATTTAAACATGGGGGAGGTTTGCAAAAACGCCAGGGGACTTATGGTTGAAAAGGGGAAAATGCCCCCCTCGCCCCACGATTTTCCCCTGCGGGACATGCAGTTCAGCAACGGCGAGATGTTTGCCCTGGCCCGGCCTGAACCGGGGCAGGAAAGCAGCAGGCACCTCTTTTTCCCGGGCTGTCAATTAAGCGCGTCATCGCCGGAATACGTTATGGAAGTTTATTCCTACCTCAGGGAAAAGCTGACCGGCGGGGTAGGCTTGATGCTTCGCTGCTGCGGAGCTCCTGCGGACTGGGTCGGCAGGAAAGATCTGTTCCTGGAAAACCGGCAGGAAATTGTCAGGCTGTGGACTGAAATGGGCAAGCCCAATGTTATCCTGGCCTGTTCGTCTTGTTATCAGGTTTTTAAGACTCACCTGCCGGAGATTGAAACAGTTCTGCTGTGGGAAACCATGAATCGCCTGGGGCTGCCGCCGGTTAGCGCCGGCAGGTCCGGCGCGGGGAAAGTGGCCGTGCACGATGCTTGCACCACCCGGCAGGAGAAGCACGTGCACGACAGCGTGCGCAGAATTCTGGCGCAGCTGGGTTATGAGGTGGAGGAACTGGAATACAGCCGGGAAAAAACGGAGTGCTGCGGCTACGGTGGTTTAATGTCCTTTGCCAATCCGGAACTGGCGCATAAGGTTATAGACCGCAGGATAGGGGAAAGCGAAACGGATTACGTGGCTTACTGTGCCATCTGCCGGGACAAATTTGCTTCCAGGGGAAAAAGGACTTTTCATCTCCTGGATTTGATTTACGGCGGCGGCAATTCACAGTTGGCTGAAAAGAAAGACCCGGGTTATTCGCAAAGACACGAAAACCGGGCGCGTTTAAAGAATAGACTGCTCAGGGAAATCTGGGGTGAGAAAGTGGAAGAAGCAAAAGGTTTTGGGGCAATTAAGCTGGATATAGACGATGAGATGAAAGCTGTAATGGAAGAACGGTTAATCCTGGAGGAGGATATCCAAAAGGTTATTGATTATGCGGAAAATACCGGGAACAAATTGTACAACCAGGATACCGGGCATTTTATGGCTTACCACAGACCGGTCAGCGTAACATACTGGGTGGAGTATTCCCCCCGGGGCGAGGGCTTTGCCATCCACAACGCCTACAGCCACAGGATGCAGATTGCTGAGGAAGTGAAACAATGAACGGACCAAAGGATAATGTAGAAAAGCAGGACTGGCAGTGTTGCAGATGTAAAATTCCCATGAACCAGGGCAAGGTTAAAATTACTTACATGGGTAACGATTTTACCATTGAATTGCTTAAATGCCCCCAATGCGGACTGGTCCTTGTTCCCGAAGAACTGGCCGTCCATAAAATGCTCGAAGTCGAGCAAAGTTTGGAAGACAAATAAAAACTTAACTATAAACAGCATATTAAATGCCGGATATAACGGGAGGCACGGGCGGATTACCGGAAATATATGTCGAACGGCAGGGGTTCAATTATGCATCCAGCCTCGAAAGAATCTCTTCATGTTTACGAAAGGGAAGAAATACGCCGTGCAACCGGTTCTACTGTACGGCCCGGCGGTTTCACCTTAACGGACCGGGCTGTTTCCCTTTGTTCTTTTTCCCCTCCCGACCATATTCTTGATGTGGGCTGCGGTACGGGGGCAACGGTAGAGCACTTGATCAACATCCATAGATTGAAGGCAACCGGTATCGATCCCTCGCTTTTGTTGCTGGAATGCGGCAAGCAAAGAAATCCGGGGCTGCTGTTAACCCGGGGGGTGGGAGAAAAGCTGCCCTTTGCCAGCGGGGAATTCAGCGGTATTTTTACTGAGTGCAGTTTTTCCCTGCTCCGGGACGCCGGGAAGGCTTTAGGGGAGTTCCACAGGGTTTTGAAACCAGAAGGCAAGCTGGTTATATCCGATATCTACATCCGCAATCCCGAAGAAAGCGCCCGGTTGCGGCGCCTGCCTCTTTATGGCTGCCTGGGGGGCGCCAGGACCAGGACGGAATTGGAGGATTTTCTGACTTCCGGTGGTTTTGAAATAGTTTTGTGGGAAGATCACTCCAAACTGCTGGGTGTGTTTGCAGCGGAATTAATCCTGTCCGGCAGCAGTCCGGCTATTTTTTGGGGCAGGCCGTCCTGCGGACCGGACGGATGCACGGACGTCCGGCAGGCCGTTAAAAAAGCCAGGCCGGGATACTTTCTGCTAATTGCCGCCAGGGCATCAAAATAGGAAATTCCGTTAATATGCCGGAAAAAAACAGGGGAAGGGTACACGCTGTTAACAGGTGCTTTTAGAATAACCGGCCAAGGGATAAGGTCAGGCATAAAGGGAGTGGCATATAAAGATGTCAATTGATTTATTTAGAATGATGGAACTCCGCCGCCAGGGATTTAAGTGCAGCCAGATTATTTTAGCCCTGGGACTTGGGGCCCGGGGCAAGGATAATCCTGATGTGGTCAGGGCTATGACCGGTCTTTGCGGCGGGATCGGCTTTTCCGGGAATATCTGCGGCTGTTTAACCGCGGGAGTCTGTTTGCTGGGATTATTTGCGGGCAGGGGGGCGCCGGAAGAAACCGGGCATGAAAAGTTCTTTCCTATGGTTGATGATCTGCTGCAATGGTTTAATAAGGATGTCGCCGAATCCTACGGCGGAATCAATTGCATCGACATCATAGGCGAAGACCTGGCCAGCAGGACACCGAACCCCAAATGCGGGCAGCTTATTGCCGCCACTTACCAAAAGGTTGAGGAAATTTTAAACGAAAATAACATCAAGATGACTGGTGAATAACGTGAAAGAAACAAAAAGAATTCTTACCACCTCTGAAAGCGTTTGTCCCCACTGCCTGCAAAGGATACCCGCGGCGAGGGTGGAATGGGAAGGCCAGGTTTACCTGGAAAAAACCTGCCCGGAGCATGGTCATTTTTCCGTTCCCCTATGGAGGGGACAACCGTCATATGAATCCTGGGTCAAACCCCGGGAAAAGAAGGAAAAGACAAGCCCCGCAGCTTCCAGCGGCCAGGGTTGTCCCTTTGACTGCGGCCATTGCACGGAGCACCGGCAGTCCATCTGCTGTGTCCTGCTGGAAGTTACCAGCCGCTGTAATTTGAACTGCCCCGTTTGCTTTGCCAGCGCCGGGGAGGAGGAAATTCCGGACCCCGGCTTGGAAACCGTCAGGGGTTGGTACCAAAGGCTTCTGGATTCAGGCGGTCCCTGTAACATCCAGCTGTCCGGAGGGGAACCGACCCTGCGGGACGATCTGCCGGAGATCATAGCGCTGGGGCGGTCCCTGGGCTTCAGCTTTTTCCAGCTGAATACAAACGGTTTGAGGCTTTGCCGGGAACCGGAATTCCTCCGGGCTTTAAAACAAGCCGGGCTTTCCACGGTGTTCCTGCAGTTTGACGGGACCCGGCGGGATATCCACGTTCAGCTGAGGGGCAGGGATATTTTAGCTGAAAAACTGGAAGTAATCAAGTTGTGCGGGGAAGCTGATGTTGGAGTGGTGCTGGTGCCCACGGTGGTGCCGGGCGTTAACGACCGGAATCTCGGTGAGATTGTTGAGCTGGCTATAAAAAATATACCTGTGATAAGGGGCGTGCATTTTCAACCCATCAGCTATTTCGGACGCTATCCCTTCGAGCCGTCCGGGGATCAGCGTATAACCATACCTGAAGTTATGAGCCGTATTGTACGGCAGACAGGTGAAAATATCAAGATTGAGGATTTCCGGCCCTCCAGTATCTGGGACGGCCTTTGTTCGTTTCACGCCAATTATATTCAAATGCCGGACGGGAAGCTGGTTCCCACAACGAGACATTCCCGGCAAGGCGGCCCGGGAAGCTGTTGCGGCGGCCCGGTTCAGGCCGACAGCGGGGGCGGGCCCAAACAAGTAAGAAAATTTATTGCGTCCCGCTGGTCTGCTTCCGCGCCCTCCGGGGAGCCGCAAAAAAGTTGTTGCTGCAGCCAAAACGGGGAAAAGGACAGCCTGGATCTTTTTTTGGAACGAATAAACAAGTATTCCTTTTGCCTTTCCGGGATGGCCTTCCAGGATGCCTGGAACCTGGAACTGGAACGTGTGAGCAACTGCAGTGTGCACATAGTTGCCCCCGATGGCAGATTCATCCCCTTTTGCGCTTATAACCTTACCAACAGCAAAGGTGTGCCTCTGCACAGGGGAAGGTAGGCGGCCATGTACCAAATAACTCCTTTGGAAGCCTGGATTCTGGGCAAGGTTGCCAGGAGGCCGGGGGGGCCGGCCAGGCTGACCCGCTCTTTGATCGAGGAATACCAGAGCCACAAGCTAAGGGAAACCCTGACCCTGGCCGCCAGGAGCCCTTTTTACCGGCGCCTGCTGGGCCGGGTACGGGCGGAGAAAATCCGCTCCATTAAAGATATTCAACATATTCCCTTTACAAGCGCCGGGGATCTGGCGCGGAATCCCCTGCAAATGCTCTGTGTTTCCCAGGATTCCATTAACCGGGTGGTAACCCTGGACAGTTCCGGGACTACCGGGCAACCCAAAAGGGTATTTTTTACAGCCGAAGACCAGGAGCTGACCCGGGATTTTTTTCACTACGGTATGTCTACCCTGGTGCAACCCGACGATAAGGTGCTGATCCTGCTGCCCTGTGAATTGCCGGGAAGTGTTGGAGATCTGCTGGCAGACGGTTTGCTGCGCCTGGGGGCGCTCCCCGTCCGCCACGGCCTGGTGCGGGATCCCCTGGCTGTTCTGGAAATATTGGTAAGGGAGCGGATTGATTCCCTGGTTGGCATTCCAACCCAGGTATTGTCCCTTGCTTATAGCGAACCGGCTGCTCAGGGGACGGACAAGGTTTGTTTAAAGAACATCCTGCTCAGCACCGACCACGTACCGGCGGCGCTGGCGAAGCATTTGGAAAGAACCTGGGGCTGCCGGGTTTTTAATCATTACGGAATGACTGAAACAGGCCTGGGCGGCGGTGTTGAATGCGAGGCCCTGGCGGGCTATCACTTGCGGGAGGCGGACCTGCTGTTTGAAATTGTAGATCCCGGGACCGGCGAGGTTTTGCCAGAGGGAGAGGAAGGGGAAGTAGTTTTTACCACCCTTACCCGCGGGGGCATGCCTTTAATCCGTTACCGCACCGGGGACGTTGCCAGGTTTATTTCCGAACCCTGCCCCTGCGGAACGGTTCTAAAGCGGATGTCCCCGGTGAAGGACCGGGTTCGGGGCAGAATTGAGCTGGCCGGGGGCGGTTTTCTCAGTATGTCCATGCTGGACGAGGCTATCTTTGCCGTAAAGGATACCATAAACTTCAAGGCAAATCTTTCTTCGTTGCAGGGAAGGGATAGATTGGAAATAATCGTCCAGGGGGCCGGCCGCGCAACGGAAGATCTGCCCGCTTTAATTGAGCGGGTCTTGCTTTCCATTCCGGTTATCACCGGTAATGTCAAAAAAGGCAATTTAATCCTGGCGCCCGTGCAGTGGGAGCCCCTGAAAGAACTATGGCGGCCGCAAAAGAGGATGATCCGGGATCTTCGTGACGGGAACCGGGAGAACTGAGCTTGCCGCCAATAATGACGGCGCTGGGAAATAGCAGCTCCCGGACAGATTTAGTTATACCTGAAATGTCGTGCCTGCTTCTTGTCCATGCCTGGAAAGGCGTTTGTTATGGAGGAGGTTTAAATAGCAGTGGAATTGGATTTTATGAGAAATTTGCTTACCCAGGGGGAGTCGGGACGGGATGTAGCCCTGGCCACAATTATCCGTACCCTGGGTTCGACTCCGCGCAATACCGGGGCCAAAATGCAGGTGCTGGCCGACGGAAGAATAATGGGAACCATTGGTGGAGGCAGCAGTGAGGCCGAAGCAAAGCAAAAAGCTCTGGAAGTGCTTCTGGATATTAAATACCCTAAAAAATTCAGAGTGGATATGACTAACGATATTGCTGCCGGGAATGGAATGGCTTGCGGCGGGGTAATGGATGTTTTTATAGATTTTATCGGACACGGGGACGTCTATACGAGACAGGTAGTGAGCCAGTATGTCAGTTCCCTGGAGAAAAAGGAGAATCCTTTGCTGGTTACAATAACCGGCGCAGGAGAGGGGAACAAAGACTTGCTGGGACGGAAAATGGCCTTCCTGCCGCGCAAAAAGGAAGCGGGAGATCTGCTGACAGGGGAGTTGACCGAAAAGGCACGCGAGCTGTCGGTGCGGGTTCGGGGGGAAAGGGAGCCTAAACTTGAGACTGTATTAACAAGGGATAACAATAGAATTGAATTGTTTTTCGAACCTTCCTTTATTGTCCCGCACCTGCTGGTTTTGGGGGGCGGCCATATCTCCAGGCCCCTGGTAAATATGGCTTCAATTCTCGGCTATCAAACAACAGTTGTTGACGACCGTCCGGCTTTCGCCAATAAGGAGCGTTTTGCCCGGGACACCCAGGTTATCTGTCAAGATTTTGGCGGGTACCTGGGAAATTTAAAAGTAAGCCCCAACACCTTTGTCGTAATTGTTACCCGGGGCCACCAGCACGATCTTGATTGTCTCCGGGAAATAATAAGCAAGCCCGCCGCTTATGCCGGCATGATCGGCAGCGGCAGAAAAGTACAGGCGATATTGGATCAACTTGAATCGGAAGGAATTTCCCCCGAACAGCTAAAGGAGATTTATACGCCAATCGGTTTGAAGCTAGGGTCCGAGACACCTGAAGAAATAGCGTTATGTATCCTTGCCGAAATAGTCAGCATCTGGCGCGGTGGGGACGCCCATATCAAACGCGGTTAGGGGTACGGACCTGGACTTTGCTCACGTTCGGTTATTTTTCCGCGCGCAAACCAGCCCTGCACATATCCCTTTCCGGCTTCCACCGGGAAATTTCTATTTCAGACATCCATGTTAATTTTTGCCGCGCCGGCAAATGGAAGGCGCCCCGGCCGCCGGTCAGGGATATTTTATTCTTATTGGAACCAATTTTAAGGTTAAGGGTAGAATAGGGTACAACCTTTAACCGTAAAAAATTACTTTGTTTTTCGTTTTTGATAAAGGGATTTCTCGATAAATGTAGAACTTTAATGATTGAAATTTGTTCTCCGAGTCTGGTGGCCTAAAATGTTAAGCGTTATGGCGCCAGACCGACAGGGTCCATTGGGAAACGAATGGGCCTCCCGTGTGGAAAGGAGCAACTCGTATTTTATTGTATCTGCCACACGTCAGTGTGGTTTTTTGTGTTATATTGCAGCCGCGCCGGATATAAATATAATGGCGGAATCAGTCGGCTGTGTCCCCTGGGCCAGGTAACCCCGGGGGGATAAGGGGAGGGTGGGTTATGCGCTTAACTAAAAAATACAAGTCGGTTTACTTTAACTGCAATAATGAGTCTTATGAAATGCGTGTATATGCTGTGAAGGAGAATGAGGAGCAGGCGGAAAGATACGACTTGATGATTTATAAGGATTATAAAAAGGTATCTCTGTTTGTTTACTCCATTGATATGAAAACACATCCAAATTACAAAAACAGCTGGCTGGATCCCGAGACTGCCCTGAAATACTTGTTTAGTTTGGCTGTGAACGACATTACAAGCAAGAGAATATACCCCTATGTCCAGGGGAAATTCATGGGACTGGAGGAAGTCGCTCCCCCCAGGCATCTGTACAAAGTCCAATAAGGGGGCCTCATCCCGACGGTGACGAGTATTTTTTTTACGGTTTAAGAAGCAGTTATTTTGCAATGCAGAATAGTATCCTTTTGCCCTTCCAAGACGCTTGTCTTTTTAGGTTTATTACTGTATTGCCGTATCTTAGGTGTATAAAATTTACCAAATCAGCAAATTATATTAACACCATTAATTAGGAGGGAAGATCATGGAGTTAAGCGCCAGAAATAATCTCAAGGCCCGCGTTAAAAACATTAAAACGAATGACGTCAGCGCCGAAGTTATCCTTGATGTGGGGGGACAGGAAATGTGCTCCACTCTTACAGCTGATTCAGTTAAAAGGCTGGGATTAAGTGTGGGCGACCAGGTCAATGCCCTTGTAAAAGCCAGTTCTGTAATGATTGGCAAGTAAAAAAAGCCGGCGACAGTTAATGAGGCAGAAAAAGAGACCGTCATCCGGTCTCTTTTTTTATGAGCCCAGTTTCCCTTGGTTTTACCATAATGCGCCGTGGTTTACACATCAGCTATGATATTGCCTGTTTCGGCTAAATCATAATCACCAAGTCCCTCCAGCTCTTTTTTAAATTCATGAGATCGCAAAATCTCCAGCACCGCTTGGAAATAGGGCTTGTCCATATCTTCTTTTTTCATCACCAGTTCGTACCGTTCCTTTTGTAACGGTACAAAGTCAATCCTGCGGACCTGCAGGGCGGTTTTTTCGTTGCCCAGACCCACATCGGCTTCACCCCGGGCAACAGTGCTCGCCACGGCCAGGTGGGAGAACACCTCATCTTCGTAGCCGTTTATTTGCCTGCTGTCCAGTCCCAGGCGCCTGATTTGCTCGTCCAGCAGGACCCGCGTGCCGCAACCTTTTTCCCTATTTATAAAACGCAGCCCGGGGCGGGTTAAATCCTCCCAGTTCTTTATTTCTTTGGGGTTGCCCGGAGCTACGTAAAACCCTTGCATTCTTTGGGCCAAATGGACAATCAGCGTGGGGATACCGGGAAGCAGTCGGCGCACATAGGGGATATTATAAAGATTTCTTTCCCCCGCCCAGAGATGCACCGCGGTCATATGGGCCTTGCCCTGGTAAAGGGCTATAAGCCCGTTGAAACTGCCGGCGCTGTGACGCAGGGCCCTTATACCGCTGGGGTGCCGTTCCAGGTAGCGGGTTATAACATCCAGAATGACGTCCTGTCCGCAAATAACAACTTTCTGCGAGGCGCCGAAATGTTCCTCCAAATTAGGGGTTTGGGTCAGGGCCTGAATTGGTGTTTGGACCGGGGGAGTGGAGGCGGCGGGATTGGACATGGCCATGGTTTGCTCCATCTTTTTGCCCTGCCTTTTGTAATCCTCTACATCCTGCAAATCAACTCGAATTTTCCGGCCAATCCGGTAGGCCGGCAGCGCCCCGCGTTTGATTAATTCATAGACGGTATTTTTGGCGATTTTAAGGTTGTTTGCCACTTCCTCCGGGGTTAAAGAAACATTCTCCTTCATTTTATTCCTCCACATCTATCTTCGTCCCTCTCATTATTATAACATTTTCCCACTCTCATGTTCTTTTAAAACGTAAAATTATGTTTTGCACTTTCCAGCCGATTTATGAGCCTTCATTTATTATTGATGGACGCCTGTGCCCCTCTTTGACGCCGGAATGATTGTTTTGTACAGCTCAGGAAGGCAATAGGATCAATATAGCATAACAAAACGATTCATAGCGTATTATAACATAATATATATATCACCGCATCCCACGCCTCTTTTGATTTGTCAGCCGGATAGCCCGGTAATGTCAGTCCCAGCCGGACGCAATCGGAATAAGCGACCTTGTCGCGGCAGCATAACTAAAAGACAAAAAACAGACAGGCGTACGAGCCTGGGGATGTTGTCCTTGACAAACAGAAGGCACTGTTTTAATATGATTGTATTAATGTTATGTGTAGCCTTGCCACGTTGCGTTAGGCATTTCTTCGCGGCAAGGGTTTTGCCCGGAAGGCCTGTGGTTGTTTTAGTTTAGTTATGTTGAGCTTTTAAATCAGGCTGGTTGCCTCTCGTTGTTGCGCGTGTTGTTACAAAAAAGCAGGTGTTGTAAAAAAAACTACATAATTTGCCGCGAGCATGCGGTAAGAAAAAATTCTCATCCGGAGGCCGTTTCGTTTCCTTAATACCAAGGGCAAAGTTTATTTTTGAGGGGGTAAAATGTTGAAAAAGTTTTTGTTGTTGGGACTTATGTTTGTTGTCATGGCCGTAATGGCCGGGTGCGGAGGCGGTCAGCAACAGTCCGGGGCAAGCCCGGTTGACTTGACTGTGGCTGCGGCGGCCAGTCTTCAAGACGCTGCGGTAGAACTAAAAGATATTTACGAGCAGCGGCATGCGAATGTTAAGATCACATACAATTTTGCTTCCTCCGGCACCCTCCAGAAGCAAATTGAGGAAGGCGCCCCCGCCGATTTGTTTGTATCTGCCGGGAAGTCCCAGATGGATGCCCTGTCCGCAAAGGAATTGATCGTGGAATCTACCCGTAAGGATTTGCTGGGGAACGAACTGGTTTTGATAGCCGGGCAAGACAGTGATCTTAGCGGTTTTGAGGGCTTGACCGACCCGGGCGTTGTCAGGATTGGCATCGGTGAGCCGGAAACAGTGCCCGCCGGCAAATATGCCAAGGAAGCTTTAACTTACTTGGATCTCTGGGGTAAAATCGAAACAAAACTTGTTCTAGCCAAGGACGTGCGCCAGGTGCTCACCTACGTCGAAACCGGCAATGCGGAAGCGGGCCTTGTTTACCGTTCTGATACGATAGGCAGCGAAAAGATTAAAATCGTTGCCGCCGCGCCGGCCGGATCTCACAATCCCATCGTTTACCCCATGGCTGTCGTAAAAAGCACCAAATACCAGAAAGAAGCTGAAGACTTGGCTGGTTTTCTGGTCAGCGACGAAGCGGCCCGGGTTTTTGAAAAATATGGTTTTAAGACGATTGAAAGCAATAGCTAAAACATGTTGTTGACGCAGCTCACTGACTGGTTCCCGGTATTGCTTTCCCTGCGGGTGGCCTTGATCTCAGTTTTTATTATCAGCGTGCTGGGGCTGCCCCTGGCCAGGCTGATGGCCCGCCGGGAGTTTTACGGCAAAGAGTTTGTGGAAGCCGCTATAACATTGCCGCTGGTGCTGCCGCCCTCTGTGGTAGGTTACGCCTTGCTGGTGGTGATAGGTAAAAATGGTCTTTTAGGCAAAACCCTGGCCGGAATGGGCGTTACGCTGGTTTTTACCTGGTACGCGGTGGTTTTGGCGGCAACCGTGGTAGCTTTTCCGTTGATGTACCAGAGCGCCAAGGCGGCTTTTCAAAGTGTTGATGTTAATTTGGAGAAGGCTGCCAGAACCCTGGGGGCGGGAGAGGTCAGAATATTTTTCACGGTCACCCTCCCCCTGGCCTGGCCCGGCATTGTCGCCGGCTTGGTGCTGTCCTTTGCCCGGGCTTTGGGTGAGTTTGGCGCCACCCTGATGGTGGCGGGCAATATCCCGGGTCAGACCCAGACCATACCCACGGCTATTTATTTCGCAGTGGAATCCGGCAAGAACGAGATGGCCCGGACCCTGGTGGCCATCATTACGGTATTCAGCTTTCTTGTTATATTTTGGGTCAACCGCTGGACTAAAAAACAGAAGTATTGAAGCTATAAACATAAAATAATATTCTTGTTCTAAAAGCGTGCGGCATAGCTTGTAAAGAAAGTGTTAAGTATGGCCGCAAGCGATGTTTGGCGGCGCAGCTTAAGCTCCGGTAATCCGACCATAATTAACGGCATTTGCAGGGGTGATTCAGATGTTGGAAGCTCAATTGACTAAAAAATTATGGCATTTTAATCTCGATGTTCACTTTAAAGTTAAAAACCAGATTCTTCTCTTGTGGGGGCATTCCGGTTCCGGGAAAACCACTATTCTGCAGCTTATGGCGGGACTGCTGCAGCCGACTTCCGGGTTTGTTAAAGTTAATGACCGGCTTCTTTATTCGGACGCGGAAAAAATCAATATATCCCCGCAAGCAAGGAATATCGGCTATTTATTTCAGGAGTACGCCCTTTTTCCCCATATGACGGTGAGACAAAATGTTTTTTACGGCCTGAAATGCAAAAAAAACAAGAAGGATGTTCCATTCGTTGATCCCGTGGAACTGCTCAACTCTTTCGGTGTCGGGCACCTCCTGGACCGGTACCCCCGGCAGCTTTCCGGCGGTGAAAAACAAAGGGTGGCCCTGGCCAGGGCGCTGGCAGTTCGACCCCAGGTGCTATTGCTGGATGAGCCCTTCAGCGCTGTTGACAAAAAAACCAGGGCGGGGCTCCGGAAGGAGTTAAGGAGATTGCATGAGCAGTGGCAGATACCTTTTATCCTGGTTACCCACGATGAAGAGGACGCCAGTTACCTGGGGGATGAAGTCATCCATCTGGAAAAGGGCCGGATGAGAGATGCGCCGGCGTCCTTTAACGGTTTCCCCGTGGATTTGCGTACCGACAATATGGCTTGTATTCAAATGTGAGGTGAATAATAAATTATGTTCTTGAAAAAAACGTTAACTTTAATCTTAGGGGTGCTTCTGACGGGAACGCTTCTCACTGCTTGCGCCGGGACATCTCAGCCGCCAGGGGAGTCGAATTCCTCCTCTGCGCAGCAGGAACAACAAAACCCCCTGTTTGCCTACGTGGGGGCCGGTCTTAAAGAGCCCGTGACAGAGCTTGCCGAAATCTATGAAGAAAAGACCGGAGTCAAGATCGAGCTTACGTTTAACAATATGGGAGCCCTGCTCAGCCAGTTGGATACCGTGAAAAAAGGAGATATTTTTGTGCCCGGCGGCATGTCCTACCTGGAAAAGGCAAAGGAAAGGGGTCATATTGACGAAGTCGTGGGGCCGATTGCCGCGCACACTCCGGTAATAGTTACTCCCAAGGGAAATCCGGCCGGAATATATACAGTCGCAGACCTGGCCCGGCCCGGAGTCAAGTTGATTATGCCCGAAAAGCAAGCCACCGCCATGGGTCAGGCAGCTTTTAAGGTGTTTGCAAGCCTTGGCATCGACGAGCAAGTGGAAAAAAACGTGCTGACCTATGTTGAAACGGCGCCCAAAGTTATTACTACGATTATGATGGGACAGGGAGACGCGGGTATTACTGAATACAGCAATGTCGCCAATAATAAAGATGATGTGGACTTAATTGAAATTGACGAATCCATAAATGTAGTGGACGAGATCCCGTGCGCTTCGTTAAAATATTCCGGCAACAAGGAAGAGACTAAAAAGTTTTTGGAGTTTATGAAAAATGAAGGACCTGCAGTGTTTGCCAAGCACGGCTTTAAAACAAAATAGAGTTCTTTCGCCGGCGCCAGCAAATCCGCTGAGAAACATGAAGCTTAACTGGCTTCATGTTTTATTCGGCCTTGTCTTTATAGTTTTAACAGGTTTTATGGCCGCTCTGATCGGCGGCCTGTTCGTTTATGGGAAAGGGGATTTTCTAGCTGTCTTGCGCAACCCGGAGTTTCGCTTCGCCCTGGTCTTTACCCTCTGGACCTCTGTGACGGCTACGCTACTGGCGGCGCTGCTGGCCATACCGTCCGGTTACATTCTTTCCAGGCGGCGTTTTCCCGGTAAGGCGCTAATCGAAACATTGATGGATATTCCCATTGTTTTACCTCCTCTGGTCAGCGGAGTAGCTCTTTTGATTCTCATGGGTCCCGTTTTGGGTGAGATATTCACAAAGTTCTCCCTGGATGTTGTTTTTACTGCACGGGGAGTCGTTGTGGCCCAGTGTTTTATTGCTACACCCTTTGCCATCAGGGCTTTTAAGCAGGGATTTGATTCAATTGATCCCCGCCTGGAAAAAGTGGCGCGTACACTTGGGTTTTCCCAGGGGATGGTGTTTTTAAAAGTTACCCTCCCTTTGGCTAAAGGCTGTATCTTGTCCGGATTAACCATGGCCTGGGCCAGGGCCCTGGGGGAATTCGGAGCCACGGCCATTCTTGCCGGTATAACCAGAATGAAAACGGAAACACTTTCTGTCGCCATATTTTTAAACATGTCCATTGGGGACATTCAGTTTGCCATGTCCGTATCCATGATTATGCTGCTTTTGGCCTTATTTTTGATGTCTTTATTCAAGTTCTTCACCAGCTCAGAGGTGAGCCTATGAGCCGGGTCCTGCTGGAAGTAACTGACTTGCGGGTAAAAGCAGGCGGATTTTTGCTGCGGGATATCAATTTTGAGATGATGGGCGATGAATACCTGGTAATTCTGGGTCCCACGGGGAGCGGCAAGACTGTTCTGCTGGAGTCCCTGGCTGGTTTGCGAGATATAGCCGGGGGCCGGGTCTGTTTGAGAGGCAGGGATATTACCCGTGAGCCGCCCGAAAATAGAAACCTGGGTTTTGCTTATCAAGACGGCCTGCTTTACAACTTTTTAACGGTGCGGGAAAATGTTTTATTTGGCGCCAGGGCCAGAGGAATGGCGGGTGATCCCGGTGTTATCAGGAGGATGGAGGAGTTGGTGGGGAGCATGGGAATATCCCACTTGCTGGATCGCTCACCTAAAAACCTCAGCGGAGGGGAAAGGCAAAGGGTATCCCTGGCCAGAGCCATTTTGACCCGTCCAGAAATACTCTTGCTGGATGAACCTCTTTCCGCCCTGGACCCGCAAACAAGATATGCCATGCAGCTTTTGCTGAAGGAGATTCATTCATCGGAAGGGCTGGGAATCATTCACGTAACCCATGATTTTTCCGAAACTTTGCAGCTGGGAACCAGGGTTATTATTATGAACAACGGCCGGATGGAACAGGCGGGGCGCCCGAAAGAGGTATTTTTTTATCCGTCGACAGAGTTTTCGGCAAAATTCATCGGTATGGAAAACATTATCAAAGGCTTAATCAGAAAAGATAGTCAGGGGCAACGATGGTTTGCTGTTGAAAACGGTGACTTGAACTTTGGACCGCTTGCGGAGGAAAGTTTCAGGACGGGTCAGCTGCTGCGGGGTAGTGATCCTGCTATCTTACTTGTACGCGCCGGCAATATCCGCCTTGAACGCGGGGGCCCGCCGGCTGCGGCAGTCAACTGCTGGGACGCCGTCATACGGAACGTGTTTTACGACAGGACCCACGTTGACGTTTACTGTGGCGGAAAAGGCTTATGGCGGACCAACGTTTCCTTCCTGGAGTGGGAGAACCTTGGACTGGGGGAAGGCGACCGGGTCCGGTTATCCGTCCGGCCCCAGGACATGCACGTTATTCCCGGGGCAGGATACCATGATGTCAGTGAGACAGGGCCGTGAGCTGTAATATGTGTTTTTCGGAAACCGGTCTGTTTAACCTGCGCCGGCAGGGAAAAAATTTTATGTTTTGAGGTTGTGCGTTCGCTAACTACATTGGAGGTGCATTTTAATTATGAAGGAACAGTCCAACCAATCGCTTTTTTTTGAAGATTTACGCCGGGAGATGGATCGCCTGGTTGATGAGCTCGGGTTGAAAAAAACCCGGGTTTCCGTCAGGGCTTCTGCTTTAAGTCCCCAGGACGCCCTCGGTTCCACTAAAAGGAAGGACTTTGTGTTGCTCCAGGGCAAGGAGCGCCTGTTGCAGGCCACTATTTTAGGTTGCCGGGGCCAGGCTTTTACGAGCGCCCAGGGCGATTATGACGGAACCCTGGAAGATATCCTGGGCCTGCCGCTGGATGACGATTTTCAACGGGCCATAAGCATTGCCTCCCTCAACGCGGTGGCTTGCTACGCGGGCCGGGCCACCGCTACCATTCACTGCCGTGACAAGGGGCCAGAGCTGTGCGCAGGCCAGGTTGCCGATTATTTTAAGAAGAATTTCGGGCGGCCCGATATTCTGATGATTGGTTATCAGCCGGCCCTGGCGGAAGCATTGAACCCGGTCTTTAATCTGGTAGTTCTGGACCTGGACCCGGCCAACATCGGGAAAACAAAAAATGGTGTACTGATTAGTGATGGTGCGGCTAACCTTTCTGAACGGATCAGCGCCTGTGATGTGATTTTTGCAACCGGGAGCATCATTTGCAATGGTACTGTGGATACCTATTACAAGAGCGGCAAGCCGCTGGTTTTCTACGGTTCCACGGCCGCCGGGGCGGCGGCCCTGCTGGAGTTAAAACGTTATTGTCCCGAATCTACCCCGGGCAAATAAGGTCATCCCCTAAGCCTCCCCCCGGGAAACCCCGGGGGTCTCCTTTTGAAAGCTGCCCGGCCCAAAATGTAGTTTTTACAGGGACGGCGGGGATTTAACCCGGATTCCCGACCAGGCCCGGACATTTGCCGGGACAACCCCGGGGCAGCAGGATTATGCCTGAATTGGAACACTTATTTTAAGTGGCGGCTGCATACTGCCAGAGACAGACAGGAATATGCTCCATAAAAGAACGCAACCCAACGGGGTTGCGTTCCCAATTTAAACAAAGGGACGCCCGCCGTGCCCCCTTTGCTCTAAACCGGTAAACTGGCAGTTCCATACCGGCGCAAAGGGGGACTGTCTTGCATGGCATCTCAAGATAATGGAATTAACCGCGCTATACCCGGTCGCGCTACACCCTGCCGGGGTGCAAGGGGGAGGCTTTTTAGCATGGTTTCTCAATAGCCTTCCCGGGTTTATCCATACCGGTGCGGAAGGGGGTTCCCTTATCTGTGGATGGTATGCATGTTGCATAACTGGAAATGGATTGGGGGCTTTCTGACCCGGCGATTGCCATTTCCAGCCGGCAGCGGGGTCAAGATTGTCCTGCACAGGTACGTATGATATAATTTAATGGTCTTAATTACGAGGTTTCAGTATATACCAGCTGAATTTTGACAAAGGAGGTTGGGGTTATTGGAAATTGAAGTCAGGGTGTTTAGCGGCCTGGAGAAATTTATTCCCGGCGCGCGTTTCGGGAAACCCATACCAATCGATATAACAGATCATTTTACCCCGCGTATGCTGTTGGAAAAGCTCAATATACCGGAAAAAGAAGTTTTTACGATCCTTGTTAACGGATCGCACAGGGATCTCGACGATGTCTTTTGTAATGGTGACCGTGTTTCCCTTTTTCCTCCGGTTGGTGGGGGTTAGCATAAATGAGTGAGCGGGAAAAACAGAAAAATAAAGTGTTTTATTGCGGTTCGGCCTCCGCCGCCCTGACTGATTTGAAAAAGGTCCTTGTTGCTTCTGAGTCCCTTAAAATTACTGATAAAAACAGATTTGACGTTAAAAATGAAGGCAACAAAAGAAAAGTCAGGGTTGTCAGGTCTGCTTCCAATATCAATAAGATCTCGGGCTGCGGTGTAAACTATAAATTGTGGCTGGAGGTAAACGGGGCAACATTTGGGGATGGCCTTTTTCATATTCTCATAAATATCGACACAACCGGCTCAATTTCCCAGGCGGCCCGGCAAATGAACATGTCTTACCGGGCTGCCTGGGGGAAAATTAAATTTGCTGAAGAACGCTGGGGTGTTCCGCTGCTGATTACCCAGGTGGGAGGCGAAATGGGCGGAGGGGCAAGATTAACGCCGGTTGCCCGGGAGTTACTCAACAGGTTTCGCAGGTTGCGTGAAGTTGTAGACAGCTTTATCAATTATTCCTTCAAGGATATCTTCCAGGGTTGGCCGACCCCTTGAACCGGGGCGCGCTATATATTGCCAGACATAGCAAAGGGCATCCCGCACAGGTTTAACCACCCGGATTGCCGGAGCTGAACATGAGGCGCGGAAGGTGATATTTGTGGAAGTTTACTGGCAGGGACTGACAGAGGCTTTGCGTCTCCTGCTAGGCGGGGATCGTACTGTTTTAGAAATTATTTTCCGGACCCTCCAGGTATCCGGCATGGGCACCTTGCTCAGCGTGCTCATTGGCCTTCCTGTGGGGACGGTTTTGGCGCTTTCCTCTTTTCCCGGCCGCAAGTTTACAGTAAGCCTGGTTAACCTGGGGATGGGCTTGCCTCCGGTGGTGGTGGGCCTGTGGGTGTGGCTGACTTTGAGCCGCTACGGCCCGCTGGGCTTCCTGGGACTGCTTTACACGCCCACGGCCATGATCATTGCCCAGGCCATCATTGCCTCGCCCATTGTAACCGGATTTACCATCGCCGCCATCCAGTCCCTGAACCCTAAAATCCGCCTGCAGATTCTGGCCCTGGGCGCGTCCCGCCTGCAGCTGCTCCTGCTCCTTCTCAGGGAAGCCAGGCTCGGATTGCTGGCGGCTGTTATTGCCGGCTTCGGAAGCGCCGTTTCAGAAGTCGGGGCCGCCATCATGGTGGGCGGCAACTTGAAGGGATCTACTATGGTACTGACCACTGCCACCGTTCTGGAGGTTAACAAGGGGAATTACGAAATTGCCACAGCCTTCAGCATTATTCTTCTGGTGCTGGCCTTTGGAATTACAGCTTTCTTAACCACGGCCCAGCAGCGGGGCAGATAAACAGGATTAATAATTATTCATGATCTGCAAATCCCTTTGGGGTGTACTTGTCAAGGTTTATCAGTTAACGGATTATTGTTTGATTTTATGATTATGTACAGGTATTCTCCCTTCCGGGAAACGGTTCAACTCAAGCAGCGTAATAATTGTGCAACTGATTTTGCCAGCAGTCATTCAATCAATTGTGCAACTGATTCTACAAACAATCATTAATCAATCGAAGAAGGTGAAGTCATGCGGGATACCTACCAGAGGGAGATTAATTATTTGCGGGTTTCCGTCACTGACCGGTGCAACCTGCGCTGTGTTTACTGCATGCCGCCGGGGGGCGTTAAATCCACTCCCCACGAACAGGTTTTAAGGCTGGAAGAAATAGAAACCATCGTCCGGGCCGCCACCCTCGTCGGCATTAAAAAGATTCGCCTGACGGGGGGGGAACCGCTGGTGCGCAAGGGATTGGAGGTCCTGGTGCGGCGTATTTCAGAAATACCGGGTATTGACGACATAACCCTTACCACCAATGCCCTGCTCCTTGCCCCCCGGGCCGCAGCCCTGAAAGAGGCAGGCATCAGGAGGGTTAATATCAGTCTGGACACCCTGAGACCGGACCGCTACCGCGAGATTACCCGGGGAGGAAATATTGCCGGGGTTTGGGAGGGAATCCAGGCCGCTATCGACGCCGGCCTCCACCCGGTGAAGCTGAATACCGTGATGATGCGCGGGGTCAATGAGGACGAGCTGGCGGCCATGGCCCGCCTGACGCTGAACAGGCCGCTGCATGTCCGCTTTATCGAATTAATGCCCATAGGTTCTTCCAATACCTGGGCTAACGGACGTTGCCTGCCGGCGGAAGAGGCCATGCAGCAGATCAGCTCCCGCCTGGGCCCGCTTGTGCCGGCCCAAAAACCGTCCGGTGACGGGCCGGCCAAATACTACCGTCTGAAGGATTCGGAGGGTACCATTGGTTTTATTACTTCCATGAGTGACCATTTCTGCCACAGCTGCAACCGCCTGCGCCTTACATCGGTAGGGGGCCTGAGACCGTGCCTCTATGATTCGACAGAAATCGATTTAAAAACACCTTTGCGGGAGGGAGCCGGGTTAAAGGAAATAGCCGATCTGATTATGGACGCCATTGCCTTAAAACCGGACCGTCACCATATGATCGAGGGGTGGCGGGACAGCCGGCGGGTTATGTCCCAGATTGGCGGGTAATAACCGGCCGGGGTAAAGAAGGACAGAGAGGAACTCTTTTGCGTTACGTTAAATTAATCTCCCGCCGCGCAGGCTGCCTGGCCTGCGCTGACCTTTTTGTTTTTGAGCCGCAAATGCCGGATTCTTTCCCGTTATTTGTGGAAAGGATGTTTATTAATGGGTATAATAAGAGCAGTGTGTACAAGCCAGGGAAAAAAGGCGTGAAGAGGGTATTAGTGTGAAAGACAGCGGATTAAAAAGTTAACCGCGGGTTAATGCCGTATGGTACGGATGCGGCCGCTGGTGCGGGCGTGGAGGCAGTGAGAGTGAGATATACTCAAAGGAGCAGGAAAGAAGTCGTTTTCCCCTTTCAGGTACTGACGGCTGAGTGTAAAAGATGTTCAAAAGAGCAGGAAAAGGAGTTTTAAAATGGGGGATACTGCCGGTATAAACGCTCAACTGTACCAGCGCTACAAGCGGAATATCCAGTTGGCCGGTGTCGGGATTGAAGGGCAGGAAAAGCTTTTGCGCGCCTCGGTCCTGCTGGTGGGAGCCGGCGGCCTTGGTTCACCGGCCGCCTTTTATCTTGCTGCCGCCGGGGTCGGCAGGATCGGACTGGTGGACAACGACGTGGTTTCCCTGTCCAACCTGCAGCGCCAGATCCTGCACGCCACACCGGATCTGGGCCGGCCCAAAGTTGTTTCCGCCGGGGAAAAGCTGAAAGCTGTCAACCCCGATTTGCAGCTGGACCTTTATCAAGCTGTTTTTCGCCGGGACAGCGCGGCGGATCTGGTTAAAAACTACGACTTTATTATCGACTGCACCGACAGCATTCCCTCCCGGCACGTCATCAACGAGGCTTGCCTGAAGATGAACAAGCCCTCCGTATACGGCGGAGTGCTGGCCTGGGCCGGCCAGGTTTTTACCGTTGTCCCCGGTGCGGGGCCCTGTTTCAGGTGTGTTTTCCGGGAAACGCCTCCTGCGGACGCCCCGACGACTTCGGAAGTGGGGATTTTGGGTGCGGTTCCAGGGGTGGTTGGGGTGCTCCAGGCTGCCGAAGCGCTGCGCTTTATACTGGGAACCGGAGAGCTTCTGGTGGGGCGGATCCTTGTTTACGATGCCCTTTCCGCAACTTTTTGCGAAGTTCCGGTGGTAAGGGATCCGGCCTGTCCGGACTGCGCCCGTCAAGATCGTGATTAGAACAAAGTTGTGCCGGCATAAAACGGAATTTATAAATTGCAGGTCTTTTAGTTAAAAGATTTATCTCAGAAAGGGGCGAAATCAACGATGGAATTATCCGGGGAAGTCCTGGAGGCCATTAAAAAGGCAGGGGAGGACGGGACAATTACCTGTACTGAGGCCAGAAAGATTGCCGGGGAGTTTAATGTACCGCCCCGGGTTGTGGGGGAAGCCGCAAATGAACTTGGACTCAAAATAAAATCCTGCGTACTGGGTTGTTTTTAAGTGACCTGCAGTGGGTGAACGGGGTGTAACTATTGGCTGAATTATTCAGGGTGCTCACAATTGAAGCTGCCAGGTCCCTCTTAAGCGAGCACCTGTCGTTGAAAAGGCCGGGGTTCAAGGTCCCTTTGCTGGAAAGCCTGGGCCGCCGGCTTGCCGCGGATGTTATTGCCCTGCAGGATGTGCCCGGTTTTAATCGCTCCACAATGGACGGCTATGCGGTGCGGGCCAGGGACACCTTTGGCGCCAGTGAGGGCATGCCCTCCTATGTGGACGTCAGCGGCGAGATCCCCATGGGCCAGGCGCCCCGGGGCGAGGTTAAGGCGGGCCAGTGCTGGCGCATCGCCACCGGCGGAATGCTGCCGGCCGGCGCGGACGCCGTAGTTATTGTTGAGTATACCGAGGAGTTGGATAAACACACCATTGGAATCACCCGTCCGGTCGCCCCCGGGGATAATGTCGTCCGCAGGGGGGAGGATATTTCTAAAGATGAGGTGGCCCTGCCCGCCGGGCGCCGGATCCGGCCCCAGGACCTGGGCCTGCTTTCTTCGGTGGGCGCCCTGGAAGTGGAGGTTGTCCAGCCAATCAGGGTGGGAATCATCTCCACCGGGGACGAATTAGTCAATCCGGACCAGAACCCCGCACCCGGGCAGGTCCGGGATATCAACTCCTATACCCTTTACGGCGCGGCTCTGTCTTGCGGCGGAGCGCCCCGCCTGTACGGGATTGTCAGCGACGACGAAAAGGAGTTAAGGGAAACCCTGGAGCGCTGTTTGAAGGAAAACGACATTGCGCTCCTGTCCGGTGGGAGTTCGGTGGGGACCCGGGACGTAGCCTTCAAGGTGATCAGCGCCATGGGGGAACCGGGGGTGCTGTTTCACGGACTTTCCATTAAACCGGGCAAACCTGCCGTGGGGGCCGTGGTTGGGCAGAAGCCGGTCTTCGGCCTGCCGGGTCACCCGGCCTCGGCCATGGTTGTTTTTGACTTGCTGGTTGCGCCCCTGGTACAGAAGGGTGCTTATCCCGCCAAGCCGGAAGAAGCACAGATGGAATTCCCGATCCGGGCGATTATTGCCCGCAGCCTGCATTCGGCCGCGGGCCGCGTGGATTTTGTCCGGGTCAAGCTGACCACCAGCCTGGGCCGGCTTTACGCCGAGCCGGTATTGGGCAAATCCGGGTTGATCGGCACCCTGGTTAAAGCTGACGGTCTGGCCCGTATTCCCGCCGGCAAAGAAGGCGTTGAGGCCGGAGAGACGGTTGAAGTGAAATTAATTTGAATTATTGTGGGGGATTGGTTTATGAAACGAAAGGTTTATCTGGACGGCCTTCCCTTGGAAGAGGCTTTTACGAAATACTTTGACTATCTGGAGGAAACCGGGGCGCTCAGGCCCGGCCGGCCTGAGCGGATTGCCGCCGAAGAGGCCCTGGGCAGGGTTACGGCGGCGCCGGTTTACGCCCGGATTTCCTCTCCCCACTACCATGCTTCTTCCATGGACGGAATGGCTGTGCAGTCCTCCAGTACATACGGAGCCTCTGAAACAACGCCCAGGCAGTTGAAGGTGGGCCGGGAGGCTATTCCGGTGGATACCGGGGATCCCCTGCCGGAAGGCTCCGACGCAGTAATAATGATTGAAGACGTTCATTTTGTGCAGCCGGATCTTATCGAGATTATCCAGGCTGTTGCCCCCTGGCAGCACGTTCGCATCGTGGGGGAGGATGTGGTTGCCACAGAAATGGTCCTGCCTGCCAACCACCAGGTCAGGCCCGTCGACATCGGCGCTTTTCTGGCCAGCGGGGTAAGCCGCATTTACGTTCATCCCCGTCCCGTGGTGGCCCTGCTGCCCACGGGAACAGAACTGGTACAGCCCGGCTCCGACTTAAAGCCCGGCGACATCATTGAGTTTAACTCCCGCATGCTGGGGGCCTTTGTGGAGCAATGGGGCGCCGTGGCCCGGCGCAAAGAAATAACCGTAGACGACATCGAAAAGGTGAAGAAAACCGTTGCCGCCGCCGTCGACGAAGCGGACATAGTTCTGGTCAATGCCGGATCTTCAGCCGGCAGTGAGGATTTTACCGCCGATGTAATCAGTTCCCTGGGCAAGGTGCTGATCCACGGAGTGGCCACCAAGCCTGGCAAGCCGGTCATCCTGGGGGTAATCGGCGGCAAGCCCGTGGTGGGCCTGCCGGGCTATCCGGTGTCTGCTTACCTTGGGCTGGACCTTTTTATCAAGCCCCTGATTTTCCATAAAACGGGCCGCGTGTCCCCCGAACCCCGTATGATTGAAGCCTCTGTCTCCAGAAAACTGGTTTCCAGCCTGGGCCTGGAGGAATTTGTCCGGGTAAAGCTGGGCAAGGTGGGAGAAAAGATCATCGCCACGCCCATTTCCCGGGGGGCGGGAATTCTGATGTCCCTGGTGCGGGCCGATGGAATGCTCCGGGTACCCCGCTTGTCGGAGGGCTACAACGCCGGGGAAAGGGTAATGGTTGAATTGTACCGTACGCCCAGGGAAATTGTGGAGACCACCGTAATTATCGGCAGCCATGATCTGGCTCTGGATGTCCTGGCTAATTTTTTGCGTCTGAAGCACCCGGAAGCCACCCTTTCCTCGGCCAATGTGGGCAGCTTCGGCGGGCTGTCCGCCTTGAAGCGGGGCGAGGCCCACTGCGCCGGGACGCATCTGCTGGACGAGGAAACCGGGGACTACAATATATCCTATGTCCAAAGACTGCTGACCGGCCGGGACATGATCCTGGTCAACCTGGTGCACCGGGAGCAGGGGCTGATCCTGGCCAGGGGCAATCCCAGGGGCATCGGCGGCCTGGAGGATATAGCCCGGCAGGGATACACCTATGTCAACCGCCAGCGCGGCGCCGGCACCAGGATTCTTTTAGATTATTACCTCCGGCAGATGGGTATAGAGCCGGAGCAGATAACCGGCTATGAATTTGAAGAATACACCCACATGGGGGTGGCTGCGGCAGTTAAGGCCGGCGCGGCAGATGCCGGGATGGGTATCAGAGCCGCCGCCGCGGCCCTGGATTTGGATTTTATCAAAGTGGCGGAAGAGCGTTACGATCTTTGCATCCCGGGGGAATATTGGGACACCCCTTACATCCGAAGGCTTCTGGAGGTGATGGCCCTGCCGGAATTCCGGGAAGAAGTGCAAAAGCTGGGCGGCTATGACTTGCGCGACTGCGGCAAGGTGATCTGGCGCAGCCGGTAAACTTAAGGGTTTGGACTAACAGCACCCGCGGGATGTTGCTTCCGTGTTTCGCACATCCTTTTAAACTATATTTTCTAAAACAGCGGGCCGGGCTGGGCCGGCGCACCAGAGAAACGGAGGAGTTGTTTTTGTGAGCGATTTAACTCACCTGGACGAACAGGGACAGGCCAGAATGGTAGAGGTGGGGGGCAAGGCGGCAACCCGCAGAGTAGCGGTGGCCCGGGGTGAAGTGAGCATGCGGCCGGAAACCCTGGAATTAATTCTGGGGGGAAAGGTTTCCAAGGGGGAGGTTTTTGCCACGGCCAGGCTGGCCGGGATTATGGCGGCAAAAAAAACTTCGGACCTGATTCCCCTTTGCCATCCCTTGACACTGACGGGAATTGATGTGGCTTTCCGCCCCGACAGGGAGAGAAACAAGGTGGAAATCGAGGCCAGGGTCCGCCTGACCGGACAGACCGGGGTGGAAATGGAGGCCCTGACGGCTGTTTCTGTGGCCGGTTTGACAATCTATGATATGTGCAAGGCCGTGGACCGGGAAATGGTTATTGGCGCGGTCAGGCTGGTCCATAAAAGCGGGGGGAAAAGCGGCACCTTTGAACGCGCCGGCGAAAGGGCCTGGGAGGCGTAAAAAATTGCAAAATAGCCGGGAATAAATATGTGCTTTGGATAAAAAAGCTATAATAACCAGGCGGGAGTGAATTTAATGTATAGGATAGGCATTATCACTGTCAGCGATAAAGGCTCCCGGGGCGAGCGGGAGGACAGAAGCGGTCCGGCGATCCGGGAGATGGTTAAGGAACTGGGTGAGGTGGTAGTATACCGGATTCTGCCGGATGACCTGGAAGCACTCAAGGAGGAAATGGTCAACATGTCCGACAAGCTTAAAGTTGATCTGATCCTGACCACCGGAGGCACCGGTTTAAGCTCCCGGGACAATACACCCGAGGCCACCCTGGCGGTTATCGGGCGCGAAGTACCGGGCCTGCCCGAGGCCATGCGCCAGGAGAGCCTGAAGAAAACAAAACATGCCATGCTTTCCAGAGCCGTTGCCGGTGTGCGCAACGGGACCCTGATTATCAATTTGCCCGGAAGCGTTAAAGGTGTCCAGGAATGCCTGGAGGTGATCCTGCCGGCCCTGCCCCATGGGTTGGATATCCTCACCGGCCGGGGTGGCGAGTGCGGTTCCTGAAAAAGACGGAAAGAATATTTTTAACAACCCGTATAAAATTACCGGGAGTTGGGAAAATATTTCTATAGAAGCTAAAAAAATACCTTAAGTGCGAGATAGAAGAAGGATTTCAAAGCAAATTCCAGCAAACCCCTATTTATTTGCGAATAAAAAGGAAAAATATATGAAGATTTAATTTGCTTTTGATTTCCCAATTCTATATTATATTTACGTAGGTACTAGCACTCGCCTATACTGAGTGCTAACAAGAAAAGCAAACCAACCAGTAAGGAGGGGTTTAAGTGATCAGACCATTAGGTGAAAGGGTATTGGTGAAGCCCTTGCCCAGCGAGGAAAAGACAAGGGGAGGAATTGTCCTGCCGGACACCGCTAAAGAAAAGCCCCAGGAGGGTGAAGTCGTAGCTGTTGGATCCGGAAAATTGCTGGAGACCGGACAGCGTGTGCCCATCGATCTAAAACCCGGGGACAAGATTCTTTTTTCCAAGTATGCCGGAAACGAAGTCAAGATTAACGATGTTGAGTATCTAATCATGAGAGAATCCGATATCCTGGGCGTTATCGAGTAAACGGAGTTTAGAAGGAGGTAAAACGATGGCAGGCAAAGAGATTGTTTTTAGCGAAGATGCCAGGCGAGCCCTTGAAAAAGGGGTTAACGCCCTGGCCGAAGCCGTAAAGATTACCCTCGGCCCCAAAGGCCGCAACGTAGTCCTGGAGAAAAAGTTCGGGTCACCCATGATTACCAACGACGGTGTGACCATAGCCAGGGAAATTGAACTTTCCGACCCCCTGGAAAACATGGGGGCCCAGCTGGTAAAGGAAGTCGCCACCAAGACCAATGATGTAGCCGGAGACGGCACCACAACCGCCTGTTTGCTGGCCCAGGCAATTGTGCGGGAAGGTATGAAAAACGTAGCGGCCGGCGCCAATCCGATGATTATTAAGCGCGGTATTGAAAAAGCCGTGGAAAAAGCCGTTGAAATCATTAAGGATTCAGCCAAGCCCATTGAAAGCAAATCGGCAATTGCCCAGGTTGCAACCATTTCCGCCAACGACGAAGTAATTGGAAACCTCATTGCGGACGCCATGGAAAAGGTGGGCAAGGACGGAGTCATTACCGTCGAGGAGTCCAAGGGCACCACAACAAACTTGGAAGTTGTGGAAGGCATGAATTTTGACCGGGGTTATATTTCCCCTTATATGATTACAGATACCGATAAAATGGAAGCCAACTTAAACGATCCTTATATACTTATTACCGATAAAAAGATCTCGGCTGTAGCCGACCTCCTGCCGCTGCTGGAAAAAATAGTCCAGTCCGGCAAGCAGGTGCTCATTATCGCCGAAGACGTCGAGGGCGAAGCCCTGGCCACCCTGGTTCTGAACAAGCTCCGGGGGACCATCCAGTGTGTTGCCGTTAAGGCGCCGGGCTTTGGCGACAGGCGGGAGAGAATGCTGGAAGACATCGCCATCCTTACCGGCGGCAATGTTATTACCGAGAAATTGGGCCTGAAACTGGACAAAGCCGGGATCGAGCATTTGGGCAGGGCCAGCAAAGTCCGAGTTAAGAAAGAAGAAACCATTATTGTCGGGGGAGCCGGCAATACGGACGAAATTACCAAGCGGGTGTCCCAGATTAAGCTGCAGATTGAAGACACCACCTCCGAGTTTGACCGGGAGAAGCTTCAGGAGCGTCTGGCCAAGCTGGCTGGCGGCGTGGCGGTTGTTCAGGTAGGCGCCGCAACTGAAACCGAAATGAAGGAGAAGAAGCTCCGTATTGACGACGCCCTGAACGCCACCCGGGCGGCCGTAGAAGAGGGCATCGTTTCCGGAGGCGGCGTGATTTACATTTCCGCCTTAAAAGGACTGGATGGCTTGACCACCGGCGACACAGACGAAAAGACCGGTGTCAATATCGTCCGCCGGGCCCTGGAAGAACCCCTGCGCCAGATTGCCAACAACGCGGGGCTGGAAGGCTCCATCGTTGTGGAAAAAGTAAAGAATACGGAATCCGGTATTGGCTTTGACGCCCTCACGGCCGAGTTTGTCAACATGATTGACGCCGGTATCGTAGACCCGGCCAAGGTAACCCGCTCGGCCCTGCAAAACGCGGCCAGCATCGCGGCCATGATCCTGACCACCGAAACCCTCGTTGCCGACAAACCTGAAAAGGACAAGGATCCCATGGCCGGCATGGGCGGCATGGGCGGTATGGGTGGCATGGGCGGCATGATGTAAGTAAACGCTCAGAAAGCTAGATATACAAAGGAGTACAAGGTTTTAAATCCTAGTAAATTACCCAAAGGTAACAATCAAAGTAACATTTTCTGATAAAAAATAAAACCCGTTGACTCAAGGCTCTGAAATTAGAGGTTTCTCATTAGTTCGCTGAACTTTTGAGGGACCCCTTTCTTTTTGCACCTGTTCGGATCCCAAAAAAACCCTTATAAAACGCAGGTTTTTCGCTGTTTAAGGGAGAATCTAAAAGGGGGTGGTGATCCCCTGTGACCTTCGATATTCTTTTATGCGACCTGGACGCCTTCTTTGCCTCCGTCGAACAGCGCGACCACCCGGAATACGCCGGTAAGCCTGTTATCGTCGGCGGCCGGGCGGAGGCGCGCGGCGTGGTTTCCACGTGTTCATACATAGCCAGGAAATTTGGCGTGCACTCAGCCATGCCCACGGGCCGGGCTGCAAGACTATGTCCGGGCGCAATCTTTCTGCCGGTGGACATGGACCTCTACCGCCGGGTTTCAGCCCAGGTGTTTTCTATTTACGCCCGCTACACAGATCACATGGAAAAGGTGTCAATTGACGAAGCTTATCTTGCCGTACCGCAAAGGCACGGGTTAGAAATAGCCCGGGAGATTTATGATGCGGTACGGCAGGAACTGAACCTGCCCGTTTCCATAGGCGTGGGCGGCAATAAAATCCTGGCCAAAATGGCCTGCGACCTGGGCAAACCGGGCCTCAGGCAGTTAAGGAAAGAGGACCTGCCCGGTGCAATCTGGCCGCTGCCCGTTAGCAAACTGCACGGGATTGGCCCTAAAACCGAAAACAAATTGAAGCGTGCCGGCATAAAAACAATAGGCCAGCTGGCGGGCTATTCCGAAGACAAGCTTGCTGAGATGTTTGGCGTCTATGGCCCAATACTTCGCCAACATGCCAGTGGCATAGATAACAGCGGGATTCCGGGCGGGCGAAAAATAAAGTCTATTGGAGAGGAAACCACTTTTATAAGTGATATATTCCGGCAGGAGGAAGTGCTGGCCGAACTTCTGAAATTAACCGGGCAGGTTGGCTACAGGCTGAGAAAAAGGGAATTAAAGGCAAAGACAGTATCAATAAAACTTCGTTTTGCCGATTTTACCACCATTACCAGGGCGCGGACGCTCAACGAAGCAATTGAAGGTGACGGAGCTATATATAAAATAGCCCGTGATCTGTTTATAGCCAACTGCGGCCGCCCGCCGTGGAGGTTGGTTGGGGTGCAGTTATCCAAACTGGATTCCCACGAGCAGATGTCTTTGATTCAGGAAAAAGACGAGAAGTTAAGCAGGGCTGTTGACAGGCTGAAGGATAAATACGGCATGGACGCAGTGAAAAGGGCGGTGCTGCTGCAGCCTCCTGCCAAGTAAAAATGCAAGTGACGAGAGCCTCGAATAAATTTCTTTATGCGTTTATTATTTTATAGAAAAGTAAAGTCTGACAACTCTACAGTGTAGCTACGGGAACCGTGAACCGCCCCTGTGGTAGCCGTGGCAGGATCAGGTTCTTTTCCACCTGGCATAACGGCCTGGCACGATACAATCAACAAGTCCTTCATTCTTTAATGTGCCAAGAACTCTATGTATTGTTGGCCGGCTTGCATTCGGGCAAGCCCGCTCAATGTCCTGAATAGAAAATTCCCCATGAAAATGCAACACGATTTCTCTTATTAAAGCAGTTTTTGTGCCTCGTTGATGTTCTGCAAGATTTACCCGTTCTTCAAATTTTTTATAGGCCGCTATAAGGACGCCCAGTGAATATTCAAGCCATGGAACAGGATTATGTTCACGCTCATGCCAGCCTTGCGAAGATATTTCAAGGGAGCTGTAATAAGTTTCCTTGCTGTGTTCAATAATTCTTTCGAGAGGAATGAATCTGCCGACTTCAAAACCGGCCTGGTACAGCAATAATAGAGTCAGCAGCCGGGACATCCGTCCATTGCCGTCATTAAAGGGGTGGATGCAAAGAAAGTCGAGAATAAAAGCAAATACTAAAACAAGGTCATCAATTTCGCCCTTATTGCGGTAGGTATTGAAGCTATCGCAAAGTTCATCCATAGCGCTGGGTACCAGAAATGCTTTAACGGGCACAAACCTTACCCTTTTCGGTCCATCGGCTAATGTTTCCTCAATCACATTCTCTGAATGTTTCCATTTACCACCGGACTGGGGCAGATACTTGTACATGTCCCTGTGAAGCTGCAGGATGATTTGTGGTTTGATAGGTATATGGGCAGCGGAAGCGTGGATCTCCGCCAGTACGTTACGGTAACCGGATACTTCAGCTTCATTCCTGTCCCTGGGGGTAGTTTTCTGCCGCATTATTTCTTTAAGTTTTTGATTGGAAACTTTAATACCTTCGATCCGGTTCGAAGATTCGGCACTTTGTATTTCAGCGATTTCCTGCAGCGTACTGAGGATTTCCGGGGACTGCTGGTAAAATAAGTCCTGCTTTCCTTTGTATTCATTTATCTTAGCTATGGCTGTAACAATGTTTAAAGGTATAGCACTCAGTTTTTCCAGTGATTTCAAATCGAGCACATCCTTAAAAACAAGATCATTAATGTAATCATTTTAAACCCAAGGTTATCATGAGTAAAGGTGCATGATCACATTGTACCAGATAATGTAATGATCGGATAAAAACGGGCATGTTGACTAGCAGCAGTTTTTTACTTATCATTGGAAGATCAGACAGTATATGTTGACTGCATCGTGGATTGCTGGCAGGATTATGATTAGCTGGTGTGGTAAATTGGGGACAGGTGGGACAGGTTGAAAGCGCCGGTGCGGGGACAGAGGGACTCTTGTCCCAAATCCAGTTAGAATATTTGGCCAGGCGCCCGTAAAAAGAATTTTTTATATTGCAGGTGTTAGATATTATATTGGCTGTGAAGGCGAAGATTGTAATAAAGCCCTTCATTTAGAGGCTGGGAATAAACTAAAACTAGATCTAGACCCTAAAAACCAATATGATAAAAATGCAATTAAAATAATTGATTCAAAGGGAAACCATGTGGGATATTTGCCGAGATACTACAGTGAAAGCGTGACAACTATCCTTAAAAAAGGAGCCCGATATAGCTGTATTGTATTGGAAGTAAATAAACAAAATGAATGTCATGAATGTGTAAAAGTAAAATTAGAAGTTTACACTGACACTGGGGAGATTAATACCAGGGTGGCGAGTTCTGGTCCCCTGTTTTGGCAGGAATAGGCGCCGCTGAAACCAGAAGCCAGTATGCCTTAAGTGCGATATTTTTTAAACTTTTACGCGGCAAGAGTTTAGCCGGGGTTCGGATAAAAGGAGCGCTGGCTTTTGTTACTCCCATTTTGCTGCACGGGGGAATCCCCAGATCATGCTTTGGGGAGTTTTATGAGAAGGTAGTAAAACATTTCATGCAGAAAAGACTGGTTGAGGAAAATCAAATCAGGAACGAAATAGCCATTATCAAGAATAGTTACCGTTTGCAGGTTTAAAGATGAAATCTGGGATGACCTGGGGGCAATGAAAAAGAGAAGAAAATAGATGCCCCGGATTAGGAGGCTGATATTATGCAATGTTATATCTGCGACAGCAATATGACACAAGTGCAGAAGGATGTAGAAACAACATGGAAAGGCAAGACGGTTGTCTTTAAGGGTATAAATGTCTATGTCTGTGATTCATGTGGTGAGGAAGCTTATGAGCCGGATGATGTCAAAGCGATGCAATATTTTATAGAAGGCGCCATAAAGAAGAATGAATACCCTGAAATTATGGATTTAGAGGAAGTGGCGGATTTTTTTCGGGTCAGCAACCAAACCATCTATAACATGCTCAGGGCTGGAAAGCTGCCTGCAGTTAAAGTAGGACGGGAATGGAGAAAAGCCTGACCTCCGAATTGTTTTTCAGGGGGACAATGTACCTGTCCCCCTGTCCCATGTCCCCCTGTCCCAAGTAAGGTACTCTTCAAATTTTGCCAGGCATACAGCGAAATTTTTTCTGCCAAATCCCATACGGAAGTATTGTCCCTGGTAAGAGTAAATATTTGCCGGTAAAAGCAAGACGCCTTTTGCTCTAACCAGGGCGTCACAAAACTCTTCTATGGGCGCTGTGATATTCACCTTAATGAATGCGACAGGGCCGGCCATTGGTTTGTTGAATAAAAACAAGTCCGGGTACTTATTGAAAAATGATTCAGCAATCTTCAAGTTATCCTCAATAATCTTGATATTCCTGTCCAATATTTCATTGCCATGCTTTAAAGCGATGATGGACAGGAACTCCGATGGGCCGCTGCTGCAGATGCTTGTGTAATGCTTCATTTTAATCAACTTATCTATAAGGTCCATATCCCGGGTTGCCAGCCACCCAATTCTCAGACCTGCTAATCCATAGGCTTTGGACATAACACCGAGGGAGACGCCTTTTTCATAGTGATCGGCAAACCAGGGCCGCCTGACGCCGTCAAGCTCCAGGCCCTTGTAGACTTCATCGCAGAACACATAAAGGTCATGTTTTTTTGCTATTTCCGCAATGGCTTCAATTTCTTCTTTTTTCAATGTGCAGCCGGTAGGGTTATTGGGGCTGTTCAGGACAATTAGTTTAGTATTGGGTTGAATCAGCGGTTCCAGCTTATTAATATCGAATACCCAACCAGTCTCCGATTGTTCAATATTCCACTTTGATACTTTACACCCAATGGCATTGGCAACCTCAAATAGTGACTGGTAAATTGGAAATTGGCTGATTACATGGTCTTCCTTATCTAATAAAACATTTATAAAGTTAAATATTGGTTCTTGGGCGCCGGCATGGACGATAATGTTTTTTGGCTTCATTGTGGTATACAGTTCTGAAATGACCTTCCTGAGCTCTGGATTCCCAGGCACTTCAGTATATCCTAGCCGGCTGTTCAAAAATTGCTTTTCCGCCCCTTTTTCATAATTAAGCAACTCTTTTATCGACATTGATTCGCAATCGGACTGAGACAATAAATATGGTGCAGTGAATTCGTATTTGTCGAAAAAAACTTCTAATTTAAAATCCGTTATTTTCATAATAAACACCTGTCCTTATAAATATTTAATTTTACTATGTATTATTTTATCCAGCCAATGTAGAATGAGATGATGATTATTATAACAAAAAAATGGCCTGCAAGTATGGTTTGGAAACAATATTGCAACAGTTTTACCGGATAGGGTTGAATAAGTTGCTCTAATAGGTTGATTGGGTTCGGAAAATGCCGTCCGCAGCCAACTATATTCAGCGGGCCGGGCGTGCCGGCTGCAGGACCGATTCCACTGCTTTTGTCCTTACCTTTGCCCAGAGGCGCTCCCATGACCTGGATCACTTCCGCGAGCCCTGGAGAATGGTGGACGGGAAGATCAGCGCTCCCTATTTTACAATAGAAAACAAGAAAATAGTACTACGCCACATTTATGCCACGGCCCTTGCTAGTTTTTGGCGGGAGTGTCCGGAATTGTTTGGCAAGGTTGACAATTTCTTTTTTTACGATGAGATAACGGGACCAGAACTATTTGAAAAATACCTCAGTAATAAACCGGCGCATTTAAAATCCTCTTTGTTGAGGATCGTGCCCGGATCCCTGCAAGAGGAACTCAACATTAACAATTGGGGGTGGGTGGCCGGTCTTTTTGGGGATAACGGGCTGGTGACCCAGGCCTGTTCAGAGATTGTAAGCGATGTTACCGGGTTGGAAGAACAAAAACAACAACATTTTGATATGAATAAAAATGTGGACTACCTGACCAGGCTTATCAGGACACTAAAGGGCAAAGACCTAATCGGGTTTCTCTCCAGTCATAATATTATTCCAAAATACGGTTTTCCGGTAGATGTAGTTGAGCTAAAGCTATTTCACCACGGCGAGGATGCAAAAAAGTTGCAACTGGAGAGAGACCTGCGCATTGCCCTTTCAGAATATGCCCCGGGAAGCCAGGTGGTAGCCGGCGGAAAACTCTGGACAAGCCGCTACATCAGGCGGCTGCCAAACAAGGAGTGGGAAAGATACTATTATTCCATCTGCGATCAATGTCAGAGCTACCAAAGTGAGCGGGCGGAATTGGCTGTAAAAAGCACTGAGTGCAATGTATGCGGCAGCTCTCCAGGCAGAAACCAGGGTACATTTATCATCCCAAGTTATGGCTTTGTCGCCAGCCGGGAGAATCCCGGCAACCCCGGGGAGGAAAAGCCGGAAAAAACTTATTCCACCAGAGTGTACTTTTCCGGCAAAACAGCGAGTGAGGATGAACATGTAAACCTTAGACTGGAGTCGGGTGTTGAACTAAAAATAACAACTGCATCTAGGGGCAGGCTGGCGGTAATCAACAATGCCGGGTATTATTGTTTCCTGGTTTGTCATAGTTGTGGCTTTGCAGTGCTGGGCAGTGAAAAAATCCCTAATTCCCATGAGAATCACCTGGGGAAAACTTGTGCCGGGAGGCTTAGAAACAGGTACTCACTGGGCCATGAATTTGAAACCGATATCCTAAAGCTGTATTTCTTCGGCTACCAAAACCGGGAAAAGGGCTTTTGGCACTCCCTTTTGTACGCCTTGCTGGAGGGGGCTAGTTCTGCTATGAAAATCGAAAGGCAGGATCTGGACGGCTGCCTTTACCCCATGCCGGGCAGTCCTTTGGGCACTCCCGCGCTGATCCTCTTTGATGATGTCCCGGGCGGCGCCGGTCACGTCCGTCGGTTGGCCAGGGAAGACGTTTTTAAAAAGGTGCTGCGGGCTTCTTTAAATCGTTTGCAGCGCTGTGAGTGCGGCGGGGCTGAGGGGAACGCCAGTTGTTACGGGTGCTTGCGTCACTACCGTAACCAGTTCTGCCATGATGAGCTAAACCGGGGGGTGGTAATCAGGTTTCTATCAAATATGCTAGCCTAAACATTTTAAGAGATTTCTAGCATAAAAACCCTGGTGGACAACGATATACAGGTATTACCCGTATGTACCCAAAAAAGGACTTCAGGAAATTCATGGATAATTACTGGTTTTACTTTAAGTTAGACGGTGGCGTCCCCACCGGGTGGTGATAAGATATGGGAATAAGGTGGGTTTTAGCGTGAAAAATAAAGTATTAAGAAGTATATTTCAAAGGGAAATGCTGCCGGATTTATTTTTACATCACCAGGATGTTTTTTTTGGGGCCTTTAACAAAGGGCCTGATGCCGTTAATGACCTGCTTATGGATATGTGGGCCTATATTTGCAATCAAGATGGCGACCATGTGAATAATCACCCTTTAGATATCAAAATTGAATACTTAGTATTTGATGATTCTGACGATGATTTCACCGTACTGGCCATTATGGAACTGCCAAATATAAAGAAGTTAGGAAATCTGGCCATTTATTTTGCTGTTTTTTTTGGCGTCAAAAAAGAGCTGAGGCTATTTTTGGGGGAAACAGATTATCGTGCTTTAGGCAATAGATATATCTTTGTAGTTGAGTTAAAGCGGCTAGGCGAAGGGTTCGTGAGACACAATCACTGTATGCTGCATAGGGGCAGCAACAATGAACCGTACTTTTTTGAAAAGCCCAAAAACCCCCGGAAACCCGATGTAATGTGCGGCATTGATCCGGAAGAGGAGCGGCCGGCATTTATTGATCATGTGGCCCAAATCTGTTTATTACATCAGGATGGGTAAATAGGTACGCCTGGTTATTCAGCTTTTATTCCGGCAAGTTTACCACCGGATCCGCCTTTAAACTTGACAGCGAATTGTTAAGGCTTCTTTCCGAAGCAAACAGGGAATTGGGCAGGCTGGACGGGGCAGCTGAAATATTACCCAATCCGGATCTTTTCGTTGCCATATATGTAAAATATTTTATCCCCAGGACAAACCGTTGTCATGCCGGATAGTTTATCATTTGAATGAAAAGTAAGGGGGGAGAAATATTGGCCAGGAAAAAAGATTCCATCAGTCAGGCCAGAGGTGTTATGTACAGTTTGGCTAAGTTTCTTGGCGATGTGAACGCTGTTAAAAAAGGTACGGTCGGAAAAAGGTTGGTAAGAAGAACAGCCGGCAAGGCGACGGGCAAGCTCCTCGGGAAACTTTTTAAGTAAATATTTAAATATCTTTGACTTTGCCGGGGTGCATAACTGGATGTATAATCCGTATGCGCCCCCACCGGGTAGTGATAAAATATGGGAATAGGGTGGGTTTTAGCGTGAAAAAAAAGAATTAAGGAATATATTTCAAAGGGAAATGCTGCCGCATCTATTTTTACATCAACAGAGTGTTTTTTTGAGGCCTTTAATAAAGGGCCTCAGAGGTTGTAACACAACCTTAACCTTTGAACTCGGTGGAATACGTAACCTCTACATTGAAGCAACTCCTCTTGCCCCATACCCGCGACTGGATGTGAATCCCACCTGAAACGCCGGTGCAGTTAACGCCTCCGAACCAGAAAATAAATAAAAGGATTTTTACGCAATTTGCCGAAATATTGGATAATGTGGGAATAACCACCCTAATGGGTGGTCAAAATTGTTTGCTGCGTGCAAGTATAAAAGTTTGAACGATTTATGCTTATCAAGTTGATTTTCACCCTTGAGGGAATAAGAGATTTGAAAGGGGATATATTACATGACGTTTCGCCTAACGGGATGGCGCTGCCTGGTTGTCTTGTCCGGGCAGCCTGGCCGAACAGTGGCAGGATGAGATGTACCGCCGCTTCCAAATACCTTTTGAAATCATGACCAACGATAAACTGGAGCCTGCCCGCAGCGGCAACTGGTTTATGGAAAATAACACTGTCATCGCCCGCCTGGACAAGCTTTCCCGCAATGAAGAAGTGCAAGATAAACTGAAAGCTCCGGAATGCCGCTGGGACCTGATTATCTGTGATGAGGCCTACAAAATGTCAGCCACTTTCTTCGGCGGAGAGATTAGATACACCAAACGATACCGGCTCGGGCAGCCTCTCTCCACCCTCACCAGGCACTTTTTATTAATGACAGCCACGCCGCACAATGGCAAGGAAGAAGATTTTCAGCTGTTCCTGGCCCTGTTGGACGGGGATCGCTTCGAAGGGTGTTTTCGTGACGGGGTCCATGCTGTAGACGTTTCAGACCTGATGCGCCGCATGGTCAAGGAGAACCTGCTGAAATTTGACGGCGCCCCGCTCTTTCCGGAGCGCATCGCTTACACTGTTCCTTACCGGCTCTCCGCTGCCGAGGCCCGCCTGTACAAAGGAGTTACCAATTATGTGCGGGAGGAATTCAACCGGGCGGAGTCGTTACATAACGATAAGCGGGCAGGCACCATCGGTTTTGCCCTGACCATCCTGCAGCGCCATCTGGCGTCGTCACCCGAAGCTATCTATCAGTCCCTGCGCCGCCGCCCTAGTAGAAAGCATAAAAGTAGAAGCCAGGGGCACATCCACACGGGCGAAAGCCGGGTTAGGGCTTTTTGCCGTGCGAGCCCAGATCCAGGCAATTACAGTAAGCTTTTTCCCGATTAACGGCTTTAAGTCCGGCTTGGGGTTTTCCGGATTATTCACCGTCTCCTAAACAGCAAAGCTCATGGTGTTAAAACTAGGGTTCACCCCCTTAAACATTGAAAAATTGTCCAGTAGAGTAACAAACTAAAATAATAGAAAGGGGCAGGGAAATGAGTGCAACTAACGGGAATGCAGATATCTCATCAATGTTTGGATTAACAGAAAAACAAGCAAAAATTTTATTTTCAATTGAAAGACTGCTAGTACTGAATGACATTATATATAGTAAAGATAATAAAATGCTAAAACAAAAATGGCTAAGTGAATGGTCTGCTTCTGTAATTGATTGTCTTACTAAAGACCCCCAAAATCCAGTTAAATTTATGACAAGGGGAGAAATATTATCTGCAATTGCTCTAGAGAATTCAACGGATATCAACAATACCTGGTATTATCTGATTATGTTTGAAGCAACATTATTTATTCCATATTATGTACTTAATAAAAACAAATATAATGATAAGGAATATGATAAGCTTAAGTATAAAGAACAGACTGATACAATCAAAGATATGGTACGCGCAAGTGCAATAATGGACGAGGTTTTTATTGATAGATTTAAAAAGACATATTCGGTAACTATTTCAAAGCTTAAAGGCACTAAAATTCCTCTGTATATTGTTTCTACTTTAGCCATCGCAGCAATCGTTGCAGCAACCGCCGGAACTTTATCTGGGCCAATAGCAGTTGCACTATATGCTTCGCAATTTCCTGGGCTATCCGGGGCTGCACTTACAAGCGCTTGTTTAGCAATTGCAGGAGGTGGTGCAATTGCTGCTGGGGGTGCTGGTATGGCAGGCGGTGTGCTTACTATTGTTGGCGGTGGTGCTTTGATTGGCCTGGCAATTGGTGGAGCGGGAGTTGGTGCGGCAGCCAAATTTATTGCTACTTCTCCTTATTTTGCCTTGACGCAGGCTGCAAAGCTAGAAGTGGTTTTAAAGGAAATTATTCTTAATGCACAAAAGGATATCATGTGTGCACAGAAAGTTCTTGAAAATTATAAAAACCAAATAGCATACTTGCATAGTGAGCTCGCAAAAATCAAACTAGAGCATGGAGAAGATAAAAAAATTATCAAACATATGAAAGAATCCCTTGATTTAATGGAAAAATCATATAAAAATATTATTGATTTATTGAAGAAATATGAAGTTGATGCCGAATTTAAAGATAGAGAAAATGGGGATGATGATGAGAAAAAACCCACCAACAGTAATTGATTTTGGTAAAATAAATGATTCGGCAAAAGATGATATCAAAGTTCTTGAGAAAGAGATAATGCAAATCGAAAGTGATATGGAAGAAAAACGTCGAGAGATTAATAGTTTGTTGAAAATTATGATTAAAATTGCACAGCATATGGGAATACCGATTGAAGAAATACCTGCACTGAAAGAAGATCGTAAATTGCTGAATGTTCGAATTGACGATTTGTTGTTGATGGATACTGAATTCAGCAATGGAAAATACTCAAAGTTCCCTAAGCTTAATACTCAAGACATCATCGTTTGCAGCTTAGCCGGAATACTTTCTACTCTCATCGATGTGATTTTCGTTGGAACACCAGAAGTAGTCAAAATTTATAAAGGCGGAGAAAATTTTGATGGAAGTATTCTTACCGAAGCAATTAGAAAAATTGGCAATAATGATAATGGGAAATCATCTGAAATCTTTAAGTGGTTTTCGGATAAATGCAAGGTTCCTTACGATATTTCGCTTAAGAGCGATATGCTCACACCGAATAACCATAGATTGAGAAGTCCTGCACATGACCCGTTCTTTGGTTTATTATTTGCGGTTGCGGATATTATTTTGGGTACTACCACCTGTATAGACAATAATGGGAGTTTAGCTGTTATTGTAAATCCAAACAAGTCGCCAACCTCTGAAAAATGGTTAGCTGTTTTTTATTATCTGGGACATATAATTTCTGATATGTGTACTTCAAGAGGGATTCCTATTCCAGGCTTTTTTGCCACACAATTTTACACAGCCAAAATATCTGATTCTTCAATAGCAGAAATAGCAGAAAGTATGTATAAAGATGGATACGACTTAAGACATATGGCGTCAATGAGCGTTCCTGTATTAGTAAAGGATGTGCTCATAAATGTTTATTTAAAATTAACCAGAGAAAATACGACTATAATAACGTCGCTATGCGATAGGGAAAAATACGATTTAGACTTCAAATTAAAAACCTGCAAAATGAAATTTATTGCTAATTCTATAGCTACTATCGGCAATGCGGTTAAGTTTGCTGCACCCCCAAATTGCGGTAACCCGTGTGCTCTCAACATTGTTCAGTGGATGGCTTTTGTGCAAAACAGTATAAACATGGTTGCGGCCTCAACCAGAGGTTTTACACCAGAAAAAGTTATGTACAATCGGCAAAGAATTAATAAAAGATGGGAAAAACTATAATTTTACTAAACTGGTAGCCAATTAGGCTTTATGATGGGGGTATATACTATCGGAAAATTGAAATTTTGGACAATGCCGCTTCTAACTTAAAGACAGGAGAGCTGTTGGCATGGCTGGAAAACAAATTGAAGTGAGTATAAAAAGGTATTTGGAAACCCTCAGGACCAAAAATATAAAAGTCAAAAAGTCGATACTTTATGGTTCTTACTTCATAATTCTTATGCTTTTGGAACCAATGTTCGGGACGATATTGACCTAGCCATAGTATCACCGGATTTCGGGCGTGACAGGTTTGGCGAGGCGCTGATGCTGAAAAATAACCAGGGACATCGACCTGGATGTTTCGCTGCAGCCATATTCTGTCGAGCATTACCGGCAGGCAAGAGGAGGATTCTTGTTTGATATAATCATTAAAAAAGAGAAAACCGTTTTTGGAGAATAATATTTGAGATCCCTCGCATGTACCGCTTTATATTTTGCCTTCCTCGACACGTGCATTTATACGTGTTACATTAATACCAAGCAGACAAAGGGTTGTTTTAATATTCTTTTAACTGTTTTTATGGGGATGTCCTTAACTGGGTGAGTTACCGTAACTTTCCCTTTTTTAGTTGGGTGTTTAAAATGATGATGATCTCAATCGTTTCAAAATAGTACCACCCGTCCTTTTTTATAATTTGTATGATCTCTCGTGATGAATAACTTTTCATTAACGGTGCGGGAATTACCTTAGGATAATTCCTAAGGAAAGGAGTTGTGAAATGTTTAGAGACAGATATATATATCTTGCAATATTCGATTATGCTGCCGATGGCATATCTATTGAGTTTCCGGATCTGCCCGGCTGCCTGCCCTGCGCTCATACAACAGAAGATGCTGTTAAAAATGCCAGGGAAGCCCTGGGTTTACACCTATACTGCATGGAAAAAGATAAAGATGAAATTCCCGAACCAGCACCAATAGATAAGATAAGGCTGGAGTCCAACCAAGCAGTTGTTTTGGTAGAAGTTTGGATGCCTTTAATCAGAGATGCAATTGAAAATAGAGCGGTGAAAAAAACCCTTACTATACCTAAGTGGCTTAATGATCTAGCTGAAGATAAGCATGTTAATTTCTCACACATTCTACAAGAAGCCTTAAAAGAACGACTTGGCATAAACGCTTCCAAACAATAAAAATATTATAATATATAATTAAATCCGCTATATCTTCAAAATCAGGCTACCATGATGTAGATGTCTAAGGGTGATCTTTGAGGTTGTAAAAAGCGATTTTTCCTGCAATGATAGACCGAAAAATAACTGCAAATAAGCTAAAAGGAGTTTCCACGCAATTTATCGAAATATTGGATAATATGGAAATAACCATCCAAATGAATCTCAGGATAACAAGGGTGAGGATGCCAGATGAAAAGAAACAGGGAATCCTTTAGAGGCTGCCTGATGGGCGGGGCTATTGGCGACGCCCTGGGCTGGCCTGTTGAATTTATGAAATATCGTGATATAATCCGCCGTTACGGTCCTGACGGAATTCAAGATCTGCAGCTGCAGTCCTATGGCCGGGCGGAGATTACCGACGATACGCAAATGACTCTTTTTACCGCTGAGGGAATCTTGAGAGCAGAAACCAGAGGTAATCAAAAAGGGATATGCCATCCGCCGTCAGTTGTTTTCTTTGCTTATCAGAGCTGGCTGTCGACCCAGGGGTACGCAAGGAGCAGTGATTGCGAATGGATTTATGACGGATGGCTTCTTGGTGTAAAAGAACTTCATGCAACAAGAGCGCTTGGAAGTACATGCCTGTCAGCCCTTGCAAGCAAAAAACAAGGGACCATAAAAGAACCCATTAATAACAGCAAAGGCTGCGGGGGTGTAATGAGGGTTGCTCCGGCAGGGTTGTTTTATCCAGAAGAAAACGCCTTCAATATGGCGGCTGAATTTGCCGCCCTTACACATGGACATCCGTCAGGTTATTTGTCGGCAGGCGCCCTGGCCCATATTATTGCTGCAATTATTGCCGGGCAGGATCTTGAAACTGCAGTTAAAGATACAATTGGGGAGCTGAAAGCCCATGCCGGCCATGAACAATGCGCCGGCAGCCTGGATCAGGCTATTGCACTGGCGGACAGCGGGCTTCCCCCTGTCGAGGCTATAACGCGGCTTGGTGAAGGATGGGTTGGTGAAGAAGCCCTGGCGATTGCAGTATATTGCGCATTGAAGCATCAGGACAATTTCAAGAAAGCGCTGGCGGCTTCAGTTAACCATAACGGCGACAGCGACAGCACCGGCGCCATTACCGGTAATATCCTGGGAGCGTATTTAGGATTAAGCAGGATCCCTTTAGACTGGACCGAAAACGTTGAATTGGCTGAGGTTACGCTGCAGATTGCAGATGATCTGCTGACCGGGTATCAAGACAGCCGGGAATGGCGGGAAAGGTATCCGGGTTACTAAGAACCTTTATGTAACCTATTTGACCAGGCCAATATGAAAATATTTTATCCGCAAGACATACTGTTGTCATGCCGGGAGGTTTATCATTTAATTGTAAGGGGGGAGAAAAATTGGCCAGGAAAAGAGATTCCATCAGCCAGGCCAGAGGCCTTCTGTACGGTTTGGCCAGGCTTCTTGGCGATGTGAACGCGGTTAGAAAAGGTACGGTAGGAAAAAGGTTAGTAAGAAGAACAGCCGGCAAGACGACGGGCAGGCTGCTCGGGAGGCTTTTCAAGTAAATATCTTTGCTGGGGGCGTATTCCTGATGTATATTCTCATATCTCCTTCATCGCGGCGCATCTGGAGGATCCCGCGGACATGAAAGCCCTGGTGGACACGATATACAGGTATTACTCTTTTGTGCCCAAAAAGGGCCTCAGGAAATTCCTGGATAATTACAAGTTTTACTTCAAGTTAGAAGAAAGAGCCGCCGCCGGGTAGTGAGCATGGATAAATTGCTTATCAGGCCCCAGATCCGAGAAGGGGGATATTGACAATTAGCACAACTTACTTTCCCATCGAAAAAATCCAAAAATTACGGAAAAGAATCAATAAATGCTGTCTTCTTCGAACCAAAAGGAAGGTTGGAGTTGCAGCAAAGTTAACATAATGCAGGTTTTTACCGTGCCCCCATCACTTAAAATTAAAGACGGCTGGAAATTATGTGCGTACGAATTTAGAGAGCGGGACAACGGGTAACGGATTTGTTTATGCACTTGCAAAAGACAGCCCATTTCCGGAACCTAATTCTTCATTAACAAGTGGCTTTGGCAGGAGGGGAACAGTCCCTCTGGTAGTATCTCCTCGCCGCAGGTGAATTTGTTCAGTATGGGAGGCTGGAGATTATGGAAAATATGTTCAAGTAGACAGATATTATTTCCCGCCCTTTTGCGGTAAGACATTATTACAGTAATACGGTATTACTACTATGGAGGGAAATATTATGGAATACACAATACTAACGTCGAAAGGCCAGGTCACTGTCCCAAAGGAGATTCGTGAGAAATTCAAGTGGAAAGAAGGTACCAGGCTAAAGTTTTTTATCGATGGTGAAGAGTTGAAGGTAAAGGAAGTTACTATCCTTGACGAGATGGAAGATTTGATTAAGAAAGACCTGATAGATTTAGGTTAGGGCGGAGAAGAATTTAAAGCCAAACTACTTGAGCGAAAGGCCGCTATTAATCAAGCCTTTGATAGATTATTGGAAGAAAGGCTTGAAGAGGAAACTGTGCCTCTGGAGGAGGCCATCAGTAGTATCGAGAATGAAGAAAAATTATGAAATCCGGCTATCCAGAGGAGCCGTTGGGGATCTGAAAAAAATGGAAACTGCTCTCAGAGATTTTATATACAGTAGAATTTACGAGATTGCAGAAAACCCATATAAGAGTGAGAAATTATCCGGTCCGTTTAAAGAACTACGTTCTCAACACAGCAAATTCAGAGGTGTGGAATACCGGATTATTTATTATATTGACGAGGATGGCAAATTAATAATCATTGCTTTGGTGGGGAGCGGGGAAAACATTTATAAAGAACTGTCCAGAAGATTATGATAAGTGCATTTTAATTTCAAAAACAATTTATGATAGACTGCCAATAATAGACTGCAATACAACAAAAGGATTTCCTTGCAATTTATCAGAATATTGGATAATGTGGAAATAATAAGTTGGAGCTATATTCAGGACATGAAATATGATGAAGGGAGTATTGAGACCTGGGCGCCACGATAAATGTATCTATGCTGAACAAAAATGTATCTATGCTGAACAAAGACGTGCTGAAAAAAACGGTCGCCCCGATCATTCTTTGCTCCTTTCCGAACAGGGTGGCAAAGCTTATGGAAGGCGGCCACTATGTGCCGCTGAACCTGAATATCAAGCTAGCTGAGGCATTGTTAAAAATTCCACCATCGCAGCGCAGCCAAAAAGCCAACGAAGAACTGATGAAGATCATTTCCCAATGCCATGAGCCCACGTTTCTTGAGAACTATGAAATTCTGTTTGATCCCCGTTATGATATTGACGCAATCAAGGTTTTCACTGAATTATCACGGTGGCAAAAGGTTGTCAAATTTTAGGATGATCATTACCATTTACACTAAAGAGTATTCACACCCAAAAAGACGCCCGAGCAGAAAGCCGCAAAGCTTTCTACAATGTGCTTCCCTGGTCCTGGCCATGGACTTGGTGGCGACCACGGCCTCGCTCCTCCTGCTCCTTAAAACGGCTTCAAGCCGGTTTTCCTCAGTGTCCTGTACTGCATATTCTCCTCCTGTTTGAAAAAAGCTCCGATCCTGATTATTTTACCAGTTCCGCAACTAAAAGAGAAATATTGTTTTGTTGTTATTATTTGCGGATTGAAGTAAAATCTTATAACAATACTACTCAAAAATAATTTAAAATCTCACATCATCCACTCATACTGCCGCCTGCCGTAAAGTATCCGGCGAATCTGCACAGTATCGTCTTTGACAACATAGAAAACCATATAGCTGTCCACAATCAAAGTCCTATACCCTCGCAGCTTGAGCTGCGGGTCTTTCAGAAGAGGGCGCCGCTCAGGCATTTGCATCAGACTGCCGATTTTTTCAACAATTTTATCGTAGTAGTTGATTGCAGCGTCCGGCGACAGAGTATTGAGATAATCCACAATGTCGTTCAAGTCCTGCTGTGCGGCAGGATACATTTTCAGCTTATATTTTCCCATGCACGTTGACTCTTAGCTTCTTTGCAAATTCAAAAAAGTCCTTTCCTTCAGCGCCATTTGCAATTTCAGCTTCGGCTTCGGCCAGCTTTGCGTAAAGCTCAAGCTGTGCCTGCTGCCTTTCATAGACTTCAATGCTCATAACCACCAAGTCGCCAACACCGTTTTTAGTAATAAAAACCGGCTCACGGGCGTTGTGGCAAAACTCTGAGATTTCATTCGCATTATTTCTCAGGTCGGAAATCGGTCTGATCTTCGGCATGTTTCTCAGCTCCCGATCTATCAATATTTATACTGTTATTATATCAGGAAATTGAGAGACCAGCAACCAGAGGTACGGTGCTCCGGGAGAATTTATTGCTTTCCGGCACAATAATATTGAATGGCGTCATTATAGTACGCAGCTAGGCCGGGGGCATACTTATCGTAGTATGCGGTAAACCTCTCGTCGGTAACATACATCTGTCCCAGCCCGCTGAAAACTTCAACTGAACACTGATAAAAATTGTCGCTGATGAATTTCCTTGACCTGCCGACTACTTCCTGTACTTGCAGATCATCATGGGATACTTTGGCGTTGTATAGATCGCAAAGGTCCTTGAGGTTTTGCATTTGCGCCCCGTTTATTCGTTCCCAGTCTTCTTTGGTGTATTTTGCGGTTTTCGCCATTGACTCCTTATAGGCGTCAGTTTTTCCCCAGCGCTCTTTTACCTCGTCCTCGTACTGTTTTTGTTCCTCCAGCATTTGATCATAATCAAAGCCTGCGAACATATCCTTTTTAGCCATTTTATTACCACCTTCTAAATTTTTTAATGTTTCTCTGGCCAGCTGAGATAAATTGAGGTACCTGGCCGCTCTCTTTTCCAGGTAATCAGCCTGCATTCTTAATGCGTCCCGCCTATCGAACGAGGGGTTGTTCAGTATCTCACGGATCCTGGCCAGGGGGAAATCAAGCTCCCTGAAAAAGAGTATCTGCTGAAGCTTTTCTACATCTTCCGGAGAGTAAATCCTGTAGCCTGCCTCTGTCCTGGCATACGGTGTTAACAGCCCGATTTTGTCGTAGTACCGCAAAGTCCTGAGCGTCACGCCCGCCAGCTGTGCCACCTGGTTCACCGTATAACCCACGGGATAACCTCCCTTCGCAGTCAATAATAAACCATTACCCATGGTCAAGGTCAAGCAGCGGTTTGTTGTTTTTTTCTTTTACCAGGGCGCGCCGCTGTTTGGCACTCTTCTCTTTCCACGAATTCCCGCACAGCCCGGCTGAATATTTCATCGACGTTGAGCAGTAATTCGGGCAGCCGCTTCTTTAAAAATGGATATTCAAGCAGCCGGGTGACCACGTCGGAATACAGCCTGCCGCCGGCTTCCACCAGGAGGTCGCTCTCTCCCAGCGGCGTACTTTTACCCAAGGGAATTAGAGTCCTCAACACCGATATTCCCAGGGGTTTGATGGCTTCGGTCATCATCTGCATATGACCGAATGACAGGAAAAGGCGCACTTGAGTACCGGTTTCTGCCGGTGGAACGGGGTAGAGCGTGGTAATCGGCCGGCTCTGCAAAATAGATATTTCGCCGTCCACCAGGCACCACTCAATATCCTGGGGGCTGCCAAAATGTGCTTCAATGCTTCGTCCCGTTCGCGCCAGCCTAATTGCCTGCTCATCCGACAGGGACGGAGCAGTCTGCCTGTCGCCCGTAATGTCCACTTTGTCAGTGCCGCCCTCGAGCCTGGCATAGACGGCGGTTTCTTTTCTGGCGATTTGCTTTTTGATTATGTTGCCGGCTTTCACCTGGTAAAGATCAGCCGAGACTATGCCCAATACCAGCGCTTCTCCCAGGCCGAAGCTGGCGTCAATGGACACGATCCTGCGGTTGCCGGTTACCGGATCGGCCGTAAACATGATTCCGGATACCTCGGGAAAGACCATCTGCTGCACCACCACCGACAAAAAAACCGCCTGGTGGCCAAATCCGTTCCGGGCGCGGTAAACGATGGCCCGGTCGGTAAACAGTGATGCCCAGCATTTCCTTATCGATTGCAGCAGCTGTCCGGCGCCTTTGACGTTCAAGTAAGTTTCCTGCTGGCCGGCAAATGAAGCTGTCGGCAGGTCCTCCGCCGTGGCGCTGGAACGGACGGCGTACTCCCGGTCTGCGCCGTACTTTTGCCACCCTTCGATTACAGCCGATTCAACCCTTTCGGGGACGGAGACGGACTGCAGGTAGTCCCGGGTCCGCCGGCCCAGTTCGCTGATTTCGTCCAGTTGGTCCGGTTTAAGCCGGTCAAGCATATCCATCAATCCGTCCATCTCAGGGCTGGCCGCGATGAACTCCCTGTATGCCCGTGTGGTAACGCAAAACCCCCGGGGGACGGGAAATCCAGCCCGGCTCAATTCCCCCAGATTGCCGCCCTTTCCTCCCACGTCAGGCAGACGGGTGCTGTCTATCTCGTTGAAGTCAAGCACGTATGGGTTCACTTAACCCACCTCTTTGGAGAAATGAAATATTATATTCTAAGTGTTTTCTTAATGATAGAACCATATTCTTGTTTGGAGAAATGTGCAGGTACAATAAGACGATATTGTTTATGTCTTGTCAGGGAAAGCCATTTTATGAAGAAAAGTTTTTTCTTGGTGTTGGTTGTTAACCCATCTATTTGCCAATCATAGTAGTTTTTACTAATTAGGTTGTCAATTGGAAAGGAATATCATAAAATTATGTCGAATACCACTTGAGGCTAATATTGGCAGATATTAAGTTTGGTTTTTAAACGGACCGTCCGAGCTAGCAGTTGTGCTTTAACTAATGTCTATAATGGGAAGGTCAAAAAGCGTTTTTATTCGAATTTCACAGAAAGTAACTTATAAAGGGAAATCCAGCATTAATGTCGGCTATTCCAATAATTAAGAGGAATTACCGACAGTTTAGCGGGTACGCGGGAGTTAGGCGAAATCAAGGAGGGTATGTAATGATTTTCGAAGGAAAAATTCTGGAGCAAATTTCTAATGACGAAATAATTAGTATAGTAAATGAACATTTATCTGAGCGTCAACATGTTGAGTATAAAGTAACAATAAATCATCGAGATGATACTGACAGATTTGAAACTTTGTGTGATATTTGTTCTTTTGCAAATTCCGGTGGTGGTTACTTAATAGTGGGTATCCGTGACGACGGAAGCGGAAGGGCTCAAAAAATCGAGACAGTTAATGATCCAGAGCGGATAGTAAGGAGTATCAGGTCTTTATGTATAGACCATATTGCAGAGCGAATTGATGGTCTTGAAATGGAAGTAAGAGAAATAAACGGAGATAGCGTTATTCTAATACGAATTCCCAGTAGTGGTCGTTTTCCACATATGGTTACCTTTGATAACAATACTCAGCTTTTATAAGCGATATTTTTGGAAGAAAATTATCCTTAATTGAGGACGGGATACGAAATCTTGCTCAAGGTCAGCAATTTGAAATAAGAAACCAAACGATTAGAATGTTGGAAAATGGCGAGATTTCTTTAATCAACGTTAATGATGGATCTATTATTTCAGAAGTAACTTTAAAAGCATTTAGAGAGGAGATTGGTGAACAGCCATTTTTCAGAATCTCAATTACGCCATTAACTACTAAAAGAAACCTAATAAACGTAGACGCTCAATTAGTTCGAAATCTAATTGAGCATCCTGGTCAAAGAGATAATGGTTGGAACATGGATATGTTTTATTCTTCTCTGAGAAGGTATTCTTAAGATGTTTATAAGGGGAGCACAGACGATAGAATTCTTAGACTAAGTCAAAATGGTCACATGGAATTTGCTGCTAAGCTTGATGATGTGTTCTGTTGGAAACAGAATGCTGAAGAGTTCAGATTACGTCCTCGGCTATATTCAATCCCAGTTGTCGAATTTCCAAGTAGTTTTTTGAGCTTATACAAAAGGTTAATAGAATTATTGAATTTAGACATGTCCTTTTTGGTTAGTATGCAGTTTCTTAACTTGCAAAGGTATGGTTTAAATCCGTATTCTCCAGAATCTGTTGGATATCTTATGCGCGGTACTTCCTCGCCGTATGGTAAGAAAGATTTAATTGTACCGCCTATTGAGGTTGAGTCAAACTTTAGACCGGACCCCGTTACATATGAATTAATAAAATATGTATATGCCTCATTTGGTTATTCTGAAGAAATAATCCCCTATTTTAATAAAAACAAAGAATTATTTGAATTTGATTGATTTTGCTCTAAGTCTAATCCTGCCGTTAGTTTTGAGGACAGACCCTAAAGTAATATGGCGCGTCTGAAAATGTTAGATGTGATTACCAGTTGCAGAGGGAGGTTACCTAATGATAAAACCATCAGATTCAGTATTGTATTTTCCTACTATTGAGTTTCAAAATGAAGACTGGGTAAAATCAAGTTTGTTATTTTGGGACAAAGTTTATAGAATTGTACCTAAAGATTATACTCCAATAGACAGTAAAGCTATAATTGAAGCTCAGGAAAACGATCTAATTAGAAATATTACTTTAGAATCGCAGGATGTCTCCATAACTGGTAAAAAGTTTTTGAGATTCTGTGACCAATTACCTTTTATTCCTGCTGGTCTTGATGTAAAGGATTATCATAGAATTCATCTAGATAAAATAGATAAGCGCTTGTATCCATCGCTTGAAAATATTGCAAATAAGTTTCAGGAGGATGAATTTCTCAAATTATCTCCTGAGCTTGCAAGAGGTTATATGTTTTATCTTTCAAAAGTTGTCGCGGAAAGAAGAGATTTAGTAAGGGCTACGGACAACAGAGATAGTTGGACTATATCACCTTACTTTATTGAAGAAGCTAATTTTGGTGAACATGTATACAATTGCAATGCAGATGGATATTATTGCTCTTTGATTATTAATGATTTGCTTCCTGCTAATCTATCAGTAGTCCCAATGACCAAAATAGTAGACTTTGTAAATAAACGCAGAGATTTAAAGGAGAAATTTCGAAACAACTTAAATGAATTTGTTAATAATCTTTCTAGGTGTGAAAGTGTTGAACACACTAAAGCATTAATAAACGATTATAAAAAGAGTATTGAAAGCTCTAAAAAAGAGTTAAGAAAAAGCATGGGGTTTTGTAATTATGATGATATTTCCTCTCTACTAACAATAGGCGTACCAGTCAGTTTGACTGCTTTTGGTGCTTTTGCGGTTTCGGGTGACCCTTTTGACTTACATAATATTTTATCTTCAATTTTGGTCGGCGCTGTAGCGGCATATTCTGATTATAAAAAAGCAAAAAAACGACAAAGAACAAATTCGCACCTATCGTATTTAATAGATATGGATAATAAATTTGCAGCAAAAAAAGTTTATCCACGATATTCATATATTTTTCAGGAATTTATTAACGACTAAATTTAAGGTGTCGGTAATACCATCCAAACCATACACATACGAACTTATTGGTATATGATAACGGTGGAACATTATGATTAATGAGCCAATTTCAAAACTCCAAGCCCTTGCCAGATACATTAGTGTTCGGTTAACCAAAAATTAGGCAACTCAGAAAGAAGGAAGCATTACCAGAGAGCCAGAATTAGGGAATAATCGACAAAAATAATTTCCAGGAGGTTCCCTAATGGCTGTTCAAAGAATAGACCCAAAAGTAATAGAAAACTCATTAAACAAACTCTTTTCACCGGAATGGATTACCCAGACAGCAAAGGAAACCGGTTTCGTAATTAGAAGTCGTAAAATAGACCCGATGATCTTCTTTTGGACATTAATCCTTGGATTTGGTGTAGGCATGCAGCAATCCCTGGCAAAATTGCGGCGTTCATACGAAACGGCATCGGCTGCTTCTATTGTGCCGTCCGCGTTTTATGACCGCTTTACTCCTGGTTTTGTAGCACTACTCAAAGCTGCTGTAGCCCACGCATTATCACAGAACATTGCTGAACCAAGCCGTGCACTATCTGAGAAACTAAAGGGGTTTTTCAGACCTCATTGCAACAGACGGAACAATTCTGAGGTTACATGAAAAATTAGCAAAGCAATGGCCGGCCTGCCGAATCACACCAAGGCTGCTGTAAAAATAAATGTAGTGGCCAGCGCCTTGGTGGCAGGACCAAGACACGTTGCCTTGTATTCCGAGCGCACACCGGAAGTTAAAACCCTAACAATCGGTGACTGGGTAAAAGACAAAATCTTACTATTGGATTTAGGCTTCTTCAAGTACCACCTTTTTAGTCAGATTCAAGAACACGGCGGCTATTTTGTAAGTCGCTTAAAGGGAAATACCGACCCCCTTATCGTACGGACTCTTCGCAAATGTCGCGGCTATTCGATAAATCTGGATGGGAAAAGGCCAGACCCCCGGCAAAGTCACGCTAAACACCGATAATTGACAGAGCAAGCTCACGATTCCATCCCAGTTTACGTAAGCCGGCGGCAATATTCTTAAATCCATGCAGACGCAAAATACTGATTGCCAGGTTGCGAATAGAAGCAAAAACACGAGGCTCCGACCCCACCCTGATCTGGGAACGGTCTTCATCAAAGGTAACATCCCGAACCCAATGCAGGGAATTCTCAATTGACCATTGACCACGAATTATTTCCAGCAAAGCCTGGGAATCAGCTTCCTTAGCAGACATGCTGGTAATATAGAATTGGATATCTTTCTTCGGATTTTCGCCGCGCAAGTCCGTGAATAATCTTTCCACCCTGGCAAACTGGGCGGCATACGGGAAATTTGTCTGTCCCTCTTTTACGGGGATAGTTCTAATGATACGTTTTTCAATTCTTCCGTGCCCCTTTTCCAATGTTTGGTATGGAGGGGGAAAAATCTTCGTTCCTGGTGTTCTTGATGGTTTCAAAAAGGTTTCCCTGGTTTTGTTTTACAGGAAAGGCGTAATCAGCTTTTTTATCTTCAACGATGAACCGGGCGTGCTCTTTTTGGGTGTGCATAGCATCGGCGGTGACAACCTTGCCTGTTAGGTCCAGCGGTTCTAACAAGGGTTTAAATGCCGTGATTTCGTTGCTTTTTTTGTCCACCTGCCGCTGGCCGATAACTATTTTCTGATGCTGCAAAAAGGCCGACACTAGGTGGACCGGTTTGCCATCCGCTCCGGAGGAGCCACGCAGTGTTTTGCCGTCAACGGCTACCGCCCGGTCCTGTGATTGGGACTGCAACCACTGGCCGATAATGTCGTCAACTTCATCGCCATTTACTCTTTTCAGCGTCAGGCGCAGGGTCTTTTCGCTGGGGGGAACGAATTTTTCTAGTCTTTCGTTGTATCTGCAACCCAGGCGCCTCAGCATTTCCTGGTTTAGACCGGCCGCCCATTCGCCAATGGCGATAAAGCATTTCGCTCCGGAAAGAAGGGCGCAGATAGCTACCGCCAGGATGGATACCTGGGGGTGCCGGACACCGCGTTTTTTTCGGGAGTCTTTCAATAATGCCAGGTAATCCAGCAAACCGCCTTTGCTTTCAATGGAAACTGTGTTTAGATCGACCATCGCTCGTTCCCCTCCCGTTAGTTCTGGAGGAAAAAACGGAGCGGCTAAAATTGCAGCAGCTTTTTTTAATAGCGGTTTGACCAGGACGGTTTTGGACTGTCCGTGGTAGTAATATTTGCCCCCTGTACGGCCATAGCCGGTGGTCGTGCCTAAGGGAACCCAGCCGGCGGCCTGATAGCAGGTACCTTTAAAGCGGCTGTGGTCTACGAATGTTTCCACCATGAGGATTGGATGTCCATAGATATTTTCCCAGTCGGCGGACAATCGCTTGACATTCAGCGCCAGTGTCCTGGATGCCAGGTTCTTGATGGTGATTCCCGGCAGGATGAGAAAACGCTGATTGTTGGCGATGTACTGCAGGCGTTCGTACTTCCGCTTTTCCGGCCAGTTGATCCAGCGGTCCCGGGGGCTGCATTTCAAGGCTGCGGCGCCCCAGCCGATTAGCGCCACCCACCGGCCCTTTAGCAGGGCCACGTATTTAAGTCTCCTGCCGGACAGACAGCGAAAGCCCAGGTAGTGGTGCCTGGCCATCAGGGTGTCCCAGTCATTCTCTTCTTCGACGTTGATGGGCCGTACGATCAGGTCTTTGAGGTTAGCGCCCTGGTTGATGTTATTGTCTGACACTGCTCCGTTTTTGTCCATAAGGTTATTTTACATCAACGGAGGAGATTTGACCAGACCCATCTTGAAAATTATGCGGATATTGGATAGTTTCTGACTTTGCCGTGGTCCTGGATTGAGTACATGGACATGATTTCATTTTGCTGTTTTTAGCTGTACGATTATATCAGCTTGGTATTGCGGGAACAGAATTCATTTTGATGCTTTTATCCCGGTTTTGGTGATTTAATTTTGCCGCTCTACATCTAACATTCCTATTTTATATGAACCAAACGAGGTTGGGGGTAATTTTTTGGGGCGTCCTCTCGACTTTGTGATAATAAAAGACAATATTACATTTTGGATACAAATGAAGAGGTTATACGATGAATTCTTTATTATAGTGAAAAAGCTAATTCATAAAATTGTGTTCGCCGAAAATGAAACAAGAGTAATAGAAAAGCATCCTTTATTATGGTCTCAATGGTTTTATTCAAATGCACATATCTTATGGGATGCTAACTGGTTACAGAATTCCGAAATAAGAAGAAGGCATAGTTTAACAGGGGATTACCGGTAACGTCAAAAATGCCACAGAGAGGAATTAAAAATGAAATTATTATTTGTTCAATTGAGCGATATGCATTGCCGTAGTTCGGACTATCCTTTAACAGGAAAAATTTTTAAAGCTGTTAGCGCAATTAGAACACTTGGTAAAGTGGATGGGGTTGTTCTAGTTTTCTCAGGTGATCTTTCAGATACGGCAGACCCGAATGAATTAAAAACGGGTAGACATTTGCTTGGCAAGTTCCTGGCCCTATTGTCTGAGAATCTAAGTTGTGGCTTCATTCATACAAAAATTGTCCCCGGTAATCACGACATGTTTTTATCGAAAAATGGAAGCCGAGGAGCAGAAGAAATCAAAACCTGGAACAAGGAGGAGCATCTTTCCGATGAGTTGGATCGTCTTGAAGGCTTTTTCGCATATTCATCAAGCAAGCAATGCTTTGTTAAAGACAAAGTATGTGATGTAAACACAATTACTGTTGGAGACGTTAAACTGCAATTCTGCCTGCTGAACTCCGCGCCGTATTCAACACGAGATCCGGAAGATAAACAATTTCACTATCTGCCAACCTATGTTGGTGAAAAACTGACCCGAGATCCGGAAGCCGACTTGAAAATTACTGTTATGCACCATCACTATGAATGGTTTGAATGGAATACCAAAGAACTATTGAAGAAAGCTTTAGTTAACGATGATATTATTTTCTTTGGTCATGACCATAAAGCGGAAGCAATAACAACGGTTAGTGGCGATGGCTCCATCTTCAATATAATCATGGGCGGACAGTTCAATCTTAATATGGATAGGGAATGCGCTTTTAATGCGGTTACATACGATAGCAATACGCACGAGATAGAGAGGTTCGAATTCAATTGGGCTACCAAAGAAAATATCTTTGTCCCGGTATCTCGCGGAAAAATTAATAAAAAGAAAAAAGGGCTTGAACCTACTGAAACATGCTTGGACAGGCTTCTTAATGACACGCAAAACATCAAGACTCGCTTTACAGACTATTATGTTCTTCCAAAAATATCCGCAGAAGGAGACACTTTCTCCGCTGAAGCACATATGGAATGTATAGGTATCGATGATATTTTTGCTGCGGTTAAAACAGATAAGGTTATCAAAATAACCGGCAATAGCGGTTCCGGTAAAACTGCTCTTCTGCGATATTTGTATGCAAAGTCTATAGAACTTGGGTATATGCCAATCCTTATCGAAAAAAGAGACTATAAGGATAGTCGAATAGACAAAATGTTCCGTGATTTGTTCGAAGAACAGTATGGAGCCATGCCCGAACACGGATATGATACATATGATCAAGCTGATAGAACAAGCCAAATAGTATTTATCGACGACGTGGATCTTATTGCCAATCAAAAAGCTCAAAGAAATTTGATTGCAAGTATACTCGACTCAGGAAGGCTACTTATCTGTACAACTAGAGAAAAAAATCAGGATATTGAGGAAATTATCAAAGCCAAATTACAAGGAAAAATAATTAGCACCATTAACATTGAACCATTTTATAAGGAATCACGTGACAAACTTGTAGGGAAAGTATGTGCAATTTACGGAAAAGGCCAAGATGAGATAGATGCAATTACAACCGCTCTTGACTATATGATTCAATGCCAAACCAGCCTTTTTTCATTCACGCCTGTCAACATGTTGCAATATATAAAATTTTTCTTGCAAGGCGGCGCCGGTGATCGCAAGGGTGTTCAGACTATTTCTATGGTATTTGAAACAAATATAAGAAATTCGATCCTTTCATACGTAAAGGGCTCTGTTGCCAATGTATACCTTATGGTACTCGAATACTTAGCTGACCAAATGTATTTTGGATTGCATGCCGAGAGAATCAACATTTCAGATTTAGAAAAAATTATTAACGGATATAATGACAAGAAAAAAGGCGACATAAACGCAAAGCGGTTTTTGAATTCTTGCGTAGAGTCGCATATATTGAAAGAAGATGATAGTTCCTTTAGTGTTAGCTTCTTCGATAAGAATACCTTTGCTTATTTTGTTGCTAAATCCATAAACAGAGAATTTGAAAAAGACCAAACAAACCTTAACAAGCTGTCATTTGTTATGGAGCATATTTGTTTTGGAATAAATGACATAATAATTTTATTTTTGTCATTTATAAGAAGCAACACCAACATTATTTTGAAAATTGCTGACAATGCTACAGAATTGATGGGTGAATATCCTGAGTGGAACTTTGAAGAGATGAACATTCCTTTTCTTCAAGAATTCTCCAATATGTCAAATAAACTACCTTCTCCGCAAGACAGGAAAAACGCCCATAAGCAAGTTGAGCAGGTTGAAAAAAAACACCATGATATAATTAAATTCCGTGGAATTTTTGATTATGATGAAAATGACGTCAATAAGGAGCGCTACATAGTGTTGCGTGCATTAAAGTACTCACAGCTTATCGGCCGTGCTCTAATTGATCAATATGGCGCTTTGGATACCGATGAAATAGATAAGATATTGCAAACATTGTACTCTGTACCTCAAAAAGTCATTTACGCGATACTGAAACCCTATCAGGACCATAGTAATGATATTATCCATAGTATTATTGAATTTACAAAAGAAAGAATGCCGGATGAAGATATAAAAGAAGATTATGTTAGAAAGCTGTTTGGGCAGGCGGGTACCTTTATTGCGCTTAATATAATGAACGATATTGCATATAATGTCTCAAATGAAAATACAATCATCGCATTGCGGGACGGTCCTCTCTATAATGCAAACCATAAAATTATGCTGTTGATGATGGAAGAGAATGTTGGAAACACTTCCGTATTTGTAACGAGAGCTGTAACTCTACGGAAAGAGCTGGATAGTTGCCCTTATGCCAGAATACTGATTGCGCAAATTGCAAGAAAGCATATTATCTATACAGCAAATATAGATCATAGGCAAATTGACAGGCTTTTGTCCGGGAAGGTCATATCATCTGATAGCAAAACGAAATTGTTACTTGAGCAGGGTAAAAATAGTAAAAGCTAAACACCGTGCCGGTCCTTCCCCGGCTGGCCATTTTTGCCCTAGAGATTATGGCCTAACTGCTAGAGCAAGATCTGGCATGTCATATTGCCACGCTGACGGTGTTTAGCCTGATATAATTATATGCCACTTGCAATGGCCGATATACATTGAATCAAGTCGCTTTGAATTATACCAAATTGAGGGACAGAAATCAGATGAACAGGTAACAGCTATTGAATTACCCATTATGTTTATAACTGACTAACTCTGTCGCGTTGCGAACTTCATATTATCCATATTTGAAGAAGATTAACATGAATAAATAATGAGCTTTATGAGATTCAAATGAGCTTGAAATAAAGTCTTCTGCAGGAAAGCCGGTGAAGGTTAACGAAATATTCTACTGGTTAATTTTTATCAAGTGTTCTCCGGCGGGCTATAATGATTGAGAAAAATTTTGATGTGCTGTTTATTTCCGATTTAGCTCTCCGTGAAAAACAGATCCAGCAGAATTACCGTCCGATCATTGCTGTGCATAAATGGTTTGCCAGACGCCCTATTGGATTGTACGCCAGGAGATCGAACACCTCGATTTGGAAGCCTATCGCGAAGCGGCGGCTGACCTGCAGGATACTCTGGCAAAGGAAGTCGGTTCCTTATATAAAACAACCTGCCTGAAGTGTGGTTCTCCCAACGCTCACATCAAATATTTCATCTGGGTTAAAATCCTTATCTGTGATGAATGCGGGAAGGATTTCGATTTATATCCCGGTTATTTATTGGCATTGAACCGGCGCCATCCTAAAAACGTGATTATCTGTTCTAAATGCGGTGAACTCAATGAGGTTGAAGATCATAAAAAACCGGGGAATTGCACAGCCTGCGGCACAGCTCTAAAAGTAAAAGGGCCTGCCAATCGAAATCGCTGTGAATGCCCTCACTGCGGCAAAATCAATAAATACCCTAATACTTTAAAAGCTCCGCCGTAGCACCGCATGGCGGCGATTGAGTACCACTGCCCTGCATGTAAAACCAGCCACCAAGGCAGGTTCTTTAAAAAACCGGACCGGGAAGATCTTTTGAAATATGAAAAAGCTTCAAAACTATGGAAGAGTTTATCCCAAAATGATCAGGATTGAGAAAAACTTGGCGGTTGGCCTGGCGTTGAAAAGCACCTGTCGGACGACCTCTTAAAGGTCCCTTATCAACAAATGCCCTTGACCCGGGAAGAACAAGAGAATTATGGGGGTATAGAAGATGAAATATCCTTTTGAAGCGCCATTCGCGGAAGTTGAGGCAGAGCCCGACTTGTTCATATCCTCTGTTTTTTCCTGCCTCGAATCTGAGTTTCTCGCTATGCCGAAGGGTGAAGGGTTTGTTGACTATCCGGTCTTTGAGAGTGGCTATGAATCGTTAAAGAGGGCGACAAACGGATTTAAGGACATAGATTCTTGGTCTGTGACCAAAGCGGCTTTTCAAAACCCGATGATTATTATTGTCCTGCGCACTATGCTTGGATTTACGCCACCGGAATGGGCTTACGTCACAACACAGCGGACAGGAGTGGAAGTTTCACAGGGTTATGTCCTCACCCTGGACCGGAATATCCGCATGTTGCCAATGTTAGAGTTAAGCAACAGCCGTATCACAAGAGAACGTGTGGGCGCGCTGGCGGATGCGGCCTGCCAGCTGCTGAATCTTCCTGTTCCCGAGGTTGGCCCTGATAAAATTCACCGCCTGGATAAAGCGGATACCAGTACAGGTTCAAGTGGAATAGTATCACTGTCAAATATTGGTGTGCCATATGCCATGCTTTTATATGAACGTTTTTTGGGACGCCCGTTCGCCGGGCACAGGGATTCGGTTTCAGAACTGGTCGGGGACAGCCTTGAATCGGCTATAGAGGATGTATTAACCAAAGCGGGTATCAGTTACAGGAAAACAAAAAGAGCGGAAAGGATCGCAGGTTTCGATCAAAAGCCGGATTTTATTATACCCAGTGAGTTTAATCCACAGGTTGTTATAGAAGCAAAGATTACTGTAGATGACGGAACCGCCCGGGATAAGGTGACTCGTGTACAGCATCTGGCGGAAATCAGTAAAATGAATATCTCCAAGATCTTACCAGGTTTTGAGGTTATCGCCTGTATTGGCGGCCGGGGTTTTGGCGTGCGCCGGGACTGACGTAGCCCTTGCTGTAAACTTAAATGAAGAGGCAGGGGTTTTTGGATCTCGGGCAGTTTATCCGCGGGCGACCCGGCGGTTGTCAATACAGTTGTCGCATAAATTTGTTAAAAATTGTGTTTTAGCGACGGGAGCACTGGAAATTAAAAACACCTTCCACGAAGGTGTTTTTAAGAGGGAGGAATGAGATTGTGTATCAAAACTTTAAAATATGTTTTCATTAACTTTATGTTTATTTTAGTCACTTTCTATTACGTGTTGTTATTATAGCAGTCATGTTGCGACATGTCAAGCCATGCTGAAAATAATTTATTTCGTCATTTAATAGCGCCAATACAAAACACCTTCAACCATCTTTATGGTTCCCTTGCTGCTGGTATCGGTGATGAGGACAGTGACATTGACCTGGCTATCGTTTCTCCGGATCCCGGTCGTGACCGGTTTAAAGAATCATTGATGCTTAAAAAACTAACCTTTGGGGTTGACTTGGATATATCGCCACGTCCGTATTCAGTTGAGCAGTACCAAAAAGCCAGGCAAGGTGACTTTTTGTTTGATGAAATTATGCCGAAAAGGGCAAAACTTCCCCATTGATCACACCCACAAAGAAACTATATCCCGCATCTCTTCCAGCTCTTTTCTAAGAATTCCCGCCTCGCGGCGCATAGTGATTTTATCTTGGGCGGGAAAGGTAATTTGCCGCGGGCGAAGCGATTGCTTTTTTTACTATAATGCAGCAATATATGTCGGATTTTTCCCCTGTTCATCAACCCCGGGCCGCCTGCCTGCCTATGTCTAAACCGGGGCCGGGCCGGACAGGACGCGGGTAAAATCAGTGGTTATGTTCAGAACCCGGGCCTCGGTGTCGAGGTCGGCCAGGAAACCGAAGACGCCGGTCAGGAAACTCAGGGTTACATAGGATGTCCCGTCGATTATCCGGATGTTGGCCCGAGTTGCGGTTACTGTCCCGTCGAGCAGGGGTGGTGAGCCGTTGACGGGGATTAACACACGACTTGCCCTGTTTACAATCTCCACGGACTTTGCTGCTTCGTTCCAGCTTACCGCGGCGCCGGCGGCGGTACAGAATCCCCTTACTGGAACCAGCACATTTTGCCCTTCCCGTAGGGGAGCGAGTTCTTCCGGCAGGTCAATGCTTTTTCCGTTTACCCGCAGGGAAAGTTGATACCTGGCCAGTCCGCTGTACGCCGGATTTGCAGGGAGTTTCAGGTCCAGGGTCCGGCTCCCCTCCTTTGGGCAAATTTCCGCGCCCATAAACCTTTCCAAAAAAGTTGCGGTGACAAAAATCCTGTCTTCCAGGATAAAAGGCGCCTTATCGGCCGTATAAACCTTGTTGTTTACGGTAACTTTATCGCTGCCTGGTTTGGCGGTTATTTCCCTTTCAAAATTGGCCAGGGTTAGGACATGACCGGCTTCGTCCCAGTAAAGCTGATAGCCCATAACTGCCGCCAGGGGCCGCACCGGCAGGCAGGTGGCTTCCCCTGCCCGGACCGGCCCCAGGTGGGGCTCGTATTGGGGCTTGGATCCGTTAACCGTGACCCTGACGGTGTTTTTCCAGTCATTGAGGTTTTCTATGCTGTTTATGATGGATACCTCCGTACCCAGGGGGACCCGGTCGTAAAGCCAGAGAATGTCGTCGTTGTACATCCGGATGCAGCCGGAGGAAGCATAGGCGCCGATGGAGGAGGCGTTGTTGTTGCCGTGCACGCCGTAGCTGGATCCGCCTGTGCCCCGGGCATTCAGCCCCAGCCAGCGGGGCCCCAGGGGATTGGCCGGCACACCCCCGGGGATTAAGGGGCCGCCGGCGGGGCTGCGCCAGGAAGGGTAGACCTGCTTCACCACAACCTTCCAGTCCCCCTCCGGCGTGTAACCGGGCTGGCGGCCGGTGGCAACCGGAAACACATCCAGAAGGATTCCGTCTTTAAAATAAGCCAGTTGATTTGTCCCTTTGTTAATAACGATTCGGGAGGCCGCGGCGGCCTGCAGCGGCAGGGAAAGCAAAAGGGACACCCAGACGGCGGCAACTACAAGGATAAATTTGAACCTGCAAATAACGAACACCCCCGCAGTTTTTTAACAAAACCTATGACCCGCCGGGGGTGAACAGAATAAGAATATATAAGGAAAGTTCGACCATAGGTGGAAACTTGAGGGGGAGGGGCGCCGTTGCCGTAAGCACATCCATGGTGCAATGCCGTCAACAGTAAAAGGGCACGGCGGTACGCTATTTGAGGGCCTTCGCCCCCGGGTTCGCCCCGGGAAATCCCCGCCAATAACGCCCCGCCAGGCCACGGAACACAGGGCCCGTCACGGTTGACTTTTTGGATCTGTTAAGGTACAATAATCAATGCTCAAGAATAATATGTCACAGGCCGATGTGGCTCAGGGGTAGAGCAGCTCACTCGTAATGAGCAGGTCGTCGGTTCGAATCCGACCATCGGCTCCAGGAAAATCAAGGCCTCCGGTTAATGCCGGGGGCTATTTATTATGCATTTTGCGCTCGTTTGGCGCCAGTAAAGCCCTCCGGCAAGTCTGCTTTAGCCGCAGTCCTCTTCATTTCGCTGCCCTCCCCTTTTTTGCCTGTTTGCCCATTGTACATCAAACCTGTGTTCAACTTTTATGAAAGATTCGATTCCTTTACGGGTTTTATACCGGGAATAACGATGAGACAGGCCCGCTTCTGCGATTTTGGCGGAAGCTTAATCCCAAATGGCAGGAAGGTTGGATATACCTTTGGGGAAAGGTAGTTGACAGGGTATCGTGTTGCTGCTGACCGGCGCATTCCCCGGGACTGCCTGTCATTTTACCCTGGGTATCTTTGGTTTTTATAAAGGATAACAGGTGGTATTGTAGAATATTTTAAGTATTCCAGCTAAGCGGGAGCGGGTTTTAAATAACTTTCCAAAGGTGGTGAAACCTTGAAGAAGTTAGCAGTTAACCTTAAAAGCAAACTGATACCCGTAATAAGGGATGATAAAGGCCTGGCCTTGTTGTTCTCCCTGGTGTTTTGCCTGATATTGCTCCTTGGGGGTGTGGTTTTTCTCAAATATTATGTTTCCGGGGCTCAACTTGTCGCAAACAACCACAAGAGCATACAGGCCTACTACCTGGCCAGGGCGGGGGCGGCGGCAACTTCGGCCTGGATGATCGACGCGGCTGAGGATGCTGATTCTCTAATAGGTACGGAAACGACTGCCGGATCGGCTATGGGGCCGGGCGAAATAGCCAGAATAAAGGTTTATTACAAAGATCCCGCCGAACCGTATCAGCAAGACGGTGTAGTTATTGAGTCCACCGGGTCGGTGGGCGGTATGGAAAGGCAGGCCGTTTTGACTCTGACCAAAGGTCAAAGCGGATATAAACCGGTGTATGATGTGGCTGTTTTTTCCCAAAATGCTATTAACCTTGGATCCAGCGCCAAAATCTATGGTGACGTGGGAACAAATCAAGCTGTCCCGGCAAGTGTTGCTTTCGATTGGAGCACGTCGGTGTCCGGCAATGTACTCATAGGACCCGGAGGAAATCCCCAGGTTTGTGTTACTTATCCAAATTGGTCTGAGATCAAATCACATCTTCCCGGGGGTTATGACGCCGTACATAATCTTGCTGCAACCCGTTCCTACCCCTTGCCGGAATTTCCTTCATTCCCCACGGACCTGCCCAACCGGGGTAATTTAAATGTGGACTACCGGGGCGCGACAATTAACAGTGACGGGCATTATTCAAATATCACCGTTTCGGGCGGGGGAGTTTTAACAATTGACGTCGGGAGCTCCACCAGAAGGATCAGGGTTGGCAGCCTGAGTGTTGGCGAGGGTTTTATAACCCTGCAGGGTACGGGTAAGTTAATACTCTACGTAGATAATAGCATTACAATTTCAGGAAGCAGTATAGTTAATTTTAAATATGGCCAAAACAACAAAAAAGTAGACGGCGATCCCCAGGCCATAATGATTTATTACAAAGGCGCTTCCATGATCGTTATTTCCGGGGGAATACGACTTGTCAGTTGCATTTATGTTGAAAATGCGGACGTTAAACTTGATGGAAGCGGTGGCTTTGTAGGCAATATTATTACAGGAGGCAGCAAAGTTGAAATCACAGGAGGCGCGACTGCCGACGTAAAGGCGATTTACGCCCCCAATGCTCTGGTTGATTTTAGCGGCAGCGGAGAGTTGAGGGGCGCCCTGGTGGCTAATTCAATCAAGATAGGTGGCGGCTCATCGATTACCTATGATTCGTCCATTAAAGAATCATTTCCCCTTACTGTGGGCGACTCCACCACTTACCGGATGGGCAGATGGCAATAAATCCTATTGGGGGAGATTATCTTGCTCAAAAAAAAGCTCAATTTCTTAGATGCCAGGGGGTTGTCCCTGATTGAGGTTGTTGTAGCCCTTTTTATATTTATTATAGTCGTTGCCGCTTTCCCCGGGATTGTAAACCTTGCCACCAATGGCATAGTGACCAGCGGTCTTAAAAACAACGCTTTGTATACCACCCAACAGGACATTGAAAATGCCATATCCAATTACAATAATTCCGGCAGTGATACCCTGACCATCAGTTTCCCCTCGCCCATAGAAATAACAGGAAGCGTTCTAACCATTGACAAAACATATACCGACAGCTACGGCAAGGAAAAGACCCTTCAGATAGTAACTTTCGTCCCCAATGAATGAGTCAGGGTAAAGGGTGATTATAATCTCCAGAACACACCTTAAGGAAGAAGGCTTTTCCCTCCTGGAAGTTATCATTGCGGCGGCGATTCTCGGCGTTATCGCCTCAATAGTTGGTTACTATATGGTTAACCAAAGCAAGCTGTTGAATAAAACAACGGCTTTGTGGAAAACACAAAATGACCTTGGTGTGGTGATAACATTCATCACCAAACAGGCCCGCAACGCCACAAATATGGATCTGACCGCTTCCCCTGGTTCGCCCATTGGGGGGTATTGTTATATTTATCTTGATTCTTCCACGGGCAATGTTAAGTATATTGATGGGGACGGGGCAACCCGTAGCATAACCAATGTTGTGGCCGACAGTTTATCCTTTGAAATAAGAAAGGATGTTGGCGGGAATAATTTTCTCAGTTATGCAGTGGGCGGCAGTGCGGGGGGCCAGGCCCGCCAGATAGCTTCGGAAGTGGCTTTGAACAATATTAGTGATTTGAATCCGGTCACGGGCAATGTTTTATGTTATAACTCATCTTCCTTCACAGCCTTGCCGGATGACGGCAAGGTTATGTTTGCATTTCCCGCCTGCAAGGGAGCATCTTCGGTAAAACTGCAGAAATCAACAGTTTCGGCAACCCAGGGTTTTACTGACACCGGGTTAAGTCTGGACGGCAATTCCACTTCTGCTGTGGTGACAGGTCTGACCAACGGGGCGCCATACTGGTTCAAGCTGGTTGTTACGGGCGGCCCCAATGCCGGAAACTACCTTGCCCAGGCCAAACCGGCAATTCCAACTAGGCCCGTTGCGGACTTAACCGCATCGGTCAATAAGGGCAAAGTCAACTTTAACTTTTCCGCCCCGTCAGGCGCAACTGCGGTGTTGCTGCGCGTGTCAAGCACCTCGCCCTGGAGCGGCTTCACCGATACGGGGGTCAACCTTGGTCCCGCTTCAACATCGGCTACGGTAACGGGTCTGACGCCGGGTCGGCAATACTGGTTTAAATTGGTTGTCAGGGGCGGGGCAAAGGCAGGGGACTCCAATACCGTAACAGTCACTTTGTAGGGACTGGGGGATGTAACCTGTTTGTTATTTCATTTTCTTGTGGGGCTTAAAATTGTCTTTTAAAGGAAGCTTGCTGTACGCTTTTACCTTCATTACTTTGAAACTTAAAAAGGCGCCGGGGAGCGGCTGGTTTTATTATCCGCGCCCTGGCGCCTCTTTACCTTCAAGAATTGTCAATTTAACCGGGAGCCGGTTTTTAAACCGCCACAAACGTAAGTGCGGTATAATCCCGGGACCCCGTAAAATTTCCCGCCGGATTATCCGGGCGCTGCCCTAAGACAGAATTTCAGCTTCGGTACTTTCCTTTAGAGCTAGGTCATCCTTTTGATGCCGTCGGCGTTGATTTGATTGGAACCCTTCGTAACGTAGGATTTACAGCAGGTGGACATACATGAACCCGCTGCCATGGGCGCGAACTGAGTTGCCATGGTAGCGTCAATTGTATCGGGCTGGCTGCTGCCGAATTCATCGGTGGCAACCATGATTTCATTGGCCCCGCATTTGTTCCCCTGATGCCAGTAATGACAGTCATTTACAAGACAATGGATATGCTGGCTCACTAAAATAAACAACCCCTTTCCTAATAGAAATAGTTTTCCCTGTCTTATTCTTTACCGGGCAAACAATAATTATTCGCGGCTTTAAATAATCTTAGGTGAATGTCTTTTTAAACTGACTTTTACAGATATTAATAAGGCGGACTTATAATTCTAATCGTAAACACATATTTCACTTTGGAAATATGCGGGTGTAGAATAATGCCAGAGAAAGATCTTTGGTAACTTGCATTTAGTATTATGTCACGATAAATATACTAATCATGATTTCTTTTAGCAAACTTATAATTGGCTGAAGTGTTTTTCGGGGGATTATATCTATCCGCTTAATTTTTTGATATGAAGTCGGGCCGCCAGGGTTGCTCGGCTCACATTAATTGTTAGAACGCCCCTGTCCGGGTCTTTCCAAAAGAAACCGGAGGCTTACGGTATTCTTTGGGTGGTTTTAGATTATGGCGGGTTGTTGGCGGATACTATAGCTGTGCAAATACTTGTGAAAAGAAGGGCTAACTAATAGCGCCTTTCAAGGAGGAACTTGGTTATGGAACCAACTTTTAAGGTATCCAAAGTTGTCGTTTCGCCGGTGGATAAAAAATGGTGGCAATTCTGGCGGATTAAAAGAACTTTGAAGGCTGGCGAACATTATACTGTAAAAGATACAGGGGTGGACATCGATTTAAAGAAACCGGTTTTAAGTGTTAAGGATCGCTGTGAGGTACAGGTCTTCTTTGATAAAGTGAAGCTCATGGGGGCTTAGGTATAAGCAGGCTTAACCCTTGATTAAACGGTATAATCATCCTTAAAAGCGGCGCAATGGGCATGTTTGCAGCAAAAGACATGCTTAAATCAGACTGTTTTACGACGGAGTAAATTGTTGAGATTCCGCGCGTTTTGCAGGTTATATGTATAGCTTCCCTGTTCCGCTTTTTTTAAAGGGGTATTAGTATTTGCAGAAACGGGTAAGGCTGGACAGCAGGCGGAAGTCAGAAAATAACAGATTAGAGCAAAATTTTAACAAAATCCGGCGACTGGTTTGCCCGGGGTCAGGTTTTTTGCTTTAAAAAATACTGGCATTTGTAGAACCTGCGGGTTCTATTTTTGTAGCGCAAGCCCTGGATCCGGGAATTTATAATATAATCCGGCGGGTGGTTTTCTTTTTTGGTTCTTTGGGTCTTTCCTTTTTTATGTAACCTTGCATTTTGTAGTCTCCTTGGTATAATATATAGTGAATCTTGCTGGAGGCAATTCAAAAAAGTTCTTCTCTTCTTTATAGTGTTTCAAGGGATAGGATTTGTATTGGTTCCCAACGCAAGAAATTCTAAAAGGGAGGATCTTTATGTTCGAGGACAAATTGCTTACCTGCAAGGATTGTGGAAAGGATTTTGTTTTTACAGTGCGGGAGCAGGAGTTTTTTGCCGAGAAGGGATTCGAACACGCCCCATCACGTTGCCAGGACTGCCGCGAGGCAAGAAAGGCCAGAATGAGCGAAGCCGGTTACAAGAGAATGGATGGCCGGACCGGGGAGATGCGACAGACCTTTGAAGCCGTTTGTGCGGAATGTGGTGTAACCACCGATGTGCCCTTTAAGCCGAAGGAGGACCGGCCTGTATACTGCCAGCGGTGCTACCGGCAAAAAAGGCAAAGGTATTAGAACTACTGCCACAAAGCCCCTGCATTTTTTCCCGGAAAGCGGCCAAAGGGCGGAGGTTAAAGGTTGCAACCCCACAGCCACCTTCATTTGCTTGCCGCAGCGGCATTCGGGGCAGGGGCGCCGGGGGTGCCGGAGGTGCCGGAGCATGCAATCTAAGAGCCCCTGCATCTGTCTCCCGATGTGGCCAAAGGGGCGCAGGTATGGGGAACCCGGGGAAACCCGTTATCAGGCGAGGTGTTTGCATTGAAGGTATATGTTCATATAAACGGCGGGAGCCGCGGTAACCCCGGTCCCGCCGCAGCCAACATGTTTATTGCCGATGAAGAAGGAAAGGTGCTGTCAACCAACTGCAGGTTCCTGGGACCGGCCCTTACCAGCGACTACGCGGAGTGGAGCGCCCTGGAAGGCGCAGTGGAGGCGCTTGTTTTCCTGGCCGGAGAGTATGGCGATCTGGAAGCTGAAATAAGCAGCAGCAATGAAATAGTCGTGCGACAGTTTAACCGGAAGCAAAAAATCAGTGACCATGTCCTGCAGGAAATTGCCTGGCGGGTGTGGGAAAACCAGGCCGTGACCCCAGCACTTCAAGTCTCCCTTAAACATGTGTCCCTGGAAGAAAACAAGGAGGCGGCTGCCGCCGTTGATAAGGAACTGGACAGTTATCAGGAATGGCTGAAAACAGTTAAATAATTTAGGGACGCCCCGGAGTTTTGGAAGGATTTACTTTGTTTTTCTTGAATTATCATAATATAAATACGATTATGAGGGGGGCGGTTTAATGACTATTTTAAAAAAGGTAACCGATGGGGCTAAAAGTATCGGCGAGGGCGCCAGGACAATAGGTAAGAAATCCAGTGATCTGGTTGAGACCACCAAACTGAAGATGGAGATCTCAAAACTGGAAAAGGAGATGGAAAACAATATATCCTCGCTGGGCAACCTTGTTTTTATGCAGTATAAGGGTGAAGAGGGGTTGGAGGATGAAGTGAATCGCCTGCTCCATAGTACCGGGGAACTGGAGGAGGAAATGGCCGATTTGCAAGAACAGATAACGAAGCTTAACCCGAGACCTCCCTTATGCCCCAAATGCCAAACCCAACTTCCTTTAACGGCAAAATATTGCTTTGTTTGCGGAACTAAAATTACCGACAACCCGCCTGAAGCGTAACATTATTACGCTAAAAAAGCCAGCTATGCAGCAAGCCAACTATCTATTAAACTAGTAAACCATCTCAGCCCCGGCATTTTCCGGGCTGTTTTTTTTTGCCCCGGCGGAATTGACAATATTTTGTCATGGCAAATATGCATAAAGAAATGTATAATTGTAAAAAAAAAGGGCCGAATCCCCTTTATAGGGGTACGGGGGACTTTTTTCGGGTGAATCGACGAGGTGTGGAAGCCAAAACGCAAGGATCGGGATTTTTCTAAGTACCGCCCCGTTACCAGGAGAGAACATTATTCCACGCTAGAATCGTAGGGTACCCTCAATCCGAACCCTTTAACTAACCCCGGAGGCCGGAGGAGGGACTTCAAGTTATGAATGCTACCCGTGTGCTCATGGGCTTTTTTGTTTTAGTTGCGGTTTTAACCTTGCCAATGGCGGCGCAAGCAGCCACCCACACTGTATCCCCCGGCGAAAGCCTGTATTTAATCAGTCAAAACTACGGTATTTCCCTTAACACCCTGATGGAAGGCAACGGAATCCGGACCTCTTTGATTTACCCCGGTCAAAAGCTGTATATTCCCGATAGTGCTTCCGGCAGCGGCTATACGTACACCGTGCGGGCCGGGGACAGTATTTTCCGGATTGCCAGGGAGCATGGCGTAAACTATCAGGAGATTGTCAGACAAAACGGCCTTTACAACCCCGACTTGATTTATCCCGGCTCAAACCTGTACATACCTCCAGCCTCCGGTGGGGAAACCGGGCAGGGTCAATCCGGCGTAACCCAGCAGGAGCTGGACCTTCTGGCCAGGTTAATTACCGCCGAGGCCGATGCCGAGCCCTATACCGGTAAAGTGGCCGTCGGCGCAGTGGTCTTAAACCGGGTCAGAAACTCAATCTTCCCCGACACTATTCGGGATGTTATTTACCAGTACGAGGACGGAACCTATCAGTTCGAGCCGGTAATGAACGGCTGGATTAACCGTCCCGCCACATCCGATTGCATCCTGGCGGCCAAAGATGCGGTAAATGGCTGGGATCCCACCAACGGCGCCGTCTATTTCTTTGCGACCTATGTTACGAATCAATGGCTTTGGTCCAGGCCCCTGAGCGCAATCATCGGGGACGTGGCATTCACGTACTGATTGAACAATCAGTACGAAAACAGTGGTTACCAGAACGCGGAAAGCCGCTGATTCCTTTATTTGCAAAATTAAATAACCCGGGGTAAAGCAGGTGTTGGGAGAATAAAAAACCCTGCCCTTAATTGCCAGTAAAGTTGGCTCTAATGATACAAACAAATGATCCAGGGGTTCAGCCGGAAAAAATCAACACGCTTGAAATAGAAACGGGCTTTTTACGGACGCAGGGCAGGGAATTATTCCAGACAGGTGGAATATAGTGGTGTGAGAAATTTTATTTGGTGAAGCGGGGGTTGCCTGTGCGAATTGGTGTCGACATCGACGGGGTCCTGGCAGACAGCCTTTCCCTGTGGGTCAGCGAGCTTAACAGCTTCTTTAAAAAAAGCAAAGACCTGGAACAAATGCGCCTCATGGATATCTGTAAGACATATGAAGTTTCACCGGAAGAATTATCGGAGTTTCTGGCCTTGAGGGGCCGGCATTTAATGTCCCTGCCGGCTCCCATTGCAGGAGCTTCCCGGTATTTAAGTAAAATTAAAAAACAACATCAACACGACATATTTATTGTTACGGCCAGGGACGAAAGATACAGGCGGGAAACAACGGACTGGCTCCATAAATTCAACATGCCTTTCGACGAACTGCTCCTCTTGGGCAGCCACGAAAAGAAAGAAGCCTGCCTGTCCAGGAACTTGAATGTGTTCGTGGAGGACACGCTGGAAATCGGCGTTAAAGTAAGCTCGGCCGGTGTGCCTGTGCTGCTTATGGACGCCCCCTATAACCAGGGCGCCCTGCCGGATCTTGTTTACCGCGCTTACTCCTGGTTTGACGTTTACAGGACAATTATCGTTGAGCCGCACCTTTTGAATCTTCCCGCTGCGGCGGAGTGCCGCCGGGGGCAGGAGAACCAGAGTCTAAGGTAACAAATTAGGTTCCAGGGTTTGTCAAAAAAGAGCCCGCTGCCCTTAAGGGCAGCGGGCAGGATTCGTTGCGCCGGCCGAAAACGCGTTACTGTTATTCAACAGCCCCGGGATGGATGTGCGGGTTTTTTTAGGCATCACCCCGGGGGGATAATTTAAGCCCTGTTCCTAAACTGCTTTGATGCTGAAGGGTGTTTTAAGGCGCTTGCTTTTATTCCCCCGCACCTCTTTTCAATTGCCAGGGGATTGTTTTGGACCGGTCAACGTTCAGTTTATGTAATAAATTATTGTTTGTGCAAACCCGTTGGTGTTTGTGCAAACAAATTTATGTTCGCGCAATCCAAAGGCAGGAAGATAAAAATGTTATTTTAGTAAATTTAATAATTTGGTGCATTTTTTGGTGCATTTTGATGTTCAAAACGGCCCTTTCCCCGGGCCGTTTCTTATGCGGCAGGGAAAAATATCGTTAATCAGGCTAATTTGTAGGGATTGCGGGCGTGCGTATTGAATTTTATATGGCGGTTCAGTTATTACGGGGGTGATTGATTTTGTTTGTTTATATACTGGTTATCAATATCCTGGGTTTCGGCGTTATGTGGTACGACAAAATAATGGCGCAAACAGGCAATTACAAGCACAGGGTAGCCGAGGGCAGGATCCTTTTAATTGCCCTGGCAGGCGGAGCCATGGGGGTATTCATCGGAATGGAGTTGTTCAGGCACAAAACAAAAAAACTAAAATTTACTGTTTTGGTGCCCGCCATCATTATTTTACAATTAGTCCTGCTAAAAGTAGTATTTTTATAATCATTCCAGATAAAATGGAAAAAACATAGGAATATTGAAAATTAGGTGGAATTATTTAATAACAACTGGTGAACTAGTCTATAAAAGACTAAATCAAGCGGGTGGATTAGCTTTTACCCGGCAAAATCAACTAATAGATTTAGGGTGAGAAGGGTTTACGTTTCCGGAGGTGGTTTCATGACTGGAAGAGAGTACAATCATTGGTCAATAATTGACAGTATGCCGGACGGCTTTGCCTATCATAAAATTATTACGGATAAAGCCGGTAACCCTGTAGACTTCATCATCTTAGAGCTAAACAATGCTTTTGAGAAGCAAACCGGGTGGAAAAAAGAAGACATCGCCGGTAAGAAGGCTACAGAAGTTTTACCTGGAAATTGTGGAAATTACATTGATCTGATTAATATCTTCGGCAAAGTAGCCCTTACCGGAAAAAGTATTAAATTTCAACAATTTTTTGGTCTGTCCAATAGATGTTTTGAAATCACCGCATTTAGTCACGAGTATGGTTACTTTTCTGTTGCATTGCACGATATCACCGAACGTTTAGAGGTAGAGAATGCGTTACAATACCAGCTTGAATTTGAAAAAACTGTTTCGGATGTTTCGGCTTTTTTTGCAAGCATTCCCCCCGAAAGAACCGATGAAGGGATTGATCATGCCCTTCAGGTTATAGGGTATACATGTGCAGCGGAACGCTGTTATCTATTTCTTTTCAGCGAAGACGGAACGATGATGAACAATACACATGAATGGTGTGCAGAGGGGATTCCATCGCAGAAGGATTTTCTGCAAGGGTTGAGCAGCAAATTAGTGCCCTGGTGGATGAAAAAACTTGAACGTTTTGAAAATATAGTTATAGAGAATGTTGCCTTAATGCCCCCGGAGGCGGAGAAAGAAAAAGAAATTTTGGAGATTCAAGCGAACAAAAGTGTAGTTATTGTCCCTGTGGTTTATTTAAATAAATTAACGGGTTTTATCGGTCTGGATTATGTCACGAAACAAAGGATGAACTTCAAGAATCAGGTTGTTTTGCTGGAAATTATGTCGCAGGTTGTTTCCAACGCTATTCAAAGACAGCTGGTACATAAGGTTCTCTACGAAAGCGAGGCCAAATACCGGTTGCTATTTGAAAATGCGCCCCTTGGTATTTTAGGTTTTGATCAGGCGGGTATAATTAACGCCTGCAATGACTTCTTAATTAAAATTGCCTGCTCGTTCCGTGAGCGGTTGATTGGGGAAAACCTGCTGGACCCGTCGAACCGGAAGTTAGCCGCCGCCATCCGGGATACGCTTCAAGGGATCCCGGTTGTTTACGAGGAGGAATACCGTCAAACCTCTAATCAGGCCGCGGTGAAAGCTATACGGACCTGGTTTGCCCCTCTTACTTCGGCGGACGGCAGGATAGCCGGAGGTATGGGTATTGTTGAGGACATTTCGGAACGCTTGCGTTTTGAAAGAGCCAGGGAAGAGGCCAACAGGCGCTTGACAGAAATTATTGAGCTGTTGCCGGACGCCACCTTTGTAATTGACAACAAAGGGCAGGTTATTTACTGGAATAAAGCCATAGAAGAAATGACGGGGGTGCCCAAGGACGATATGATCGGGAAGGATAATTACGAATACGCCCTGCCCTTTTACGGTGACCGTAGGCCCATCGTAATTGATCGAGCCCTATTAAACGAGGTTAATTTCTCTGATTTGGAGAAAGAATACGATTTTGTCCGCCTGGAGGGAGATACGCTTCTTTGCGAGGCTTATGCTCCCAAAGCTTTTTGCGGCAAAGGCGCCTACCTCTGGGGCTCCGCTTCCAGCCTGCGGGACATGACGGGAAAGATTATTGGCGCCATCGAAACCATTCGCGACATCACTGATCGGAAGCGCGAGGAGAAGAGATTGGAATTTATCAGTCTTTATGACCAATTAACCGGGCTTCATAACCGGACTTTTTTTGAAAAGGAGATGCACCGGATAAAGGGTAGTAAAGAGTATCCCATCACAATAATTTCGGCCGATCTAAATGGTTTGAAAATAATCAATGATACTATGGGGCATTGCCGGGGTGACAAATTGTTGGAGGCTTGTGCCCAGGTTCTGCGGGAGTCCCTGCGCGGCACCGACATCCTGGCCCGGTTGGGCGGGGACGAGTTTGCCGCTATTCTGCCCGGGACCAATGAGAAAGCGGGGGAAGATGTTGCCAACCGGCTTCGTTCCAATGTGGCCAAATATAACCTGGAACATCCTGAACTACCCTTAAGTCTTTCCATTGGCCTTGCCACCGCCAAGGGCGAGGGGGTATCCCTGGAAGAAACATTAAAAATATCCGACAATTTTATGTACCGGGAAAAATTGTTCCATAATGTTAGCTCCAGAAACCAGATCATTAAGGCCATGCTGGCCGCCCTGGCAGAAAGGGATTATTTAGCTGAGGGACACGCCCAGAGGCTTTCGGAGCTATGTTTTGCCATGGGGGTGGAGTTGGGCTTAAGCCCTAAACATTTGAACAACCTTACCCTGCTGGCCAAGGTGCACGATCTGGGAAAGGTGGGTATCCCGGATAGAGTTTTACATAAAAAGGGGCCCTTAACAGAAGGTGAATGGGAAATAATGCGCCAGCACCCGGAAAAGGGCTACCGCATTGCTCTTTCCTCTACCGACCTGCCGGATATGGCGGAATTAATCTTAAAACATCACGAAAGATGGGACGGAAAGGGCTATCCCCTGGGGCTGAAGGGAAAGGAAATACCAATAGAGTGCCGTGTGCTGGCAATTGTCGATGCCTTTGACGCCATGACTAATGAAAGGCCCTACAGCAAGGCTATAAGCCGGCAAAAGGCCATTGGGGAAATCATAAAAGGCGCAGGCACGCAATTTGACCCGGAATTAGTGGAGGTATTCCTATCAGTTATAAAATAAAAAAACCCTTGCCGGCGTAACCGGAAGGGTAAGTCGATGTTTTGCCCAAAACTCTCAGCATCAAAGCGGGTTTGTGACCTAATGGTTTCCTGATTATTTTCTTTAGCAATAAGCATTTACGCTGTGGACAAATGACCTTTTTTGTGGATAAAATTCCCTGAGGTTCCAATAAGGTCTCAAATTTATGGAATAGGCCCGGGAGTGATCCCTGTAAGCCCTGGCATTACTGGTGGGGATAGCTGGTTTCGAACCAGCGGCCTCTTGAATGTGAGTCAAGCGCTCTCCCGCTGAGCTATACCCCCGGATGGATTTGTCTTTTGGAAACGTATATAATTTTAACACAAAAAACAGCGGAAAACAAGTATCCCCCAGGGATAAAAGTAACGAGGGACTAATTTGTATTTTTCCTGGCATATTTTAAATACCTGCTCAGGTTTCAATTGTAATGCGTCCGTGCTGGTGCTGGTAGCCGGGCGCAACGTAATAACTTAATAACTTAGTTTCCCGGTACAGTAAACGGTACAGTAAAAATACGTCCGTGGCGGTAGCCGGGCGCGATGCCGGCTGAATTTAGCCGGGAGCAAAAGGTCAGGTCTTCGGAAAAGCCCCGGGCCGCCAGTTTTTGGCCGTGCAGGGAGTCGTAAAGGGCGCGCAGAGGGTCCTTGCTGTAGAAATCTGCCAGCCGGCAGGCTGCTGCCGCAAAATCCGATTCCAACAGAGGGGCCTTCTTGCCCGGGACCGTCCTTGCCAGTTCCCGGCATACCATTCCCGCCGCCACGGTATCCTCCAGGGAGAAACAGCCCCGGGTACCCGCGCAGACCATCACCACGTCATACCCCGCTCCGGCAATTTCTTCCGCTACAGCTTTTATGTTTAACAGGGAGCCGATTAAAACTCCGGCGGAACCCCGGGCCGCCCGGCGAATAGCCCGGGTACCGTTTGTTGTTGTAAGCACAACAGTTTTGCCCTTAACCCGCCCGGACGTAAATTCAAGGGGCGAATTGCCCAGGTGGAATCCGGGGATCAAAAGGCTGTCCCTTTCCCCGCCCAGGATTGCATCCGGGTGATCCTCCGCGTAAGCCAGGGCTTCTTCAACCGTCAAAACCGGCACAACTTCCCGGCAACCGTTGGCCAGGGCCGTAACGATGGTGCTGGTGGCCCGCAGGACGTCAAAGACGACAGCCAATTTACCCCTTAGTTGCTTTTCGGTTATGTCGCCAAAAACGGGTAAAACATCAATTTTCATGTTAATCCCCTGCCATGGATTGGTTTTAAACCGTTTAAAACCGGGGGCTTTTTGTTGATTATACCATATGCCCCCAAGCAGAATTTATAACTGAACGGGGGTCCAACGCCTGGCGCGGGCGCCTGTTTATGCCCGGGAACGTGATCTGCAACCAGGCAGGAGTGACTTGTCAACAAAAATAATTACCACGGGCGCCACCTGATATATTTAAAACCAGGTGGGAGCATCATGGGAGCATCATGGGAGCATCACTGCTGATACGAGCGCCCCTTTTAAGCAGGGTCCCCCGGTGATATGGTGAATTGACTTTATACTTTTCAGCCAGAAAAATGAAGTTTGGGAAGGTGTGCCACGCTTATTAGGGGGACTGGCCAGAGAGGATATTGTAAATTTATGTAGAATATGTAGATCCGGATTGTTGTTGCCTGGGTTGTTTTTTTTAAGCTTTACACAGCAACGCCTATTGCACGATCGACCGCTTATTACGCAATCGGCTAATTGATAATTGCAGACGGCTGCCGCCCGATAAGCCAACAGGGTTTCACTTGTTTCACAGTGCAAAAACGAATCGGAAAAGGAGTACCTGAAAGTTGACTAAAACCGCCTCAAAGCCCGGGAAGGATCCAGGAAAGAAAACTTCGGGCAGGTTCGCCAATGCCCCAAAAATAAAAAAAGAGTCCGCTGAGGTCCCTAAAAAGGAATCTGTTTTAGGGAAAAAAGAAACGGCGAAAAAAGCCGGATGGAACCATTTGCACACCATTGCTTTCTGGGGGCTCGCTGCCTTACTGTTCCTGCCCCCCTATTTCAGGGGGCTGTTCTTCGCGCCTGAACAGGAGAAGGCCCTGATCTTCGCTGCGGTAATCCTTTGGGTTGCCTGGCTGTGGAAGTGGCTGAACCGTGATTACGGCTTTCTTTCCCATCCCCTGGATTATTTTGTTCTGGCTTTCCCCGCCGTTTATCTGGTTTCTTCCTTCCAGGCGGCAAACCATGGTTTGGCCCTGGACGAAGTGGTTAAAACGACCCTCTATTTCATGGTCTACTGGTTAACCTCCAGGCTGGTCAGAAGCGATAAGGAAGCCGGTACGGTCCTGCTGGTTATTTACCTTGGCGCCGTGGGGGCCGCCCTGGCCGGTCTGGCAACCGCCACCGGACTGATCCAGATTAAGGACGGTTTCCTGAACGGGCGGATTTATTCCACTTTCCAGTACCCCAACGCCCTGGCCAGCTACCTGGCGGCGGCGATATTTACAGGTCTTTACCTCTGGAGAAGGGCCGGAACATCCGGTTCCCCCGGGGTGAATTCTTTGATGAAGGGAATACCGGACTGGCTCAACCGGGCGGGATTGAAGCCATATTTTTACGCCGCGGGTAATTTCCTTTTGTTTGCGGTACTCCTGGGCACCAGGTCCAACGGCGGCCTGCTGGTTTTTTCCCTTGTCCTGGTTCTTTATTTGCTTGGTTTAACCAAAGGAAACAGGATTCCTGTGTTTTTCCATTTTGTTCTTTTCAGCTTACCCTCATTTGTTGCCATCTGGCGCTTTCTGTCCTGTGTTGCCGGCGGGCGCCCCGGATCGGCCTGGCTCTGGGTCGCCGGCGGTCTTGTCCTGGCCGGCCTGGGGCAGTTCCTTTACAGCGTTCTGGAAAAAAGAGGGCTGTTCCAGTGGATTGCCGCCCACAGGAAGGCTGTCCTGACCGGCGCGCTCCTGGTTGTTCTGGCCGCCGGCATCGGTATGGGCATTTTGGCCGGCAGTCAGGGTGAGGTAACAAAAGCCCTGGCCGAAAAAATGCGCCTGCGCAATGCTACCGAGCGGTTTTGCTTCTATCAGGACGCTTTTAAAATGTTCAAGGAACGGCCTGTCCTGGGTTGGGGCGGCGGAGGCTGGGAAGAAGCCTACCGCACCCATCAGAGTTTCCTGTATAACTCCAACCAGGTGCACAGCCACTACTTACAGATTATGGTGGAGGCAGGTCTTTTGGGTTTAACGGCAATCTTCGGCATCTGGTTCTGCTTTTTACTTCTCACCCACCGGCTCTACCACGGAGCCGGAGAGGATCCGGAGACGCGCCCGCTGCTGGCTGCAATAACTGCGGCTTCCATCGCTGTCGGTCTCCACGCGGCCATCGACTTCAACCTCTCCCTCTCCGCCCTGGCCCTTGTTCTGTGGGCCTTCTTCGGTCTGGCCGGGGGCATTGGCAGATACACCTGGTTTAAGGCAGGGGTAAAGAAGGACAAGTCCAGTGCCGCGGCAGGCTACGGGCCCATGCTGGCGCTGTCGGCAGGACTTATCGTTGCCGTTGTTTTTGCCGGAACGCTTGCCGCCGCCGATTCCTATTCCAGGCAGGCAGGCATAGCTTTTCAAAATCAGGACTACAATAAAGGTTTGGCGCTGTTGCAGAAGGCTTCTTCCGCCAACCCCTTTAATGCGGATTATCACAGCAGCCTGGCCAGTATTTACAGCCGGGCCGGCGCCCTGGACCAGGCGGCCCTGGAAGCCCGGAAGGCCGTCCGGATGGGCCGGTACAATTCCCAGCGTTACGCCGACCTGGCCAACATTCAATTAAGCTTAAAGAATTATGAGGGTGTTCTGGAATATTCCGAAAAGGCCCTTGCCCTGGCTCCTTTTCAGATTAAGTGGTACGGAACTGCGGCCCGGTCCTACTTCATCGTCGGGTACAGCGAATTTGTCGACGGGAACAGGGATGGGGCCAGGGAGCATTTGGAAGCAGCCGTGGCTGTTCCCGCCAGAATTGAAGCCCAGATGTCGAAGGTCGGCGAAACAGAAAGGGAGCTATGGAATGTTGCCCCTTTAATGAGCGCCGGGGCGGATATGAATGTAAATCTAAGCGTCGGGTCAGCGCAATACCTCCTGGGGCGCCTGACTGAGGCCGATGCTCTCCTGCAAACTGCCCTGCAGGATGAAAAAACAAAGGGTGAGGCTGCTTTTTGGCTTGCCCTCACCCGTGCAAAGCAAGGACAGGAGCAGGAGGCCGGAGAATACCTGTCCCAGGCCCGGACCCTGGTTCCCGAACTGGCTAAAGGTTACGAGGGGCTTAAGGCTTTGCCTGCATTAAATCCATAAAAAATTAACCAGATACCCGGGAAAAAACAACAGAGGGGCGCAAGGCAGGGAAAGAAGGCCGCAAACCCCGGAAAACCGGGAATTAAAATAAGGTCCGCCTAACCGGATAATTGATTAATTAAAAATAATCACCGTATACCTGATTTTGGATATGGGGCAGTTTGCGCCCACAGGCAATTTTACTCAGGTAAAAATACTCGAAGTGTGGCAAATACGCAAATATGAAGACTAAAATATTACATATCGTTACCTTGTCCGAAATGGGCGGGGCCCAGAAGATTGTTTACCATCTGGCAGCCGGAAATGACGGGAACAGTTTTGATGTGGAGGTGGCCTGCGCGCCCGGGGGCGAGTTAATCGGCTGGCTCCGCAAACTGAAGGTGAGGGTAATCGAAGTACCCGGATTAAAAAGGAATATTTCGCCAGTTTATGATTTGCGGGCCTTTTGGAGGCTTTACCTGTTGATCAGGGCGGGCGGTTATGATATCGTGCACTGCCACAGCTCCAAGGCCGGCCTGCTCGGACGTTTGGCGGCGGGATTGGCAAAGGTCCCCGGGATCTATTTTACCGCCCACGGCTGGTCAATAAACGAGTACCAGAGTTTTCCCGTCCGGTATTTTTATACACTCCTGGAAAGAATGGCGGGGGTGCTGAGCACGAAAATAGTTTGCGTGTCCCGGGAGGGTTTGTCCAGGGGGCTGAAGCTTAAAATAGCTCCACAAAAAAAGTTTGTTTTGATTTATAACGGGCTTCCGGAACCGGAAAAAGGAAAAAACGGCTTGCTGCGGAAGGAACTCAATATTGGCGATGAAGATTTAATATTTGGGATGGTTGCCCGTCTGGCCGAACCGAAGGACACCATGTTGTTTTTAAAACTGGCGGAACAAATGATTAAAAGCAGCAAGGGTTTTGGGGCGAAACCAGAGGATAAAACCCGGCGACCGGGTGAATTATACTTTGTCTTAATCGGCGACGGGCCCCAGCGGGGCGCCTGCCGGGCATTTATAGAGGACAGGGGTCTGGCAGGACAAGTTTTTTTGCTGGGAACCCGGGAAAACGCCGCGGAACTTATCCGTGACTTCGACGTGTTTACCTTGTTTTCACGCTGGGAGGGTTTGCCCCTTACCGTTATTGAGGCAATGCTGGCGGGCCGGCCGGTGGTGGCCAGCGCCGTCGGCGGCGTCGGCGAATTGGTGGCGCAGGGGGAAACGGGTTATCTGGTAAAGCCGGGGAACCGGGAGGAAGCGGCTATGGCTTTAGGGAAACTGGCAGGCGACAAAGGGCTGCGCCTTTCCATGGGGGAAGCCGGCCGCCGCAGGGCCCGGGAGCTGTTCAGCCTGAAGGCTATGGTGGGGAAGTACAGGGAGCTATACCTCTCATAGTAAATGCACCCCTGACTTCGGTACAGCCGGCTGTTCGGGAAGGGGTGGCTTTATCCGGAGCGTTTTCAGCCCGTTTTAAAGGAAATTGTTTGTTTGTGACGAATGCTTTATAAGGAAATAATTTTACTGTTATAGAATTTCCTGGACACGGGCGGGGCGAAAATATTTTGAATAACCGTAAGAACTTGCTATTAACAAAACTAGGTTTTTTACTGACGGATTTAACTCTGGTAAACCTGAGCTATATCCTGGCCTTTTATCTAAAATTCGGCTGGGACATCCCCGGGTATAACTTTGCAGCCTACATTTCCACCTGGCCCTGGCTTAGTTTGTCGGCCCTCGTCTTTCTTTGTTTTTATGGGCTTTACGGAAACTACCGCCAGCGGTGGGCGGAGGTATTTGCCTCGCTGGTTTGCGCCGTATTTTTTCAAGCCCTGGCTGCCATGGCCCTGTCTTTCTTCCTGCGCGGTTTTACCTTTCCCCGCTCGGTCCTCCTGGCGGCGCCCTTCATCCAACTGGCCCTGCTGGCTTTGTGGCGCCGGGCGGCCTGGCATATTGAAAGAAGGATTCAACCGGTAAAAAGGGTCGTGGTTGCCGGCAAACCCCTGGCTGCCATGGCCCTGGCGGGGAAACTGGAATCAGTAGCGGGGGGGCTGGTAAAGGTGGAAGGTGTGGTCCTTGATGCGCCGCCCGGGCCCGGCGGGGGCACGCAACCGGGTCAGTTAACGGCGGACAGCGGGAACCCCGCGCCGGGAAGCGGGGCTTTTAACCCGCCGTTGTTGGGGGATGTGGAGGGTATCTGCAAGGCTTTAGAGGAAGTGGAACCAGATCAGGTATTTATCTGCTCAACCCTGTCCCAGGAGCAAAAGGCCCGGGTTGTTTGCGCCTGTGTGGATAAAAATATAACAGTGCTGCTTGTTCCCGATTTATATGAGATTATGCTGGCCCAGGCCAGGCTGGAGCAAGTTGACGACGTGCCTGTGTTCAGCATCGGCGCCCTGGGTATTCCCCCGGAGTCGGCGTTTCTTAAAAGAGTGACGGATATTGCGCTATCCCTGGCGGCCCTGGCCGTAGCGGCCCCCCTTGGCATAATGGTCTGCATCGCTATCAAACTTGATTCCCGGGGGCCGGTTTTATACCGGCAGAAGCGTCTGACCCTGCAGGGAGAGCCCTTTTATTTATACAAATTCAGGACCATGGTGGACAAGGCGGAGCAGGAAAGCGGGCCGGTGCTGGCAACGGAAAACGACCCGCGGGTGACCAGGGTGGGGCGCTTTTTGCGGGCTGTCCGGATTGATGAAATTCCCCAACTAATCAATGTTTTGAAAGGCGACATGAGCATTGTGGGACCGCGTCCGGAAAGGCCTTTTTTCGTTAAGGAACTGGTCAGGGATATGCCGGAATACGCCTACCGCATGAATGTCAAGTCCGGCATCACAGGCCTGGCCCAGATCGCCGGACGGTACAGCACCAGTCCCGAAAATAAGCTGATCTACGACTTGCTCTATACCAAATCGTATTCACCCGCCAGGGACCTGGCAATTTTACTGCAGACGATCAAGGTTATTTTAATGAAAGACAGGGCCTCTTGAGAGGCCCTGTCTTTGTCTGTCTTCGTTTTGCAGGTAGAGTATGAGAGTTTAGCCGGCAAAACAGTTTATTTATCCGGAGTTTTCCGGTATTTTACAGCGGGTTTACAACCAGGACGGTAATAAGTTTGGGATAGAGGAAGGTGCTCTTTTGGGGCATCTTTTCTCCATTCCCGGCCACCTGGATCACTTCTTCCACCCTGGTGGGGTTCAGAAAGAAGGCCAGCTGGTATTCCCCGGCGTCAACGGCCGCCAGGGCGCCTTCCTCCTCACGGGTATAATCGATATGCTCGGCCCTGGCCCTTAGCTTGCCGCAGATTCCCAGATGTTTTTCAATAATCAGCATGTGCAGCACGGAGACATCGAGACCCTGCCAGGCCCGGGACTTGCCCGGGGGCATGACCAGGTCCAGTTGTTTGTTATTCAGATAAGTAAGTAGATAGAGCCTGTCGGCTCCCGCATACAAACCAAAGGCGTGGGGGCGGCATGGGTGCAAGGCGGATCCGCTGCCCGGTTCCCCGTGGGTTCCCGGGTCCGGCAGGGACGGACTCACCCGACCCATTGGTTTGCTTCCAGCCGCCGGACCGTTCCCGGATCCTCCCCGTTCAGCCAGGGCCTGCAAAAATTCCGGGAAATTGCTCCGATCCGGGGTAAGGGGGAACTCTTCCACTGTAAAACTTTCTTTCAGCCTGTCCAACAGCAGGGATAACTCCATCCCGCTGACATTTTTAATTAAACGATGGGTTGGGAGCACCACCAGGCCTGGATCGTAAAGGTTGACCAGGGTCATCATGACGTAGTTATGGGCGTAGTCCCTGGTCCGGGCGCAATATTCGGCGCCTTCCGGCGTGACACTGCAGGAGCTGGTCACGGCGATACTTGCGTTTGTGGTACCCGTTGCTTCTGCTGTTCCAGCAAGCTCCGGGGACCCTGTATTTTTTAAGGACCCTGCGGATTCTTCAGATTTCCCGGTGGCCACTGATTCCCCAATCAGGGACGCCTGTTCCCTTTGGAAGTTCAGGGCGGTTTCATAGCGGTGGTGTCCGTCGGCGATAAAGATGCGCATTTCAGCCATGGCTTCCTGGACCCTGCCGATGGCCCCCTCTCCCGTAATCACCCACAACCTGTGGGATTCGCCGCTTTCATCCAGGAAGTCGACATCGGGGGCTGCGCTCCGTACCGCTTCCCGCAGGGTTGTGTCCACCTTATTTTCGCAGTCATCGTAAAGGCCGAAAATGGGGCTGAGATTAGCCCTGCAGGAGCGCATCAGCTCCAGGCGGTCCGCTTTGTGCTTGGGAATGGTTTCCTCGTGGGGCAGGATCACGCCTTTTTCGTAGGGCTCCAGTTTTACTCCGCAGATAAGGCCGCTGCGGACCTTTCTTTCCCCTCCCAGGGTAAACTCCTGCTCGTATAAGTAAAGGGCGGGCCTGGCTTCGGGGGCCAGCACTTTATCCTGCACCCAGGCGTTAAAGTCGGCGGCCGCCCTGGTATAGCGGTTGCGGCGCTCCCTGTCCCCGGGCAGGTCCTTTCCGTACTCCAGGCGAATGATATTGTAGGGGCTGCATTGATAATATTTCTCCTGGCCGGCGGCATCGATTACATCGTAGGGGGGTGTTACCACCCCGGTCAGGCTGTCCACCAGCGCGGGATTATAACGTAGACCTCTGATAGGGATCACTGTTGCCATTAGAAAAATTTCCTCCTAATTTATTGAAAACAAGGTTTTACGTTGTTTTAATCAGCAAACATAAAACAATTAACTATCCATTATTCCTTACGGGTCCAACGGTCGCCGTCCCTGTGGCGGTACTTGGCCATAACCCGCTTGAACGCGTCCTCCATGTCGATGTTCAGGGAGTTGGCGTAGCAGATCAGGATAAAAAGAATGTCGGCCAGCTCCAGCGCCAGGTCGCCCATGGGCTCTTCCGGCCTTTTCGGTTTTTCACCGTATTGGTGATTGATTTCCCGCGCCAGCTCACCGACCTCTTCGGCCAGCCGGGCCATCATGGAAAGCGGATTCCAGTATCCTTCCTCAAACTGGTTGATCCAGTTGTCCACGTCCCTCTGCATTTCCTTTATTTCCACTGTACCTGCCCCCAGACTGACATTCGTCCTGTCTGAGTAAATTCTACCCTCTTTCGCTGCAATACGCAAGTTTTCTGTATTCTGTTATGAAATGCAGCCTTTTCAAATAATGCCGGTTTGTTTTAAAGTAGCAGTCATATTTCCGTTTCCTTCCCAGTATGATTAGGGTAAGTTTAACTCTTCGTATGGGGGGATAGCCTGTGCAGTACCCACGCTGGGTGGTCTTTAATAAAAGAACGGCTTTACCGGTTTTGGCCCTTGTAATAGCCGGCCTGCTGCTGGTCTGGGGCGGCAGCAGGTTGATTGCCCGGGGCGGCGCGAAACATCCGCCGCAGGAGATGCTCAGGATTGGATTGGAGAAAACCATGAACAGTCCCAGCTTTCGCTATCAGGCCGAAACAAGGCTAATTGCGGATGGCAAGGCCAATGTGGATTTTTTCAGCAAGGTGGAAGGGGAAAGGGAAGCGCCTGATAAAGTGAGAATGAAGGGCACGATGATGAATTCGCCCATTGAGTTCATTCAGGCGGGCGAGAACTCTTACTTTAAGGATCAGGCGAGCGGAAAATGGATCGCCCTGCCCGGCAACAAGCTGATTGATTCGGAGCTATTCTATGCCGAACTGAACCCCCTGGCCTACTTTAATTTTAAAGACGTTCCCCAAATCAAGTACCTGGGGCAGGAAAAGGTGGGCGGCGAAAAACTGCTGCTCCTGGAAATGCGCCCGAATCTGATGGATCCGTTCCTGGAAATGCGGCTGACCGACTATACTTACAAAGTATGGCTGAACCCCGGGGACTACCGCCTGCGCCAGGCCGTACTTAAGGCCGGCGACAGGCATAACCCGAAGAACGGCATTGAAATTAACCTTCGCTTCTGGGATTATGACAAAAGTATGAACATTGTACCGCCGCTTTAAATAAACCCCCCCAAGGCCCGGCAGTAAAATGCCGGGTTTTTTTCGTCCCAAACTAATGCAGGAAAAGCAGTTAAAATATTCACCATAACCTTAAACCCCATATTTTTCCGGCAGTTAAATAAGAAAGGCGTTGTCGCCTGATTGCAATTCCCGGTATCCGGAAATTAGCTAATCACGCCCGGATTTTGCAACAAGATCGCTTGTTTTGCCCGGTCCTGGGTTATTCAAAAATAACCGCCCAATCAGTTTTACCCCCTGGTCTGGTATTTTATAATTTGAAGTGGGAGCAATTTGGCTGGTCGTTTTTTTATCTGAACATTTCAGGGCAATATTATAGTAGAATAAATACAGCCGGTTGCGGACGCGGGCATGTCAATGTCCGGGGGAAACACGGGGACCGGTTCCAGAAGCACGGTGAAGAGCGGGGACGTGTTCCCTTGCTTCCGTCTTCCATCTCCTCTGTGTCCGGGGAGTGACATTTTCCAGGAGATATTACCGGGTGGCGTTATCACAAAATGAACACACCGGATTGAGGGCACAAGCATTGACACAGGGGGTTTTAGCCTGTTATAATATGCCGGATTTTAATGGAATTTCTGAAATAAGGGGGCCCCAAAATGCATCCTGACGGAGAACGAGTCCTTTTCACCAGGGAACAAATCCAGTCCCGTGTTGCCGGGATGGGGGCGGAAATATCCCGGGATTACAGGGACAAGGATCTGCTGATAATCGGTATCCTTAAAGGAGCCGTCATTTTCATGTCGGATCTGGTGCGCAATATCAAGGTGCCGCTATGCTTTGACTTTATGGCCATATCCAGTTACGGCGCTTCGACGAAGTCCTCCGGAGTAGTGCGAATTTTAAAGGACCTTGATCGGCCCATTGAAAACCGCCACGCCCTGATCGTGGAGGATATTGTCGATACGGGGCTTACCCTTAATTACCTGGTGGACAATCTCAAGGCCCGCGGCCCCGCCAGCCTCAGGGTCTGCACCCTGCTGGACAAACCCGCCAGCCGGATAGTGCCTGTGGAGATTAACTATAACGGCTTTATTGTTCCCAATGAATTCATTGTGGGTTATGGTCTGGACTATGACGGGCGCTACCGGAATTTCCCTTACATTATGGTCTTAAACCGGAAAGTATACGAAAGGGGGAAATAGCATGTCTTTACCCGAACAGGAGTTAGTTGTTGTTCTGGATTTCGGCGGACAGTACAGCCACCTGATTGCGCGCCGCATCCGGGAATTAAAAGTGTTTTGTGAAATGCTTCCTTTTTCCACTTCCATAGCGGAGATTATAGCCAGAAGGCCCAGGGGTATCGTACTTTCGGGCGGTCCCTCCAGTGTCCACCAGGAAAAAGCGCCGGCCTGCGATCCCGCCCTTTACCAGGCGGGGATCCCCGTCCTGGGTATTTGCTACGGCATGCAATTGATGACCCGGCAGCTGGGGGGCGTTGTGAACCGGTCCGGGCGCCGTGAGTACGGCAAAACCGGCCTCAACGTTTTGGTTAAGGACAAACTGCTTTCCTGTATGGGGCAGTCGGATCAATGCTGGATGAGCCACGGCGACAGGGTTGAGACTCCGCCGCCCGGCTTTACGGTATCCGCCCGCACGTCCAATTCCCCGGTGGCGGCCATGGCCAATCCGGAAAAGAATCTATATGCCGTACAGTTCCATCCGGAAGTGGTTCATACCCCCAGGGGGAAGGACGTATTAAAAGCATTTTTATTTGACATCTGCGGCTGCCGGGGGGACTGGAACATGAGTTCCTTCCTGGAGCGATCCGTTGCGGAAATAAAGGCCCGGGTGGGAGATAAAAAGGTGCTTTGCGCTTTAAGCGGCGGGGTGGATTCCAGCGTTGCCGCAGTCCTGGTGCAGCGGGCGGTGGGTGAACAGCTCACCTGCGTTTTTGTCAACCACGGCCTTTTGCGCAAGGGTGAGGCCGAACAGGTGCAGAAGACTTTTAAAGAAAAATTTCAGATAAATTTGGTCTATGTGGACGCCCGGGAGCGGTTTTTAAACAAGCTTGCCGGTGTGGCCGACCCGGAAAAGAAAAGAAAGATAATCGGTGAGGAATTTATCCGGGTGTTTGAAGACGAGGCTCAGAAGCTGGGACAAATTGACTATCTGGTGCAGGGCACCCTCTACCCCGATGTGGTGGAAAGCGGTACGGCCACGGCGGCGGTAATTAAGAGCCACCACAATGTGGGCTGCCTGCCCGAGGATATGCGCTTCCAGCTGGTGGAGCCCCTGCGCTGGCTGTTTAAGGATGAAGTGAGGGTCCTGGGCGAGGAGATGGGTTTGCCGGAAGAGGTCGTTTGGCGCCAGCCCTTTCCGGGGCCCGGTATGGCGGTCCGGATTCTGGGCCCTGTGGACGAGCCAAAGGTGGCCCTTGTCCAGGAAGCCGATGCCATCGTGGAGCAGGAAATTCGCAAAGCCGGACTTTACCGGCAGATCTGGCAGTCCTTTGCTGTGCTCCCCGGCATGCGCAGCGTAGGGGTGATGGGGGACGAACGCACTTATTCCCACACCGTGGTCATCCGGGCGGTCAACAGCGTGGACGCCATGACTGCGGACTGGGTCCGCCTTCCCTACGAGGTGCTGGAGTCCATCTCCAACCGCATCGTCAGCGAAGTCAAAGAAATCAACCGGGTGGTCTACGATATTACGTCGAAACCGCCTGGGACCATAGAGTGGGAGTAATTAACGAAGCCCCAAAAGCCTTGAAATCTCAGGACTTTTGGGGTTTATTATCACCATTTGATAGTAAAATGATAGCAGAAGCCATTTTCAGGTTTACTCTGTTTAATCCTCACTTGCACTGAGTCCCAACGGAGGGGAGTAAACCGCTCGCTCTTATCCGGAGCTAGAAGACGGATCTGGTTCAGCACCCGGTGGCTTACGACCAGGGTCAGCATGG